>NZ_CP162553.1:3600000-4200000 GCF_040939785.1 Bradyrhizobium lupini
CACGATGTTCGGCAACGAGTATATGGAGGCGCCGATCGAGACGTGGGGTATCGATGATCTGTTCGTCGCGAGGGTTCGCGCCACGGCTCCCGGCACGGCTGTCCGAAAGGTCGCTTACGCAAGCGGAGCCTTCAGGCCGTACTATCATCCGGAAGCGAAACTGTTCCGCAATGACCGCGACGACCTGACGGCGCTGGTGCGGCAGATCGCCGGAGCTGCAAATTGCGAACGCTACGTCGTAGCCACGAAAGCCCGCGTTTCGGTGGATGGCACCAATCAATCAATCGAGGGCCTCGGGGTCTACAAGAATTGGGCGAGCCCTTCCGGGCGCGGCGTCGTGGTTTCCTATTTCCGCATAAACGTTTTTGACGGACGGACTTTCGACATCCATCGGGCGCCTACCCGCAGCTTCGGCGATGTGATTGCTTCGAGTTTCTCCAACAAGAACGACAATATGCAAATCCTCAACAATCTCGAATTTCCCAAGACCCCTGAACAGGTGACCAGCAGTGCATTGCTGCGTGACAGCACACGCAGCCTGCTCACGGCCCAGCTGGACAGGTATCTACCCGCGTATATCAAGGGCGAGTAAGCGCCTTTGCCGAGGGGACGCGACAAAGACTATCGCTCGTCCGCTTCCTGCGGCTGGGCTGCATTTGACGTTTTGGCCCGGCTCGTCGTCCTTGCGGCCGTCGCGTGGTGCTTTTCGACATCTGCTTGGGCGCAGACCAAATTGGTACCACCAGGGGCGGAAACGGCAGGATCAGCCGTCAAGCAAAGCAACAACAAGACGACCACGCGGCGTGAAGCGACGGGCAAACCCGCTCCCGTGGTCGGCGGCCCGTGCGACTTCGGTGTCGTCGTCACCACCGGCGATGAGTTCACCGTGCTGACGACCGGCCTGACCGTATTTCAGCACAAGAAGACGGTCGTCCCGATCCCGGGCTGGGGACTCAATGATCTGATCTTCGCGCGGATCTCGCGCCACGATCCCTGCCGGCGTGTCCGTTCTGGAGAATCCCCTACAACCCGGCGAAATTTCCTCCCCGCGATGAGTCCAAGGACACATTGAAGGACAGGTTGTTCCGCGATCTCAATGCGGAGCTGGCCCAATACATGCGCGACGTCGCGAAAGGAACGAATTGCCGGCACTACATCCAGATCCTCAATTCAATCAGCCCTTTCGGGTCATCCAACTATACGGTCCGCGGCTTCGGCATCCTCAACCATGATGTGGTGCTCGGGCGTCGCATCTATCTCTACGCCCTGGCGTTTGTCCGCATCTTCGATGGGCGCGACTTCTCCGTTGTCAGACAGAGTTCTGCGCTGATCAACACGCATCATTCCCTTATGGTGCAGAGGCTCCTGGGCGTGCAAATCGGCGGCCCCTATCGCGAACTACCCGCAGAATCGTTTCCAACCCGCCCTGAAGATGCCGCCGACAATCCCGCACTGCGCGACGACGTGCGTGCCATGCTGACGGAAAGCCTCGACAAGACGCTGCCGCTGCTGATCGGGGTTCAACGAGCGGCGCGCAACAGCGACGCGCGCTGATCGACACGTCCTTCGCAGCAGGAACTGGTCTCGATTATTGAGAAATCGTGGGCACGTCGCTTGCGCGCCTTTGCCCACTCTACGAGAGCTAATCCTGCGCCTTCAAATCGTCCGGCCGCGGCATCAGGACGGTGTTGTAGCCGGAATCGACATAGTGGATCTCGCCGGTCACGCCGCCGGAGAGATCCGACAACAGATACAGCGCCGAGCCGCCGAGCTCGTCGAGCGTCACGCCCCGGCGGAGCGGCGAATGTTTTTGCATGAAGGCGAACATCGCGCGCGCCTCGCCGATGCCGGAGCCGGCGAGCGTGCGGATCGGGCCGGCGGAGATCGCGTTGACGCGGATGCCGCGCGGTCCGAAATCCGAGGCGAGATAGCGCACCGAGGCTTCCAGCGCCGCCTTGGCCACGCCCATCACGTTGTAGTTCGGCATCGCGCGTTCCGAGGCGCCGAAGGTCAGCGTGATCATGCTGCCGCCCTCCGTCATCAGCTCGGCGGCGCGTTTTGCCACTTCCGTGAAGGAGAAGCAGGAGATCACCATGGTGCGCGAAAAATTCTCGCGGCTGGTGTCGGCGTAGCGACCCTTGAGCTCGTTCTTGTCGGCGAAGCCGATCGCGTGGATCACGAAATCCAGCCGGCCCCACTTTTCGCGCAAGGCCGTGAATGTGGCGTCGACGCTGGCGATGTCCTCGACGTCGCAGGGCAGCACCATGTCGACGCCAAGCTGCTCCGCCAGCGGCTTAACACGCTTGCCCAGCGCCTCGCCCTGGAAGGTGAAGGCAAGCTCGGCGCCGTGGGCATGCAGCGTCTTCGCCATGCCCCAGGCGATCGAATGATCATTGGCGATGCCCATGATCAGACCGCGCTTGCCTTTCATTAAACCTTCCATTGCCTGATAGCTCCCATTATTCCGGCGTCATCGCCCGCCTTGCGCGCACTTGCGCACTGGGGCAGGCGATCCAGTATTTCGAGGCGATTACTGCAAATCGAGAAGTTGCGGCGTGCTGGATGCCCGCCTTCGCGGGGCATGACAGCGTGCCAAAATTACGCATCCAGCCGGCTGAACACCAGCGTGGCGTTGGTGCCGCCGAAGCCGAAGGAGTTCGACAGCACGGTGCCGATTTTGACGTTGTCGATGCGCTTGCGCACGATCGGCATGTCGGCGAACACGGGGTCGAGCTCCTGGATGTGGGCGCTCTCGCAGATGAAACCATTGTTCATCATCAGCAGCGAATAGATCGCTTCCTGCACGCCGGTTGCGCCCAGGGAGTGACCGGTCAGCGCCTTGGTCGCCGAGATCGGCGGGCACTTCTCGCCGCTTCCGAACACCCTGCGGAGTGCGTCGATCTCCGGCGGATCGCCGGCCGGGGTCGATGTCGCGTGCGGATTGATGTAGTCGACCTTGGTCTTCACGGTCGACATCGCCATGCGCATGCAGCGCTCGGCGCCCTCACCTGATGGTGCGACCATGTCGTAGCCGTCGGACGTCGCGCCATAGCCGACGATCTCGCCGTAAATGCGTGCGCCCCGCGCCTTGGCATGCTCGAGCTCTTCCAGCACCAGCACGCCGGCTCCGCCGGCAATCACGAAGCCGTCGCGGTTGACGTCGTAGGGACGGGAGGCCGTCGCAGGCGTGTCGTTGTACTTCGAGGACATCGCGCCCATGGCGTCGAACAGCACCGACAGCGACCAGTCCAGCTCCTCGCAGCCGCCGGCGAAGATGACGTCCTGCTTGCCGATCTGGATCGTTTCATAGGCATTGCCGACGCAATGGTTCGACGTCGCGCAGGCCGACGAGATAGAATAGTTCACGCCCTTGATCTTGAACCAGGTCGCAAGCGTTGCGGAGGCCGTGGAGGACATCGCCTTCGGCACTGCAAACGGCCCGACACGCTTCGGTCCCTTGGTGCGGGTGATGTCGGCGGCTTCGACGATGGTGCGCGCCGACGGACCGCCGGAGCCCATGATGATGCCGGTGCGAATATTGGAAATTTCGTCGGGCGAAAGACCGGAATCCTGGATCGCCTGTTCCATCGCGACGTGATTCCACGCCGCGCCCTGACCGAGGAAACGCATGGCGCGGCGGTCGACCACCGTCGAAGGATCGAGCGTCGGCGCACCCTGCACCTGGGAGCGGAAGCCGAGCTCGGCATATTTTTCAGCCCGCGAAATGCCCGACTTCGCCTCGTGAAGGCTCGCAAGCACCTCCTGGGTGTTGTTTCCGATGGAGGAGACAATGCCCATCCCGGTGACCACAACCCGCCTCATGACAGCCTCGCCTCAATCGTTGTCTTCGTGGTGATGCGCTCAGCCCAGGCTCGTGCCCTGCTTGAACAGGCCGACCTTCAAATCCTTTGCGCGATAGATAATCTGGTCATCCACCGAAAGCCATCCGTCGGCGATACCGAGCACCAGCTTTGAACGCATCACGCGCTTGATATCGATGTTGTACACAACCTTGCGGGCCTCCGGCAGCACCTGGCCGCTGAACTTCAGCTCGTTCAGGCCAAGCGCGCGACCGCGACCTTCACCGCCGCTCCAGCCCAGATAAAAGCCGACCATTTGCCACAGCGCATCGAGCCCGAGGCAGCCGGGCATCACCGGATCGTTCTTGAAGTGGCAGCCGAAGAACCAGAGGTCGGGCTTCACGTCGAGCTCGGCGCGCACCACCCCCTTGCCGAATTCGCCGCCGGTCTCGCTGATGTCCGTGATGCGGTCGAACATCAGCATCGGCGGCAGCGGCAATTGCGCATTGCCAGGGCCGAACATCTCGCCGCGGGCACATGCCAGCAGATCTTCATATTCGTAACCGTTGCGCCTGTTCAGCATGCGGAAGCCTTTGTGTTCAAACCCCGATTGAGCGGCGTTTCCGGCGAAAATGGGCCCCATCCTGTTCGAAAGGCGACATCTGTTGCCATTGTCAGACGAGAATACCGAAGGACCCTGGATGGATAGCGAGCGGCCCTCAATGCCGGGTCGCGCCAAAATGGGTTAAGCGGAACCGCGGGCTCTCTAACACAGGCCATTTCGGGTAGCAAAGCGCTCTCATGAAGGTAAAATGACGGGCCGCCACCCCGGTTCCCTGCCTGATTAGAACCACTCTAGTTGCGAGAAACTTGCATCTGCATCTATCTCTCCATATATGTTGGGCAACGACAGTGTTCACGCGTGCCCGAAGCTGGAAATGAACGAAAATAACGCGCCCCATCGCGACGAAGAGGCCCATGCGGCGGCTCTTATGTCCGGCCGCCAGCCGGCGTTGACCGGCTGCCCGTGGCACGACGTCAACGAAATGCTCCAGTCCGCAGGGCTTCGCCCCACGCGCCAGCGCATGGCGCTCGGCTGGCTCCTGTTCGGCAAGGGTGCACGTCACCTCACGGCTGAAATGCTTTACGAGGAAGCGACGCTGGCCAAGGTGCCGGTCTCGCTGGCGACCGTCTACAACACGCTGAACCAGCTCACCGATGCCGGTCTGCTGCGTCAGGTCAGCGTCGACGGCACCAAGACCTATTTCGACACCAACGTCACGACCCACCATCACTACTACCTCGAGAACAGCCATGAGCTGGTCGACATCGAGGATCCGCATCTGGCGCTGTCCAAGATGCCTGAGGTGCCCGCGGGTTACGAGATCGCCCGCATCGACATGGTCGTACGGTTGCGCAAGAAGCGCTGAGATCTATCCTGAACTGCTGATTTGATCGTCATGGCCGGGCTTGTCCCGGCTATCCACGTTATTCGGTCAGGCGTCGAAAAATGCGTGGATGCCCGGGCATGACGGTGGAGCAACAGTTCCGCTCCCGCCCAGATCAATTCACCTGCTCGTCCGAGTAGACGCCCCAGAGGCGCTCCTGCTGGATCCAGCCGTCAAAGCCGTTACCGCTGACGCGGCACCAGTTTGCAGTGCACTTCTTCACCTGGGTGACGACACCGGCCTGGAGCCTGGCCGCAACCGCGCTCTCGGGATCGGCGCGGTCGTAGATCGGCGCGAGCTCGTCCTTGTGCTTCATGGTGACGACAGCAGTACGGCGGCCCGACAGCAGCGAGTGATAGACCCAACCCTCGGCGCCCTCGGAATCGCGGACCCGGCGCCAGTTCTCGAACTCGGCGGTGATTTCGACCGGCAGGCCGGAACGGGTGTAGACCCAGGCGACGTCGTTGTCCTTGGTCGGGCCGGCGCGGACGTTGACGTGATCCGATTTCAGGCTGACGTAGCGCGGCACCGGGAGGCCTGAGGCCGTCTGAGGGGTGTTGTCCTTTGCCGAATGCCCGGGACTGACCGAAGCGCTCAACCAGGTGCAAACGAGCGCCATCACCGAACAAAAACGCCCCAACGCCATCAACCCGTCTCCTGTCGAAGGTCCGGCCGAGCCGGTCCCTCGCCCTAAATTCCCAAACCAGGCCGCTGTCGCCCCTGACCCCGCCCCACGCGGGTGTTCCCGAGCCCTTTACCCGTGGTTCTTGTCTTGGCCCGGCCTTCTGCTAGAGAGGACGGACATCTGAACAACCGGTTTGTCCCGATTTTCCGGCCGGAAATGTCGGGAGAGCTTGAAGGAAACGCCGGGGACGACACGGCAAGCGCAGTGTCGAACAACCGGGTTAATGAGGCCTCAACGGCCGGCCTTTGGCGACAGAGGCGGCTCGCAACGCCTCATGAGGGCAGGACATGTCGGTGAAGAAAAAGCCCCTCGTCGTGGTGACGCGCAAGCTTCCGGACTCGATCGAGACCCGGATGCGCGAGCTGTTCGACGCGCGGATCAATCTCGACGACACGCCGATGTCGCCCGAGCAGATCGCGGAAGCCGCCCGTACCGCCGACGTGCTGGTCCCAACCGTGACCGACCACATCTCCGCCGACATCGTCAACCAGCCCGACTGCAGGTTGAAACTGATCGCGAATTTCGGCAACGGCGTCGACAACATCGATGTCGAGGCCGCGCATGCCCGCGGCATCACCGTCACCAACACGCCGAAAGTTCTGACCGAAGACACCGCCGACATGACCATGGCGCTGATCCTCGCCGTGCCCAGGCGGATGATCGAAGGCGCCTCGATCCTGACGGAAGGAAAACCCTGGCCGGGCTGGTCGCCGACCTGGATGCTCGGCCATCGCATCGGCGGAAAGCGCCTCGGCATCATCGGCATGGGCCGCATCGGCCAGGCGGTCGCACGCCGCGCCCGCGCCTTCGGCTTGCAGATCCACTACCACAATCGTCGGCCGGTGGCGCCGAAGATCGCCGAAGAGCTGGGCGCGACCTATTGGGAAAGCCTCGACCAGATGCTGGCACGGATGGACATCATCTCGGTGAACTGTCCGCACACGCCGGCGACCTACCATCTGCTGTCGGCGCGCCGGCTGAAGCTTATTCGCAAGGACGCCTACATCGTCAACACCGCGCGCGGCGGGGTCACCGACGAGGACACGCTGATCAAGCTGATCGAAGGCGGCGAGATCGGCGGCGCCGGCCTCGATGTCTACGAGCACGAGCCCGCGGTGAACCCGAAGCTGGTGCGGCTCGCCAAGGCCGGCAAGGTGACGTTGCTGCCGCATATGGGCTCGGCCACGATCGAGGGCCGCGTCGAGATGGGCGAGAAGGTGATCATCAACATCCGAACCTTCCTCGATGCGCACAAGCCGCCGGATCGCGTGCTGCCGAGCATGCTGTGAGGTCTATTTGCTGCGTGTTTCGCGCTTGCGCCAGTCGGCAACGAAATCGATAAAGGCCCGCAGCGCCGGCGGCGTTTGTCGCCGGCTTGGATAGTACAGGAACGGCCCGGGAAACGGCTCGCACCAATCCTGAATCAGACTGACGAGCGCGCCGGACTTCAGGGCTTCGCCGACATAACCATCAAGCGTCGCCCAGATGCCGGCGCCGTCGAGCGCGGCGCGCATGGAAAGGCCCATGTTGGTCGAGATCAGCTTTGCCGGCGGATCGACCTTCACCAGCTGGCCGGCCTTCTCGAACTCCCAATTGTGCATGACACCGCTGGAGTAGCGGGCGCGGATGCAATCGTGGTCGAGCAGATCCTTCGGATGCTCAGGCTTGCCGCGGCGCGCGAGGTAATCGGGCGAAGCGACCACGACATAGCTCTGCGGGCCGCTGAGCGAGATCGCGACCATGTCCTGCGCGAGATGCTCGCCATAACGTACGCCGGCATCGAAGCCCGCGCTGACGATATCGACGAACCCGCTCTCGGAAACGATCTCGAGGTCGACCTGCGGATAGGCCTTAAGGAACGGCCCGATCATGGGGGCCAGCACGAGATCGACCGCGGGCGGCGGTGCGTTAATGCGCAGGAGGCCCGAGGCCATCTCGCGCAGGCCGCGGACCTGATCCAGGGCGTCGCCGACATCGCGCAGCGCCGGCGCCAAGCGCGACAGCAGCAGATCGCCCGCCTCGGTCAGGGCGACGCTGCGGGTGGTGCGGTTCATCAGGCGGACGCCGAGGCGCTCCTCCAGGTCCCGCAATCGCTGGCTAAGGCTCGACACCGACACGCGAATATCGATCGCCGCGCGCCGGAAATTGCGGGTGCGGGCGACCGCCATGAAGACGTCGAGATCACGCAGGTCGGGCTCAGCCATTGTTCGTTAATGTGAACAAGCCATTCTCGATTGTCCAGCTTATCGGCGCAATCGATCAAGCGCATATCAGGCCTCGTCACGCGGCGCAGTCAGCGCCTTTCGAGGAGAGCCATCATGGAACAGCGCAAACTCGGTTCGACCGGTCCCACCGTCTCCGCTCTCGGTCTCGGGTGCATGGGCATGTCCGAGGTCTACGGCCCCGCCGATCGCGGCGAGAGCATCGCCACGATCCACGCCGCACTGGATGCCGGCATCACCCTGGTCGACACCGGCGATTTCTACGCCATGGGCCACAATGAAATGCTGGTGCGCGAAGCGCTCAAGGAGGTGCCGCGCGACAAGGTGCAGATCAGTGTCAAGTTCGGTGCGCTGCGCGGTCCTGCTGGCGAATTCACCGGCATGGACACGAGGCCGGCCGCAACGAGGAACTTCCTCGCCTATTCGCTGCAGCGGCTCGGCACCGACTACATCGACGTCTACCGTCCGGCGCGGCTCGATCCCAACATTCCGATCGAGGAGACCATCGGCGGCATCGCCGATCTCGTGAAGGCCGGCTACATCAAACATATCGGCCTGTCCGAGGTCGGCTCCGCCACCATCCGCCGCGCGCATGCCGCGCATCGGCATCACGGCTTACGGCGTGTTGGCGCGCGGCCTCATCAGCGGCCATTGGTCGAAGGACTCCGGCAAGACAGGCAAGGACTACCGGCTGATGACGCCGCGCTTCCAGGGATCGAATCTCGATGCCAATCTCGCATTGGTGGAGCAGCTGCGCGCCATCTCCGCTGAGATTGGCGCGACGCCGGCACAGGTCGCGATCGCCTGGGTGGCGGCGCAAGGCAAGCAGATCGTGCCGCTGGTCGGCGCCCGCACCCGCAACCGCCTCACCGAAGCACTCGGCGCGGCCAAGGTCACGCTGACGCCGGCTCATCTCGCCGTGCTGGCAACGGCCTTCCCGCCCGATGTCGCTGCCGGCACGCGTTACGCCGCTGAGCAGATGGCGCATCTCGACAGCGAGAAGCCGGCCACAGCATAACGTCTGCAATCAAGTGCGATGGGCGCTGAGATCGGTGATCACAGGCCCATCGCCATTGAGCGGATTGGCGGGATCGCGCGCGTAACGCAGCGTCTCGAAGCGCATCGCGCGCGCATCGATCATCAGGAGGCGGCCGACGAGGCCGTCGCCAAAGCCGACGATCTCGCGGATCGCCTCCAGCGCCATCATCGAGCCCATCACGCCCGCGAGCGCGCCCATGACGCCGGCTTCCGCGCACGCCGGCACGGTCCCGGGCGGCGGCGCTTCCGGGAATAGGCAGCGATAGGTCGGATTGAATTCGCCCTGCTCGTTTGTCTCATGCGCGCGGATGGTGGTCAGCGAGCCATCGAAGGTGCCGAGCGCCGCCGTGATCAGCGGCCTCTTGGCGAAGAAGCAGGCGTCCGAGGCCAGATAGCGGGTCGAGAAATTGTCGGAGCCGTCGAGCACGAGGTCATAGTCCCCGATCAGCGACAGCGCATTGTCGGCATTGAGCCAGGTGGCGTGACCGACGAAGCGGACATGCGGGTTGAGCGCCGAGATCCGTTCGGCCGCGCTCTCGACCTTGTGCCGGCCGATATCGGGCGTGGTGTGAATGACCTGGCGCTGGAGGTTCGACAGCGACACCACGTCGTCATCGACCACGCCGAGCGTACCGATGCCGGCGGCCGCCAGATACATCAAAGCGGGCGCACCGAGCCCGCCGGCGCCGATCACCAGCACGGAGGCCCGCTTCAGCGCAGCCTGGCCGGGGCCACCGACATCGCGCAGCACGATATGGCGGGCATAACGTTCGAGTTCGTCCGGGCTCAGCATCGTTATCCTTCCAGATCCTCTCCTCATGGTGAGGAGGCGCGAAGCGCCGTCTCGAACCATGCAGGCCCCGCTGCGGCTGCACGGCCTTCATCCTTCGAGACGCCGCTTACGCGGCTCCTCAGGATGAGGAGCTAGACCTCTCCTGCCGGTCTGAACCACCGCAACATTGTTCGCGACCAACGAGATGTGCTTCAATGGCATTGCGTTCAATGGGCGGGCTGGATTTGTCATGAGATCGATGCTTGCGGCAACACTGATGTTTGCGGCTGCGACAGGCGCGAACGCCCAGATGACGACACCGCAGCTTCCTGGCACCAAGCCGAAGCCGGTCCAGACCGTTCCGATCCGGCCTCCTGCATTGCAGACGCCGGCTGCGACGGCCGATGCCATGGCGCAGGCGGAGCGGCTGTCGCTGCAGTCCGACCTCGCCTGGGTCGGCCAGTATAACGGCGCCATCACCGGCGACGTCAGCGCGCGCCTGGTCGAGGCCATCAAGGAGTATCAGAAGGCCAAGGGCGGCAAGGCGACCGGCGTGCTCAATCCGCAGGAACGCGCAGCGCTCGCCGAGACCGCGCGCCGCAAACAGGACAGCGTCGGCTGGAAGATCGTGACGGAAATGACCAGCGGCGCGCGGCTCGGCATTCCCTCAAAGCTGGTGCCGCAGCAGGCGACCGACGCCAACGGCTCGAAATGGACCTCGCCCACTGGCACGGTGCAGGTTCTGCTCAGCCGCCGCAAGGAGGCGAACCCGACCACAGCCAAGCTTGCCGAAGCGGAGAAGAAAGAGCCGGGTCGCAAGGTCGACTACACCGTGGTAAAGCCCGACTTCTTCGTGCTGTCGGGTCTGCAGGGCCTGAAGAAATTCTATTTGCGCGGCACCTCCAGGGGTGACGAGGTCCGCATCATGACGATCCTCTACGATCAGGCGACCGAGAACACGGTCGAGCCGGTCGTGATCGCGATGTCGAGCGCCTTCAACGCGTTTCCGTCGGGGCCACAGGCGGGGCCGCCGCCACGCAAGACCGTCGAATATGGCACCGGCATTGTCGTCAGCGACGATGGCGCGATCCTCACGGACCGCCTCGTCACTGATAGCTGCCTCGCGATCACGATCGCCGGCTATGGCAGCGCCGACCGTCTCGCCGAGGACCGGGAACACGACCTCGCGCTGCTGCATATTTACGGCGCCCGCGGCCTGGAGCCCCTCAACCTCGCGGCCGGCGCAGCGAAGACGAGTGTCGATGTCATCGGTATCGCGGATCCGCAGAGCCAGGGCGGAGCCGCGGGTGTGTCGAGCCTCAAGGCTACGCTGGCATCCGTCGGTGGTGGCGATTCCCCACTCTCACCGCCACCGTCTGTCGGCTTCTCCGGCAGCCCCGCCATCGACGGCGACGGCAAGTTCGCCGGCATCGCACTATTGAAGCCGGCGATGGTTGCGGGCCCCGCGACGTCGGTGCCGGCGTCGCAGGCGGTGATGGTCTCCGCGGAGACGGTGCGCGATTTCCTGAAGGCGAACGGTGTCGCGGCGAACGGAACGTCCACAGATGCGAAAGCCGCTGTCGTGCGCGTGATCTGCGTGCGCAAGTAGCTCTCGTGTCCCGGGCGCGGTGCGGCATGAAATGCGCGCCGCTGAAGAAGCGCTGCGCTGCGTCCGGGGCATGAGACCTAGCTCAGCCTGAACCTGATCCCGGCCTTCGCAAGACCACCCGAGATCCCGACCGGCGTGCCGTCCGCACGCCAGCAAGCGGCGCCACTCATGGTGCCGTCGTCGTGGAAGGCGATACCATTCATGCCGCCGGCGACTGCCGCGACAGGCTGCACCTTGTGGCCGAGCTCCGCGAGCTTCGCGCGCACGCTCTCCGGCACCCTCTGCTCGACCTCAAGCGCATTGCCTTCGGTCCAGACCCGCGGCGCCTCGACTGCTTCCTGCAAGCTCATACCGTGGTCGATCAGATTGAGCAGCGCCTGCATCGCGCTCGGGAAGATTCGTTTTCCGCCGGGCAAGCCGAGCGCATAGCGCAACTTTCCATCACGGAGTGCCATCATCGGCGCCATCGAGGTCGTCACCCGCTTGCCCGGCGCCAGGGACAGGGCGTGGCCTGGACGCGGATCGAACAGGTTCATGTAGTTGTTGGCGATGGCGCCGAGGCCCGGGATCATGATCTTGGCGCCGAACAGATTATTGATGGTCTGCGTGGTCGCAATCACGTTGCCGAACGCATCCGCCGCCGTCATGTGCGTGGTGTGAGCGCCTTCAAGCTGCGACACGCCGGCGCCCCAGCTCTGCGCCCGTGCCGGATCGATCGCAGCGCGGCGCTCCTCGGCATAGGCCTTCGAGGTCAGCCGCTCCACGGGGACGCCGACATAATCAGGATCGCCGCTGGCCGCGGCGCGGTCGGCGAATGCGATCTTCAGGACCTCGGCAAGATAGTGGATGGTCTCGGGCGTACCGAAGCCGAGGCCTTGCATGTCGTAGCCTTCCAGGATGTTCAGCATCTGTGCGATATGCACGCCGGAAGCCGCGGGCGGCGGCGGGCCAAAGATAGTCCAGCCGCGGTAATCGGCGCGGATCGGCTGCCGTTCGACGGTCTTGTAGCTGGTGAGATCGTTGCGCCGGATGAAGCCGCCGGCCTTTTCCATATAGTCGACCAGGATATCGCCAAGCGGCCCCTCATAGAGCGCCTTTTTCGCCGTGGTCGGCGATATGCCGCAACGTCTCGGCATACTCGGCCTGTACCACGCGCTCGCCGACCTTGAGCGGCTCGCCGTCTGGCAGATAGATCGCCGCGATCGGCTTGTCCTTGCGCATCTCGGCGGCGCTCTCGGTGATGCATTCGTGCAGATAGGGTGTCGTCGCATAGCCGCGCGCGGCGTGCTTGATCGCGGGCTGCATGACGTCGGCAAGGCTCATGGTGCCGAAGCGGCGCAGCGTCTCGCACCAGGCTTTCAGCGAGCCCGGCGTGGCGACCGCCTTTGGTCCGTTGAGATTTTCATTGCCGACGGTGTCGAACACATCATGCGCGGAACCCGGCGTGGGGGTGTAGCTGGTGTCAAGCACCGCCGCGGGCACGGTGCTCTGTCCGTCGATGAAACGGTGGCTGCCGTCGGCGAGCCGGATGTGCGCCATGCCACCGCCGATGATGCCCACCATCATCGGCTCGACCACGGTCAGCGTGAACAGGGTCGCTATCGCGGCGTCGATGGCGTTGCCGCCGGCGGCCAGCATCTCCGCGCCGGCGCTGGAGGCCAGTGGATGGTTGCTGACCACCATGCCGCGGCTCGATACCGCGGGCATCTTCTGGCATTCGAAATTCGTCGCCGTCCGGTCGCGCCAGTTTCCGCCCATGCCGCTTGTCCTTATTATTCACGGCTGCAAGCACAGCACACGTACGAGTACGGGTCCAGTAATGGTACGGATTCGTTGGCATTCCCGATTCCGCCATCATCGTGACTGCTGATTCGGACCTCAGCGATCCCCTTTGGATCGGGCCGGCACGTCCTGAGCGAGAAGAGCTCAGCATCGAGATCGATGCACGTTCGCGTGGCGTTTCCCGAGACCCAAGCACTCCAAAGGATTGATCTTCAATGCACACGATCGCACTGGCCACCCAAAAGGGTGGCAGCGGCAAGAGCACGCTCGCCATCGGCCTCGCGCTGGCAGCCAAGCAGGCTGGCTTCACCGTTCGCCTGATCGAAACCGACCCGCAGGGCACACTGTCCAACTGGCAGCGCCGCCGCACCACCGATGATCTCGTCGTCGAGCCGATCTATCACGCCGCCGACATCGAACCGCGCCTGAAGATGCTGGCCGACAGCGGCCTCCAGCTCGCGATCGTCGATACCGCCGCCGGCCTTAGCGCAGCGACCACCGCCGCGATCCGCCATTCTGACCTCTGCCTGATCCCGGCCCGTCCGAGAGTCGCCGACATCGAAGCCACCGTTTCGACGCTGAGCGTCGCGCGCGCCTGGAAGCGGCCTTACAGCTTCGTGCTGAACCAAACCCCGATCCGCGGCCAGCGCATCGACAATGCCGCCAACACGCTCACCGAGGAAGCAGCGCTTGATCTCGCCGAGGTGCTCGCGCGTCCCCTGATCGTGATGCGCAACGACCATCAGGACTCGCTCGCCAGCGGCCTTGCGGTGAGCGAATTCGCGCCGAACGGCAAGTCGGCAGATGAGATCGCGGCCTCTGGCACTGGATCGAGACCCGGCTCGAGCTCGCCGCCACCAATGTCTTGATCGGCCAGGTCATCGCGGCCGCGGACGGAATGTTGCACGTCGCCGCCGAGCTGGCGGCCAACGAGACCACGACACTGGCGTCCTGAGCGGGGCGATCGCTCGGACAGCAGCCGGCCCTTCGCCATCCGGAAGGGCCTTAGCGACGAAGCAATCCGGCCACCAGCCCGGCCGGATTGCTTCGCTTCGCGTTTTTTTGTGAAGGCGCTACCCCCGCCGTCATTGCGAGCGTAGCGAAGCAATCCAGAATCTTTCCGCGGAGAAATTCTGGGTTGCTTCGTCGCAAGGGCTCCTCGCAATGACGCTCACTTCTGACATTTCGGACACCAGAACGTCGATCGGCCATTCTGCGTAAAACGCTTCACGGTGCCGCCGCAGCGCGGCGTGGTGCATTTCTCGCCTTCACGGTCGTAGACCTTGAAGGAGTGCTGGAAATAGCCGAGCTCACCCGAGGTCTGGCGATGGTCGCGCAAGCTGGAGCCGCCGGCTTTGATGGCGTCGTTCAGCACGGTGTGGATCGCGCCGACCAGTCGCTTTGCATGGTCGGTCGGCTCGCCCCCGGCAACGCCCTTGCGTTGTCCGGCCTTGGTCGACAACGTCGCGGCGATCCGGCGCGGCGACAGATGCGAGCGATGCAGGGCTTCGCAGACATAGATATTGCCGAGCCCGGCGACCACGCGCTGATCGAGCAGCGCGGCTTTCAGGCTCGTGGTCTTGCCGGCGCAGGATCGCGCCAGCATCGCGGCGTCAAATTCGTTGCCAAGCGGCTCGGGCCCGATCCCGCGCAGCAGCGGCTCCTCGTCGAGCGCGCTGCGCGCGATCACTTTCATGTAACCGAAGCGGCGCGGATCGTTGAAGATAATGTCGGCGCCGGAGGACATCCGAAACAGCACGTGATCGTGCGCGGAGTCCTTGGCGCGCGGATAGTGAAACTCGCCCGGCGCCGCCTCGTTGTCCGGCTTGATGACGCGAAACGAACCCGACATGCCCAGATGCATCAACAGCACGTCGCCGGAGGCGAGATCGGCCATGAGATATTTTGCACGGCGGCCGAGCCCCGTGACGACCTGCCCCTTCAGTCGGGCCACGAAATCCGGCTGGAAAGGAAAGCGCAAATCGGGCCTGCGGGTCTCCGCGACCAGGATTTTCGCACCCTCCATGACAGGCTGAAGGCCGCGGCGGACGGTCTCGACTTCGGGCAATTCGGGCATGGTCAGGCATTCACCTTATGAGGGCGGTGTGATAGCGCCATTGCGGCGGGCGCGCTATGGTCCGCCTCGTGGAGTAGAGTAATGGATCGGCCGGGCGAAACCACGCATTTTGGCTTCAGGGACGTCCCCCTGGGCGACAAGCAGACGCTGGTGAACGATGTGTTTCACAGCGTGGCGTCGCGCTATGATTTGATGAACGATTTGATGTCCGGTGGCCTGCATCGGGTCTGGAAGGACATCATGATCACCGCGCTCGACCCGCCGCGAGGCGACCGGCGGTTCGCGCTGCTCGACGTTGCCGGCGGCACCGGCGACATCTCGTTCCGCGCCGCCAAGGGCGCAGGCCCCGGCTTCCATGCCACCGTCTGCGACATCAATTCCGGGATGCTGGAGGTAGGCCGCGAGCGCGCCGCAAAGCGGCGTCTCGAGACCCAGGTCGATTTCGTCAAAGGCAATGCGGAAGCGCTCGCCTTCGCCGACCGCAGCTTCGACGCATATACGATCGCTTTCGGCATTCGCAACGTGCCTCGGATCGATCTCGCGCTGGCCGAGGCCTATCGCGTGCTCAAGCCAGGCAGCCGCTTCCTCTGCCTGGAATTCTCCACCGTCGAGATGCCCGGACTCGATCGTCTTTATGACCTGTTCTCGTTCAAGGTCATCCCGCCGCTCGGCCGCATGATCACGGGTGACGCCGAGTCCTACCAATATTTGGTCGAGTCGATCCGCAAGTTCCCAAGACCCAACGCCTTCGCCGATATGATCCGTAATGCCGGCTTCGCCCGCGTGAACTGGCAGATATTGTCCGGCGGCATCGTCGCACTGCATTCGGGCTGGCGTTTGTGATCTCTGCCATAACCCATAGTGCGCGCCTGATGCGCGCCGCGTTCGTATTCGCGCGCGAGGGCGTGTTCGGCGCC
Organism: Bradyrhizobium lupini; assembly: GCF_040939785.1. Taxonomy (NCBI): domain Bacteria; kingdom Pseudomonadati; phylum Pseudomonadota; class Alphaproteobacteria; order Hyphomicrobiales; family Nitrobacteraceae; genus Bradyrhizobium; species Bradyrhizobium lupini. The sequence goes on from NZ_CP162553.1 coordinate 3,616,351, forward strand.
GTCGATCCCAGCCTGGTGCCGCCGCCCGGACAGCTCGCGCTGAAGCTTGCGCGCATCGTCGAACGGGGTGGCCCTAAGGACGGGCCCCGGCTGTCGCGCGCGCTGACCCGGATGGGCCCGGCCTATCTCAAGCTCGGGCAATTTCTGGCGACGCGCCCCGATGTGGTCGGCGTTGCCATGGCGCGTGATCTGGAAAGCCTGCAGGATCGCCTGCCGCCGTTTTCGCAAGTCGAAGCGGAAGCCGTGATCGCGACGTCGCTGGAGCGTCCGCTGACGGACGTATTCGCGAGCCTCAGTGCGCCGGTCGCAGCGGCCTCGATCGCACAGGTGCATCGCGGCGAAGTCTTGCGCGATGGCATCCGCAAGGCAGTCGCCGTGAAAGTGCTGCGCCCCAACGTGGCCGCACGCTTCCGCCGCGACCTCTCCGACTTCTTCTTCGTCGCATACAAGGCCGAGTCCTATTCGTCCGAAGCGCGGCGCCTGCGTCTCATCGAGGTCATAAACACCATGTCGCGCTCGGTCGCGATGGAGATGGACCTGCGCCTCGAGGCCGCGGCGCTGTCGGAGATGGCGGAGAACACGCGCGACGATCCTGATTTCCGCGTACCGACCGTGGACTGGGACCGCACCACGCACAACGTGCTGACGATGGAGTGGATCGACGGCATCGCGCTGAACGATCACAAGCGCCTGGCCGAGTCGCAGGTCGACCTGCCCGATCTCGGCCGCAAGGTGATTCAGAGTTTCCTGCGCCACGCGCTGCGCGACGGCTTCTTCCACGCCGACATGCACCCCGGCAATCTGTTCCTGGATGACGCGGGTCGCCTCGTCGCGGTTGATTTCGGCATCATGGGGCGGCTCGGCATGAAGGAGCGGCGCTTCCTCGCCGAAATCCTGCTCGGCTTCATCACCCGCGACTATCGTCGTGTGGCGGAAGTGCATTTCGAGGCAGGCTACGTCCCGGCGCATCACTCGGTCGAGAACTTCGCGCAAGCGATCCGCGCCATCGGCGAGCCCATTCACAACCGCACGGCGGAAGAGATCTCGATGGCGCGGCTGCTGACGCTGCTGCTCGAGGTCACCGGCCTGTTCGACATGACCACGCGGCCCGAGCTGATCCTGCTCCAGAAAACCATGGTGGTGGTCGAGGGCGTGGCACGCGGCTTCGATCCCAAGCTCGACATCTGGAAGGTCGCCGACCCCGTGGTGCGGGAATGGATCGAGCGCAATCTCGGTCCGATCGGCCGGGTCCAGGGCGCGATCTCCGGCACCGGCGATCTCGCGCGCATCCTGATGCGCCTGCCTGATATCGCCGCGCGCTCGGTTGCGGTGCTCGAACAGCTGGAGACCATGACCCGGGAGGGCATCCGGCTGTCGCCGGAGAGCATCGCGGCGATGGGCCGCAGCGAAGGCCGCAAGAACCGTTGGCGCACCGTGGCGCTCTGGATCATCGCCGCGACCTTCATCGGCATCCTGATCGCCGTCCGGAATCTTTGATTGCAGTGCAATCATGCGAATGATAGCATCGCCATCATTTGTGCTGGAGGGCCTCATGGCGAGCCTGACCATTCGCAAGCTCGATGAAGGCATCAAAACTTACCTTAGGCTGCGCTCGGCCAAGAACCGCAGGTCGGTCGAGGAAGAGGTCCGGGTCATCCTCGGCGAGCTGATCGAGGGCCGCGAGGAGCCCCTGACGCCGTTCACGGCGCCGCCCGCGGCTTCCGCCACCCCGATGCCCCAACGCACCGGCGCCATTCCAGAAGCCAGCGTCACCCTGATCATCGGCGGCGGGATCGCAGCCTACAAATCGCTCGACCTGATCCGCAGGCTCAAGGAGCGGCGGATCGAGGTCCGTTGCGTGCTGACCAAGGCGGCGCAACAATTCGTCACGGCATTGGCCGTGAGCGCGCTCTCGCATGAGCGCGTCTACACCGACCTGTTCGATCCCCAGAGCGAGTTCGACGCCGGTCATATCCGGCTGGCGCGCGAGTGCGACCTGATCGTGGTGGCGCCTGCGACCGCGGATTTGATGGCCAAAATGGCCAACGGCCATGCCGACGATCTCGCCAGCGCCATCCTGCTTGCGACCAACCGCAAGGTCCTGCTCGCGCCGGCGATGAACCCGCTGATGTGGAACAACGCGGCGACGCGGCGCAATGTCGCGCAACTTCAACGCGACGGCGTGATGCTGATCGGGCCGAATTCCGGCGAGATGGCGGAAGCCGGTGAAGCCGGCATCGGTCGCATGTCCGAGTCGATCGAAATTGCGGCTGCCACCGAGCGACTGCTGCGGCCGCCGGTGCCGCGCCCCCTCGCCGGCAAGCGCGTGCTGATCACGGCTGGTCCGACCCACGAGCCGATCGATCCGGTGCGCTACATCGCCAACCGATCCTCCGGTAAGCAGGGCTTTGCGATCGCCGCCGCGGCACAGGCCGCGGGCGCCGAGGTAATCCTGGTCAGCGGCCCGGTCGATCTCAGCGATCCCCAGGGCGTGACAGTCAAGCATGTGGAATCGGCACGGCAGATGCTGGAGCAGGTGCGGGCCGCGCTCCCCGCTGACATCGCGATCTTCGCCGCCGCCGTCGCCGACTGGCGGGTCGCCAATGAAGGCGAGCAGAAGCTGAAGAAGACTTCGGCCGGCATGCCGCCGCTCCAGCTGGTCGAAAACCCCGACATCCTCGCGACGATCGCCAAGCTGACCGACCAGCGGCCGCCACTGGTGATCGGCTTTGCCGCCGAGACCGAGCACCTCATCGACAACGCCAAGTCGAAGCTTGCCCGCAAGGGCTGCGACTGGATTGTCGCCAACGACGTCTCCCCCGCAACCGGCGTCATGGGCGGGGACCGCAACACCGTGCACCTCATCAGCCGCAAGAGCGGTGAGAAGGATGGCGAGCTTGCAGTTGATTCCTGGCCGGCGATGACCAAGGAACAGGTCGCCATCGAACTGGTCGCGCATATCGCAAAGAGCGTGACCGGCAAATCCCGGGAGCCCGCATCTTGAGCACCAAAGTCACCGTCGAACTGCAACGCCTGCCCCATGCGGAGGGGCTGCCGCTGCCGGCCTATCAGACCAATGATGCCGCCGGTCTCGACCTGATGGCGGCGGTGCCTGAGAACGAGCCGCTGACGCTCGCGTCCGGCCAATACGCGCTGGTGCCGACGGGACTCGCGATCGCGTTGCCGCCCGGCTACGAGGCGCAGGTGCGGCCGCGCTCCGGGCTTGCGGCCAAGCACGGCGTCACCGTGCTGAACTCACCGGGCACGATCGACGCGGACTATCGCGGCGAGATCAAGGTGATCCTGATCAACCACGGCCAGACCGCCTTCGTGGTCAAGCGCGGCGAGCGCATCGCGCAGATGGTGATCGCGCCAATGGTGCAGGCCGCGCTGGTTCCCGTGTCGACATTGTCCGCGACCGATCGCGGGACCGGCGGATTCGGCTCGACCGGCCGCTAACACACGGCACATCCTGCCGAATCACTCGAGGAACTACGTGAATTGGAACACCGCCTCCGGCATTTTTTTGGGACCGCCATTGCGTTCACGATCTGGACTCTTACCGGTGGAGTCACGGTGAGGGTATTGTCGTTTGATTCGCGCGCGACGGGGGTCGCCGCGCGCAAATTCGTGCGATCTTGGGGCAACTATGTCAGGCGTGATCGTGTCGATGCGTCGGACGCTGCTGTCGTGCACATCGCTCGTGCGCAACGGCTTGTTGGGAAGCGCTCTCGCGGCGCTGCTGCCGGCTGCGCCGGCTGAGGCCGCCGACCTCGTCGACACACTCTCAACGTTGCTGGATTTCAACCGGCAGGAGCTCGCGGTGCTGGCCACCGCGCTGGCCTTGCTCGGCTTCTCGGTGGTCGCCGCGATCCTCCTGATGCGCACGCGCGTGCGCACGGCGAAGAACGAGGCGCGGCTGCGCGCCCGGATCGGGGAACTCCAGCTCCAGGCCGACCGCTTCGGCGCATTGCTGTTCGCCGAGCCGCAGATCCTGATCTCCTGGCCGGCCGGCGACAATCGCGCGCAGATCTCCGGTGACATCTCCATGGTGCTGCCGCGCGACTCCTCTCCCCAGCGCGTGCTCGCGTTTGGAACCTGGTTGCCGCCGGAACCGGCGCTGCAGATGGATCACGCCGTCGATGCGCTGCGCGACCGCGGCGACGGGTTCCAGCTGACGCTCACCACCGCGCATGGCCACACGCTGGAGGCCATCGGCCGCGCCATCGGTGGCCAAGCCATCGTCAGGATTCGCGAACTCTCGGGGCTCCGCCGCGATCTGGCCGAGACCAATCTGCGTTACAAGGCACTTTCCGACGAGACGGAGATGTTGCGCGGCTTCGCGACCGCCGCCCCCTGGCCGATCTGGGCCAAGGGCGAGAACGGCGCGCTGGCTTATGCCAATCCCGCCTATGTCCGTGCGACCGAGGCGGCGAGCATCACCGACGCCCAGGAGCGCAAGCTCGAGCTGCTCGACAGCGCCGACCGCACCGCGATGGAGCGGGGACTGAAGGAAGCGGCCAATTTCACCTCGCGGCTGCCGATCGTGATCGGCGGCGAGCGGCGCATCTATGATGTGCGCGCCGTCAATGTCGGTGGCGGCAATGTCGGCGTTGCCATCGATGCCAGCGAGGCGGATGCCTTGAGCTCGGCGCTGGTGCGGATGGCGGAGGCGCATCGCCGTACGCTGGACCAGCTCTCCTCGGGCGTTGCCGTGTTCGACGGCCAGCGCCGGCTTGCCTTCTACAATGATTCCTACCGCCAGCTGTGGGACCTCGACCGCACCTTTCTCGACGCCAACCCCGATGATTCCAGCGTGCTCGACAAGCTTCGCGCCGCGCGCAAATTGCCGGAGCAGCCGGACTTCCGCGCCTGGAAGGCCAAGCTGCACGAGGCTTATCGGGCGGTCGAGGCCGCCAAGGACACCTGGTATCTGCCCGATGGGCGCGCGCTCTCCGTCGTCACCACGCCGAATCCCGAGGGCGGCGTCACCTATCTGTTCGACGACGTCACCGAGAGCCTGGAGCTCGCCCGCCGCTTCGACGGCATGATCCGGGTCCAGCGTGAGACGCTGGATAGCCTCGCCGAGGGCGTTGCGGTGTTCGGCAGCAATGGCAGGGCGCAGCTGTTCAACCCGGCGTTCGTCCGGATGTGGAAGCTGTCCGCTGACGCCATGCGCGACGAGCCGCACATCCAGACGGTCGAGGGCTGGTGCCATCAGCTGTTCGACGACGCGATCGTTTGGCGGCAGATCCGCGAGGCCGTCACCTCGATCGAGAGCCGCGCCGACATTCCGCTGAAGCTTGAGCGCAAGGACGGCAGCGTGCTCGACGGCATGATCCGGCCGCTGCACGACGGCGCCACGATGCTGACGTTCCAGGACATCACCGACACCGAGAACGTCGAGCGCGCTCTGCGCGAGCGCAACGAGGCGCTGGAGGCGGCCGACCAGATGAAGGTGGATTTCGTCCACCACGTCTCCTACGAGCTGCGCTCGCCGCTCACCACCATCATCGGCTTTGCGCATTTCCTCAGCGATCCCTCGACCGGGCCGCTGACCCCGAAACAGGCCGAATATCTCGACTACGTCACCAAATCGACCAATGCGCTGCTGGCGCTGACCAACAACATCCTGGATCTCGCCACCATCGACGCCGGTGCCATGAAGCTGGAACTCGGCCCGGTCGACGTCAGCAAGACCATCGAGCTCGCCGCCGAGGGTCTTCAGGACCGGCTCGCCACCGACCGCATCCGCCTCAAGGTCGAGATCGCGCCCGATGTCGGCAGCTTCACCGGCGACGAGAAGCGCGTGGTGCAGGTGCTCTATAATCTCCTCGCCAACGCCGTCGGGTTTTCTCCACCGGATTCCACCGTCGGCATCAGCGCCCGCCGCACCGAACGCAGTGTGGTCTTCACTGTGACAGATTCCGGGCCTGGAATACCTGCCGACATGAAGGACAAGGTGTTCAACTGGTTCGAGAGCCGCTCGCAAGGCTCGCGTCATCGCGGCGCCGGGCTCGGCCTGTCGCTGGTGCGCTCCTTCGTCGAGTTGCATGGCGGCAATATCCGGGTGGATTCGATCGTGGGCAGGGGCACGGTCGTGATCTGTGACTTCCCGACCGACCAGGCGGCGCATCGCGACGCCGCCGAATGACTGCGCCAACCACATTCGCCGTCGCGCTCCGCAACGAGACAGCCACTGCGCAACTAGTGGCCGACCTCGCGCTGCTGGTCGGCCCCGGCGATGTCATCACGCTCACCGGCGATCTCGGGGCCGGCAAGACCGCGGCGGCGCGGGCCATGATCCGCTACCTCGCCGGCGACGATGCACTGGAAGTGCCGAGCCCGACCTTCACGCTGGTGCAGGGCTACGAGCTGCCACCGTTCCCGGTGATGCATGCCGACCTCTACCGCGTCGAGGACGAGAGCGAGCTCGAAGAGATCGGGCTGTCGCCGCTGCCGGAAGCAACCCTCGTCCTGATCGAATGGCCGGAGCGCGCGCCGTCGGCGATGCCTCAAGACCGCATCGACATCGCGCTGACGCACCGGCCGGCGCTGGGCTCGAATGCACGCGCCGCCGACATCACCGGCCATGGCAAGGCTGCCGCCATCGTCGCGCGGCTGCAGGCGCTGCGCGAATTCCTCGATGCATCCGGCTACATGGAGGCAACGCGCAAACGCATGGCGGGCGACGCCTCGACGCGCTCCTATGCGCGGCTGCAGCGCGACGACGAGATCGTCATCCTCATGAATTCGCCGCAGCGCCCCGATGGTGCTGCGATGTACAACGGAAAATCCTACAGCGCCGCGGTGCATCTCGCCGAAAACATCAAACCCTTCGTCGCCATCGACGAGGGCCTGCGTGCGCAGGGAATCTCCGCCCCCGCGATCCATCATTGCGACCTCGACCACGGTTTCCTGATTAGCGAAGACTTCGGGACCGAAGGCGTGATCGAGGGCGATCCGCCGCGCCCGATCCCCGAACGCTACGAAGCCGCGGCCGATTTGCTGGCCGTGCTGCACGGCAAGACGCTGCCGGAAACGCTGCCGCTCGGGGGGCAGACCTACGCCATTCCCGTCTTCGATACCGAGGCGCTGCTGATCGAAATCGGCTTGATGCCGGAATGGTACCTGCCTGATCGCAACGCGCCGCTGGACGACGAGAAGCGCGCCGAATTTTTCGCGATGTGGCGCGAGCTGTTGCAGAAGGCGCAGGCGTCGCCGAAGACCTGGATCATCCGTGATTATCACTCGCCGAACCTGATCTGGCTCGGCAATCGCACCGGCATCGAACGCGTCGGCCTGATCGATTTCCAGGACACCGTGCTGGGGCCGCAATCCTACGACGTGGTGTCGCTGCTCCAGGATGCCCGCATCGACGTGCCCGAGACGATCGAGCTGACGCTGCTGTCGCGCTACATCAAGGCGCGCCGCGCCAGCGAGGCGAGCTTCGATGCGGCCGGCTTCGCCGAGCTCTACGCCATCATGTCGGCGCAGCGGAACACGCGTCTGCTCGGCACCTTTGCCCGCCTCAACCGCCGCGACGGCAAGCCGCATTATCTGCGTCACCAGCCGCGGATCTGGACCTATCTCCAGCGCTCCCTGGCGCATCCCGCGCTCGCCCATCTGCGCGACTGGTATCTCGCTAACGTCCCGCCGCCCCAAAGGCAGGCCCAAGGCTGAGGTCCAAGGCTGAGGCCCAAGGCTGAAAAGGCTAGTAGGGGCTGAAAAGGCTGATTCAGGGCTCGATTTACCGGCTGTTAGCCAAGACGCCGGTAATCTGGCGGCGGAGCAGCCGGATGATTACGGGGCTGGAGCAGGGCAGATGGCGGTGAAGACGGACCAGCGCGGCAACAGCCGGGTTGTTTTCGAGCGCGGGATCGCGGCCCAGATGATGGGTATCGACGGCACCTGGCGGCGCGACTGCACCATGGAGGACGTCTCCGACAGCGGCGCCAAATTGACCATCGACGGCTCAGTCGAAGGCCTGCATCTGAAGGAGTTTTTTCTGCTGCTATCGTCCACCGGACTTGCATACCGACGCTGCGAGCTCGCCTGGGTCAATGGCGACCAGATCGGCGTCAACTTTCTCAAGCTCGGCGACAAGAAGAAAAAGACGCGGTCAACGTCCATCGGGGCGTAACGGCAACACCTGTCGTACAAGCGTCACGGCAGGTGGTTAAGGCGGTTAAGACGCGGTGCGGTCGGTCGAACCTCATGTTAGGATTGCTGCGAACGCGAGATCAGTAGGTCTGAGAAAGCGAAGGATGCCCGTCAAACCGACCAAAGCCATGGTGCTCGCCGCAGGGTTCGGCCTGCGCATGCGTCCGTTGACGGACAAGATGCCGAAACCGATGGTTCCGGTGGCCGGCCAGCCGCTGCTCGACCATGTGCTCGACAAGCTCGGTCGGGCCGGCGTGAGCGAGGCGGTGGTCAACGTGCATTACCTGCCGGACCAGATCATCGATCACACCGCATCCCGCCAGCATCCGCGCGTGACCATCTCGGACGAGCGCGACCAGGTGCTCGGCACCGGCGGCGGCGTGGTCAAGGCACTGCCGCTGCTCGGGGACGCACCGTTCTTTCACGTCAATTCCGACACGCTGTGGATCGACGGCGTACGCTCCAACCTGACGCGGCTCGCCGAAAACTTTGATCCCGCGCGGATGGACATTTTGCTGCTGATGGCGCCGACGGCGACCAGCATCGGCTATAGCGGCCGCGGCGATTACGGCATGCTGGCCGACGGTGCCCTGCGCAAGCGCAAGGAAAAAGAGGTCGTTCCGTTCGTCTATGCCGGCGCTGCGATTTTGTCGCCGTCGATCTTCGCCGATGCCCCCCGCGGGCGAGTTCTCGCTGACCAAGATGTTCGATCGTGCCAACGAGCAGGAGCGGCTGTTCGGCCTTCGCCTCGACGGCGTCTGGATGCATGTCGGCACGCCTGATGCCGTGCACGCGGCGGAAGAGGCGTTTCTGGAGAGCGTGGCGTAGGGCTGCGCCATTGTCCCCTACGGCACCTGTTCTGGTCCGGCAAACAGCGGGGACTATCCCACCTCCGCCCATGACCATTTGACTCCGCCTCCCTATATTGGCGCCTGATTCCCGAATCAGGCAGCTCATGCGCGTTTTCAGCGTTCCCATCTCAGTTCCGTTCCTGCGCACCGTCGTCTCAGGCTTGCTCGACGGCCGGCTGGTCGAGGGCTTTGAGGCACGCAAGGAGCCGGCACGGCTGGCGGATGCCACGCTGTACCTGCCGACACGGCGCGCCATGCGCGTCGTCCGCGAGATCTTCCTCGACGAGATGAAGGCGGAGGCTGTCGTGCTGCCGCGGATCGTCGCGCTCGGCGACATCGACGAGGATGAGCTCGCTTTCGCCGATGAGGGCGAACAGTTTTCCGGCGCAACGCCGCTCGACATTCCGCCGCGGCTCGGCGAGCTCGAACGGCGGCTGACACTGGCGCAACTCGTCGCGGCCTGGGCCAAGGGCCCGGTGCTGTCTCCGCTGGTCGTCGGCGGCCCCGCCTCGACGCTGGCGCTCGCGTCCGATCTCGCGCGCCTGATCGACGACATGGTCACGCGCGGCGTCGACTGGAGCGCGCTCGATGGCCTCGTGCCGGATATGCTCGACCGCTACTGGCAGCACTCGCTCGAATTTCTGCGCATCGCCCGCATCGCCTGGCCCGGTCATCTCGCCGAGATCAAACGCATCGAGCCCGCTGCCCGCCGCGACCTCCTGATCGATGCCGAAGCCAAGCGGCTGACCGCGCATCCCCATGGTCCCGTGATCGCGGCCGGCTCGACCGGCTCGATGCCGGCCACGGCAAGATTTCTCCACGCAGTCGCTTCGCTGCCGCATGGCGCCGTGGTGCTGCCCGGCCTCGACACTGATCTCGATGACGATGCCTGGCGCAGCATCGGCGGCGTCCGCGACTCGCTCGGCAAGTTCGCGGAGCATCCGGTCTCGAACCATCCGCAATATGCCATGCACGCGCTGCTGGATCGCTTTGGCATCAAGCGCAGCGACGTCGATATTCTCAAGCCTCCGGCAGAAGGCGGTCGCGATCTGCTCGCCTCCGAATCGATGCGGCCATCGGCCAAGACCGAGATCTGGCACGATCGGTTGAAGCAGCCGGATGTGGCCTTAAAGATCACCGGCGGTATGAAGAACCTCGCGGTTGTCGAAGCTCCCAACCCTGAAATGGAAGCGCTCGCCATCGCCATTGCGATGCGCGAGGCGCGGCACCTCGACAAATCCGCCGCACTTGTCACGCCCGATCGCGCCCTGGCGCGGCGGGTGATGGCCGCGCTGACCCGGTGGGATCTCGCATTCGACGATTCCGGCGGCGACGTCCTGATGGAAACCTCCGCCGGCGTCTTTGCCCGACTGACAGCTGAGGCTGCGACCAAGGGACTGGAGCCGCCGACGCTGCTCGCAATGTTGAAGCATCCGCTATGCCGGCTCGGCCGGGCCCCTGGCGCATGGAAGGCTGCGATCGAAGGCCTGGAGCTCGCCTTGTTGCGCGGCACGCGCCCGCCTGCAGGCACCGCCGGCCTCTTGCGCGAATTCAATCGCTTTCGCGAGGAGCTGGCCAAGCTGTGGCGCAGCGAAGTCTCCGCGCTGCATAAGGCCGAGCCGCGCGCACGTCTCAAGGCGGAAGACCTCGATCGCATCCAGGCGCTGATCGATGCCTTACGACAAGCCTTGGCGCCGATCGAGAGTCTTGCGTCATCAAAACCGTATGACTTCGCCGAACTCGCGCATCGGCATCGCGAGATCATGATCGAGCTGTCGCGCGACGAGCAGGGCATTTCCGTGGCCTTCGAGGACCGCGAGGGCCTCGCGCTCGCGAGCGCCTTCGACGATCTCCTGCGCGGCGGCACGACCAGCGGACTGATGGTCACGCTGCCCGACTACGCAGACGTGTTCCAGACCGCGTTCAGCGATCGCGCGGTGCGGCGGCGGGACAGGCCAGGCGCGCGGCTCCAGATCTACGGACCGCTGGAATCACGCCTGATGCAGGCCGACCGCATCATCGTCGGCGGGCTGATCGAGGGGTCTGGCCACCGGCGCCGCGCATCGATCCGTGGCTGAGCCGGCCGATGCGGCACCAGCTGGGCCTCGATCTGCCGGAACGCCGTATCGGCCTCTCCGCGCATGATTTTGCGCAACTGCTGGGCGGCGACGAGGTCATCCTCACCCACTCCGCCAAGGCTGGCGGTGCCCCGGCGGTTGCCTCGCGCTTCCTGCACCGGTTGGAGGCGGTCGCGGGCGATGCGCACTGGAAGGCCGCGATCTGCGCGGGCGAGAAATACGTGCAGTTCGCAGCCGCGCTGGACCAGCCCGACGAGGTGAGGCCGATCAAGCAGCCCGAGCCGCGACCGCCACGCGCGACCCGGCCGCTCAGGATGTCTGTGACTGGGATCGAGGACTGGCTGCGCGATCCCTATACGATCTACGCAAAACACATTTTGCGGCTCGACGCGCTCGATCCCGTCGACATGCCGCTGTCGGCCGCCGACCGCGGCTCGGCGATCCACGATGCGCTCGGAGAGTTCACGGAACGCTACGCCACCGATCTGCCCGACGATCCGGCGCGCGTGCTGCGCGCGATCGGCGAAAAATACTTTGAGCCGCTGATGGAGCGACCCGAGGCGCGGGCGCTGTGGTGGCCGCGCTTCCAGCGCATCGCACGCTGGTTCGGCGAATGGGAGACGGCGCGGCGCGACGCGATCGAGGCGATCGCCGCGGAAACTCGCGGCGAGATCTCGATCCCGCTCGACCATGGGCGCAGCTTCCGTCTCTCCGCGCGCGCCGACCGCATCGAACGGCGCCGGGGCGGCGGCTACGCCATCCTCGACTACAAGACCGGCCAGCCACCGACCGGCAAGCAGGTCCGCATGGGCCTGTCGCCGCAGCTCACGCTGGAAGCCGCGATCCTGCGCGAGGGTGGTTTTCCCGACATCGATGCCGGCGCGTCCGTGAGCCAGCTCGTCTATGTTCGCCTGAGCGGCAACAATCCGCCGGGCGAAGAACGCATTCTCGAACTCAAGTTCAAGCAGGGCGACGAGCCGCAGCCGCCGGACACCGCGGCTGCCGAGGCCAGGGCCAAGCTCGAGGCGCTGATCCGCGCCTTCGAGGACGAGAACCAGCCCTATACCTCGTTGAACCTGCCGATGTGGACCAATCGCTACGGCGCCTATGACGATCTCGCCCGGATCAAGGAATGGTCCGCGGCCGGTGGATTGGGGATCGAGGAATGGTGAAGGCACCGCGCCCCATCCCGGATGAGGTGCGCGCCAGGCAAGCGCGCGCATCGGACCCGTCCGCGTCGGCCTTCGTGTCGGCCAATGCCGGCTCGGGCAAGACGCATGTGCTGGTGCAGCGCGTGATCCGCCTGCTGCTCGCGGGCGTGCCGCCGGAAAAGATCCTCTGCATTACCTTCACCAAGGCGGCTGCCGCCAACATGGCCGAGCGCGTGTTCACCACGCTCGGGCATTGGGTGACGCTCGACGACACGGCACTCGATGCGGCGATCCGCGCGGTCGGCATCCCGCATCCCACTGCAAAATTGCGGCGCGACGCACGAAAGCTGTTCGCCTGTGCGCTGGAGACGCCGGGCGGGCTCAAGGTGCAGACCATCCACGCGCTGTGCACGCGTTTGCTCCAGCAGTTTCCGTTCGAGGCCAATGTCCCCGCGCGCTTCGCCGTGATCGACGAGCGCGACCAGACCGACATGATGGAACGCGCCAATCTGAAGGTGCTGCTGGAGGCCGCGCGCGACCCAGACAGCGTGACCGGCCGCGCGCTGCTGACCGCGATGGCGAGCGCCGCCGATGTCACCTTCAAGGAGGTGGTGCGCGAGGCTTGCCTGAGCCGCGATCACTTCATGGCCTGGACCGATGAAGCCGGCAGCGCGGAGCTGGCTGCCGTGCAGATGGCAGCGGCGCTGGGGGTGGACGCGAACGATCGCATCGAGGACGTCGAGACGGAGATTGTCGACGGTCCGTTCCTGCCGCGATCGCGCTGGAACGAGATCGCCTTTGCGCTGGAGGACGGCAGCAAGTCCGACAACGACCAGGCCTGCCGGCTTCGCGAGGCAAAGGTCTTTTCCGGCGCCGCGCAGGTCGATGCCTATCTCAGCGTTTTCCTCACCGACGAAAAGCTGCCGCGCAAGGCGGTGCTGACCAAGAAGTTTTGCGATCACAACCCGTCCGTCGCCCGCCTGTTCGAGAACGAGGCGCAGCGCGTCGCCGGATTGGTCGAGACGCGCCGTGCGGTGACCATGCGCGACCGCACCGCGGCCCTGCTGCATATCGCGACCGCGGCTGCCGCAAACTACCGCCGCGAGAAGCAGGAGCGCGGGCTGCTTGACTATGACGACCTCATCGACAAGACGCTGGCGATGCTCGATCGCGTTTCCTCGGGCTGGGTGCATTACAAGCTCGACCGCGGCGTCGATCACGTGCTGATCGACGAAGCCCAGGACACAAGTCCGCGGCAGTGGGACATCGTCGCGCACATCATCTCGGAGTTCACCGCCGGCGAAGGTGCGCGCGAGGGCCTGAACCGCACCGTCTTCGCTGTCGGCGACGAGAAGCAGTCGATCTTCTCGTTCCAGGGCGCCCAGCCCCGGGAATTCGATGCACGCCGGCGCGAACTGCACCGCAAGTTCACGGCGGCCGGACTGAAATTCGATCCGGTCGCCTTCACCTATTCGTTCCGCTCCGGCGCCGCGATCCTGCATTCGGTCGACCACGTCTTCCGCGAGCCCGCGATCTACAAGAGCATCCATTCGCTCGAGACCGGTCATCCCCTGCACAATGCACTCGGCGATGCCGGCCCCAGCGTGATCGAGCTGTGGGACCTTGCGGAAGCCGACGACAGGCAGGAAATCGAGGGCTGGCGCGCGCCGTTCGACGGCGTCGCCGCCACCAGCCCCGAGGTGAAGCTCGCGCGCCGGATCCAAACCGAGATCAAGCGGCTGGTCGAGAGCGGCACGCTGACCGGGCACGAAGGCGAGCGGCGTCCCTTGCGCTATGGCGACATGCTGATCCTGGTGCGCCGGCGCGGCAATGCGTTCGATGCCGTGATCCAGGCGCTGAAGCATGCCAACGTTCCGGTCGCGGGCGCCGATCGGCTCAAGCTCACCGAGCACATCGGAATCATCGACCTGATGAACCTTGCCGATGCGCTGCTGCTGCCGCAGGACGATCTCGCGCTCGCGGTCGCGCTGAAGAGCCCGCTGTTCGGGCTCGATGACGACGATCTGTTCCAGCTGGCCCATGACCGCAAGGGATCGCTGCGCCGCGCGCTTGGCGAGCATGCCACGACAAGCGAGACATTCGCTGCGGCGTTGCGAGGCCTCGAAGCCTGCGAAACGCGGGCGCGCGAGGAGACGCCGTTCGCCTTTTACGCCTGGTTGCTCGGGCGAGACGGCGAGACGCGCGCATGCTGCGCCGGCTCGGTCATGAGGCCAATGACGCGCTCGATGAGTTCCTGGAGCTGGCGCTGAACTACGAGCGCAAGGCGCCCGCCTCGCTGCAGGGTTTCATGGCCTGGCTGCGCTCGGCCGATACCGAGGTGAAGCGCGACATGGAGATCTCCCGCGATGAGGTGCGGGTGATGACCGTGCACGGCGCCAAGGGCCTGGAGGCCTCGGTCGTGTTCATGGTCGACACTACATCGTCGCCAGCGGATTCGCAGCGGCTGCGGCTGATCCATGTCCCGCGCGGCAATGGCGGCGAGGTGGTGGTCTGGGCCGGACGCAAGGCGGATGATCCCAAACCCGTCGTCGAGGCGCGCAAGGCGATGCTCGAGGAGACCGAGGACGAATATCGCCGCCTGCTCTACGTCGCGATGACGCGCGCCGCCGACCGGCTCATCGTCGGCGGCTGCATGCCCGGCAACATGAAGACGGTTCGCAAGCTGAGCTGGTACGATCTGGTCGACACCGGGCTCGCCGGCTCGGGCCTGACGAAAGAGACGATCGAGACGCCGCTGGGAAAGGCGACGCGCTTCTCCCGACCGGAGGATGTCGTGGCGCTGGGCACGCCCGCGGCCTCGTTGGACCAGGCGACCGCGCTCCCGGACTGGCTGCGGACGCCGGCACCGCGCGACACCATCGACGACGATCCGGTGCGCCCCTCCGGCCAGCCGTCCGGGGACGGCCGCGCCGTGCAGTCGGGCGAATCAGTGCAGTCCGCGCGCTCGCGCTGCAACGCGGCACGCTGGTGCACCGGCTATTGCAATCGCTCCCCGACATCGCCACTGAGCGCCGACGCGAGGCCGCGCTCGGCTTCATGGCGCGCAACGCGGCGGATTGGGCGGAGGCCGACCGGACCGCGCTGGCCGACAAGGTGCTCAGCTTGATCGCCGAGCCACGGTTTGCGCCCGTGTTTGCGGCCGGCAGCCGGGCGGAGGTCGCGATCGTCGGCCGGCTGGAACGGCCGGGCCACGCCCGGGCGCTGGTGTCGGGGCAGATCGACCGGTTGGTCGTTCGGCCGGATGAGGTCCTGATCGTCGATTTCAAGACCAATCAGGCGGCTCCCAGGAGCGCCGATGCGGCGCCCGCCGCCTATGTCCGGCAGCTTGCGCTCTATCGGGCGGTGCTATCGCGGCTTTATCCCCAAAAGCCTGTCCGCGCCGTCCTGCTTTGGACCGAGGCCCTTGAATATATGGAGATTTCGGCTCCCGCGCTGGACGCGGCGCTGGCATCTCTTCATCTCGGTGTGAGCGTCCTTGACCCGGCAAGGAGCCATTCATAGGTTGACGCCATGATCTTGGCGCGATTCCCGTCGCGCCGTTCTCTCAGGTACGAGGTACTCCCATGGCCGTTGGTAAGGTTTCTGACACCGATTTCGAAGCCGAAGTGCTCAAGGCAAACGGCCCCGTGGTCGTCGATTTCTGGGCCGAATGGTGCGGCCCCTGCCGCATGATCGCACCCGCGCTCGACGAGATCGCCGGCGCGATGGGCGACAAGGTCAAGATCGTGAAGCTCAACGTCGACGAGAGCCCGAAGACCGCGTCGAAATATGGCGTGATGTCGATCCCGACCCTGATGATCTTCAAGGGCGGCGAGATGGCCTCCCGCCAGGTCGGCGCGGCGCCGAAGGCGAAGCTGCAGCAGTGGATCACTTCCGCGGTCTGATCCGCCGCGCGCAAGATTATTTTTGGAAACGGCCGGCGAAAGTCGGCCGTTTCGCGTTGATGGGACATGTCCAGCGTATGATGAGTCCCGCCTGTTGCCTCCTCCTCCCGCAAAACGCGCGCGAAAGTCGGACCCCCTCGTGGCGATGGAGGCGCGCTCGGTCGACGCGATCCCGCGCGGCAAGGAGTGGCAATACGAGCCGAAATGGGATGGCTTTCGTTGCCTGCTCTCGCGCAACGGCGGCAGCATTGATCTGCGCTCGAAATCCGGTGAAGACCTTGCGCGTTATTTCCCCGAGATCGTCGCCGCGGCGCTGAAGCTGAAGGCGGATCGCTTCACCCTCGACGGCGAGATCGTCGTGCCGCACGGCAAGGGGTTTTCCTTCGACGCGCTGCTGCAACGCATTCACCCTGCGGCGAGCCGCGTGAAGAAACTCTCGGAGGAGACGCCGGCGCTCTATCTCGCCTTCGATCTGCTTGCGACGGCCAGGAGAAGCAGCTTGCCGGGCAACCGCTGAGGGAGCGGCGACCGGCGCTGGAAGCGTTTGCCAAGGCGAATCTGAAAAGCAGCATCTTCCGCCTCTCACCGGCGACGACGAGCTACGCCCTTGCGAAAAAGTGGCTGGCGCAATCCGGCGGCGGCTCGGACGGCGTCATCGCCAAGCGCGTCGACCTGCCCTACCAGGCGGGAAATCGCGACGGCATGCAGAAGATCAAGAAATTCCGCAGCGCCGATTGCGTGGTCGGCGGTTTCCGCTATGCGACCAACAAGATCGCCGGCCGGAGCGTGGTCGGTTCGCTGCTGCTCGGGCTTTACGATGACGATGGTCTCCTGCACCATGTCGGCTTCACCTCGGCGATCAAAGCGGCGGAAAAGCCTGACCTGACCGATCGGCTTGAGGCATTGATCGGCGAGCCCGGCTTCACCGGCAACGCGCCGGGCGGCCCCAGCCGCTGGTCCACCGAGCGCTCGGCGAAGTGGTGTCCGCTCAAGCCGAAGCTGGTGATCGAGGTCTGCTATGACCATTTCAGCGGCGAGCGCTTTCGCCACGGCACCTCGATCCTGCGCTGGCGCCTCGACAAGGCCCCGCGGCAATGCAGCTTCGAGCAGCTGAAGCAGAAGGCGGTGGATCCGATGAAGCTGCTAAAACAGCCGTAGCCGTAGCCGCTAGGCAAGCCATCCCGTCGCCAGCGCGTTCGCCAACTCCGGCTGGCCGTTGCGGCGAGCGAGCGTGGCCATCGCCTCGTGATCATAGACCACATGGCGGAACGTGACCTGCCAGGCACCATCGGTTAGCTCAAGGATCGCATAGCGCGCGTGCGGCGTGCCGGCCTCGACGACATGCGGGAACGGATGCTTGTCACGGAAGCCCGGGCCGCCCACGCTGCCGGGATTGACGATCAGCCTTCCGTCGCGAAGTCGCACGGCACGGGCGAGATGGGTGTGGGCGCACAGGATCAGCGATTGCGTGATGCCTTGCGCAAATTTCTCGATGCGATCGAGCGGCGACAGCGCCACCGCGCCGTCGGGATGCACGGTATCGAGCCAATAGACTTCGTCATTGTCGGGCGTCGCGTGGCAGAGGAACACCTGATCGCGAAAGACGCGCGTCATCGGCTGCGCGCGCAGCCAGTCGAGTTGCGCGGCATTGAGCGCGGCATGGGCCGGGCGATCCCACGAGCCCATCTTCTCGGGCGGACGGTCGAGCAGATAGCGGTCATGATTGCCGAGCACGTGCACGGCATCGAGCTGCATCAGGATTTCGATGGTCCGGCGCGCATCGAGCGGGCCGCTCAGCATGTCGCCGAGATTGACGATCTCGGAGACGCCTTGCGCGCGGATGTCGGCGAGCACAGCTTCCAGCGCCAGGTAATTTCCGTGGACGTCGGCAATCGCGGCAAAACGCATGGGTCTTCCCGTAGCTCGGATGGAGCGAAGACTATACAGGAGGCGTGCCGTTGATGGCGAGCACGTGGCCGGCGAGATAGAGCGAGCCGGTGATCAGAATGCGCGGCGGCACTTCGTAGGCGAGCTTCGCCAAGGCGCGCAGTGCGGCCTCCACGCCGGGCGCGGGCTCGACGCGCATGCCGAGGCTGCGGGCGGCATCCGTAAGGCGGTCGACCGGCATCGCGTTGTCGGTGTCGGGAATCGGCACTGCGATGATGTGACGGGTCAGACCGGCGAAATTGGCGAGAAAGCCTTTCGCGTCCTTGTTGGCCATCATGCCCACGATCACGACCAGCGGCCGCGACACCCGCTCTTCGAGATCGCCGAGCGCGGCCGCCGCGACGCGGCCGCCTTCCGCATTGTGGCCGCCGTCGAGCCAGATCTCCGAGCCCTGCGGGCCGAGAGCGAGCAGCTCGCCCGAAGCGATGCGCTGCATCCGCGCCGGCCATTCCGCACCGACGATCCCCGCCTCGAACGCCGCCTGGTTGATCTTGAAGGCGTTGGTGGCCCGCAACGTCGCGATGGCGAGACCGGCATTGTCGAACTGGTGCCGGCCGAACAGGCGCGGCGCTGTGAGATCCATCAAGCCGCGCTCATCGGAATAAACCAGCCGCCCGTTCTCGACATTGACATGCCAGCTCTCGCCCGCGGCAAACAACGGCGCGCGCATGCGCCTGGCCTGCGCCTCGATCACGGCCATCGCCTCAGCCGGCTGCTCGGCGCAAACCACGGGCACGCCACGCTTGATGATCCCAGCCTTTTCGCCCGCGATCGACGTCAAGGTGTCACCGAGGAAATCCATGTGGTCCATGCTGACAGGCGTGATCACGCAGGCCGCCGGCGCGTCAACCACATTGGTTGAATCAAGCCGACCGCCAAGGCCGACCTCCAGCAGAACCACATCGGCCGGGTTCCGCGCGAACAGATGAAATGCAGCCGCCGTCTTGAGCTCGAACACGGTGGCCGGCTCGCCGGCATTGACACGCTCGACCTCTTCCAGTGCCGCGCGCAACTCGTCGTCGCCGACCAGCACGCCGCCCCCGACGCGGCCGAGCCGGAAGCATTCGTTGATGCGAACGAGATAGGGTGAAGTGTAAGCGTGGACGCGCAGGTTAGCTGCCTCCAGCGTCGCGCGCAGATAAGCGAGCGTCGAGCCCTTGCCGTTGGTACCGGCGATGTGGATCACCGGCGGCAGCTTGCGCTCGGGATGACCGAGCCGCTCGAACAGGCGGTGCATCCGCTCCAGCCCGAGATCGATGCGTTTCTGGTGCAGGGCCGACAGCCGCCCGATCAATTCGTCGAGCGGCGGCTTTGCGCGGTCGGAGGAAGCGTTCACGCGTGCGGCGCGGCCGGCGCCGTTTCGGGAGCCGATACAATCTGCGCCGGACTGACGACCGGCTGCACCGGCTTTGACGCGGTCTCAAGCGCCGGCGCCCTGGTCAACAGTCGGCAGAGCCGCGCCAGGGTCGGGCGCAATTCGTGGCGATGCACGACCATGTCGATCATGCCGTGCTCCTTGAGGTATTCGGCGCGCTGAAACCCCTCGGGGAGTTTTTCGCGGATGGTCTGCTCGATCACGCGCGCGCCGGCAAAACCGATCAGCGCACCGGGCTCGGCAATCTGCACGTCGCCGAGCATCGCATAGGACGCAGTGACGCCGCCGGTGGTCGGGTTGGTCAGCACGACGATGTAGGGCTGTTTTGCTTCACGCAGCATCTGCACCGCGACCGTGGTGCGCGGCATCTGCATCAGCGACAAGATGCCTTCCTGCATGCGCGCGCCACCACTGGCGGCGAACACGATGAAGGGTGACTTCTTCTCGACCGCGAGCTCGAGCCCGCGCACGATGGCTTCGCCCGCCGCCATGCCGAGCGAGCCGCCCATGAAGTCGAAATCCTGCACCGCGACGACGACGGCGGCACCTTCGAGCTTGCCGTAGCCGACCTTGATCGCGTCGTTCAGATTGGTCCGCGCGCGGGCATCCTTGATGCGATCGACGTACTTCTTCTCGTCACGGAACTTGAGCGGATCGGGCGTGACGTCAGGCAGCGCGACGTCGTACCAGGTCTCATTGTCGAAAATCGACTTCAGACGCGCCACCGCATTCATGCGCATATGATAGTTCGAGCCGGGGATGACGAACTGGTTGGCCTCGACGTCCTTGTAGAACACGAGCTGTCCGGAATCCGGGCACTTGATCCACAGATTCTCCGGCGTCTCCCGCCGCAGCATGTTGCGGATCTTCGGCCGGACCACATTGGTAAGCCAGTTCATGGTTTGCTCCGATGTGCGATCCCGCCTGGGGACCACCTGAAGGGATATATGGCGGCCGGGACCCGGCCCGGCAAGCCGCCGTATCGTCCGCCTTGCTCGTCGGACTTGGCAGCGGAATTAAGGCCTATTCCGCCGCCTGTTGCGCGCCCTTGACGCCCTGGGCCAGTGCCGCCGTCAGCTCGGCGACGGCGTTGACGGTTTTGGCCGTCGCGCGCCCTTCCGCATCGAGGCTGTTCTTGAGCGCATCGACCAGCGCGGTGCCGACTACCGAGCCATTGGCCTTTTCGGCAATGGCGCGCGCCGCCTCCGGCGTGCGGATGCCGAAACCGACGCATATCGGGAGCTTGGTATGCCGCTTGATGCGCGCGACCGCGTCGCCGACGGCATTGGCGTCCGCCTCCGCTGCACCGGTGATGCCGGCGATAGAGACATAGTAGACAAAGCCTGACGTGTTCGCGAGCACGGCCGGCAGGCGCTTGTCGTCGGTGGTCGGCGTCGCCAGGCGGATGAAATTGAGGCCGGCCTTCATCGCGGGCAGGCAGAGCTCGTCGTCCTCTTCCGGCGGCAGGTCGACGATGATGAGGCCGTCGATGCCGGCACTCTTGGCATCACCTAAGAACTTGTCGACGCCATAGATGTAGATCGGGTTGTAGTAGCCCATCAGCACGATCGGCGTGGCATTGTCGTCCTTGCGGAAGCCGCGCACGAGATCGAGCGTCTTCTTCAGCGTCATGCCGGCCTTAAGCGCGCGCAGGCCTGCCGCCTGGATCGACGGACCGTCGGCCATCGGATCGGTGAAGGGCATACCGAGCTCGATCACATCGGCGCCCGCCTTCGGCAGCGCCTTGATGATCTCGAGCGAGGTGGCCGGATCGGGATCGCCGGCCATCACGAAAGTGACGAAGGCCGCGCGGCCGGCTTTCTTCAGCTCGGCGAAACGGGTGTCGATACGCGTGGTCACTTGCTCTTGCCCCTCAGGATGTCGCCGACCTGCGGGACGTCCTTATCGCCGCGGCCGGAGAGGTTGACGACCATCAGGTGATCTTTGGTCCGCTTCGGCGCGAGCTCCATCACTTTGGCGATGGCATGTGCCGGCTCGAGCGCGGGGATGATGCCTTCCAGCTTTGACAGCAACTGGAACGCTGCGAGGGCCTCGTCGTCGGTCGCGGAGAGATAGTTCACGCGGCCGATCTCGTGCAGCCAGGAGTGCTCGGGGCCGATGCCGGGATAGTCGAGCCCGGCGGAGATCGAATGCGCGTCCTGGATCTGGCCGTCGGCGTCCATCAGGAGATAGGTGCGGTTGCCGTGCAGCACGCCGGGACGACCGCCCGCGATCGACGCCGCATGCAGTTGCGTCAGCCCGTGGCCCGCAGCTTCGACGCCGAAGATCTCGACGGTGGAATCGTCGAGGAACGGATGAAACAGGCCCATCGCGTTGGAGCCGCCGCCGATACAGGCGACCAGCGAATCCGGCAGGCGGCCTTCGATCTCCTGCATCTGCACCTTGGTCTCGTTGCCGATGATCGACTGGAAGTCGCGGACCAGCGTCGGATAGGGATGCGGACCCGCGACCGTGCCGATGCAGTAGAAGGTGTTGTGCACGTTGGTGACCCAGTCGCGCAGCGCCTCGTTCATGGCATCCTTCAGCGTGCGCGTGCCCGACTGCACTGGAATGACCGTTGCGCCCAACATCTCCATGCGGATGACGTTGGGCTGCTGCCGCTCGACGTCGACGGCGCCCATATAGACGATGCATTCCAGGCCGAAGCGCGCACACAGCGTCGCGGTGGCGACACCGTGCTGGCCGGCGCCGGTCTCGGCGATGATGCGCTTCTTGCCCATGCGTCGCGCCAGCATGATCTGGCCGAGCACGTTGTTCACCTTGTGCGAGCCGGTGTGGTTGAGCTCTTCGCGCTTGAGGTAGATCTTGGCGCCGCCCAGATGCTCGGTCAGACGCTCGGCGAAATAGAGCGGCGAGGGCCGGCCGACATAATTCTTGAGATAGCCGTTCATCTCGATCTGGAAGGCCGGGTCGACCTTGGCCTCGGTGTAGGCTTTCTCCAGATCGAGGATCAGCGGCATCAGGGTTTCGGCAACGAAGCGTCCGCCGAAAATGCCGAAATGGCCGCGCTCGTCGGGGCCGCTGCGATAGGAATTGGGTTTTGCAACATTCATCGGACGCTCAACTCTTGACTTGCATCTTGGCTTGCGCGCGCGGCGCGAATGAAGGCCTTGATCATCTCGGGGTCCTTCACGCCCGGGGCGCTCTCGACACCGGAGGAGACGTCGACGCCACCGGCCCGGGTGACGCGAACGGCTTCGGCGACGTTGTCGGCGCTGAGGCCGCCCGAGACCATATACGGCAACGCGAGCTCCAGGTTTCCGAGCAGATGCCAATCGAATGGTGCGCCGAGGCCGCCTGGCCGCGTTGCGTCCTTCGGTGCGCGCGCATCGAACAGGATGCGTTCGGCTATCTCGGCGTAACCGGGCAGCACGGCGAGATCGGCTGACGTTGCGACCGGCACGACCTTCATCACCGGACGACCGACCCGTTGCCTGATGTCGCGCAGCCGGGCCACGCTCTCCGTGCCATGAAGCTGGAAAATGTCCGGCGACAGCGCGTCCATGATGTTGTCGAGCGTGGCATCGTCGGCATCGACGGTGAGCGCGACCTTGAGCGCGCGCCGCTTCACCTGCCGGCCGAGCTCCCGGCCGGCTTCCAGCGACAAATGCCGCGGCGACGGCGGGAAGAACACAAAGCCCACCATGTCGGCACCCGCCTCGAGCGCCGTTTCGAGCGTCTCGGGCGTGGACAGGCCGCAGATTTTGACGAGCAAGGACATGTTCTCGACGGATATGGGCTCAAAGCAAATGGAGGGCCGCGGGTCCGCGGCCGGAAAACGGGCTTTTCGGTTGCGGCCGCTTCTACAACGTCGCGCGCTGCTTGTCTCGCCCGACGGGCCCGTAAAGCCCCACACCGGAGGGAACGGGGAGGCGCTGGGACTCAGGCCTTGCTGCGGCAGACTGGGCCCGCAGATCAGCCAGCTCGCCTCGCGCGGCCCGGGCATCCGCGTCATGCCGGCGCGCCGCACGCCGCCAGTGCCGCTGGCCGAACCAGACGGCACACCCGCCCACGAGGACCCCGAGCGCAGCCACCACGATCAGGAGCAGGAACAGCGGCAGCGTTGCCGAGAATGACGGGTCGTTGGAAACGAAGGGATCGAACGAGACCGTGACGAAATGCCGGTTGGCGACGGCAAAGACCATCAGGACCAGGCCCAGCGGAATCACGACCAGCGCGCTCAGGAATTTTCGCATCTCGGCTCGCTCGCCTTGAATCAAGGTTGCGGCCGCATCACTGGCGACCGCGGGAAACCCTGAGGTGGACCTCAGTCTGGCGCGCCTGGATCCGGATGGTCGCGATTCAGCCGTTCGCGCATTTCCTTGCCGGTCTTGAAGAACGGAACGCTCTTCTGATCGACAGGCACATGGGCGCCGGTGCGCGGATTGCGCCCTGCGCGCGCAGGGCGATGCTTGACCGAGAAGGCACCGAAGCCGCGCAACTCGACGCGATCACCGCGCGCGAGAGCCGCTACGATCTCTTCGAGAATCGCATTCACAATGTTCTCGACATCCCGCTGGTACAGATGCGGGTTGTGCTCGGCGATACGCTGAACAAGTTCGGATTTGATCATCGAGAGATAGGACCCGGGAGCGTGCGGACGACCATTTCCGTGAAAATACCGTGATCTGTCAAGACGCTAAATGAGGGTTGAGCGTCGTGAAAACACGTGACAAATGCCGAAAAAGCGGGCTGGACCTACACGCGCCGAACGGGAAAAACCTCTGTGGCTCGCCCGGTTCCGGTCAGTTCGACGCCGCCGGCTGCCACAAGGCGAGCATTCCATCCATTCCGAGCCGATCGACCGCCTGTGCGACGCCGGTTTGTCCGATTTGATGCGCAATCGAGCCTAAACCCAGTGCTTCCAGCGTTACTGCGGCCGCCGTCTTGAGGAACGGCAGATCGCTGAAGCGCGGCTGCAGCTTGTAATCGCGCACGGAGAGCCCCTTCTTGACGCCCTTCTGCTCGACCAGCCAGGTCACGGCGGTCTTCTCGTCGCCGATCTGATCGATCAGCTTGAGATCGATGGCCTGGCGTCCGGTGAAGACACGGCCATCAACCACTTTCTCGAGCTGCGTGTCATCCATGCCACGCCGTTCCTTCACCAATCCCTTGAACCAGGCATAGGAATCCTTCACCAACGCATCGAGCGCCGCCCGTGCCTCAGGGCTGGTTGGCTCGAAACCGTTGGGCGCGGCCTTCAGCGGCGTGGACTTTACCTCCTCGACCTTGACGCCGACGGTCTTCAACAGCTCCGAGACGTTCGGAAACTGGAACAGCACGCCGATCGAGCCGACCAGCGAGCTCTGCTGGGCGATGATGTGATCGCTGGCGATCGCGGTGATGTAGCCGCCGGAGGCGGCGAGGCCTTCGACGACGACAACGAGCGGCTTCTTTGCCTTCAACCGTACAAGCGAATCATAGAGCTGCTCGGAGCCGGCGGTGGTGCCGCCCGGCGAATTGATGTGAACGATGACGCCGGCGGCCTGCGAATTCTCCAGCCGCTCGAGCGCCTGGGTGCGATCGGAATCGCTGCGGATCAGGCCCTCGATCTGGACCCGCGCGATCGAGCCGGCGGACGCGAACGTGCCGCGCGCACCAGGCGTCGCGACCAGCGCGAAGCCTGCGATCGCCGCGATCGCGATCAGCGCGGCCAATACGCGCCAGAACGTCAGCTTGCGGCGGATCCTGCGGCGATCGACGATGATGTCCGAATCGAGTGACATCTCAATATCTCCAAATGAAAGGCCAGGCGCGTTGTGCCGTCGCAGCGTCGCCATTGGCTTATCTGGATACATCAATTGCGGCGCAATTAGAAGAAAACAAGGCCGGCTGCCGCGTAGCCCGGATGGAGCGCAAGCGTAATCCGGGGTTCTCGCCTCACGGAGAGGCTTTCCCGGATTTCACTTCGCCCCATCCGGGCGACGACCTCACTACAAAAAAGCCCCGGCTCGCGCCGGGGCTTTGATGCAGTGAAACCTGCGTTTCGCTTACTTGGTGTCGCGGTTCTTGAGCGCGGTGCCGAGGATGTCGCCGAGCGTTGCTCCCGAATCGGAAGAGCCGTACTGCGCGATGGCTTCCTTCTCTTCGGCGACTTCGAGCGCCTTGATCGACACCTGGACCTTGCGGGCCTTCTTGTCGAACTGGATCACGCGGGCATCGACCTTCTCGCCGACGGCGAAGCGTTCGGCGCGCTGATCGTTGCGGTCACGAGCGAGCTCCGAGCGCTTCACGAACGTGGTGAAGTCGGTACCGGTGATCTTCACCTCGATGCCGCTCTCCTTCACTTCGATCACTTCGCAGGTCACGACCGCGCCCTTCTTGACATCGCCCGGCTCGGCGAAGGGGTCGCCTTCAAGCTGTTTGATTCCAAGAGAAATGCGCTCCTTCTCGACGTCCACATCGAGCACCACGGCCTTCACCATGTCGCCCTTCTTGTAGTTGTCGATCACCTGCTCGCCCGGCTGCTTCCAGTCGAGGTCGGAGAGATGGACCATGCCGTCGACGTCGCCCTCGAGGCCCAGGAACAAACCGAATTCGGTCTTGTTCTTGACCTCGCCCTCGACCGTCGAACCGGTCGGGTGACCTTCGACGAAGACCTCCCACGGGTTGCGCATGGTCTGCTTGAGGCCGAGCGAGATGCGGCGCTTGACGGAATCGACTTCCAGCACCTGCACTTCGACTTCCTGCGAGGTCGAAACGATCTTGCCGGGGTGCATGTTCTTCTTGGTCCACGACATCTCGGAGACGTGGATCAGGCCTTCGATGCCCGGCTCGAGCTCGACGAACGCGCCGTAGTCGGTGATGTTGGTGACGCGACCGGTGAAGCGGGCACCCAGCGGGTACTTGGCTTCGATGCCCTGCCACGGATCGTCCAACAGCTGCTTCATGCCCAGCGAGATGCGGTGCGTCTCGTGGTTGATCTTGATGATCTTGACCTTCACGGTCTGGCCGATCGAGAGCACCTCGGTCGGGTGGTTGACGCGGCGCCACGCGATGTCGGTGACGTGCAGCAGACCGTCGATGCCGCCGAGATCAACGAACGCACCGTAATCGGTGATGTTCTTGACCACGCCGTCGATGACCTGACCCTCTTCGAGGTTCTGCACCAGCTCCTGACGCTGCTCGGCGCGGGTCTCTTCGAGAACCGTGCGGCGGGACACGACGATGTTGCCGCGGCGGCGGTCCATCTTGAGGATCTGGAACGGCTGCGAGTTGTTCATCAGCGGCGCAACGTCGCGGATCGGACGGATGTCGACCTGCGAACGCGGCAGGAAGGCCACGGCACCGTCGAGGTCGACGGTGAAGCCGCCCTTGACCTGGTTGAAGATGACGCCGTTGACCTTCTCGTTGTTCTGGAAGGCCTTCTCGAGCTTGCCCCAGCTCTCTTCGCGGCGCGCCTTGTCACGCGACAGCACGGCTTCGCCGAGGGCGTTCTCGATCCGATCGAGGAACACTTCCACCTCGTCGCCGACCTTGAGCTCGCTGTCACGGCCGGGGCCGGAAAATTCGCGCAGGGCAACGCGGCCCTCCGTCTTCAGGCCGACGTCGATGACGGCCATGTCCTTTTCGATTGCAACAACCTTGCCCTTGATGACTGAGCTTTCCTGCAGGTTGCCGCCTGCGAAGGACTCGTCGAGCATCGCGGCGAAATCGTCGCGCGACGGGCTATAGGTATCAGCAGAAGTCGAAGCCATTTGTTCTCCAGTTGCGGATGTCATGCCGGCCGTTGGGTTCTTGGGCGCACCGTACGCGCAGTGTCGGAAGGTCCGCAGAACCTTCGAGCGACCGCTCGCTGCTCCGACCTGGAGGGCGGAACAGCGGAAGCGGGCCGGCTGAGGCCCGCGCGTTCGATACGTGGAAATCTTTTGTCCGGAACCTGGATCGCGTCGGCCCCGAGCAGGGACCGAGAGTATCGACCTCAAAGAGCGGGAGCGGGCGCTTCCTCCAATGACGGCAGCGGCTTAACCCCGCGACCGGCCCGCTCGGACGGCCTCGATAATGTCGATGGCGGCCCGGACGCCGCCTTCTATATCCAGTTGGGAGTTATCTAGCAAGTAAGCATCCGGAGCCGGCTTCAGGGGGGCGATCGCCCGGTTCTTGTCGCGCTCGTCGCGCTGGATGATATCGGCGAGCACGGCCGCCTCGTCCGCCTCCTCGCCCCGCGCCTTGGCCTCCATGGTCCGGCGGCGGGCACGGACCTTGGGGTCGGCGACGACGAAGATCTTCACGTCGGCATGGGGGCAGATCACGGTTCCAATATCGCGCCCATCGAGCACGGCGCCGGGCGGATCGGCGGCGAATTGCCGCTGAAAGTTGATGAGGGCCTCGCGCACCTTGGGGATCGCCGAGACGATCGAGGCGCCCTCGCCGGCCTTCTGGGTCTTCAGGGCGGGATTGCCGAACTTTTCGGGATCGAGTTCCAGCGCCGCAGCGACCGCCGCCGCCTCGTCCCGGAGATCATGACCGGACTGCATCAGGGAATAGGCCACCGCGCGATAGATCACGCCGGTATCAAGGTGACGGTAGCCGTAATGGTGGGCAAGGCGCTTGCCGAGGGTGCCCTTGCCCGACGCCGCGGGCCCGTCGATGGCAATGATCATGAAAAATCGGCCCCAAGCGAACGCATCATCGGGATGAAATCCGGAAAACTGGTGGCGATGAAGGCGGTGTCATCGACGGTTACCGGCTGATCGGAGGCGCAGCCCATCACCAGCGCGGACATCGCGATGCGATGATCCATGTGGGTGGCCACCACGCCGCCGCCGGGAACGTGGCCGCGGCCTTCGACGATCAAATCGTCGCCGCAGACCTCGACCTTGACACCGTTGACGCGGAGCATGGCGGCGGTGGCCTCCAAACGGTCGGATTCCTTCACGCGCAGCTCCTGGAGGCCGCGCATGATGGTCGTGCCCTCGGCAAAGGCGGCCGCCACCGCCAGCACCAGATATTCGTCGATCATCGACGGTGCACGCTCCGGCGGCACCTCGACACCGCGCAATTTCGAGGCGCGTACCCGCAGCTTTGCCATCGGCTCGCCAGCGTCGCCACGAACTTCGCTTTCCTCGATCGAGGCACCCATTTCGCGCAGCGTGGTGAAAAGACCGGTGCGCAGCGGATTGGTCATGACGTCGGACAGGACGATTTCGGAGCCTTCGACGATCAGCGCAGCAACGATAGGGAACGCCGCCGACGAGGGATCGGCGGGCACGACGACATTGGCGCCATGCAGCTCCGGCTGCCCCACGAGCGTGATACGGCGGCCGTGCTGACCTTCTTGCACTGAGGTGATCTCGGCGCCGAAATGCTTGAGCATCAGTTCGGTGTGGTCGCGACTGGCCTCGGTCTCGATGACGGTCGTGGCGCCCGGCGCGGCCAGGCCCGCGAGCAGCACGGCGGATTTGATCTGGGCCGAGGCCACAGGCGTCTTGTAGGTGATCGGCAGCGGATCGCGCGCACCCTGGACGGTCAGCGGCAGACGGCCGCCCGCGCCGCCGGAGACGACCTTCGCGCCCATCTTTTCCAGGGGATCCAGGATCCGGCGCATGGGCCGGCTGCGCAGTGAGGCATCGCCGTCGAAAACCGCGGAGATCGGACAGCCGGCGACGGCGCCCATGACGAGCCGGCAGCCGGTGCCGGAGTTGCCGAAATCCAGCGGCGCTTTGGGCTCCGCGAAGCCTGCGACACCCACGCCGTTCACCTTCCAGGCGAAATCTCCGGTACGCTCGACCCCGGCGCCGAGCGCCTGCATGGATTTGGCGGTGTTAAGGACGTCCTCGCCCTCCAGGAGGCCCGAAATCCGCGTCTCTCCGACCGCGAGCGCGCCGAGGATGAGGGCACGGTGGGAGATCGACTTGTCTCCGGGCACCCTTACTTTCCCGGTCAGGGGACCGCTGGCGCGCGACTGGAGCGGCGTCGGCTTGTCGGAATCGGTCAAGTTTGTGTCCTTGGGTAGGCCCGAAACGTCCCTGTGGGACTCGCGGGGCAGGTACCACATGGTCTCCCCGCCGTCACGGGCATGTCGTTCTCCCGCAATGCGCTATTGACAGCGGGCCGCCAACTAGCCAAGTGAAGCACCGCTTTTCAGACATTTCCAGGATTCCTCTGCCGTGGCCAAGTCCGAACTCGGAACTAAACGTATTTGCCCGACCACGGGCAAAAAGTTCTATGACCTCAACAAGAATCCGGTGATCTCGCCCTATACCGGTGAAGTCGTGCCGATCGCGCCCATCGCGCCGGCTCGCGCACCCCGCGGTGCCGAAGCCCGTCACGCAGCCGCTGCCGCCGACGCCACGCCAGAGCCGGCGGAGGTCGAGGAGGTCTCGCTCGAGGAGGCCGATGCCGAGGAGAACACCGGCAAGGTCAAGGCCGTCGTGCCCGAATCCGAGGACGACATCGAAGTCGATGAAACTATCGAGGACGATGACGACGATGATTCGACCTTTATCGCCGACGACGAAGAAGGCGATGAGGACGTCACCGACATCATTGGTGATGTCGGCGGTGACGAAGAGACTTGAGATAATTCCAGAACTGTGGTTCTGGGTCTTTCCCGACGCGTCGCCCAAGGCGCGTCGGACGGTTAAGGGGCCATAGCTCAGCTGGGAGAGCGCTTGCATGGCATGCAAGAGGTCGGCGGTTCGATCCCGCCTGGCTCCACCACGCTTCGCCCTTCGGGCTACGCGTGGCGCAGCCGCGCGGAGCTCGAAGGGCGAAGCGTGGTGTCCGGCGAAGCCCGAAGGGCGAAGACGGACTGGTGAGACTCCCACGCAGCGGCTGCCCGGGCGATAATCGTCAATGTGGTACGTCTACATCCTCCGCAGCATCGAATTTCCCGAGCAGGAATACGTTGGGGCTACGGAAGATCTGAAGCGCCGGTTTCCAGAGCACAATGCTGGCAAATCCACCCACACTGCCAAGTTCAAGCCTTGGAAGCTGATCTGGTACTGCGCCTTCCCCTGACAAGCACAAAGCGCTCGCTTTTGAAGCCTACCTGAAGTCTCACTCCGGCCGAGCCTTCACAAAGAAGCGGCTGTCCTAAGAGCGCACCTCTAACCCTACTCCCCGATCACCGCATTCAACCGATCGCGCAACGCCACAATCTCGTCCTTCATCGCGACAAGCTCCGAGACCGAGCAGTCCGATGCCGCCAGAATCGATTGCGGCACGGCCCGCGCCTTGTCCTTCAAGGCCTGGCCCTGCGGCGTCAACGCGATCAGCACCTGACGCTCGTCCTCGCTCGAGCGCGTGCGCTTGACGAGGTGGGCCGCCTCGAGCCGCTTGAGCAGCGGTGTCAGCGTGCCCGAATCCAGGTGCAGCTTTTCGCCGATGCTCTTGACCGGCACGTCGTCGCGCTCCCACAGCACCAGCATCACCAGATATTGCGGATAGGTCAGGCCGAGCCGGTCCAGCAGCGGCTTGTAGACGCGGTTGAACGCATGCGCGGCGGAATAGACCGCGAAGCAGATCTGGTTGTCGAGGCGCAGCGGCGCGTCCGCTGCCGAATGTTTCCGGGGCATCGAGAATCTCACAGGACTTGCTCCATTCTGGGGCCGGCCGTCGCTACATTCAATTGCGAACAATTAAATGTGAGACGCTATAATTTCAATTGCGCGCAATCTAATTGCCTGCGATAAAGATGGCGCCCCCACCCCGAAAACACAGGGAGACAAAAATGTCAGTGAACGTCCTCTACAAGACCAGCGCAAAGGCCACCGGCGGCCGCGACGGCCATGCCGCGACCCTCGACGGCGCGCTCGACGTCAAGCTCACCACGCCGAAGGAGCTCGGCGGCGGAGGCGGCGCCGGCAACAATCCCGAGCAGCTGTTTGCTGCGGGCTATGCCGCCTGCTTCATCGGCGCGATGAAGTTCGTGTCCTCGCAGGGCGGCCCCAAGGTTCCGGCCGACGCCTCCGTGACTTCGACCGTCGGCATCGGCCCACGCGCGGCCGGCGGCTTCGGTCTCGACATCGACCTTGCCGTCTCGCTGCCAGGCCTCGCCCGCGCGGAAGCCGAGGCGCTGGTCGAGAAGGCGCACCAGGTGTGCCCGTATTCCAACGCGACGCGCGGCAATGTCGACGTCCGCCTGACGGTGGTCTGACCGGTTTCGGTGAAGCGGCTGGCCCGGGATACCCCCGGGCCGGCCGCTTCCCTTTATTTGCCATCTCGCGGGATTGCGGCAAGCGGCCTGCATGACGCCCTACGCGCGAAGCCATTGCCGGCTCGGACGAACCTCGTTAGGCCTGTGATCACATCGACACAGGGGACGCGAAGGCATGACTGAAGCCGCCAGTTCTGGAGCTGCCATGGGTGCAATGAGCGGCCTGCGCGTCATCGATCTGACGCGCGTGCTCGGCGGCCCCTATTGCACCCAGATCCTCGCCGACCATGGCGCCGACGTGATCAAGGTCGAGCCGCCCGCAGGCGACGAGGTACGCGACTGGGGCCCTCCCTTCCACGAGGAAGACGCGGCCTATTTCATCGGCATCAACCGCAACAAGCGCTCGATCGGCCTCGACCTCGCCTCCGAGGGCGGCCGGACCGTGCTGCTCAAGATGCTGGAGAGCGCCGACGTCCTGATCGAGAACTTCAAGCCGGGCACGCTGGAGAAATGGGGCATCGGCAACGAGGTGTTACGCGAGAAATTTCCGCGCCTCGTGCATTGCCGGATCTGCGGCTTCGGCGCCGACGGCCCGCGCGGCGGCAATCCCGGCTATGACGCCATCATCCAGGCCATGACCGGCATGATCGCGGCGACCGGCTCGCCCGAGAGCGGACCGATGCGGATCGGCGTGCCGCTGGTCGACATCGGCACCGGCCTCTATGCGGCGATCGGCATCTTGATGGCGCTGTCGGAGCGGCAGCGCTCGGGCCAGGGCCAGTTCCTGGAGACCACGCTGTACGAGACCGGTCTCGCCATCATGCATCCGCACACCGCGAATTATTTCATGCATGGCAAGCCGCCGTCGCTCACCGGCAACGAGCATCCCAACCTCGTGCCCTATGCGATCTTCCCGACCAAGACCGACGACATCTTCATCGGCGTCGGCAATGACGGCACCTTCCGCAAGCTCGCCAAGGAGATCGGCAAGCCCGAGCTCGGCACCGATCCGCGCTTTGCGCGCAACAAGGATCGCATCGGCAATCGCGAGGCGCTGCGGGCCGAGCTTGCCGCCGTGTTCAGCCAGCACGAGGCCGAGCCGCTGTGCAATCGCCTGCTCGCCGCGGGCCTGCCCGCCGGCCCCGTGCAGAAGATCGACCAGGCATTGACCAACCCGCACACGATCGCGCGCGGCGATATTATCGAGAAGGATTGGTACAAAGGCGTGGCGTCGCCGATCCGGCTCGACCGCAGCAAGCCGAGCCTGCGGCGCCTGCCGCCGAAATTCAGCGAGCACGCCGCCGAGGTCCTGGGCGAATTCGGCTACTCCAGGTCCGAGATCGACGCGATGGTCGAGCAGGGCACTGTCTGCGGCCCCGAGCGCAAGCGCTAGCGCCCTCGCCTTCCACATCCCACGGCAATGCCGCAGTGCGGTGCGGGCGCTCTGTGCACCGCGAACGGAGGACGCTGCGCGCGCGGCATTCGCCTATTTGACGGCTTCCCTTTTCCAGCGCTTGCCGCTTTCGTTTCGGCCGCTTACACAGTCATGTGAACGTCATATGGCGCTGCTAGCGCAAGCGATCATTTTTGACGGCCCAAGGGAGGTTTACTTGATGGCTCTTCGACATTTTGGAGCGGCTGCCGCTATTGCACTCACGGTTGGACTATCGGCCTCGCCGGCCTTGGCCGTGACCGAAATCCAGTGGTGGCACGCGATGACCGGCGCCAACAACGACGTCATCGTCAAGCTCGCCACCGACTTCAACGCGTCGCAGAGCGACTACAAGGTGATCCCGACCTACAAGGGCAACTATCCCGATACGATGAACGCCGGCATCGCGGCGTTCCGCGCCGGCAACGCCCCGCACATCATGCAGGTGTTCGAAGTCGGCACCGCGACCATGATGGCCGCGACCGGCGCCGTGAAGCCCGTCTACAAGCTGATGGCCGACGCCGGCGAGAAGTTCGACCCCAAGATCTACCTGCCCGCCATCACCGGTTATTATTCGACGTCGAAGGGCGAGATGCTGTCCTTCCCTTTCAACTCGTCCTCGACCGTGATGTGGGTGAACCTCGACGAGCTGAAGAAGGCGAACGTAGAGATCCCGAAGACCTGGCCCGAAACGTTCGAGGCCGCCAAGAAGCTGAAGGCTGCCGGTCATGACACCTGCGGCTTCTCGGGCTCCTGGATCACCTGGGTCAATCTCGAGCAGCTCTCGGCGTGGCACAACGTGCCGCTCGCCAGCAAGGCCAACGGCCTCGACGGCTTCGACACCGTGCTCGAGTTCAACGGACCGCTTCAGGTCAAGCATCTCGAAACCCTGGTCGAGCTGCAGAAGACCAAGACCTATGACTACGCCGGCCGCACCAACACCGGCGAAGGCCGCTTCACTTCGGGCGAGTGCCCGATCTACCTGACCTCGTCGGCCTTCTTCGGCAACGTCAAGGCGCAGGCCAAGTTCAACTTCACCGCCGTGCCGATGCCGTATTATCCCGACGTCAAAGGCGCACCGCAGAACTCGATCATCGGCGGCGCTTCGCTGTGGGTGATGGGCGGCAAGTCGGCCGAGGAATACAAGGGCGTCGCGAAATTCCTGACCTTCCTCTCCGACACCGATCGCCAGGTCTACATCCACAAGGCCTCCGGCTACCTGCCGATCACCAAGGCGGCCTACGCCAAGGCGAAGGAAGAAGGCTTCTACAAGGATCAGCCCTATCTCGAGACCCCGCTGCTCGAGCTGACCAACAAGGAGCCGACCGAGAATTCGCGCGGTCTGCGCCTCGGCAACATGGTGCAGCTGCGTGACGTCTGGTCGGAAGAGATTGAGCAGGCGCTGGCCGGCAAGAAGACCGCCAAGCAGGCGCTCGATGCCGCCGTCGAGCGCGGCAACACGATGCTGCGGCAGTTCGAAAAGACCGCCGTCAAGTGAGGCAATGAGCGGCAGGCCGCGACCCGGCCTGCCGCTCTGCTGGCATCATGCAAAAGCAAGCCATCTTCCAGTCAAGACTGTTACCGTACGCGCTGGTTGCGCCGCAGCTCGCGATCGTCCTGATTTTCTTCTATTGGCCGGCCCTGCAGGCGGTGATCCAGTCCTTCCTGCTCCAGGATGCGTTCGGTCTGTCGACCACCTTTGTCTGGTTCGAGAATTACGTCGAGCTGTTCAAGGACGCAGCCTATTTCGAGGCGATCGTCCGGACCTTCTTGTTCTCGTTCGCCATCGCCGTCTCGTCGCTGTCCTTTGCGCTGCTGCTCGCCGTGATGGCGGACAAGCCGCTGCGTGGCTCGATGCTCTACCGCACGCTCCTGATCTGGCCCTATGCGGTGGCACCGCCCGTGGTCGGCGTGCTCTGGATCTTCATGCTGCATCCCTCGCTCGGCGTGCTCTCGCGCTATCTGCGCAATATGGGCGTCGACTGGAATCCGCTGCTCGACGGCGACCAGGCCGCGGCGCTGATCATCCTCGCCGCCGCGTGGAAGCAGATCTCCTATAATTTCCTGTTCTTCCTCGCCGGCCTGCAAGCGATCCCAAAGAGCGTGTTCGAGGCCGCCGCGATCGACGGCGCCCGTCCGATGCGGCGGTTCTGGACCGTGACCTTCCCGTTGCTGTCGCCGACCATCTTCTTCCTGCTAGTGGTCAACATCGTCTACGCCTTCTTCGACACGTTCGGCATCATCGACACGATGACCCGCGGCGGTCCCGGAACGTCGACGGTCACGCTGGTCTACAAGGTCTATTCCGACGGCTTGCTCGGCGGCAATCTCGGCAGCTCGGCGGCGCAGTCGGTGATCCTGATGGTCATGGTCATCGTGCTCACCGGAATCCAGTTCCGCTTCGTCGAACGCAAGGTGACCTACTGATGGTCGAGGAAGAGGGCTTCCGGCGCTACATCGCCCACATCATCCTCTGGATCGGGATCGCGGTCGTCGCCTTCCCGGTCTACATCGCGTTCGTCGCCTCGACCCAGGACAACGCGCTGATCGCCAACGGGCAGATGTCGCTGCTGCCGGGCGGTCATTTCTTCGAGGTCTACTACCAGACCATTTTCGTCGGCACGAGCGGATCGACCCGCGAGCCCGTCGGCAACATGATGCTGAACTCGCTGGTGATGGCACTGCTGATCGCGGTCGGCAAGATCGCGATCTCGATCATCTCCGCCTATGCGATCGTCTATTTCCGCTTTCCCTTCCGGATGCCGATCTTCTGGATCATCTTCATCACGCTGATGCTGCCGGTCGAGGTGCGCATCTATCCGACCTACAAGATCGTCGCAGATCTGCACATGCTCGACAGCTATGCGGGCCTGTCACTGCCGCTGATCGCCTCGGCCACCGCGACGCTGCTGTTCCGCCAGTTCTTCATGACCGTCCCGGACGAGCTGCTGGAAGCCTCGCGCATCGACGGCGCCGGTCCCTTGCGCTTCTTCTGGGATACGCTGCTGCCGCTGTCGCGCACCAACATGGCGGCGCTGTTCGTGATCCTCTTCATCCTTGGCTGGAATCAATATCTCTGGCCGCTGCTGATCACCACCCGCGACGACATGCAGACCATCCAGGTCGGCATCCGCAAGATGATCACCACCACCGACGCGCTGACCGAATGGCCGATCGTGATGGCGACCGCCGTGCTCGCGATGCTGCCCCCGGTGTTCGTCGTCGTCGTGATGCAGAAATTGTTCGTGCGCGGACTCGTGGAGACGGAAAAGTAAATCCCATGGCTAACGTCACCCTGCGCAACGTCCGCAAAACTTATCCCGGCGGCTTCGAGGCCATCAAGGGCGTCAACGTCGATGTCGGCGACGGCCAGTTCTGCGTGCTGGTCGGTCCCTCCGGCTGCGGCAAGTCGACATTGCTGCGCATGGTCGCGGGCCTCGAAACCGTCACCGGCGGCGAGATCGACATCGGCGGCCGCATCGTCAACCAGATCGAGCCCGCCGACCGCGACATCGCGATGGTGTTCCAGAACTACGCGCTCTATCCGCATATGAGCGTCTTCAACAACATGGCTTACGGCCTGCGCAACCGCGGCATGAAGGAGGCTGAGGTCAAGACCCGCGTCGACGAAGCCGCGCGCGTGCTAGAGCTCACCTCGATGCTGGAGCGCAAGCCGCGCCAGCTCTCCGGCGGCCAGCGCCAGCGCGTCGCCATGGGCCGCGCCATCGTGCGCCAGCCGAAGGTGTTCCTGTTCGACGAGCCGCTCTCCAATCTTGACGCCAAACTCCGCATCGCGATGCGGGTCGAGATCCGCAAATTGCAGCGCCGGCTCAACACCACGTCGATCTACGTCACCCACGACCAGCTCGAGGCGATGACGCTCGCCGACATTCTCGTGGTGATGAATGGCGGCCAGGTCGAGCAGGTCGGCAATCCCTTGGCGATCTACGAGAAGCCGGCGACGACTTTCGTCGCCTCCTTCATCGGCGCGCCACCGATGAATCTGATGTCGATTCGCGCCGACGAGATCAAGTCGCAGCTCGGCAGCACCGACGCCGGCATCCTCGGCATTCGCCCGGAGGATTTCGTCATCACCGACCAGACCCCGGCGGGCGGCGTCGCCCTTCCGCTCACCGTGGAAGCGATCGAGCGCGTCGGCGCCGAAACCTTCGTTTACGGCACGCGGGCCCAGGACGAGCAGCGCATCGCCGCCAACCCCGGCGAACTGCCGCCCGGCGAGGTCATCGTCCGCATTCCCGGCTCAGAGGCGCCGCCGATCGGCGAGAAGATCCGCGTCGCAGCAATGCGCCAAAAGCTGCATCTGTTCAGCGGCGATGGGCGGACGCGGATCGAGGCCTGACCGGGTTCCGCTGGGCCGTCGATTAAAAAACGCGAAAACAACCCCATGCACAGTAGAAGGGGGTTTGTTTTTGTTGAGAAAAATCACACCGCAATTTCGTCGGGCCGGCTTGTGGCAGGCGTTTCGCGCCATGGCGACAAGTCAGCTTTTGTGCATGGCAGAGCGGGTGAGCTGCCAGTCCACAGCCCCGGCTACGTCCTTGAACCCACACGCGGATATGCCCATATTGCTGATCAAGGGGTGCCTGTACGGGCCCTGATGCACCAAAGTCGCTTCGAGAGGACTTTGTAAACTATGTCTCGTGTTCCCACGCTTTCCAGTCCCTTCCTTCTGGGCTTCGACGAGATCGAGCGCGTGCTCGATCGGGTCGTCAAAGGCGCCGACGGTTACCCTCCCTACAATATCGAGAGGTGCGACCGGTCGGAGGGCCAGCCCGAGCGTCTGCGGATCACGCTGGCGGTCGCCGGATTCACCCGCGACCAACTCGATGTAACCATTGAGGAAAACCAGCTCGTCATTCGCGGGCGGCAGCAGGACGACAAGACCCGGCAATACATCCATCGCGGCATCGCCGCGCGCCACTTCCAGCGCACTTTCGTGCTGGCGGAGGGGATGCTGGTGCTGGGTGCGGATCTGAAGAACGGATTGCTGGCGATCGATCTTGCCCGGCCGGAACCGGAGAGGATCGTTAAGACAATCGCTATCAATGAGCACGAATAATGGAACGAGTAGCGGACTCGACCGCTTAGTTTCGAGAGAGGAGTCGAGACCATGAGTGAAGGTCACGTTGCGTTCGAATACGAAGCCAAGAACGTCTCGCCGGAGACGCTGGCAACCCTCGGCGAAGGCCATATCGCCTATGTGAAGCAGATCCGCTCTGAGGATGTGCCGGGCCTGTTTCCCGAAGCGCCGAAGATCGCGCCGGGCCTCAAGCTCTTCGCGCTCCACGCCGCCGACGGCACGCCGATCATGCTGACCGACAGCCGCGAAGCCGCAATCGCCAACGCCTGGAGCAACGAGCTGCAAGCGGTGAGCGTGCACTGAGCACGCGCGCGTCGCACGAATAGGGTTTCAAGCGGGCATGCCTTCGCAGGAAGGCGTGCCCGTTTGCTTTGGGGGATCCAGAATCTTTCCGTGGCAAGATTTTGGATTGCTTCGCTCGCTCGCAATGAGGCAGTGTGCGGCGATGGCTCGCGTCCCGGATGCACCTCAACGCCCGGCCGGAAGCAGTGCCCGCAGGATGTCCGGCTTCCAGGCTTGACGCGCGCTGTCGAAGGCCGCGAAATCATGATCGAACTGCCAATAGGCCCAAGCCCAGCCAAGCCGCTCTGCGCTCCGCGCCACGAATGACAGATATCTGGTCCGTGCTTCGGCTGGAGCGGCCTCGTACACGCCGAACTCGCCGAGATAGATCGGGCGCTTTTCTCTTTGGGACCAGGACCGAATCTTCTCGAAATCGGCGCGGGCCTTCTGTTTATCCTCCGGGGTACCCCAGTCGACCGGGCCGATTCGCGAGAATGTGGGCGACCACGGTGCGCCCTGATGGGTGAAACGGATCGGCGCGTAATAGTGAAACGTGACGATCAGATTCCGGTCATCCGACGGCAGGACCAGGTCCTCAACCGGCATCTCGTCGACGTTGAGAACCGAAGCGATGACCGTCCGCCGGGGATTGGTGGCGCGGACGATGCTGAGGCACTCGTTCAGAAGGCCGTTCCAGCCGGTGGACGACATCTGCCCGCCCGGCTCGTTGAGGACCTCGAAGACAAGTGCTGGATATTTCCCGGCATAGCGCGCGGCGATTTGGGTCCAGAACGATTTCAGCTTGTCTGTGCACTCGGAGATGTCGCGCTGACAAACATGGGTATCGTGCTCGTCCAGGATGGGGATGAGATTTCGGGCGAGCACTTCCTCGATGACGCCATCGAGCCGCCTCAAGACGACTTCATCCATTACCTTCTCCGGATTCATGAATTTAAAGCCGAAGAAATTGATCCGAACGTGCGAGAACCCGGCGCGTCTGATCGCAGTGAGGTTGTCCAGACGAAATGGCGCGTTTCGGCCTCCCTCCCAGATGCCGTCGTAGCCGAGGATGTTGATGCCGCGCCCCAATTTTGGAGCAGGGGGCGTGTTGGCCTGTCCGGCTGCCTCGGTCCGGAAGCAGATCGGAAGCACGGATAGTGCCAAGACAAGACGAAAGGCTATCGTCCAGCGGACGCGGATGGCATTCATCCTGTTTGCCCCGTCATCGCTGCAGGCCCCTGCTGGGGCACCGGCCTGCACACTGCGAAGGAGAATGCGACGAGCAGCACCGACGTGAACATTGTCGAGCGAAGAAACATCGTCTCCGTGAAGTTCGATTGAAAGCTCAGGACGACGAAGCCGATGATCAGCGCGCAGTGATACCGATCGATCGACCGGGTGGCGATCAAATAGAGGACCTTTTCCGAGAACAGATAAACGCTCGTGACGAACAGCAAATATCCCAGAAATCCAGTTTCAATCGCGACCGCGATGTAACCGCTATGATAATTGTCGAGCACCCAGCCATGATTCTGGTTGAAATAGTCGTAGATCGCGGGGCGCGTCCAGAATCCGTTGATGCCGAAGCCCAGCAGCGGCGCATCGTTGAAATGGCCGATGGCGTACTGCCAAATGAAGGTCCGCTCGGTCAAATCGACGGTCGCCTCGCCGAGATGGATGGAATCGTACCCCGTCACGTAAAAATACAGCATCAGCAGAGCGGCCAGGATGCACATGATGAATGGCAACACCGCATAGATTTTCATGCAGCGGATCGACCACATGGAAGTCACGAGCAGCCCGCCTGCCGCGAATGCGACAGCGCCGGCACCACGCGACTCCGAGGCGATGACGCAGGTCGATGCCAGAACAAGCGACACGAGGAATGCAATCCATCCCTGCCCCGTGATCTTCTGATAACAGGCAAAGAACATCAGATATGCGCTTAGAAAGCCGAGCGTCTGCTTCGATTCGTAGATTCCTTGCCACTGGCCGTTGTGCATCCAGCTCTGGTCGACGCCGATCTCGGGCACGAAGACGGCGCACAACGCCGAGGCGGCGACCAGAACGAACAGCCCAAGCGCCGTGGATCCGACGATCTCGTCGATGTCGATACGCGTGATGAGGCAATACGCACCGAAAGTCGTCACCACAAGTGCAACGCTCTTCATGATCGCTGCGATGGAAAGCGTGGTCCAGAGAACGGAAACGGCCGCGAGGGCATAAAATGTGACCAACGCGATGAGATCTGGATTGGGCTGGATCCGGACCCGCGGCCGTACGAAGACACTGGCATAGATCGAGACGATCCACATCAGCAGCGCGACCGCCTGCTGCACATAGCTCCACTCTGAAGGTAGTAATGCGGGGTGAAGAACACCCATTGATGCGATCACGTTGAGGGTGATCGAGCTGCGGATCACGTTTCTCGCCAGCCGTTCCACGCCGGCGCTTGGCGCTTTCCAGATCGCGCTTTCATATGCATCGGAGTCCGCTGCGGTATGCAGTCCGGCGCCAAGCTGACCACCCTGAAGCACGGCCGCGGGCCGCTCTTCCGCCCCGGCACCGACGTGCAGCGGCGCCCTTCCATTCCCAGTCACGTGCACTCAGTCCATAACGGCGAACGGCCCTTAACGATGTGAGGGCCGCCCCCTGTGCCCTACGTCTCAAACGGGAAGATATTCGCGTCTTCTACCTTCGAGATCAAGATGAGCATGACGAGATTGCTGCGCGCCGCGCAATCCAGGTGCCAGAATCGATCGGGCCTTATCCTGCAAGAAGGAGGGGAGTTACGCCGCGGTCGCCGGCGGCAGCGCGAGCACCGAAT
This sequence comes from Bradyrhizobium lupini, assembly GCF_040939785.1. Taxonomy (NCBI): domain Bacteria; kingdom Pseudomonadati; phylum Pseudomonadota; class Alphaproteobacteria; order Hyphomicrobiales; family Nitrobacteraceae; genus Bradyrhizobium; species Bradyrhizobium lupini. The sequence continues at coordinate 3,657,584 of NZ_CP162553.1, forward strand.
AGATCGCCTGAGCATCGCGCGAGGCGCGGAGCTTCTTGGCGATGTCCTGGTCGCGGAGCAGGCGGGCGATGCGGGCCAGCGCCTTGAGGTGATCGGCACCGGCGCCTTCGGGGGCGAGCAGCAGGAAGACGAGATCGACCGGCTGGCCGTCCATCGATTCGAAATCGATCGGGCGATCGAGGCGGGCGAACATGCCGAAGATCTTTTCCAGCTTGGGCAGCTTGCCGTGGGGAATGGCGACGCCGTAGCCGACCGCAGTGGTGCCGAGCTTCTCGCGTTGCAGGAGTACCTCGAACACGGAACGCTCGTTCTGCCCGGTCAACTCGGCGGCCTTGGCCGCGAGTTCCTGAAGCGCCTGCTTCTTGCTGTTGACCTTCAATGCCGGGAGAATCGCCTCGGGCGCGACCAGATCGGTAATCGGCATGGAAGTTTTCCGAGGTGAATGAAAACGTCAGGTTCCGAATTGGCCAGCCTGGACAAAGAACCAGGGCGGGCCGACGTCAAGAAGATGAAGCAGGAGGCGGACTTAGCTCGCCCCTGATGTGGGGGGCTTCTACTCCAACGCAATCCCGGTGCCAACTCCCGCGTGCAGCTTTGCCCCGGTCATTGTTAAGGCGGAAAGGGGCCCCGGCGCGGGGCCCCCAGAGCGTCGCCCGACGGCCTCACGCCTTGCCACCCACCTTGCCGTCCGTCTTGACCCCCGGGGGTCTATCCAGCCGACATTGCCGTCGGCCCGGCGGTAAATGATGTTCACCCGGCCGGAGGAGCCGTGCTGAAACACCAGGCAGGGCGCCCCGCTGAGGTCGAGTTCCATGACCGCTTCGCTCACGGACAGCGGCTTCAGCGAGGTGGTGGCCTCGGCGATGATGACGGGGCTGTAGCCGGTGATCTCGTCCTCATCCTCACCCTCGCCCGGTGCCTCCAGCACGTAGCTGGTGGCATCCATCGCGGCCAGCGCCGCGGAGGCGACATGGGCCTTGCGGGCGGAGCGATCCTTGAGCCGGCTCTTGTAGCGCTTGAGCCGCTTCTCGATCATCACCAGCGCCTGGTCGGCACTGGCATAGGCGTCCGGTGCGTTGGAATCGGCCTCGAGCGTGATTCCCGAATCAAGATGCAGCGCACAGTCGGTGCGGAAGCCGAAGCCGTCCTTGCTCAGCGTGATGTGACCAGAGTAATTGCCGTCGAAATATTTGCGCAGGACCTCTTCAGTCCGGTCGTTGACGCGGCCGCGCAGGGCCTCGCCGACGTTGACGCTCTTTCCCGAGATGCGGAGAGTCATGTGAACCTCACTTGGTTCGTGCCTGGCCTGGATTTGGGCCCGATAGCAGATCGAGAGTAGCGCGATTTCGCGCCGGCGCAATCAGGCCGGTTCGGGATTGCGGGAGCGATCGGCCATGGCGGTGGAGACGACGTTACCAAGAGCGCTCTGCTTGTCGCGACGGCGTTGCACCGAGGAAGGAATGCGCATGGCTTCGCGGTACTTCGCGACCGTGCGGCGGGCGATATCAATGCCCGAGCCGCGCAAGCGTTCCACGATGGTGTCGTCGGACAGGATCGCGGAGGGCGCCTCCGCATCGATCAGCTGCTTGATGTGGTGGCGCACGGCTTCGGCCGAATGAGCCTCGCCGCCATCGGCCGAGGCAATCGAGGCCGTGAAGAAATATTTCAGCTCAAACGTGCCGCGATTGGTCGCCATGTATTTGTTGGCGGTGACGCGCGACACCGTGGATTCATGCATCTGAATGGCGTCGGCGACGGCCTTCAGATTCAGCGGTCGCAGATGCGCCACACCATGGGTGAAGAAGCCGTCCTGCTGGCGCACGATTTCGGTTGCGACTTTCAGGATGGTGCGGGCGCGCTGGTCGAGCGCACGCACCAGCCAGGTCGCGTTCTGAAGCGCATCGGTGAAATACGATTTGTCGCCGTCCTTGCCGATCTTCTTCGAGAGCTGCGAATAGTAGGTCTGGTTGACCAGCACGCGCGGCAAGGTGTCGCTGTTGAGCTCGACATGCCAGCCGCCATCGGGTCCCGGGCGGACATAGACATCGGGCACCATGGTCTGGAGCCGGGCCGTGCCGAACTTCATGCCGGGCTTGGGATTGAGCCGGCGGATCTCGCCGATCATGTCGGCGATGTCCTCATCGTCGACGCCGCAGACCTTGCGCAAGGCTCCGATGTCGCGCTTGGCGAGGAGGTCGAGATGCTCGACCAGGGCCTGCATCGCGGGATCGTAGCGGTCGAGCTCGCGGAGCTGGATCGCCAGGCATTCGCTCAAATTGCGCGCGCAGACGCCGGGCGGATCGAATTTCTGCAGTACGGCAAGAACATTCTCGACGTCCTGTTGCGATGCGCCCAGCCGTTCGGCGGCCTGGCCGAGATCCGGCGGCAGATAGCCGGCTTCGTCGACGAGGTCGATCAGATACTGGCCGATCATGCGCTGCGCGGCCCCGGTGAAGGCAACCGAGAGCTGCTCGGCGAGATGGTCGCCGAGCGTGGTCTCCGCGGCGACAAAGGCTTCGAGATTGTAGTCCTCGTCACCGGAGGCGCCGCCGCCCCATTCGGTGTAGGTGGTCGGCGCCGCATCCTGGGCGTTGCGCGCGGCCGCCTCGGCCGGTTCCTCGGAGAAGACGTTGTCCAGCCCGGTGTCCATGGTCTGCTCGATCTCGGCGCGGGTGCCGAGATCCTTGCTCATCCACTCTTCCTGGCCGGGCTCGAAGGCTTCGCCCGGGCCGCCGCCCGGCTCGTCGTTGTGGCCGCCGTCGCTGTCATTGAACTGGCCGGTCTCGGCCGGGCCCTCGCCCGCGGGCGGCTCGTCATTGGCCCGTTCCAGCAGGGGATTACGCTCGAGTTCCTCTTCGACGAAGGTCGTGAGATCGAGATTGGACAATTGCAGCAGCTTGATCGCCTGCATCAACTGCGGCGTCATGACCAGCGACTGCGATTGCCGGAACTCTAATCTCTGCGAAAGCGCCATGAAGCAAGAACCGATCCCAAAAGTTGGTCCGATTTTTGCTTATCCTAGTCCAAGCCCGATGTACACGTCTTGACGAATTGGAAAAACGGGCTAGAGGCGGAATTCCTCGCCAAGGTAAAGGCGGCGCACGTCCGGATCGGCGACGATCTCATCCGGGCTCCCCTCGGTCAGGATCTCACCGGCATAGACGATGTAGGCGCGATCGGTGAGGCCGAGCGTCTCGCGCACATTGTGGTCGGTGATCAGCACGCCGATGCCGCGGTTGGTGAGATGGCGAACGAGGTCCTGGATGTCGCCGACCGCGATCGGATCGATGCCGGCAAAGGGCTCGTCGAGCAGCATGTAGTTCGGACGCGTCGCCAGCGCACGCGCGATCTCGACGCGGCGCCGCTCACCGCCGGACAACGCAATCGACGGCGATTTCCTTAGGCGCGTGATGTTGAATTCGTCGAGCAGCGAGTCGAGCTGCTGCTCGCGCTTCTTGCGCGACGGCTCGACCACTTCGAGCACGGCGCGGATGTTCTGCTCGACGGTGAGACCGCGGAAGATCGAGGCCTCCTGCGGCAGATAGCCGATCCCGAGCCGCGCGCGCTGATACATCGGCAGCTTGGTGACGTCGTGGCCGTCGAGCTCGATCGCGCCGCGATCGGCCTTGATCAGGCCGGTGATCATGTAGAACACGGTGGTCTTGCCGGCGCCGTTGGGGCCGAGCAGGCCGACCGCTTCGCCACGGCGCACATAGATGCTGACGCCGCGCACGACCTGGCGGCTGCCAAAACTCTTTTCCACGCTATGCACAGCCAGGAAGCCCGGCCGCTTCAAGAGCTGAGGCCCGCCGGAACCGTTGGGCCTGCCGGCAGCCCTCACGGGATGAACCGCCTGGGCCCGGGGCTGCTCGGCTTGATAGTCCCCTTGGAACTGATCGGGTGCGTGCATCGGCTGGTTACGGGCGATCGGCGGCGCGTCCCTGACAGGGCTGGCCACGAGGCCGCCGACGCTGTCAGCGAGCGCGGTGATGTCCTGGCGCGCAAATCCTGGCCGGCCGCGTTTGGCGGGGCGCCGACGGAACATGCTGAAGAGATCGACCATCCCCGCCTTCTAGCCTTTCGCGACGATCCTGCGCGGTCTTCGCGCGATCTGCCGCGCCGGCTTCAGGATTCGCCGACGCAGCATGAATGAAGGGATGTCTCATGCCCAGTGAAACACGCCCGAAAAGCGGCGAAGCCCGCTTCGAAAGCCCTTCGCGCTAGATACAGTCTCGGCGCGCAAGCTTCAACCTCGGATCGGCGATGATCGACCCAAGCGTCTGAAATCATTCTTCAAATTTACTTTGACGGGCTTGGGTCTACGCTGACTTATTTGGGTTTAGTTGCGCCAGGCAATTGCAGAGGTCCCGCGCCGGGCTTGCCCGCGCCTCCGGATCCGCAATCATTGCCGCCGCCCTGCGGCAGCAGCGCCTGCACCCGGCCGCTATCGGATTCCACACGCGACACGCCCGTGGTCATGTCGACCGCCAGCCGGTCGCCGCGCAGCACGTTCTTGCACTGCGTCAAGACGACGCCCCCGAGCATGGTGATGAGGTTGGTGCGGGTGTCGAACACGGCGGTCTCGCCCGTGACCACCTGGTCCTTCTGGGTGACGACGACATTGCCGCGCGCCTCCAGTCGCTTGATCGAGGAGTTGCCGCCCGGTCCCGGCGTCGCCGACTGCATCGGCGCCCCCTTGGTCGCCTTTGCCGCAGGCTGTGGCGCGGCCGGCTTGTCGCCGCCCGAATCGTAAAACACCACCAGCGTCTTCGAGGTCATGGTGGTGTCGCCCTGAATGACCTTCACATTGCCGGAAAACGTCGCTTCCTTCTTCTTGTCGCGCATCTCGAGCGAGGCGGCCTCGATCTGGATCGGCTGATCGCGGTTCTGCGAGAAGCCCTGCATCGCGTTGGGCACGCCTTGCATCGTGCTCTGCGCGATCGCCGCACCCGTTGCGACCAGTGCGATGCCGACGGCGAGCGCGGCCGCACCCGGGATGACGCGCCGCTTGCCGTCGTTGCGCGGAAAAAACCTGATCATGAAAATCACTTTGAATTGGCGGACTTGTTCTGGGGCGTACGTGTCTTCGCAGCCGGCGCGGGTTCAGTCGGCGCGGGCTGAGCGGCGGCAGGATCGTCCAGCTTGTCGAGATGCATCACCACATTGCCTTCGAAGCGGATGACGTCGCCGCCTTCCGTGATCCGCAGCCGATCGGCCGTCAGCGTTCCGTTGGTCAGCTTGACGTCGACATGCTCGTCCGAGGAGACCGTGCCCTTGCCCATGTCGACGAAGGCCGAGTTCAGCCGCGCCTCGTAGCCGGTCGAGGTGCGCAGGAAGATGTCCTTGTGCAGGTCGAGCTGCTGCTGCTTGTTGTCGAACCGTCCAGTGCGGGCATCGAGGAACAGGGTCGATTGGTCTTCCATCAGCACCTTCGCGCGCAAATCATGGAGATCGACATGATCGGGATCGGTGATGTCCTGGGTCGCGGTCTTGGCCCAGAGCTCGTAGGGCCGCTGGTCCGGCGTGAAGCCGGACATGTGCGGCGATTCCATCGTGATCTTCGTGCCAGTGACCACGAGATTTCCGGAGTCGAGCTTCACGGGGATCTGGAACGGGTTGAAAATGGTCGAGATGAGGACGAGCAGACCCATGGTCGCGGCCACTGTCGTCGGCACCGCGATGCGCAGAATCCGCACTAGGCGGCTGTGGCGCGCCGCGCTGGCGAACTTCGCCGCGAGCGCGGCGTCGTAGGTGACATTGTGGGCCGAATTCACCTGGGCTCCTGAGGTGTCGTTCGCCTTGTCCGGCTGGCGGGCGCCCCATTGTAGCCGGCAACGCCAAAATATGCAGCCCGCGACAGGCCGTTACGAAAGTGTCTGAAACGGGGCGACCGCCCAGCTTGCCGCCACGCTAAACTCTAGGAATGCGCGAAAATGTCCTCTTCGGCCCAGCCCTGGAGATCGAGCAAAGCGCGGGTCGGCAGGAAGTCGAAACAGGCTTTGGCCAGCGCCGTGCGGCCTTCCCGCGCCAGCATGGCATCGAGCCGCTCGCGCAAGCCGTGCAGATGCAGCACATCGGAGGCGGCGTAGGCGAGCTGCGGCTCGGTCAGGCTGTCGGAACCCCAATCGCTCGATTGCTGCTGCTTGGAGAGGTCGACATTGAGTACCTCGCGCACGAGGTCCTTGAGGCCATGGCGGTCGGTATAGGTGCGGATCAGGCGGGAGGCGATCTTGGTGCAGTAGATCGGCCCGGTCATGACACCAAACGTCTGGTACAGCACCGCGACGTCGAACCGCGCAAAATGGAAGATTTTCGTGTTCGCGGGATTGGCCAAAAGCGCCTTCAAGTTCGGCGCGTCGGTATGACCTTTGGGGATCTGCACCACGTCCGCGCTGCCGTCGCCGGGCGAGAGCTGCACCACGCAGAGCCGGTCGCGATGCGGGTTCAGGCCCATGGTCTCGGTGTCGATCGCCACCGCTCCGGTATAGCGGGACAGATCGGGCAGGTCGCCGCGGTGCAGGCGTACGGTCATGGCGTTTCAAACCTCAATCGAATCGGTGCGCTTTGCAGGCTAATCCCCGGGACAGATGCTGGCGAGGGCCGGCCGCGATGTATCCGCTGGCAGCCGCCGGCGCAAGCATCAGGCGCGGCTGGTCATACAGAGCCGCGGCGCCAGTCGTCATTGTCTTTTGGCTTCGCCGGCCAAACCGGATTGCGGCCTGACGTAAACGGTCTCGTAAGCGCCGGTGTATTGCTCGCGCCAGCCTCGCCGCTCCACCAGAAATCGCCGCAGCTGTTCGTGCGCCTTGACCCACAGCACGGCGTCGATCCGGTATTTGTCGAGCACCATGTCCCACGCGGCTTCGTCGATCTCCCAGCCCACCAGCTTGAAATAGTCGCGCAGCAAATCGTCCGGATAGGCGGTCGCGGCGCGACCATCGACGAATGGGGGGACGGTGCCGTGCGTCGCGAAGATCAGGTAGCCACCGACGTTCCAATTGTTCAGGACCCGCCGACCTGCGAGATGCTTTTGCAGATAGCCGGCATCTTCGCTCGACAGCATCGGCGGAAGTGCGAGCGCCGGCGCAACGTTCAAATAGGCCATCGGCAGGGTGCCGAGACCGACGATGCCGGCGGCCAGCAACGCTCCCCTGACGTCCCGACCGGTGAGACGCTCAGGCAGCAAGCGGCTGAGGTGAAGCGCCATCGGCGCGGTCGAGAAGATGAAGAAAAAAGCGATGTACCTGAACTGATACAGCCCCAGAATCAGGAACAGCCAGGACATCAATCTCGGCTCGAGCGGGATCGGTCTGGAGTTTCTGTAGCGAAGCTCGAGCGCGACGAAGGCCAACATGTACAGGATGCCGGGAATGCTGCCCGGCATTTCCATGTTGTGATAGTAGGACAGCCATTCGCCGATATTGCCCTGGACGAAGTGCCCCATAGTCGCGGCGGCACCGGCATAGATATTCCAGCCAAGCGGATTGACGAAGGTCGCGGCAAGGCACCCGATCCCCGCGAGAGCAAGAATCCTGAGGTCGGCCCAGGCCGCTCTGAGCACGGCGCCGCCGCAGAAGACGCCGATCACGAAAAAGCCGAGCAGAAAACCGCCGTGCAGATTGGCCCAGAGCACCATCAACACGGGAAGCACGAACCATCGCGTTCGTCGCAGGCATTCGCGATAGAAGACGACGCAGAACAACATCGTGCATGCATTCGGCGAGACCGCGAGATACATGTTCGGCGAAGCTTCGTAAGCGGGATAGAGCAGGCAGGCCAAGAAGACCGAGACGCAGACCGCGATCGCCGACGCGCCGTAGCCGAGAGAGATCGCGGTCAGGATGCCGACGATCGCTGCGCCGCAGGCCACCGTCAGCAGGACGAGGCCGCCGAAGCCTGCGTATTGAAACGTCGCACTGGCAAGCGCGTCCCAGAGCCAGGACAGGTTGAGCCATGGCTTGTCGCCGTGGGTGAACGACCAGGGGTCGCGGAGCGGGATGGCGTTGCGTTCCCGGATGATATCTCCGGCCGCCAGATGCCAGCCCAGATCGTAATGGCCGAGCAGAAGCGGCGCGTTCAAGACGTAGAACAGGCAGATGAACGAGATCAGGAACAGATAAATTCCCGATCTCAGGAGAAACGGGCTGATCGCGTTCGCAGCCTTGTCGAATGCCGGCTCGTGCCAGACCTGATGCTGATCCACCGCTTCCCCCACGACAATGCGAGCCCGATGGCTCCGCGCTCGCCGACGGCCGGATGCGAGCCTGCCCGCTGACTTAGAGCTAGTTTGTCTAAAGCGGGGTAAATTCGGACGATGCAACCGAGGGGGGATTGGCGGAATGAAATTCCGCTCAACGGCGGGCTTCCGAGCCCTCCCAAGCAGCTGTTTACACTTGGAAATCTTCAAAGCGGACCTGCATCGTCTCATCCCCGAGCTGTTATTAATCGCATTGCTGGAAAATGCCCGAAATCGCTTCAGCTACCGGTTTCGGCAGCGGCGGCGGCGCAGTCACCGGCTTCGGGGGCGGAGGTGGTGTCACCGGCGGGAGCGATTCAACGACTTGGGTTGGGTGTGGTGCCGAGGAAAGGACTCGATCGTCACCTTCAGTTGTCCAAATGGAGGCCCGCGAGACCGCGACCGCGCAGCGTGGAGATCGCCAGTGCGTGCCTTAAGCGGTCCCGCCGTCATTATTCGTCAGCGTAGCTCCTGTTCCACATTCAGGTGAACCAACGCTGGGCCTTCGATGACCAAAGTTGCATGTATCACCTATTGGTCGAAAATCCCGTAAGTCAGGTCAAGGCACATCAAAGGCATTGATTGGAAAGGCGTAGCCGAAGCCGCATACCCCCTCGTTTTCCCTTCGCACTCGCCGTCCGGCCCTTCCGCCACACCCGCCGGTCTACCGTCTCGCTGAGCTTCATGCGCTCGCAGCGGTGTTCTGTTCCATATTTTCGATGCGCCGAACGGAGATCTCCAATGAAGCTCAAACTTGCCGCCGCGATGCTCGCCGCAAGCCTCCCGCTCGCATCGATGGCTTTCGCCCAAGGCATCGCGCCAGCCGAACTTGCGGTGATCGATGGCTGCCTGAAGACCGCGGAGAAAACCGGCGGTTTCGGCGGCGCGTGCGTTGGGCTCGTCGCCGACCCCTGCATCAAAGCGGCAGAGGGCGCGAATGACGATGTCGCCAAATGGAAAGCCTGCGCGGCGCGCGAACTCGCCATTTGGACGCAGAAAACCAATGAGGCACTAAAGAAGGTTCAGGCCGGCGGGTTCGCCGACGCGATCAAGGCGATCAATGACTCGCAGAAAACTTTCGCCGCGTCGCGTGATGGCTTCTGCGCGGTCTTCGACAAGGTCGATCCCGGCATGTACCGGGGCAGCGCGAGCTACTGCCGCCTGCGCGAGACCGCGAACCGCTCGCTGAGCCTGATCAAGCTCGGCGCTGCGGTCAACGAGCACTGAAACCTCTTAGGCGCTTGGGGTCATCAGCTTTGCCGACCTTTTCCCACATAGCGATGACGGCTTCGGCCGCGAGCGCGGTGGACGTCGTTCATAGCTCACCTGGTATCCGGGCAACGGCTGTCGGCGCGTAGCGCTTGCCTGAGCGACTGAAGCCAGCCGCCTCCAGATCGCCTGCGATCCGAGCCGACCCGACGAGCGATGTAGGCCATTCGGTACGCCATGAGCGCCGTGCCTCGGTTTTGAGTACCGGTCAGCAACTCAAATTCCCTGCAAAAGCGATTTCAATCGCTTGAGTAGGAGATGGTGCCCAGGAAAGGACTCGAACCTTCACGGCCGTTAAGCCACTGGCACCTGAAGCCAGCGCGTCTACCAATTCCACCACCTGGGCATGCCGGTTAGGCACGGAGGCGGTTACTACGGTTCGGTGACGCGGTTGTCAATTCATGCTTGAACCCCGCTTCGGGATGCGGATTGCGCATCGCAAACCGGCCCGATACAAACCTGACGAGACGCACTCTTCCCGCAGGATATGGACCCCAGGAATGGATCCCATGGCATCGAATCTGGACACGCTCGTCACGGTTTTCGGCGGATCGGGGTTTTTGGGCCGGAATGTGGTCCGTGCACTGTGCCGGCGCGACTACCGGGTCCGGGTCGCGGTGCGGCGGCCGGAGCTGGCCGGCTACCTCCAGCCCTCCGGCAAGGTCGGGCAGGTCCACACCGTGCAGGCGAACGTGCGCTATCCGGCCTCAATCGAGGCGGCGCTGCGTGATTCGCAGGTCGTGATGAATCTGGTCGGCATCCTGGCCGAGGGTGGCGCGCAGAGTTTTGACGCCGTCCAGGCCAAGGGCGCCGAGACCGTCGCCAAGGCGGCCGCGGCCGCCGGGGCACAGCTGATCCATGTCTCGGCGATCGGCGCCGACGCGGAATCGCCCTCGCGCTATGCCAGGGCCAAGGCGGCCGGAGAAGCCGCGGTCCTGGCCGCGGTGCCGTCGGCGACGATCTTCCGCCCCTCCGTGATGTTCGGCCCCGAGGACCAATTCACCAACCGCTTCGCGGCGCTGGCGCGGATGTCGCCGGTGCTGCCGCTGATCGGCGGCGACACGAAGATGCAGCCGGTCTATGTCGGCGACGTCGCCACCGCGGTCGCGGATGCCGTCGACGGCAAGGCCAAGGCGGGCGCGACCTACGAGCTCGGCGGCCCGGAAGTCCTGACCATGCGCGAGATCATCGAGGCCATTCTCGCGATTGCCGATCGCAAGCCGATGCTGATGCCGCTGCCGTTTGGCCTCGCCCGCTTCAAGGCCAACTTCCTGCAATTCGCGCCGGGCGCGCTGAAGCTGACGCCGGACCAGGTCACGCTGCTCGCGCGCGACAATGTCGTGTCGGACGCGGCGAAGGCCGCTGGGCTAACGCTGGAAGGCCTCGGCATCGCGCCCGACTCGCTTGAAGCGATCGCCCCGCAATATCTCTGGCGTTTCCGCGCCGCCGGGCAATTCCAGCGCAAGAGCGCGTAACCATCCCCGCAGTCAATTGTTTGAAGTTCGGGGTTACCGCCCCAGTGCCAGCGCGATCAGGCCGAGGGTGCCGACGATCACGCGCCACCAGGCGAACACCACGAAGCCGTGGCGGGTGACGTATTCCAGGAACGTCTTCACCACGATGATCGCGGTGACGAACGACACCACGAAGCCGATCGCGACGATGCCCATGTGGTCCATCGTCATCTCGGAGCGGTTCTTGTAGAAATCGTAGGCGAACGCGCCGATCATGGTGGGGATGGCGAGGAAGAACGAGAACTCCGCCGCCGCGCGCTTGTCGGCCCCGAGGAACATCGCCGCGACGATGCTGGCACCGGAGCGCGACACACCCGGGATCATCGCGATGCACTGCGCGATGCCGATATAGAGATACATCAGCAGCGGAAACCGGGTGGCGTCATGCTCGCGCGCCTTGAGATCGAGCTTGTCGACCCAGAGCAGGATGGCGCCGCCGACGATCAGCGAGAAGCACACCACCCACGGATTGAACAGCATGCTCTTGATGTACTTGCCGGCGACGAGACCGACGATGACGGCGGGCAGGAACGCCACCAGCACGCCGATCACGAAGCGACGTGCATAGACGTCACCCGTGAACATGCCGATCGCGACGTCCCACAATTTCTTGAAGTACAACACGACGATCGCGAGGATCGCGCCGAGCTGGATCAGGACCGTAAACGAATCCCAGAACGCGCCTTCGCCGAGATGGAAAAAGCGCTCGGCAAGCAGCAAATGGCCGGTCGAGGACACGGGAAGGAACTCGGTCACACCCTCGATGATGCCGAGGATCACTGCCCGTATTGCATCTGACATATTTACGGTCCATTTCGGCTGGAAAAGCGGGGCTCTTCTCGCCCATCCGCTCCCTTGCTGCAATCGCAAAATGCGGCGTCGCGCCCTTGCTTCGCGGTTTTGAATGACTAGTGTGGCGCCGCACAAAACATTGATGGATTCTTAAGCACCATCACATAGTCAAAGGCTTCATGTTTACGCTGTTTCATCATCCGTTCTGTCCGCATTCGCGGTTCATCCGCCTGATCGCGGGAGAATACGGGCTTGAGCTGAAGCTGATCGAAGAGCGCAGCTGGGAGCGGCGCGAAGCATTTCTGCTGCTCAATGCGGCGGGCACGACGCCCGTCCTGGTGGACGACGAGCAGCCGCCGATCCCGGGCGCGGCGATCGTCGCCGAATATGTCGACGAGGCCTATGGCTCCGAGATGGGACTGAAGCGCCTGATGCCGGACACGATCGGCGAACGCGTCGAGGTCCGCCGGCTGATGGCCTGGTTCAACGAAAAGTTTTTCGAGGAAGTCTCCCACCCGCTCGTCACCGAGCGCATCTACAAGCGCTTCATGAGCGAGGACAACGGCGGCGGCCCGCCCTCGGCCGACGTGATGCGTGCCGCCAAGGCAAACGTGCGCTATCATCTGGCCTATATCGGCTGGCTGGCGCAGACGCGTAATTTCCTCGCCGGCGACCGGCTCACCTACGCGGATCTCGCCGCCGCGGCGCACCTCTCGGCGATCGACTATCTGGGCGACGTGCCATGGAGCGAGGACGACGCGGCAAAGGCGTGGTACGCGCGGGTGAAATCCCGCCCGTCGTTCCGTCCGCTGTTGAGCGAATGGCTGGCGGGCGTGCCGGCGTCGCGGACCTACGTGGACCTGGACTTCTGAACTCCGATCCGACCGAACTGAAGACGGCGCTGGCAAACGAAGCACGTGCGCTCGGCTTCGACTGCATCGGCATTACGGCGCCCGGCACGATCGAAAGCGCCGGAAAACATTTTCTCGAATTCATCGCATCCGGCGGCCATGGCGACATGGACTGGCTCGCCGCGCAGCCGGAGCGCCGGGTCGATCCCCGCGGGCTGTGGCAGGACGTGCGCAGCGTCATCATGCTCGGCGTCAATTACGGCCCCGACCAGGATCCGCTCGCGATCCTGCAACAGCGCACGCGCGCGGCGATCTCGGTCTATGCGCAGGGCGACGACTATCACGACCTCATCAAGAAGCGCCTGAAGGCACTGGCGCGATGGCTGGTCGCGACCGCAACTTGTGAGGTGAAGCCTTGCGAAGTGAAAGTATTCGTCGACACTGCGGCCGTGATGGAGAAACCGCTGGCGCAAGCCGCGCATCTGGGCTGGCAGGGCAAGCACACCAATCTGGTCTCGCGCGAATTCGGCTCGTGGCTGTTTCTCGGCGCGATCTACACCACGCTGGAACTGCCGCGCGACGACGCCGAGATCGATCATTGCGGCTCGTGCCGGGCGTGCCTCGACATCTGCCCGACCGCGGCCTTTCCCGCGCCCTACAGGCTCGATGCGCGGCGCTGCATCTCGTATCTCACCATCGAGAACAAGGGCCCGATCCCGCGCGAATTTCGTAAAAGCATCGGCAACCGCATCTATGGTTGCGACGATTGCCTCGCCGCCTGTCCCTGGAACAAGTTCGCGCAGGAGGGCCGTGAGGCCAAGCTCGCCGCACGTGACGCTTTGCGCGCGCCAGGTCTTGCCGAGCTCGCACGGCTCGACGACGCTGCGTTTCGCGCGCTGTTCACCAAATCGCCGGTGAAACGCATCGGCCGCGACCGCTTTTTGCGCAACGTGCTGATCGCGATCGGCAACTCCGGTGATGCGGCACTGGCGGACGAGGCGCGGCGATTGCTGGAGGATGAGAGCGCGCTGGTACGCGGGGCTGCGGTATGGGCGCTGGGGCAGTTGGTGCCGCGGGATGAGTTCGAAACGATGAGAGCAACCGCCATAGCGCGCGAGCGTGATGACGGCGTGCGCGAGGAGTGGGAGCTCGCTTCCTAATCCTCGGTGTCATGCCCCGGCTTGACCGGGGCATCCAGTACGCCGCGGCCTATCGATTCAATCACGAGCGCCGCGGAGTACTGGATCGCCCGGTCAAGCCGGACGATGACACCGTTGTTGTGGTAAGAGCGCTTCGCGCCTCCTCACCACGAGGATTGAGCATCTTGATTTCCCCGCACGTTCCTCCAAGCTCGCGCGTCATGACAAACATGCCTTTCTTCACCCGCGACGGCGACACATTCCACCCGACGGAAGTCGCCAATGGGCCGTGGGATCCGACATCGCTGCACGGACGCGTCATCGTCGGCCTGCTCGGCTTCGCCATCGAGGAGCGCCATTCCGGTCCTGAATTCGTGCCGGCGCGGCTGACCGTCGATATGTTTCGGCTGCCCACCATCGACAAGCCGATCGAGGTGACGACACGGCTGGTGCGCGACGGGATGCGCATCCGCGTCGTGGAAGCAGAGTTCTTTTCCGGCGGCATCGGCATGGCGCGCGCCTCGTGCCAGCTGTTACGGCGAACGCAGAATCCCGACGGCAATGTCTGGTCGCCGCCGAACTGGGACGTGCCGAAGCCGGCCGACATTCCCAAGCCGACCGATCCCAGGCTCGGCATGAACGGCAAATGGACCACGCGACCGATCGTCGGTCACATGGGCTCGCTCGGGCCACGAAAGCTCTGGATGAGCGAGGTGCGCGAGCTGGTCGCGGGCGTGCCGATGACGCCGTTCGTCCATGTCGCCACCGGCGCGGACTTCGCCAGTCCGTTCGCGAACGCCGGCGACAAGGGGCTCGGCTACATCAACAGCGACGTCACGATCTATCTGCACCGCCTGCCGGTGACGAACTGGATCGGCTTCGAGGTGGTGAACCACCAGGCCACCGACGGTGTGGCGATCGGCGAATGCTGGCTCTATGACGAGCAGGGCCCGATCGGCACCGCCACTGTCGCGGCGCTGGCGCAGCGCAAGCCGATGGTAAATCCGTCGAAGCGGTAGGTGCGCAAGAACGACGGCTAACCCAAATGTCGCTTCATCTCCGGCCGCGCCCTGAGCTCCGCGCCCTGTCTGGCGACGATCTTCGCAATCCGTTCCGGCGCAAACTTCAAATCGACAAACGCCGGCGCGGTGTTGGCGACCTCGTGATAGCTGACGATCCTTCCGTCCCGGAGCGTCATGATCGCCACGCCCTCGAACATCGCCCGCGCGCCATCAGCCTCCGGCAAGATCGAGCGATAGCTGAACGTGTAGCGCGCATAGAGCGTGGTGCCGTTCGACACCGGGTCGTGCATGTCCCAGCGAAAGTCGGTCGCCGTGCGATAGAACCAGTCGTCGATCATCGCGGCGATCTTCTCGCGGCCGGCGAAGGCGCCATAGAACACGTCGTGATAGACGCCGTCCTCGGTGAAGAGATCCGCAAAGGCTTTTCCGTTGCGTTGTTCGACGGCGTCGCAGAAGGCGCGCAGCATGGCGGTGGTGGTCATCGGCGATTCTCCCCTCCCATTCTCAGTCATGCCCCGACCGGGGCATCCAGTACGCCGCGGCTTCTCGGCTTGAGCACGAGCGCCTCTGGAATACTGCATCGCCCGATCAAGTCGGGCGATGACACCGAGTGCTGGGTGACGATTTCACCCGATCTCGGCCACGGCGGCAAGAATGCGGGCGATGTCCTGCGGGCGCGAGAGGCGGTGATCGCCGTCCTGGATCATGGTCAGCACGACGTCGTCGGCCGGCAGGCGATGGGTCAGGGCGAACGCGTGCTGCCAGGGCACGTCAGGATCCTGCGCACCTTGCAGGATGCGGACGGGACAGCCGAGATCGATGGCGCTGCCGAGCAGGAGGTGGTTGCGTCCCTCCTCGATTAGATTCCGCGTGATCGGATAGGGCAAGCCGTCGCCATAGTTCGACGGTCTCAGCCAGACGCCTTTGGTCTCGATTTCTTTCTTCACCGCGGCCGGAAAATTCTTCCACATCAGCTCCTCGGTGAAATCGGGCGCCGGCGCGATCAGCACCAGGCCCGCCAGCGAGGCTTTGGCTTGCAGTTTCTTTTGCCGCTTTTTGATCTCGCGCGCGAGCAGCAGCGCCATCCAGCCGCCCATGGACGAGCCGATCAGGATTTGCGGGCCGTCGCAGAACCGCTCGAATACCGCGACGCTTTCCTCGAGCCAGCGCCCGATGGTTCCGTCGACGAAATCGCCACCGGATTCGCCGTGGCCGGAATAATCGAACCGGACCACGGCGCGGCCGTGATCCCGGGCCCATTCGTCCAGCGCCACGGCCTTGCTGCCCTGCATGTCCGACTTGAAACCGCCGAGCCAGACCAGCCCAGGTCCTTGACTTGATTCTTGGGCCGCGCGGCGGCGCACCGCGATCCGGCGTGCGGACGGGCCTTCGCCCACATCGATGAAGTCGAGCACGGCATCGGGAATTGGGTGATTCATGGAACGTTTACTCTGGCTGTGCGGTTTGAGCTGTCCGGACGTGCTCCGCAGCGCAGCCGGACGTCGTCATTGGCCCTTTGGGACGCTTGCGGAACAGAAGCAAGGTGTCTATGTCCCTCTGCGTGCCCCGCCGTGGCCAAAATGCCTCGCATTTGAGGCTTTTTCGACCGCCGCACGAGCGATTGCTTGCCGGCAACCGTATCTTCCTGCAAAATAGCCGCCTCTTTTCATAACTTTGGAGAACCACCCATTCGCCGTCCAAATAAAGCCCCGCCCACTGCCGCCAAAGACGGGCCGCGCATCAATGACGATATTCGCAATGCGCAGATCCAGCTGATCGATCAGACCGGTGACAACAAGGGCACCATCGAGACCGTCGCGGCTATCCGCTTGGCCCAGGAAGCCGGCATGGATTTGGTCGAGATCTCGCCGAACGTCAGCCCTCCCGTCTGCAAGATCATGGACTACGGGAAGTATAAGTATTCCGCGCAGAAAAAAGCCGCCGAAGCCCGCAAGCGGCAGAAGATCGTCGAGATCAAGGAGATCAAGCTCCGCCCGATGATCGACGACCACGATTACGAAGTGAAGATGCGCGCCATGCAGCGGTTCTTCGAAGAAGGCGACAAGGTCAAGATCACCCTGCGCTATCGTGGCCGCGAAATGGCGCACCAGGAGATCGGCACCAAGCTGCTCGACAAGATCAAGACCGACGTCGCCGAGCTCGCCAAGGTGGAGCAGGACGCGCGGTTCGAGGGCCGTCAGGTCGTCATGGTGCTGGCGCCGCGCTGACGCTGGTTCTTTAGGCTGAAGAATTCAACGGCCCGTCCGGATCTCCGGCGGGCCGTTTTGTTTTTTTGCCTCTCCCGCTTGCGCAAGAGAGAGCGCACCGTCCTCTGGAGGCGATAATTACGTCCTCGTCGCATGCCAGGTGCCGCTGCACTGATCGCCGGAGATGATACCCCTCCACGAACCGGCGCCGTTCACGCCAGCGAGGCGGCCGCCGCCGCTGGCATGGGAGGCCCCGACCGAGACCTGGACCGCGACGGTACCGCTGCGATTGACCTTGCCGGAGACCCGACCGCCGCCGGCGGACGACACCCGGCTGCCGGTGACGGTGAAGGGGACGCTGTAGCCCGAGCTGCAATTGCCGCGGGTGGTGGCGAAGGTGACGTTCCAGACGCCGTCATAGCCGCGGATGCGCGCATTGGCACTCGACGGAAACGCGGCCATGGCGAGCACGGCCAACAGCGCCAGGCAGCGCGGACGAGCGACATCAGTCAAGGACGACAGCGTTTGGGAAAAAGGGGGCATTCTGGTCCTGCTCCGGGTCACACGGCTCGGACATGAGGTTAGCAATTCCGGATAGTCGCCGGCTAGGTTCCACCGGTTCATCGTTGCCAATTCGCCCGTCCTCTGTCATAAGCCCAGCCTTCATTGCCCGGCTGATTAAGGGCTGCCGTGGCGGTGTCCGTGCGGGTTTCGCGCTTGTTCGTAAAACCTGAGCACAATCAACGCTCTAACGAGCATTTTGACGGCCAGCCGCCTTTGCGGGCGGATTTCTATGGCCATTAGGAGAGCCAAATGCCCAAGCTGAAGACCAAATCGGGCGCTAAAAAGCGCTTCAAGGTGACTGCCACCGGCAAAGTGATGTTCGCTCATCGCAGCAAGCGTCACGGCATGATCAAGCGGACGAAGAAGCAGATCCGGCAGCTGCGCGGCACCGCCGTGCTGTTCAAGACCGACGGCGACAACGTCAAGAAGTACTTCTTGCCGAACGCCTGATCGCGTCCACGATCATTGCCACCCGCGCCGCGGCTTTCGCGGCGATCCGAACATCAAGTCATCTTTCGAAGGATTTTTGTCATGGCTCGCGTCAAACGCGGTGTGACCGCCCACGCCAAGCACAAGAAAGTCTACAAGGCCGCCAAGGGTTTCCGCGGCCGCCGCAAGAACACGATCCGCACCGCCAAGCCGGCGGTCGAGAAGGCTCTCGTCTATGCCTTCCGTGATCGCAAGCGCAAGAAGCGGACGTTCCGCGCGCTCTGGATCCAGCGCATCAACGCCGCCGTGCGTCCGTTCGGCCTGACCTACAGCCGCTTTATCGATGGCATGGCCAAGTCCGGGATCACCGTGGACCGCAAGGTGCTGTCGGATCTCGCGATCAACGAGCCCGCGTCGTTCCAGGCGATCGCCGAGAAGGCCAAGGCCGCTCTGGCGGCCTGAGCTAGCGGCCGGCTCCGCCGGCCTTCAGCGCGCGTTGCGAGTAGCGCTGGGCGACCTCCGCCCGGCAGAATGCCGTGAACGACAGATACATGGTGCCGGATTTATTCCGGTACTTCCGGTCGCACACGCGCATCTCGCGTTGGTAAGCCTGTTTCCGCACCGTGTTGAGGCCGGGCACGAAGTCCGCCTCGCATTTCTTCTCGACGGCGGCGCCGAGCTGGACATCGCCGCTCGCGGTCAATTGGCAATCCTGAAACACCTTCATCGCGCTTTCGCAGCCCTTCTGGGCACCGATGGTGTCGACGACCTCGTCCAGCGTCATGGACTTCTCCATGCAGACCATGGCGCGCGCCGGGGTGCTCGCGACCAAGAGAACGACGGCGAGAGCAGCCAGACCGGATCTTGAGAGCATCGCGAAAGTCTCCTCGTATCCTCCTTGGTGCCAGCCTCCCGCGCGAGGTTCAACCCAGCCGCTCGTCAGCCCGAATGACCGGCTTTTCGCTTGACGTTACGGCCTTCGGGCGGCGACAACCCAGCCGAATTTGGCAGCAGGGATTTGACCGTGTCCGACCTCGCAATGCTCGAAACATCCATCCTCGACCAGATCGCCGCCGCCGGCGACGAGGCCGCCCTCGAAGCGGTGCGCGTCGCAGCCCTCGGCAAGAAGGGTTCGATCTCGGCGCTGCTTGCCACGCTCGGAAAAATGTCCCCGGACGAGCGCAAGACGCAAGGCGCCGCGATCAACCAGGCCAAGGACAAGGTCACCGAGGCGCTCGCCGCGCGGCGCGACGTCTTGAAATCGGCGGCGCTCGACGCGCGGCTTGCGTCGGAAACCATCGACGTCACCCTGCCGCTGCGCGATGCGCCCGCCGAGGCCGGCCGCATCCATCCGCTGAGCCAGGTCTGGGACGAGCTGACCACGATCTTCGCCGACATGGGATTCTCGGTTGCCGAAGGCCCCGATATCGAAACCGACGACTACAACTTCACCAAGCTGAATTTTCCGGAAGGCCATCCCGCGCGCGAGATGCACGACACGTTCTTCTTCCACCCGAAGGAGGACGGCTCCCGCATGCTGTTGCGCACCCACACCTCGCCGGTGCAGGTGCGCACCATGCTGAGCCAGAAGCCGCCGATCCGCGTGATCTGCCCGGGCCGCACCTATCGCATCGATTCGGACGCGACCCACACGCCGCAATTCCACCAGGTCGAAGGCCTCGTCATCGACAAGCACTCCCATCTCGGCCATCTCAAATGGATCCTGCACGAGTTCTGCAAGGCGTTCTTCGAGGTGGACCACATCAACATGCGCTTTCGGCCCTCGTTCTTCCCGTTCACGGAGCCGTCGCTGGAAGTCGACATCCAGTGCCGCCGCGACAAGGGCGAGATCCGCTTCGGCGAGGGCGAGGACTGGCTCGAGATTCTCGGCTGCGGCATGGTGCATCCGAACGTGCTGCGCGCCTGCGGCATCGATCCCGACGAGTACCAGGGCTTTGCCTGGGGCATGGGCATCGACCGCATCGCCATGCTGAAATACGGCATCGCCGATTTGCGCCAGCTGTTCGACAGCGACGTCCGCTGGCTGTCCCATTACGGCTTCAAGCCGCTCGAAGTACCGACCCTCGCGGGAGGGCTGAGCTCGTGAAATTCACTCTCTCCTGGCTGAAGGAACATCTCGATACCGACGAGCCCTTGGACAAGCTCGCCGAGAAGCTCACCATGATCGGGCTCGAGGTCGAGAACATCGAGGACAAGGCGAAGGCGCTGAAGCCTTTCACCATCGCGAAGGTGATATCCGCCGAGCAGCATCCGAATGCGGATCGGCTGCGCGTCTGCATGGTCGACACCGGTGATGGCGGCGCACCCGTGCAGGTGGTGTGCGGCGCGCCGAATGCGCGTGCGGGTCTCGTCAGCGTGTTCTCCCCGCCCGGCACCTATATTCCCGGCAAGGACATCACGCTCGGTGTCGGCACCATCCGCGGCGTCGAGAGCCGCGGCATGCTGTGCTCGGCGGCTGAGTTGCAGATTTCCAACGACCATGACGGCATCATGGAATTGCCCGCGGATGCGCCGATCGGCGCTGCCTACGCCGCATGGGCCGGCCTCGGCGATCCCGTAGTCGAGATCAACCTGACGCCGAACCGGCAGGACTGCACCGGCGTGCACGGCATCGCGCGCGAGCTTGCCGCCGCCGACATGGGCAAGTTCAAGGACCCCACAATCAAGCCGATCAAGGGCGAATTCCCCTGCCCGGTGAAGGTCACGGTCGAGGACGCGGCGCTGTGCCCAGGCTTCGCGCTGCGGCTCGTGCGTGGCGTGAAGAACGGGCCGTCGCCGGAATGGCTGCAGAAGCGACTGACCGCCATCGGGCTGCGCCCGATCAACGCGCTGGTCGACATCACCAACTTCATGACCTACGACCGCGCACGGCCATTGCACGTGTTCGACGCGAAGAAAGTGAAGGGCAATCTCGTGGTGCGCCGCGCCCGCGACGGCGAGACGCTGCTCGCGCTTGACGGCCGCAGCTACAATCTCGATCCCGCGATTTGCGTCATCGCGGACGAGCACGGCGTCGAATCGCTCGCCGGCATCATGGGCGGCGAGGCCTCGGGCTGCGACGAGACTACCACCGACGTGCTGATCGAATCGGCGCTTTGGAACGAGATCAACATCGCCCAGACCGGCCGCAAGCTCGGCATCAATTCGGACGCGCGCTACCGCTTCGAGCGCGGTGTCGATCCGGCTTTCATGGTGCCGGGGCTGGAGCTCGCGACAAAACTCGTGCTGGAGATGTGCGGCGGCACGCCGTCCGAGAACGTCGTGGTCGGCAAGAGCTTCGGCGACGACCGCGTGATCGATTTTCCGGTGACCGAGGTCAAGCGCCTCTCGGGCATCGAGGTACCGATGCCGGAGATCAAGCGCATCCTGACTCATCTCGGCTTCATGATGGCGGGCCCGGGGCCCGTCGTGAAGGTCGCGGTGCCGTCATGGCGGACCGACGTGCACGGCAAGGCCGACATCGTCGAGGAAGTCGTCCGCATCTACGGCGTCGACAAGGTGCCGATGACGCCGTTCGAGCGCGGCGAGGACGCACGCAAATCCGTGCTGACCCCGCTCCAGCTCCGCACCCGCCGCGCCAGGCGCGCGCTGGCGAGCCGCGGCATCATCGAAGCGGTGACCTGGTCCTTCATCACCAAGTCAGCCGCAGAGCTGTTCGGCGGCGGCCAGCGCGAACTCGAGGTCGCCAACCCGATCGCGTCGGATTTGTCCGACATGCGCCCGACCCTGTTGGCCGGCCTGATCGCGGCGGCGCAGGCCAATGCCGATCGCGGCTTGAGCGATGTCGCGCTATTCGAGGTAGGGCAGGTGTTCAAGGGCGATCGCCCGCAGGATCAGTTCATGGCGGCAAGCGGCCTCCGCCGCGGCTTTGCGTCGTCGCAAGGTCTGGGACGACACTGGTCGGGTTCGGCGCAGGCTGACGTGTTCGATGCCAAGGCCGATGCGCTCGCGGTACTCGCCGCCGCCGGCGCACCAATGCAGGCCCTTCAGATCGTCGCGGGCGGCCCGTCCTGGCTGCATCCCGGGCGCTCCGGTACGATCCAGATCGGGCCGCAAAACGTGCTCGGCTATTTCGGCGAGATGAATCCGCGCGCGCTCGAGGCGCTCGGTGCCGGCGGCCCGCTGATGGTGTTCGAGGTGATCCTCGACCGCATCCCCGAGGCGAAGAAAAAGCCGACCCGTGCCAAGCCCGTGATCGAGCTGTCGGCATTCCAGCCTGTGTCGCGTGACTTCGCCTTCATCGTCGACCGCACCGTGAAGGGCGGCGACATCGTGCGCGCGGCTCAGAGCGTCGACAAGAAGCTGATCACCGCTGTGAACGTGTTCGACGTCTACGAAGGTAAGGGCATCGACGACGGCAAGAAGTCGATCGCGATCGCGGTGACGATTCAGCCGCGCGAAAAGACCCTGACCGACCAGGAGATCGAGGCCGTCGCCGCGAAAATCGTGGCGGAGGTGACGAAGAAGACCGGCGGCACTTTGAGAGCATGATCATGCTCGAGAATCATAGAGCATGAATCTCACTGACTTTCTTCCAAAGGACGTCAGCCTCACCATTGCGATGGCGCTCTGCGCCGTCGCTTTCGTTTCGGGCACCGCGCGCGGCTTCTCCGGCTTCGGCTCGGCGCTGATCTTCATGCCGTTGGCGAGCAGCATCGCGGCGCCGCGTCTGGTTGCCGCGCTGCTCCTCGTGATCGATTTCGTCGCGGCCGCGCCGCTGCTGCCTGACGCCTGGCGCAAGGCCGACCGCAAGGCCACCGCCGTGATCGTGCTGGGCGCGCTGGTCGGCGTGCCCGTCGGCACCTATTTCCTCAGCGTGCTCGAACCCGTTACGACGCGGTGGATCATCTCCTGCTTCGTCGCCGCGCTGTTGCTCTTGCTGCTGTCGGGCTGGCGCTATCGCGGCAAGGACCACGCGTGGCTCTCGGTCGGCATCGGCAGCCTCTCCGGCTTCTGTAGCGGCCTCGCCCAGACCGGCGGCCCGCCGATCGTCGGCTACTGGCTCGGCCGCCCGGTCGCATCGATCGTCGCGCGCGCCAACATCTTGCTGTTCTTCGGCGCGTCGGATTTCTTCTCGATGATCAGTTACGCGACCACAGGCCTGATCTCACGCGAGTCGCTTGTGCTATCGCTCATCGTCGGGCCGGTCTATGCGATCGGCGTCGCCTTCGGTGCGTCGCTGTTCGGCCGTGCCAGCGAGAAAGTGTTTCGCGCCATCTGCTACGCGCTGATCGCGCTCGCGGTGATCGCGGGACTGCCGCTGCTGGACGGGGTGTTACGGTAAGTCTCTCCGCGAGTCGTCCTGGCGAAAGCCAGGACCCATTACCCCAGCGTTTGTACCGCGAGCTGGCCACCAAAAGTCTTCGCCAAACGACTTCTGGGGTCATGGGTCCTGGATCTGCGCTGCGCTTGTCCAGGTCAATTGCCTATTGCCGCGGCGCTCGCCGCTTCTTCGTGGACTGCGTCGGGACATCGGCCGGCTCGTCCTTGAGCGCGCCGATCTTGCGCAAGGCCGCGTCCGCGGCGCGCTCGCCGCTTTCCCAGGCGCCGTCGACGGTGCCCCAGAGCGTCTCGTGCGTGGCTTCGCCGGCGAGGAACATGTTGCCGATCGGCTCGGTCAGGATTTTTCGCGAGAACTGACCGCCGGGCGAGGCCGCCGACATCGCACCCATCACGAACGGCGAGGCATTCCAGCGCGTCACGCTGGCTTTCTGCACGGCTGCGGCGACTTCGCTGCCGAACAGCTTCGTGATCCATTCTCTGGCGAAGGCCGTCATCGCCTTCTCGCCTTGCTGGGTGAGATCACGGCCGAACGAGCCGCCGACATCGATCGAGCACAGCGAGGAGCCGCCGATATTGGCGAACATCAGCGCCGTGCGCGTCGAGTTGCTCTGCTCGATCAGGATGTCGTCGCGCGACAGGCCGAGCGGATTGCCCGGTAGCTGCAGCACGATGTGATCGTAGCTCCCGAGCGTGAGCTTTGATGCGGCATCGAGCGTGCGCTTCGGAATGTCAGGCCCGAACTTGATCGCGCCCGAGGTCAGGACATTAGTCGAGACCGTAATGATGGCCGCGCGGGCGGCGATCCTGCCGGCCTGTGTCTCCACGCTGACGTCGCGATTGCTCCAGACGATCCGGCTCGCCGGTGTCGACAGCGCGACCGGCGCCTGCTCACCCAGTTTGGTGATCAGGGTCCCCAGGCCCTGGCGGCAGGCGATCGCGGCGTTGCGATCCTGTGCACGCGCCTTGTCGATCGCAGACAGCTCCTTCAGGTCCTTGCCGGCGAAGCTCGCACCCAGCATGAACTCGGCCGCCCCGGCCCAGTCGCCGAGATCCTTCGGCAGCACCGAGGCGCAGGCGGTATCGAGCTTGCCGCGCGCGGCCTCGTCGATGGCGCGGTTGGCCCGGACCAACGCCGCCAGGAACTCCTCGGTCTCGCCGGCCCGTGCGTTGCGGCGGCCGATGCGCATCTTCTGGCCTGAGGGCGCCGGCAGAACGTCGAGCCCGGCACTGCGCGCCAGCCGGATCATCGGATTGGTGTCGGGATTGTGCATCCAGCGCGCGCCGCGATCGAACGGCGCGTCGAAGGTGGTCGTATCCGTGATGCAGCGGCCGCCGATCTGCGACGCAGCCTCCACCACCACGACCTTGCGATTGGCCGCCATGATACGCCGCGCCGCGGCAATTCCCGCCGCGCCCGCGCCGATCACGACAATGTCAGCCTCGCGCGGCAGGGTCGCGGCGGTCGCGCGCAGGACCGGCATCGCGGCAAGGCCCGCCGACGCCGATAGGAAGCTGCGGCGCGTGATTGTCATGTCATGGTTTCCGGAGACTTGCGGCAAACGGGAACAGCTAGCGAACCTTGCCGTATCTGATGTTGCGCGGCAACCATCATGGTGAATCAATCGTGCTTGATGTCACAAATCGATGAACCGAATTGCAACACGTTCCGACCATGGTAGAGAAGAGAAAAAGACGGTCGGAAAAGGCCGTGGGGGAGTTTTGAAATGGGGACGGTCCTGGACTCAGTCGGCAAGCTGATTGCCGCGTACCTCTCGAAGGAGGTGCCGGGCTATGAGCCGTTCACGCCGAGCGACCCCGAGCATCTGCGCGGCGTCATCGAGCCCGGCGACGTGCTGCTGGTCGAGGGCAACAACCGCATCTCGGGCATCATCAAATATCTGACGCAGTCGACCTGGTCCCACGGCGCACTCTATGTCGGCCCGATCGAGGGTGCGGAAGAGCCCGACGGCGAGCCGCACGTGCTGATCGAGGCCAATATCGGCGAAGGTGTCACCTCCGCGCCGCTGTCGAAATATTTCCCCTATCACACCCGCGTCTGCCGGCCGGTCGGGCTGTCCTATGAGGACCGCACCACGGTCTGCCGCTATGCGATCAACCGCATCGGCTTCGGCTACGACACCAAGAACATCGTCGACCTGATGCGCTTTCTGTTTCCGCTGCCGATCCCGCAGCGCTGGCGGCGGCGCATGATCTCGATCGGCTCGGGCGATCCCACCAAGATCATCTGCTCGGCCCTGATCGCGCAAGCGTTCGACGCCGTGCGTTACCCGATCCTGCCCAAGATCACCAAGGCCGGCAGCCGTGCTGCCCGCCGCGAGATCCTGCACATCCGCGATTCCTCGCTCTACATGCCCCGCGACTTCGACATCTCGCCCTATTTCGAAGTCGTCAAACCCACCATCGTGCACGGCTTCGACTACACCGCCTTGCACTGGGCCGACAAGCAGAAGCCGCTCGAGGAGGTAGCCGGCACCTTCGGTGTGTTTCCAGAAACGTTCCGTGCGCCGCCGCTCGTTCCTGAAACGATTGACGAAGAGGCGCCGATTCCGGCTGAAGAAGTGAGCGCGCACCCAGCGGAGACGGTCGATCGCGTCACCGTCTCGGAGCGCTTCCGGCGGCTGAAGAAGCTGGCCATGGACCGCCCAAGGCGGCGCGGTCGGGCGCGCGAACGGGCGGCGTAGCCGTCGCTCCACTATCGTCATTGCGAGCGCAGCGAAGCAATCCAGGTCTCTGCCTGAGCAGTCTGGGTTGCTTCGTCGCTACGCTCCTCACAATGACGGCGATCTACCGCTCCGCCCGCCCAATCACCGCCATCAACTCCGCGATCTTCTCGCGCTGGTCCGCCCTGTCGCCGCTCGCGATCGCATGCTCGACGCAATGGGCGACGTGATCTTTCAGAACCTCTTCCTCGACCCGGCGCAAGGCGGCGCGCACCGCCGAGATCTGCGTGACGATGTCGATGCAATAGCGGTCCTCCTCGACCATTTTCGAAAGGCCGCGAACCTGCCCCTCGATCCGGCCGAGACGTTTTCCGACAGATGCCTTGATGTCCTTGCGCATGCCGACTATATACCCCCCAGGGTATGACTTGCAAGGCCGGAGCGTGGCAATGAACGACGCCGAACACGAGCACCGTCACAACGCGGAAACACGTTCCGGATGCGGCTGTGGCAGCAAAGCTCCGCCGGTCGCCAAGCCCGCGGCCTCCTCCTGCTGCGGCGGGCACGGCGATCACGCGCATGACCACGGCGCCGCGGCAACAGTCCGCGATCCCGTCTGCGGCATGACCTTCGATCCTGCGACCTCAAAACACCGGTTCGACCATCACGGCGAGACCTTCCATTTCTGCTCGGCCGGCTGCCGCACCAAATTCGCTGCCGACCCCGCAAAATATCTCGCCAAGGAGAAGACACCCCAACCCGAGATGCCCGCAGGCACGATCTACACCTGCCCGATGCATCCGCAGATCCGCCAGGCCGGACCTGGCACCTGCCCGATCTGCGGCATGGCGCTGGAGCCGGAAGTGGCGAGCCTGGAGACCGGTCCCAATCCCGAGCTTGCCGACATGACGCGGCGGTTCTGGATCGGCGGCGCGCTGGCGCTGCCGGCCGTCGTGCTGGAGATGGGCGGCCATCTCGCGGGCCCGCACAATTGGATCGATGCGACGCTGTCGAATCGGATCCAGCTCGTCTTTGCAACGCCAGTGGTGCTGTGGGCCGGCTGGCCGTTCTTCGTCCGCGGCTGGCAGTCGCTGCTGACGCGCAACCTCAACATGTTCACGCTGATCGCGATGGGCACGGGCGTCGCCTATGTCTACAGCCTGATCGGCACCATCACGCCGCAGATTTTCCCTGCCACCTTCCGCGGCCACGAAGGCGCGGTCGCGGTTTATTTCGAGGCAGCGGCCGTCATCACCGTGCTGGTGCTGCTCGGTCAGGTGCTGGAGCTGCGCGCCCGCGATGCGACGTCGGGTGCGATCAAGGCGCTGCTGCAGCTCGCCCCGAAGACCGCGCGCCGCATCGATACCGACGGCGGCGAGCACGAGGTCGAGATCGACGCCCTTCATGCCGGTGACCGCTTGCGCGTGCGTCCGGGCGAAAAAGTGCCGGTCGACGGCGTCATTCTGGAGGGCCGTTCCTCGCTCGACGAGTCGCTGGTAACAGGCGAGTCCATGCCGGTCACCAAGGAGACGGGCGCGAAGGTCATCGCGGGCACGCTCAACCAGTCCGGCAGCTTCATCATGCGCGCCGACAAGGTCGGGCGTGAGACGCTGCTGTCGCAGATCGTGCAGATGGTCGCGGACGCGCAGCGCTCGCGCGCGCCGATCCAGCGTCTCGCCGACCAGGTCGCGGGCTGGTTCGTGCCGGCGGTGATCGCCGTTGCCGTCATCGCGTTCGCAGCCTGGGCCTGGTTCGGACCGGAGCCGCGGCTGGCCTTCGGCCTCGTCGCCGCCGTCAGCGTGCTGATCATCGCCTGCCCCTGCGCGCTTGGCCTGGCGACTCCGATGTCGATCATGGTCGGCGTCGGCCGCGGCGCGCAGGCAGGCGTGCTGATCAAGAACGCCGAGGCGTTGGAACGGATGGAGAAGATCGACACCCTGGTGGTCGACAAGACCGGCACGCTGACCGAGGGCAAGCCGAAGGTGGTCGCGATCGTGCCGGCGGCCGGCTTTGCGGAAGATGACATCCTCCGCTTGGCCGCCAGCGTGGAGCGCGCCAGCGAGCATCCTCTGGCCGACGCGATCATGCGCGCGGCGAAGGAGAAGCAGCTCGCGCTGGGCCAGGTCGAGCAATTCGATTCGCCGACAGGCAAGGGCGCCACCGGCAAGGTCGACGCCAAAACCATCGTGCTCGGCAATGCCAAATATCTGATGTCGATCGGCATCGACACCAAAACGCTCGATGGCGAGGCCGAACGGCTGCGCGGCGATGGCGCGACCGTGATCAACATGGCCGTCGACGGCCGGCTCGCCGGCCTGTTCGCGATCGCCGATCCGGTCAAGGCTTCCACGCCGGAGGCGCTGAAGGCACTCGCGGCCGAAGGCATCAAGGTCATCATGCTGACCGGCGACAACCGCACGACGGCGGAGGCTGTCGCGCGCAGGCTCGGCATCGCCGATGTCGAGGCCGAGGTGCTGCCGGATCAGAAGAGCGCGGTGGTGACAAAGCTGCAGAAGGCCGGCCGCAGCGTCGCGATGGCTGGCGACGGCGTCAACGACGCGCCAGCGCTGGCCGCAGCCGAAGTCGGCATCGCCATGGGCACCGGCACGGACGTGGCGATGGAGAGCGCCGGCGTCACCTTGCTGAAGGGCGATCTGACCGGCATCGTGCGTGCGCGAAAATTGTCGCAGGCGACGATGAGCAACATCCGGCAAAACCTGTTCTTTGCCTTCATCTACAACGCCGCAGGCATTCCGATCGCGGCCGGAATCCTTTATCCAACGTTCGGCGTGCTGCTGTCGCCGATCATCGCCGCGGCCGCGATGGCGCTGTCCTCGGTCAGCGTCGTTGGAAACGCGCTGCGGCTACGGGCAACGCGGCTGTGAGCGAGCGCCTTCTCTCTCGCACCGTTCACGAAACGCGGTAAGATGCGCGTAGCCTGGACGAAGCGGAGCCGACGAAGGCACGCCAGCACGCGCACCGGCATGAGTAGATTTGCCGCGCAGGCGGTGCGTTCCCCTCTTCCCCTTGTGGGAAAGGGTGGCTCGCCGCGAAGCGGCGAGACGGGTGAGGGGTATGTCTCCGCTACTACTTTCCTTCGAGCTTGCGGAGAGAGACCCCTCATCCGGCGCTTCGCGCCACCTTCTCCCGCAAGGGAGAGAAGGGAAGGGCGTTCCGCTTGCGGATTTAAGCCGCCTTCGCCGCGCTCCCACCCGGCAATCCCGCCCGAGCGAGGCCGCCGTAGAGCTGCTCGTTCGGCATCTCCTCGCGCAGGATCCTGCGCACCATGATCAGCTTCTCCAAATCGATGCCGGTCGCAAAGCCCTTGCTCTCGCACAGGAACACGAGATCCTCGAACACGACATTGCCGGTCGCACCGGGGGCGAAGGGGCAGCCACCGAGGCCGCCGAGCGAGCCGTCGAGGATCCGCGCGCCTTCGTCGAGCGCCGCGGCCGCGTTCGCGATGCCCATGCCGCGGGTATCGTGGAGATGGATGCAGATCGGCTTCGACCCTGCGAGCTTCACCGCGGCGCGCGTCAGCTCCGCCACCTGCTTCGGCCCGGCATAGCCCACGGTGTCGGCGATGCCGACGAAATCGACACCGGCTTCGAGGCATTTGTCGACCAGCCGCAGCACTTCTGCAGGGTCGACCGCCCCGGTGATCGAGCAGCCCAGCGCCATCGAGATCGCCGCGTTGACGAGCGGCTTGTGGCTGGTGGCATCGCGCATCTCGCACAGGCGTTTCAGATTGACGATGGCGGACTCGCGCGAACGGTGCGCATTGGCCTGGCTGTGCTCTTCCGTCGCCGAGATCACGGAGGCGATTTCGCCGACGCCGGATTCCAGCGCCTCGTTCACGCCGCGTTCGTTGAGCGCAAGCGCGATGCCATGCGCGCCGGACAATGAAGCGACGGTCGCGACGACATCACGAACATCGACGAATTGCGGAAAAGTCTTCGCCGGCAGGAACGAGCCGACCTCGAAATGCCGCACGCCGGCGGCATATTCCTCGCGCACCCAGCGTTGCTTGGCGTCGGTCGACGGAATTTTCTTCACGAGCTGGAGCCCGTCGCGCAGGCCGACTTCGCGCAGGCTGACGCGCCCTGAGGGGTAAATCTCCTGAATCCGGCTCATCCGCGCCTCCCTGTTGTTTTTGACGTGGCATCTTCATTTTCATTGTCGATCTCGGCGCGAACGGCCGCAGTGTCGGCGCCGAGCGGCGCGACCTTCAGGCCTTCGCCGATATGGCTGCCGTTCCATTCGATCGGCAGCGCCGGCACCCGGAACGGCCTGCCGTCGGCGGTGACATTGTTGACGAGCCCGCCCGGCCGCAGCACATGCGGATCGGTGAAGAGATCCTCGGGCCGGTTGATCGGCGAAAAGCAGATGTTGAGCGCATCCAGCCTCTGCGACAGTTTTGCCACGTCCCACTGCCTGATGATCCCGGCCGCGCGCGGAATGATCCGCCCGCGCGCCAGGATGCGATCGGTCGTGGTGCGCAAGGCGGGATCATCGAGGAATTCAGTCAGGCCGAACTCGCGGCAAAAGCTCTGCCAATGGCCTTCGGTGACGACGCCGATGAAGATGCGCTCGCCGCCGGCGGTCTCGAAGATGTCATAGATTGGCCAGGCATGCTCGCGCTCCGGCATCGAGCGCGGCTTGTTCCCGGTCATCTCGTATTCGACCATGTGCTGGGCAACCAGAAACAGGCAGTTCTCGAACAGGCCGATGCGGATGTCGGCGCCGTCGCGTTTTCCTCCGCGCTTCTGATAGAGCGCCGCGAGGATCGCGATCACACCGAACATGCCGCCCATGATGTCGTTGGCGGACGAGCCGACGCGCTGGGGCTTTTCGCTGGTGCCGGTCATGGCGGCAAGGCCCGCCATCATCTGCACCACCTCGTCGAGCGCGGGGCGGTGCTCGTAGGGACCGGAGAGGAATCCCTTGTGGCCGGCAATGATCAGACCCGGATGCCGGCGGCGCAATTCGTCCGCGCCAAGCCCCTGCTTACCGAGCTGGCCGTCGCGAAAATTCTCAAGGAACACGTCGGCGGTCGCCAGCAGCCGGTGCATGGTGTCGCGATCCTCAGTCTTCTCGAAATCCAGCACCACGCTGCGCTTGCCGCGGTTGAACAATGGGAAAAAGGCGGTCCCCATGCCCCCCAAGCTCCGGGTCTTGTCGCCCGCAGGCGGCTCGACCTTGATCACGTCGGCTCCGAGCTGCGCCAGGATCATGCCGCAGGTCGGGCCCATGACCATGTGGGTCATCTCGACCACGCGCACGCCTGCAAGCGGCAATCCGTCCGCCGATTCTTCCATCGCCATATGCGCCTGTTCCTTTGCCGCGCTGGTTCCGCTTGTTGTCAAGCGGGTTGGTGGAGCAACGGTCTTGCCGAATTCATCGTGGCTTCGTTGATGCCAGCGGTCAATCCGGCCATAAGCGGTGCCGCCGATCTCCCTTGCCGAAGTGGCCCGGGGTGTCTACCTCTCGCGGGTGATTTCGTGAGAGGAACTCCCATGCTGGATGCCGCCGTCAAGGCGCTGTCACAAATGATCTCGCCGCCGATGCGCTCGATCCTGTGGCGGTCGATCGGCGTCGCACTGGTGCTGATCATCGTGCTGGCGATCGGCTTGCAGCGGCTGCTGAGCTGGTTTGCGACCTATGGCGAGGCGTGGCTGGAAGGCCTGCTCGGTCCGGGTTGGCACTCATCGCTCGAGGTGTTGTCCTGGATCATTTCGATCGCCGCGGGCCTCGGCGTCGTGTTCGGGGCTGTGTTCCTGATGCCCGCGATCACCTCCCTGGTTGCGAGCGTGTTCGTCGACGACGTCGCCGACATCGTCGAGCGCGAGCACTATCCGGCGGAGCGGCCGGGGATCGCGCTGCCGTTCAGCCAGGCGATCTACGAGGGCGTCAAGACCGCGCTGCTGACGATCCTGGTCTATCTGGTCGCATTACCGCTGGTGCTTTTCGCCGGCGCCGGTTTCCTGGTCTTCTTCCTCGCCACGGCCTGGCTGCTCGGCCGCGAATATTTCGAGCTCGCGGCGATGCGGTTTCGCTCGCCGGAGGAAGCCAAGGCGATGCGGCGCGACAACGCCGCCACCATCTTCACCGCGGGCCTGTTCATCGCAGCCTTCGTCTCGATCCCGATCGTCAATCTGGCGACGCCGATCTTCGCCATGGCCTTCATGGTTCACATGCACAAGCGGCTGTCAGGTCCGCGGCCCGAGCTGATCGAGCCGGCGCGGAAGATGCGGTAGGTCAAGCGGACTTGGCGGCGCGCTCGTACGACGCCCCCTCGTAGAGGCGCTCTGCGTCCCGCTTGTCTTGATTTTGCTCTCCGCCGCCGTAAGGTACGCAGCATGATTTTCATGTCCACATTCTTCCCGCTGATCTGAGCGACCAAGTCGTTCCGGCGTATCGCGCCAATCAGATCAAGACGGCTGCGCTGACGCGGTGGCCGAACGGAGAAATGTGCAATGCCCAAAACCGAGCGCATCGGCGTGACCTCTCATCGGGTCCTAAACTTCATCGACGACGGTTTCATCAAGATCGAGAACGCCTTCAGCACGCACCTTGCGGAACAATGCAGGGACGAATTGTGGGCGGATATTGGTCTATCGCCACACGAGCCCGAAAGCTGGACCCAGCCGGTCATTCGGGTGGGATCCAAGACCTCGCCACCATTCATTGAAGCCGCCAACACGCCGATCCTGCACGAAGCCTATGACCAACTCGCGGGTGACCGCCGCTGGATCGCGCCCAATGCGCTCGGAACTTTTCCGGTCCGCTTTCCCTCACCGGAATCCCCTGGTGATGATGGCTGGCATGTGGACATGAGTTTCGGCTTCGATAATCCGGATTTCATGCAGTGGCGCGTCAATGTGAAGAGCAGCGGACGCGCATTGCTAATGCTCTTCCTGTTCTCGGGCGTAGGCCCTGAGGATGCGCCAACGAAGATACGGAAAGGTTCGCACGCCACCATCGCCCGGGAGCTGCTGCCCTATGGCGATGCAGGCGCAACGCTGGAGCAGATCTCTGCCAACGGTTACGCTTCTACGGAAGATTGCGACGTTGAACTGGCAATCGGTGCGGCAGGGACCGTTTATCTCTGCCATCCATTCCTGGTTCACGCCGCGCAACCTCACCGGGGGAAGCGCCCGCGTTTCATGGCACAGCCGCCGCTGCTGCCAACAGGCGAGTTCGACCCGGCGTTGCCACCCTCGCCGGTTCAGATCGCCATCCGTCGGGCTTGTGGTCTGACGTTATAGTCAGAGCCAACCCGGACCGTCGCTCGGCGCGTGGGTCGTCTGGATCCTGAACCTACGTCAGGGGCACTCCGCATCTGCGCAACAGCATCCTGGCGAAGCCGAACGGCGCCGGCGTGAACGGGCCGGGCGGGGCACGGGTGACCAGGGTGACGACGCCGAGCGCCGCCATCGCGACCCAGAAGCACAGCCAGAAGCCGTCGATATAGGCGAGCACATTGGCCTCGCGCTGGACGAGGCCGGCGAGCGTACCGACCGCGCGTGCCTGTGCCGAGCCGGCACCATGGGCCGCAAAATGGTCGGCGAGCTGTTTCAGCATGCGGACCACGTCGACGTCGCCGACACCGAGATTCTGGCCGAGATAGAAGGAATGGATCTGCTCGCGGACGCGCAGCCACGTCCCCATCAACGCGATGCCGATCTCGGCGCCACCGAGCCGCATGATCTGGATATAGGCGGCAAACGAGGTCGCACGGCTCGGATCGGAGTTGGACAGCAGCGTGATGATCAGCGGCAGCAAGGTCAGCGACTGCCCGATCGCCTGGAGCAGCACGATGCCCGCGAAATCCTCGCGCGCCCAATCATGGCTGAGCTGCGTGCCCCAGAGATTGGCGGCGGCGAAACAGGCAAATCCCACGACCACCACCGTGCGCGTATCGAAATGCCGCAGCAGCCAGATCGAGAGCGGCACCAGCACGAACATTGGCAAGGCGCCACAGGTGAGCAGCAGCAAGCCACTCTGCTCCGGCCTGAGCAGGGCGATGGTGGCGAGGAAATTCGGCACCAGCGACGCGTTGGAGAGGCTGGTCAGCGTGTAGAGCAGGATCAGGACCAGCCCCAGGCCGATATTGCGCGAGAACAAGACGTTCACATGCGCCCAGGGCTGCCGCACCAGGGACTCGTTGACGAGGAAGCCCGCGACCAGCACCGCGCCGGCAATGATCAACGCCATCACAGTCCCCGACCCCAGCCAGTCCAGACGGTTGCCCTGGTCGAGCCCGGCATAGATCATCGAGACGCCGGCGCCGAGCAGCAGCATGCCGCCCCAATCGGCGTCGCGCAGCAAAGCGCGATTCACCGGCTCGTTCGGCGTGCCCCAATAGACCATCAGGCCCATCAGCGGCGCGATCAGGACGCTCTGCCAGTACAGCCATTGCCAGCCGAGATGGTCGACATAGAAGCCGACCA
Source organism: Bradyrhizobium lupini (assembly GCF_040939785.1). Taxonomy (NCBI): domain Bacteria; kingdom Pseudomonadati; phylum Pseudomonadota; class Alphaproteobacteria; order Hyphomicrobiales; family Nitrobacteraceae; genus Bradyrhizobium; species Bradyrhizobium lupini. Next base: position 3,692,045 of record NZ_CP162553.1, read on the forward strand.
GCGAGCTCGATGTATCGAGCGCGAAGCCGACGCGGATCGAATAGATCGAGATCGCCGGAAGCCACCAGCGGATCGGTAAATTGCGGAACACGATCATCAGCGTCGCCGGCACGAAGGTGCCGAGCAGGAGGCCATGCACGACGCTGAGCGCGAGCAATGTCGGATAGTCGTGCACGAACGGGATGATCAGCGAGACCGCGGCATAGACGAGGCTGGGGATACCCAGCACGCGACGCAGGCCGAATACGGTGGCAAGCCAGGCCACCGCGGGCGCGATGAAGATCTGCGAGCCGATGCCCGCCGTGGAGAGCCATGCGCCTTCGTCGAACGAGAGCGAGAACGCGCCGCGCAGGTCCGGCAGGCCAATCGTGGTCAGCCGGCTGTCAAAATTGGCGAGGAACGAGCCGAGCAGCACCGCCGCCACCGCAAACAGCGGCTGCGGGGCGACGCCGCCGCGCGAGAGCGGTCCGCGACTGGAATCGTCATTTTCCGCCATTGCCGGCCTTGGTGTCGATGCTGGTGACGACCGACATGCCCGGCACCAGCCGCGCCAGCAGCGGCTGGTTGTCGTCGAACTGGATGCGCACGGGAATGCGCTGCACGACCTTGGTGAAATTGCCGGTTGCGTTGTCCGGCGGCAGCAGCGCGACCTGCGCGCCGGTCGCGGGCGCAATGCGCTCGACCCGGCCGCGCAGCTTCTCGCGCGGGAAACTGTCGACGGTGATCTCGACCGGCTGACCCGGTGCGACGTGGGTAAGCTGGGTCTCCTTGTAATTCGCGATCACATAGACCTTCGGCAACGGCACGACGTTGATGAGGTTGGTGCCGATGTTGACGTAGTCGCCGGGCTGGACCTGTCGCTCGCCGACGACGCCATCGAACGGCGCGGATATCTTGGTGTAGCCGAGCTTTAGCTTCGCGCTCGCCAGCGTCGCCTTGGTCGCTTCGAGATCGGCCGCGCGCTGCTTCCTGGTGCCTTGCAGGACTTCGAGCTGGTGCTGCTGGGCCGCGATCACGGCGCGGCTCGCGCGCACGTCGGCCTGCGCCTTGGCATAGCCTGCGACCGCCTGTTCGAAGCGCTGCCGCGTACCGGATTCGGTCTGCGACAGCGACTGCTGACGCTCCTGCTCCTGCCGCGCCTCGACCTCCACGGCTTCGGCCGAGAGCCGCGCGGCTTGCGCCTGCGCGATCGTCGCATATTGCAGCTCGATCTGGTTCGCCAGATTGTCGAGCACGGCCTGCGCAGCGGCGACCGCCGCTTCGGCCTGCGCGACTTGCGTCTCATAGTCGGCAGGATCGATCTGGATCAGGAGATCGCCGGCCTTGACGCGCTGGAAGTCGGTGACCCCGACGGTCAGCACTTCGCCGGAGACGCGACTGGCGAGCCGCGTCAGCTCGGCGCGCACATAGGCGTCGTTGGTGGTCTGGACCACCGAATTGCCGACCCATTCGTCGAAGCGCTGCGTTGCAAGCGCGACGAAGCCGAGCGCGACGATCACCGCGAACAGCGGAATCGCGAGCCGGCTCCAGAGCGAACTCGCCGGTGGCTGCGTTGGCTTCGGTGGCGGCGCCGGTGTAGCAGGAGGTGGCGATGGCGAGATTTGTTCCTGCTGACTCACGCTAGACTCCAAACCACTTTCCCGAACGCTATTTTCAGACCGTCTTTTCCGGCCACCGGCAGAGATCGTTGATCAGGCAAACCTCGCAGCGCGGCTTGCGCGCGAGGCAAGTATAGCGGCCATGCAGGATCAGCCAATGATGGGCATGCAGCATGAACTCGGCCGGGATCACCTTTTCGAGACCGAGCTCGACCTCCAGCGGCGTCTTGCCGGGCGCAAGTCCGGTCCGGTTGCCGACGCGGAAGACATGCGTATCGACCGCCATGGTGTGCTCGCCGAAGGCCATGTTGAGCACGACATTGGCGGTCTTGCGCCCGGCGCCCGGCAGCGACTCGATCCCGGCGCGCGTGCGCGGCACCTCGCCGCCGAACTCGCTGAGCAGCTTCGCCGACAGCGCGATCACGTTTTTCGCCTTGGTGCGGTAGAGGCCGATGGTCTTGATGTACTCGCGCAGGCGTTCCTCGCCCAGGTCGAGCATCTTCTGCGGTGTGTCGGCGACCGCAAACAGCGCGCGCGTCGCCTTGTTGACGCCGGCGTCAGTCGCCTGTGCCGACAGCACCACGGCAACCAGCAGCGTGAACGGATTGACGTGCTCGAGCTCCCCCTTTGGCTCCGGGTTAGCCTTGCGGAAACGGCTGAAGGCCTCGCGGACTTCGGGCGGCGTCCAGGGTTTCATGGCTTTGAGAGATTTCTTGCCGGGGGCCTTGGGCTTCGCGGCGGCCACCTTCGCCTTTTTCTTCGGCACGGACGTTTTGCGGGGGGCCGGCTTGCGGGTGATTTTCGCCATGATCGGGATATACTGAGGGACGATGAGCACAGGCAATGAAATTGAGCGCGAACGATCTGCAAGCGAGGCTGAGCCTCAGATCTTTTCCGCGCGCCTGACGCCGCACCGCTCGCTGAACCGCACCGGCTTCCTCGCCGTGATGCTGTTCCTGAGCGCCGTCAGCTTCGTCACCGGCCTCGTCTTCCTGATGATGGGCGCCTGGCCGGTGTTCGGCTTTTTCGGCCTCGACGTGCTGGTGATCTGGTGGGCTTTCAAGGCCAATTTCCGTGCGGCGCGGGCCAGCGAGGAGATCGTGGTCACGCCATCTGAATTGCGCGTGCGGCGCGTCAGCCAGCATGGCCAGGTCGTCGAATGGACCTTCAATCCGCTCTGGGTTCGACTCGACATGGAAATCGACGAGGATTTTGGCATCGAGCACCTCTATCTGATCTCGCGAGGTCACCAGATCCAGATCGCCCGCTTCCTGGGGCCGGACGAAAAGGCAAGTTTCTACAAGGGTTTGGTTGAGGCCTTAAATGCCGCCAGGCGCGGTCCGACCTACAATCCGGTGACCTGATTTGCGGATCGGAAATCGGGTGGTTTCGTACCCCGCCCCCTCCTACATTTCCAGGCATGATGACACTCGCGATACATGACCAGCGCCTGGCCGGGCCGGGCTCCCAGAACGCCGCGATGCGCGACTATGATTCCGTGCGCCGGGCGATCGCCTTCATCTCCGAAAAATGGCGCACGCAGCCGACCATCGAGGCGATGGCGGATGCGGCCGGCGTCACCCCGGACGAGCTGCACCATCTGTTCCGCCGCTGGGCCTCGATCACGCCGAAGGCTTTTATGCAGGCGCTCACGCTCGATCACGCCAAAGGCTTGCTCAGGGATTCCGCGAGCATCCTCGACGCCGCGCTTGACCCGGTTTGTCGGGTCCGGGCCGGCTGCACGATCTCTTCGTCACCCATGAGGCGATGTCGCCGGGCGAATGGAAGAACGGCGGCGCCGGCCTCACCTTGCGCTACGGCTTCCATCACTCACCGTTCGGCACCGCGATCGTGATCGCGACCGATCGCGGATTGTCGGGACTCGCTTTCGCCGATCCCGGTGAGGAACAGGTGGCGCTTGCCGATATGACGCGGCGATGGCGGAACGCAACTTACGTCGAGGATCACGAAGGTACCGCACCATTGGCGCAGCGCATCTTCGACACAAAACTCTGGCGGCCGGACCAGCCGCTGCGCGTGGTGATGATCGGTACCGATTTCGAGGTGCGGGTGTGGGAGACCTTGCTGAAGATCCCGATGGGCCGCGCGGTGTCCTATTCGGACATCGCCTGCAACATCAACAGCCCGAAAGCGTCACGCGCCGTAGGCGCCGCCGTCGGCAAGAACCCGGTGTCCTTCGTCGTGCCCTGCCACCGCGCGCTCGGCAAGAGCGGCACGCTCACCGGCTACCACTGGGGCATCACCCGCAAGCAGGCGATGCTGGGCTGGGAGGCCGGGCAGCTGGGGCTGCAGTAAGAGTTGCTACGCGTAAACTGCCCCACTTAGTCGTCCTGGCGAAAGCCAGGACGACACCGAGTGCTTGGCGGGACTCAGTCGCGCGCGAACGTCTTTAACCCGCCAGATCCAGCTTCGATGTCACCGTCGAATCCGCATTGAGCCGGTAGATGATCGGCACGCCGGTGGCGAGCTCGCGCTTCAAAATGCCTTCGGGCGAGAGCTTTTCCAGCACCATGATCAGCGCGCGCAGCGAATTGCCGTGAGCCGCGACCAATGTGCGCTTGCCGTTGAGCACGCCGGGCAGGATCTCCTGCACGTAATATGGCAGCGCGCGCGCCAGCGTGTCCTTCAGGCTTTCGCCACCGGGCGGCGGCACGTCGTAGGAGCGGCGCCAGATCAGCACCTGGTCCTCGCCCCATTTCTTGCGGGCGTCATCCTTGTTGAGACCGGAGAGATCGCCATAGTCGCGCTCGTTCAGCGCGAGGTTCTTCGTCGTTGACAGGCCCTTCTGGTCGAGCTCGCCGAGAATGAGATCGAGCGTGTGCTGTGCGCGCGTCAAGACCGAGGTGTATGCAACGTCGAACACGAGACCCTGCGCCTTCAGCTTGCGGCCGGCTTCCGAGGCTTCCTTGACGCCGAGCTCGGTGAGATCAGGATCCTTCCAGCCCGTGAAGAGGTTCTTCAGATTCCATTCGCTCTGGCCGTGCCGCACCAGCACGAGAAGACGTTCGCTCATCGACTGCTTTTCCGTTTCGTTCGTTGTTTAAGCATGATCTTGTCGGAAAACCGCTTCACACTTTTCCGGATCATGCTTCGTTCAGATGTCGGACAGGCCGAGTACGTCGGCCATGGAGTAGTGCCCCGGCTTCTTGCCATGCGCCCAGAGCGCGGCTTTCAGCGCGCCGTGGGCGAACAGCATGCGATCCTCCGCGTGATGCGACAGCGTCAGGCGCTCGAACGCGCCGAGGAAGCTCACGCTGTGATCGCCGGCCGCGGTGCCGCCGCGCAACGACGCAAAGCCGATGTCGCCGGGCTTGCGTGCGCCGGTGATGCCGTCGCGGCCGCGGTCTGCATGCTCGTCGAGCGCGATGCCGCGGCCGCTAGCTGCGGCCTGGCCCAGCATCAGTGCCGTGCCCGAGGGCGCGTCGATCTTCATGCGGTGATGGGTCTCGACGATCTCGATGTCGAAGCTCTCGTCGAGCGCCTTGGCGACTCGCTTGACCACAGCGGCAAGCAGATTGACACCCAGGCTCATATTGCCGGACTGCACCACGACGGCGCGGTTGGTGACGCTCTTGATCACGGCGTTGTCGGAGCCCGACAGGCCGGTCGTTCCGACCACGTGCACGAGGCCGCGCTCGGCGGCGATCGCGACATTGGCGAGGGTCGCCGCGGGCACGGTGAAATCCAGAATGCCGTCGGCGTCCTTCGACATCGCCCAGAGATCGCCGGAGAGTTTGATGCCATTGGCCGGCAGACCTGCCAGCACGCCGGCATCCTTGCCGAGCAGCTCCGAGCCCGGCGCCTCCAGCGCGCCGGCCAGCACCGCGCCTTTGGTCTCGGCAATCGCCCGCGTCAGCGCCCGGCCCATCCGGCCGCCGGCTCCAGCAACGATCAAGCGCATATCGGACATGGTGCGATCCTCTCACGGCCGTTGTAGCGGGGGGATGCAGTTCCGGCAACCGAGGGGGATTAGGGGCAGGTCGCCTGCGGCCATTCTTCGAGACGCCCGCCTGTGGCGGCCCTCAGGATGAGGTCGCGTCTTGCGGCAAGATATCAGACCCTCATGGTGAGGAGCCCGCAAGGCGGGCGTTCCGGACGATGCTCTGCATCGCCGGGCGAACCATGCAGGCCGAGCATTTCGGCAAGAGTAATAAGAGGAGTTCGCGCCTCAGCCGTCTGACGGTTGCGGGCCGTCATAGCCCTCGATGATGATGAGGTCGGCGACGGAGTGCGGCTGGCGCACCTTGATGTTGGCCTGGTATTCCGGCGAGTTGTAGCAGGCGATCGCGGTCTCGTAGTCCGGGAATTCGATCACGACATTGCGGGTGCGGCTGGCGCCTTCGACGGTGGTGAACTTGCCGGCGCGGACGACGAAGCGGCCACCCCATTTCTTGAAGATCGGACCATTGGCGACGGCATAGGGCTTGTAGCCCTCGTCACTGCTCACGTCGACGCGTCCGATCCAGTAGCCTTTTGCCATTGTTCGTCTCCCTGTGTTGTTAGTTAGCCGAGCGCTTGCGCGATCTCGGCCTGGATGGCCTCGGCGATCGCCCTGGAGTCCGTGGCTTCCACCACCGGCCGCCCGACCACGAGATAATCCGCGCCGGCCGCAATCGCGCGGCCCGGCGTCATGATGCGTTTCTGGTCGCCGCTCGCGGCGCCCGCCGGCCGGATGCCGGGGGTGACGAGGCTCATCTGGTGGCCGACGATCTTGCGCAAGGCTCCGACCTCCTCGGGCGACGATACCAGCCCGTCGATGCCGAGCACCTGCGCCTGCTGCGCGCGCGCTTCGACGAGCTCGGAGACGCCGAGCCGGAAGCCTGCCGCGTGCAGATCGTCCTCGTTGTAGGACGTCAGAACAGTGACGGCGAGGATCTTCAGGTTCGAGCTGCCGCGACCTTCGACGGCACCCTTCATGGTCTGCGGATAAGCGTGCACGGTGAGGAAGGTCGCGCCGAGCCTTGTGATGCTGTCGACGCCCTGCGCCACGGTGTTGCCGATGTCGTGCAGCTTGAGATCGAGAAAGACCTTCTTGCCCTGGTCGGCGAGCTTGCCGACCAGCGGCAAGCCGCCGGCATAAGCGAGCCGATAGCCGATCTTGTAGAAGGTGACGCTGTCGCCGAGCCGGTTGACCATAGCTTCCGCGGCATCAACGCTGGGCAGATCGAGCGCGACGATCAGGCGGTCTTTCGGGGCAATCTCGGCTGGCGTCATGTCACCTCACATCATGCGTTGGGAAACGTCGATCAACTGCCGCACCAGTTCCTTCAACGCGGCGATATCGCCCTCGTGCTTCAGCCTGTCCATATCGTCATAGGCCTGGTCGGCAAAGGCGAGCGTCAGCTGGCTGGCAATCACATTGGCGTGGCAGGAGGTCAGGATCAGACGCAGCGCCTGCAGCGCGCGAGCCGCCCCGAGCCGGCTCTGCGAGGCGCCGGCGAGCGCGAAGACGCGGTTGCGGAACACCTCGCCGCGCGGCTCGTGCAGTTCATGCACGCGGCTGACCCAGTCGATCGCGTTCTTCAGCAGCGGCGGCACCGACGCGTTGTATTCGGGCGAGACGATCAGCACGCCATCATGCGCGCCGATCATGCGCTTGAGATTGATCGCGTGCTTGGGCACACCGGACTTGGCCTGCAGGTCGCCGTCATAGATCGGCAGCGGAAAATCGGCGAGCGAGATGCGGGTGACGTCGACACCGGCCTGGTCGAATGCATAGGCGGCGACCGCTGCCAGCTTCGCATTGTGCGAGCCGGTGCGCAGGGAGCCGGGAATGATCAGGATTTTCGTTGCGGACATCCGCTTCCATGCGTTCGGCGAAACGAGCCCGCCACGCAAACAGGAATGCCGGCGGAATTAGTCCTTGCGATACACCCAGACGCGGGCCGGCGGAAGGTTCATCCAGATACGTTCCGAGGCCTCTGTGGACACGCCGGGCAGCGATTTCGGAATCGGCGGCACCACCGCATAGGTGAACTGGACGAAGGGCGCACCGGGGGCCAAGGCCGTGAAGGCGTCGCGGATGAGCCGCAGCCGCGTCAGCATCGGTTTTGTGACCAACGGCAGGCCGGAGACGACCGCAGAGGCCGGCGCGCTCAGCACGTTCCACAGCGTGTCGCGCAGGCGATAGGCGTCGCCCTGCACCACCTTGGCTTGCGGATAGCGGTCGCGCAGCAGGGCGCAGAAGCCCGGATTGTATTCGACGAGGACGAGACGTTTCTGATCGACGCCGCGCTCGACCAGGGCCGAGGTGATGGCGCCGGTGCCGGGCCCGAGCTCGACCACCGGTGCGTCCGAATTGACGTCGACGTAATGGGCCATGGTCCGGGCCAGAAGCTTGCCCGACGGCATCACCGCACCCATGTGCAGGGGCTTTTCGATCCATGACCGGAGAAAACGCACCTCGTCATCGAGACGGGGCTTCTTCAACGCACGCGCGGACGATGGCAATGGCATGTCGGGACCGGCCGGGACCGCGGGACCGCGGCGTGTCAGAAAATGGTCATAAAGACGTATAGGCCGAAAGCGGCACGGTCAAGACGCGTCAACTCGCCCGATTACCGAAGAAATCCTTGACCTTGGTGAAGAAACCCTCGGATTCCGGCTGGGTGTTGCCGGAGGAGAGCTTGTCGAACTCGGCCAGCAATTCCTGCTGCTTTTTGGTGAGATTTTGCGGGGTCTCGACCACGACCTGAACGTACATGTCGCCCATCTGGCGCGAGCGCAGCACCGGCATGCCTTTTGATGCGATGCGGAATCGACGGCTGGACTGGGTCCCCGCAGGGACCTTCACCTTGGTCTTGCCCTTCTCGATGGTCGGCACCTCGAACTCGCCGCCAAGCGCCGCCGTCACCATCGAGATCGGCACGCGGCAATGCAGATCGGCGCCGTCGCGCTGGAAGAACTGGTGCTGGGCCAGCGACAGGAAGATGTAGAGGTCGCCGGGCGGGCCGCCGCGGACCCCGGCCTCGCCCTCGCCGGCAAGCCTGATCCTGGTGCCGTCCTCGACTCCAGGGGGAATGTTGACCGACAGCGTCCGCTCGCGGGTGACGCGCCCCTGACCCGAGCAGGACGGGCAGGCGTCCTCGATCATCTGGCCGCGGCCCTGGCAGCCCGGACAGGTGCGCTCCAGCGTGAAGAAGCCCTGCGACTGCCGTACGCGTCCGGCGCCGCCGCAGGTCGAGCAGGTCTTCGGCTTGGTACCGGCCTTGGCCCCGATGCCCGAGCAGGCTTCGCAAGTGACCGAGACCGGGATCTCGATCTGCGCGGTCTTGCCGCCAAAAGCTTCCTCGAGCGTGATTTCCATGTTGTAGCGCAGGTCGGCGCCGCGCTCGCGGCCGCCACGGCCGCCGCGCTGTCCGGCCATGCCGAACAAATCTTCGAAAATGTCGGAAAAGGAGGAGGCGAAGCCCGCGCCGAAACCGGCGCCGCCACCGCCGCCCTGCTCGAAGGCGGCATGGCCGTAACGGTCATAGGCAGCGCGCTTGTCCTTGTCTTTCAGGACCTCGTAGGCCTCGTTGATTTCCTTGAACTTGACTTCGCTGGTGTTGTCCCCCGGATTGCGGTCGGGGTGAAACTTCATCGCCAGCTTGCGGAACGACGATTTCAGCGCGGAATCGTCGGCATCGCGTTCGACTTCGAGGGTTTCGTAGTAGCAGCGCTTGGTGGACGTGGACATGATGAGCTCAGTCTATCCGATCGCGATTCAAGTCGGAGCGACGCAACGTCGCCATGCAACGATATAGGCAGCCTTCGGCCTCGCGGCAGAGGATTGCACGGCAGTGTTCAGAATAACGGCTGGGAATTGATCGATCGCAACGGGCCCGAATTTAACAGAGCCGATTTTCAAAGAGTCTTGGCCCGTCGAGCCCGACACGATGGCCTCCCCCGCGAGGAGGAGGCCGTTGGCGCGTGTGGGGTCCAAGCCGTCCGCATCATCACCCTCGCGGGGTTCAGGCGGACTTCTTGTTGGTCTTGTCGTCGTCGACTTCGGTGAATTCCGCGTCGACGACGTCGTCCTTGGCCGCATCCTTCTTGGCGTCGGCTTCGGCCTGCTGCTTGTACATGGCCTCGCCGAGCTTCATCGAAGCCTGGGCCAGCGTTTGGGTCTTGGCCTTGATCGCTTCGGCATCGTCGCCCTTCAGCGCTTCCTTGAGGTCGCTGACGGCATCCTCGATGGCGCGGCGCTCGGTCTCGGCGACCTTCGAACCGTGCTCGGCCAGTGCCTTCTCGGTCGAATGCACCAGTCCATCCGCGTCGTTCTTGGCAGTCACGGCCTCGCGGCGCTTCTTGTCCGCCTCGGCATTGGCCTCGGCGTCCTTGACCATCTTCTCGATGTCGGCTTCCGATAGACCGCCGGAGGCCTGGATGCGGATCTGCTGCTCCTTGGACGTGGCCTTGTCCTTGGCCGAGACGTTGACGATGCCATTGGCGTCGATGTCGAACGTCACCTCGATCTGCGGCATGCCGCGCGGAGCCGGCGGAATGCCCATCAGGTCGAACTGGCCGAGCATCTTGTTGTCGGCCGCCATTTCACGCTCGCCCTGGAAGACGCGGATGGTGACCGCGTTCTGACTGTCCTCGGCGGTCGAGAACACCTGGCTCTTCTTGGTCGGGATCGTGGTGTTGCGGTCGATGATGCGGGTGAACACGCCGCCCAGAGTCTCGATGCCCAGCGACAGCGGGGTCACGTCGAGCAGCAGCACGTCCTTGACGTCGCCCTGAAGCACGCCGGCCTGGATCGCGGCGCCGATCGCCACGACTTCGTCCGGGTTGACGCCCTTATGCGGCTCCTTGCCGAACAGCTGCTTCACGACTTCCTGGACTTTCGGCATGCGCGACATGCCGCCGACCAGCACCACTTCGCCGATCTCGGCGGCGGTGAGGCCGGCATCCTTCAGCGCCTTGCGGCAGGGCTCGACGGTCTTCTGAACGAGGTCATCGACCAGCGCCTCGAACTTGGCGCGGGTGAGCTTCATCGTCAGATGCTTCGGGCCGGTCTGGTCCGCGGTGATGAAGGGCAGGTTGATCTCGGTCTGCGTCGTCGACGACAGCTCGATCTTGGCCTTTTCGGCGGCTTCCTTCAGGCGCTGCAACGCGAGCTTGTCGTTGCGCAGGTTGATGCCCTGCTCCTTCTGGAATTCGTCGGCGAGATAGCCGACCAGGCGCATGTCGAAGTCTTCGCCGCCGAGGAAGGTGTCGCCGTTGGTCGACTTCACCTCGAACACGCCGTCGCCGATTTCGAGAATCGAGATATCGAACGTGCCGCCGCCGAGATCGTACACGGCGATCGTACCGGCCTTGGTCTTGTCGAGGCCGTAGGCGAGCGCGGCCGCGGTCGGCTCGTTGATGATGCGCAGCACTTCAAGGCCCGCGATCTTGCCGGCGTCCTTGGTCGCCTGGCGCTGGGCGTCGTTGAAGTAGGCGGGCACGGTGATGACGGCCTGGTCGACCTTCTGGCCGAGATGGGCTTCCGCGGTCTCCTTCATCTTCTGCAAGATGAACGCCGAGACCTGCGAGGGCGAGTAGGTCTGGCCGTCGGCCTCGACCCAGGCGTCGCCGTTGGAAGCCTTCACGATCTTGTACGGAACGAGCTTCTTGTCCTTCTCGACCATCGGGTCGTCGTAGCGGCGGCCGATCAGGCGCTTCACTGCGAAGAACGTGCGCTCGGGATTGGTGACGGCCTGGCGCTTGGCCGGCTGGCCGACGAGGCGCTCACCGTCGTCCGTCACGGCGACGATCGAAGGCGTCGTGCGCATGCCTTCGGAATTCTCGATGACTTTGGCGTTCTTGCCATCCATTACGGCGACGCACGAATTCGTGGTGCCGAGGTCGATCCCGATGACCTTTCCCATGGTCCTGTATCCTTGTTTTTGCGGCAGGCTGGCTGGGCCCAGAAGGCACCCGAACCGAAACCCCCCTAAGATCAAACATTCGCGATATTGCGATGGTTGGGGGTCATATAGGAGGGGGCGAGGTGCCTGCAAGGACCGAACGCAATTTTCGGCCGTGAAAACATTGGGTTTTGGAAGAACATATCCGGGCTGCACCGCCCTTGCGGGTGAGGAATTATTAACAGGTCCGCGATTGGCCGGCATCCGCTACCGCATCCCGCCCCGCCCTGTTGCGGCCAGACCAAAACCGTTAAAAGGCGGGCAGCCGGCCGGGCTCGTCCTCGGGCTGCCTCGCGCGACAAAGCGGCCGGCTGGCCACCATCGAACGGCCTCAATGTGAACCAATCAGAGTGCCCATGAAGCTGATCCGCCCCCTCGCCGCGCTCGCCCTCCTCGTCGCCTCTACGCTTCCGGCTCTGGCCGCCGACGCCGTTTTCCCACCCGGCTTGCGCCTCGGCATGGTGCCATTGGTCGGCCTCAGCACGGCCAAGACCTTTCCCGGCTTCGAGAGCGAGGACGGCAACGTCAAGGTGCTGATCACGGAGCTGCCGCCGGCCGCCTATGGCGAGGTCGTGAGCGCCTTCAACTCCAACCCGGCCGGCACCAACGGCGTCAAGCAGGACAAGATCGAGACGCCCGCGGGCGTGGCCTATTTCACCACGGAGAGCGGCAAGGCGGGCGAGACGCCAGTGCGGCGCTATTCGATGATCGTGCCGGGCGCCGGCTTCTCCGGCTACGTCGCGGTGCAGATTCCGGAGAATGCGATCAAGATCTACACCGACGAGGCGGTGCGGCAGATGTTCGCGAGCGTCGTCACCCGGAAGCAGGTCTCGGCCGAAGAGCAGATCGCACTGATGCCGTTCAAGATCACCGATCTCGCCGACTTCAAGGACGTCCGCACGCTGGCGCCGGGCTCGAGTATCATCCTGGCCGACGGCGACGAGAGCTCCGGCTATGAATCGAAGCCGTTTATCATCCTCGGCGTGATTGGCGCCACCCCGCAAGCCGCCGACGACCGCGCCCGCTTCGCCCAGGAGGCGGCGCTCCAGATTCCCGGCGTGCGCGAGTCGCGCGTCACCATGTCCGAGCCGATCCGCATCAGCGGCCAGCAGGGTTTCGAGACCCGGATCGACGGCGTCAGCGGCAAGGACAAGACGCCGGTGACCGTGGTGCAGTGGATCCGCTTCAGCAGCGGCGGCGCCTCGCTGCGCATCATCGCCAGCGCCCCGCGCGAGCAATGGCCGGCCGCCTTCACCCGCTTCCGCGCGGTCCGCGACGGCATCCAGCCGAAGGGCTAGCAGCATCCGCAAGCGGGAGAGGTGCACCGAACCCGCGGCTCAAGCCCAACCACTCACCAAAGCCGGCTGCATTTTCGGGCTTCTGTTCGTATACGAACGGAACTAGGCTCCCCTTCCGTTGAGTTCATCCTGGAGGGAGGCGAATGATGCTGGATCGGCGACAAGTCTTGGCGGCGCTCGGGACGAGCGCGCTCGTGGCGCTCGCGCCCACGGCAATTCTGGCAGCGGCATCGATCAAGCCGGACGATGCATCCGCGCTGCTCGTGATCGACGTGCAGAACTGCTTCCTGCCCGGCGGCAGCCTTGCCGTGAAGGAAGGCGAGCAGGTGGTGCCCGTCATCAACAAGATCTCGAAAGCATTTTCGAATGTGGTGATGACGCAGGACTGGCACACGCAAGGCCATATTTCCTTTGCGTCAGTCCACGCCGGCAAGAAGCCGTTCGAGACCGTCGATCTTCCCTACGGCAAGCAGGTGCTGTGGCCCGACCATTGCGTGCAGGGCACCGACGGCGCCGCGCTGTCGAAAGACCTTGCGATCCCGCACGCCGAGCTCATCATCCGCAAGGGTTTTCACAAGGACGTCGACAGCTATTCGGCCTTCCTCGAAGCCGACGGCAAGACCTCGACGGGTCTCGCCGGCTATCTGAAGGCGCGCAAGATCAAGCGCGTCTTCGTCGCGGGGCTGGCGACGGATTTCTGCGTCGCCTGGACCGCGCTCGACGCGCGCAAGGCGGGCTTCGAGGTCTATGTGGTGGAAGACGCCTGCCGCGGCATCGACAATCAGGGTTCGCTGGCAAAAGCCTGGGCCGACATGGCCAAGGCCGGCGTGAAGCGGATTCAGTCCGCGGATATCGCGGCGAGCGCGTAGGCCCGGTCAAAAAACTGCAAGACCCTCAGCCTGAGGAGCGCGCTTCTTCGCGCGCGTCTCGAAGGATGCAGGCCGCGCTGCAGCAGCGCGGCCTGCATGGTTCGAGACGGCGCTGACGCGCCTCCTCGCCATGAGGATCGACTTAGTTGGCCGCGCCGTTCGGCTCGTTGCTGTTGGCAGCGGGCGCAGCCTTGGCGCCGCCCTTGGCGACACCGACCAAGGCGGGACGCAGCACGCGCTCGCCGATGGTGTAGCCGGCCTGCATGACCTGGACGACCGTGCCTGCGGGCACCGACGCATCGGGCACCTCGAACATCGCCTGCTGGAAGTTCGGGTCGAACTTCTGGCCCGAGGGGTCGAACTTCTTCACGCCGTGTTTTTCCAGCGCGCTGAGCAGCGAGCGCTCAGTCAGCTCGACGCCCTCGATCAGCGAGGCGAGGCCTGCATCGGCCGCCGCACGGGCTTCGGCCGGAACGGCATCGAGCGCGCGCTGCAGGTTGTCGGCGATGTCGAGCACGTCGCGGGCAAAGCCGGTGATGCCGTAGAGGCGGGCATCCGCGACCTCCTTGGTGGTCCGCTTGCGCAAATTCTCCATTTCGGCCAGCGTCCGCAGCATGCGGTCGCGCGCCTCGGCGACTTCCTTCTGCAGAAGCTCGACGGAGCCGGGCTCGGGATCGTCGGGCATGATGTAGGGTTTTGACACCACGGGCTCGCCGGCCGCAGCACTCGTGTCTTCGGGTTGCCGGTCTCGATCGGTCATCGGCTCTCTTTTTCGCATTCGTCTCAGGGGATTTCTGGCCCGGATATCGTGCTTCGGGCGGCGAAAATCAAGCGCCCGTGATCGGCCCGGCCGCCGGTCAGCCCCCCAGGAGCCGGCTGACGATGCGGGCAGCGTAGTCCACGGTGGGGATCACGCGGGCATAATTCAGCCGCGTCGGCCCGATCACGCCCAAAACGCCGACGATATGGCCGGCGGCGTCCCGATAGGGCGAGATGATGGTGGACGAACCCGACAGCGAGAACAGCTTGTTCTCACTGCCGATGAAGATCCGCACGCCTTCCGCGGTTTCGGCCCGGCCGAGCAGGTCGATCACGCCGCGCTTGGTCTCGAGATCGTCGAACAGCAGGCGAACGCGCTCGAGATCCTCCAGCGCATGCAAATCCTCGAGCAGATTGGCGTGGCCGCGGACGATGAGCTGGCGATCCTCGTTCTCGCCGCCGGACCAGCTGGCGATGCCGGCCGAGATCACCTTGTGCGTCAGCTGATCGAGCTCGGTGCGCGCCTCTCCGAGCGCGGTCTCGAGCTCCAGCCGCGCCTCGGCCAGGGTCCGGCCCCGAATGCGGGCATTGAGGAAGTTGCCGGCTTCGGTCAACGCCGAGGATGGAACTCCCGGCGGCAGCGTCAACACGCGATTTTCGACCTGCCCGTCCTCGCCGACCAGGATCACCAATGCCTTTTCCGGTTCCAAGCGGACGAATTCGATATGTTTCAGCCGCGCATTGGATTTCGGCGTCAGCACGACCGCGGCCGCGCGGGTCAGGCCGGAGAGCCGCGTCAATGCCTCCTCGAGCGCAGCCTCCACCGATTGCGCGTGGCCGACGGAGGTCAACTGGCTCTGGATCGCCTGCCGTTCACTGTCATTGAGGTCGCCGACCTGCATCAGGGCATCGACGAAGAACCGCAGGCCGAGTTCCGTCGGCAATCGGCCGGCGGAGGTGTGCGGGGCGTAGATCAGGCCGAGCTGTTCCAGATCGGCCATGACGTTGCGGACCGAGGCGGGCGACAGCGGCATGGCAATCAGGCGCGAAATATTGCGCGAGCCCACCGGCTCCCCGGTCGCGAGATAGCTTTCGACGATTTGACGAAAGATGTCGCGGGAACGCTCGTTGAGCTGGGCGAGGCCCGC
The DNA here is from genome assembly GCF_040939785.1 of Bradyrhizobium lupini. Classification (NCBI taxonomy): domain Bacteria; kingdom Pseudomonadati; phylum Pseudomonadota; class Alphaproteobacteria; order Hyphomicrobiales; family Nitrobacteraceae; genus Bradyrhizobium; species Bradyrhizobium lupini. The sequence continues at coordinate 3,707,631 of NZ_CP162553.1, forward strand.
GCGCGGCGCGATCAGATGGATCGGATCGTGATGGGCCACAGACGGTAACTCCTCTAAGACACAGGTAATTTGTCTATCCCGGATGCTTCTGACAAGCGTGGCGTTGGCGGATTGGAAATCGGGGGTGAAGAAGGCCTCGATCTTCCCCCTTGCCGCCCACCCTCACCCCCCTACAAGCACCGCCAACAGCCCTTTTCCGAGAGTTTTGGAGGATTTCCCATGCGGCCAAGCCGCCGTGCGCCCGACGAATTGCGCCCCGTGACGCTGGAGCGCGGCGTGGTCAAATATGCGGAAGGCTCGTGCCTGGTGAAATTCGGCGACACCCACGTGCTGGTCACCGCCACGCTGGAAGACCGCCTGCCGCCATGGCTGAAGGGCCAGGGCCGCGGCTGGGTCACCGCCGAATACGGCATGCTGCCGCGCGCGACCTCGGAACGCACCCGCCGCGAGGCCTCCGCCGGAAAGCAGAGCGGCCGCACCGTCGAAATCCAGCGCCTGATCGGCCGCTCGCTTCGCACCATCATCAATCTCGAAGCGCTCGGTGAGCGCCAGATCACGGTCGATTGCGACGTGCTCCAGGCCGACGGCGGCACCCGCACCGCCTCGATCACCGGTGCCTGGGTCGCGCTCGCCGATTGCGTCAGCTGGATGAAGGCGCGCAACATGGTCAAGGCCAATGTGTTGCGCGACAACGTCGCCGCGATCTCCTGCGGCATCTACAAGGGCACGCCCGTGCTCGACCTCGACTATGCCGAGGACTCCGAAGCCGACACCGACGCCAATTTCGTCATGACCGGCGATGGCCGCATCATCGAGGTCCAGGGCACCGCGGAACGCGAGCCATTCACGGAAGCCGAGTTCCTGGCGTTGATAGCGCTGGCGCGCAAGGGCGTCGCGCGTCTCGTGGACTTGCAGAAACTGGCGGTAGCGTAGTCAATAGCCCGATGCACCGCCGAATCACCGGAAAGCTGGTTATCGCGACCCATAATCCCGGCAAGCTCGCCGAGATGAAGGAGCTACTCGCGCCTTACGGCATCGAAGCAGTGTCGGCCGGCGAGCTCGGCCTTCCCGAGCCGGAAGAAACCGGAAACGATTTCCGCAGCAATGCCGCGATCAAGGCGATCGCGGCGGCGCAGGCAACGAAGCTGCCGTCTTTCGCCGATGATTCCGGCATCGTGGTCGACGCGCTCGACGGCGCGCCCGGCATCTACTCGGCGCGCTGGGCCGGCCCGAACAAGGATTTTGCCGCAGCGATGGCGCAGATCGAGCGTCTGTTGCAGGAGCGCGGCGCGACCACGCCGGCCAAACGCAAGGCGCACTTCGTTTCCGCGCTCTGCGTTGCATGGCCCGACGATCATCTCGAAGAGGTCGAGGGGCGCGTCGACGGCACGCTGGTGTGGCCGCCGCGCGGCACCGCCGGCTTCGGCTACGACCCGATGTTTTTGCCCGACGGCCATAGCCGCACCTTCGGCGAGATGGAGAGCATCGAGAAGCACGGCCTGCCGCCGCTCGGTCTCGGCCTGTCGCATCGTGCCCGCGCCTTCGTGAAACTGGCGGAGATCTGCCTTGAGCCGCGCTAAGGAAGCCTTCGGCGTCTACGTGCACTGGCCGTTCTGCCTGTCGAAGTGCCCCTATTGCGACTTCAACAGCCACGTTCGCCACGCCCCGATCGACGAGCCGCGGTTTGCGTCAGCATTCGCGCGCGAAATCGCTGCGACCGCCGAGCGCGCGCCCGGACGCGAAGTCACCTCGATCTTTCTCGGCGGCGGTACGCCCTCGCTCATGCAGCCTGCAACCGTCGGCGCTGTGCTCGACGCCATCGGCAAGCACTGGACCGTGGCGAAAGACGTCGAAGTCACGCTGGAGGCAAACCCGACCAGCGTCGAGGCTACGCGCTTCGCCGGCTATCGCGCCGCCGGCGTCAACCGCGTCTCGCTCGGCGTGCAGGCGCTCGACGATGCCTCGCTGAAAGCGCTCGGCCGCATGCACAGCGCGCGCGAGGCCCTCGATGCCGTCGCTATCGCGCGCCGCTCGTTCGATCGCTATTCGTTCGACCTGATCTACGCCCGTCCCGACCAGACGCCCGCGATGTGGGCCGATGAATTGCGTCTCGCGATCGGCGAGGCGGCCGAGCATCTGTCGCTCTATCAATTGACGATCGAAGAAGGCACGCCGTTCTTCGGCCTACATCAAGCCGGCAAGCTGAAGACGCCGGATGAAGCGGTCGCACGCGCGCTCTACGACGTCACGCAGGAGACCTGCGACAGGCTCGGCCTGCCCGCCTACGAGATTTCAAATCACGCGCGGCGCGGCGCCGAGTGCCGGCACAATCTGGTCTACTGGCGCGGCGAAGAATATGCCGGCATCGGCCCCGGCGCCCATGGCCGCCTCGACATCGACGGTATCAGGCACGCGACCGCCACCGAGAAGCGCCCCGAAGCCTGGCTGATGCGGGTCGAGACCAACGGCCACGGCGTCGTCACCGACGATCTCCTCAACAGCGAAGAGCGCGCCGACGAATTCCTGCTTATGGGATTGCGCCTCGCCGAGGGCATCGACCCCGAGCGTTACAAAGCGCTCTCCGGCCGCTCACTCGATCCCAAGCGCATCACGCTGCTGAGCGAAGAAGGTGCAATCACGGTGGATGCAACGGGACGGCTGCGCGTGACGAGCAGCGGTTTTCCGGTGCTGGACGCGGTGGTCGCGGATCTCGCGGCGTAAAGTCTCTCCATCGTCGTCCTGGCGAAAGCCAGGACGACGTCGAGGAAACAGCTACGCCCCAAAGCTCTTCGGCGAGCCCGCGACCGCAACGCCGCCGCCGGTCGTGACCTTCATCACCGCCAAGCCCCGCTCATTGGTGCCGTCGGCGCGAAAGCGGAACAGGCCGTCGATGCCGGCAAAGCCGGAGGGATTGGTGAGCACGTCCGACGAAAAGCGCGTCGTGCCCTGCGTACGCGCCAGCGCGGCCACCAGGGCGACCGCATCATAGGCAAGCGTGGCGGTGCGCACGGGCTCGGCGCCATATTTGGTGCGATAGCGGCCGGAGAAGGCGCGGAAGCCGGCCGGGTCCGGCGCGGCGTAGAGGCCGCCTTGCAAGTTGGAGCTGGCATAGACGCGCGGACTGTCCCACAGGCCGGTGCCGAGCAGCTGGATATTGCGCAGATTTGCACCCGCCGCGCTCATCGCATCGGCGACCGAGACGACGGCGTCGCCATCATCGGCGATGAACAGCGCATCGGCGCTGCCGAGCTGCTGCGCCACGGTCCGGGCCGGCGTGGCGCGATCGGCGCCGTATTTCTCGAACGCGACGATGCGCCCTCCGCGGCGCGGCACCGCCGCCTTCACCGCGGCCTCGACCACATTGCCATAGGCATTGTCGGGCACGAGCACGGCGACGGAGCGCTTCCCGATGCTGGCGGAATATTCGACGATGCGGTTGACGTCGGACTCCGGCAGGAAGCTCAGCAGATAGACACCGCGGCCGGCGATGCTGGAATCGGTCGAGAACGCCATCACCGGGATGCCGCGCGTGCGCGCGATCTGCGCCACCGCAGGCACCGACTGCGCGAATAGCGGCCCCAGGATGATCTCGGAGCCCTCATCGACCGCCTGCTGCGCACTGGCCTGCGCGCCCTGCGGGCTGCCATTGTCGTCCTTGATCAGGAGCTGGATGTTGGGATTCTGGAACTCGGCCAGCGCCATCTCGGCGGCGTTGCGCATCGACTGCGCGGCAAGGCCGGCATTGCCAGATGCCGACAACGGCAGGATCACGGCAACCTTCACCCCGCCGGTGCCGGCGGTCGTCGCCTGTTGCGGCGGGCCGGCCGGCTGGGCCGGAGGCGGGGAGGAACTGCTGAACGGATTGGAGAACTGGCTCAGGCTCTGCTGCACGCCGGCGCAGGCCGACAGCAGCGGCGCGCCGAGCAACAGACCGAGCGCGCTTCGCCGCGTCGCCCCTGACATCAGGGGCCCCTGAACGGGAGACTCCTCCGAAAAGGAGGATCTGGGATCACGTGGGCCCGTCATGACAGTTTCTCTTCCGACCGACCGTCGCCAGCCGGTCACGACATTCTTTCCACGACACCGGCCATGGATTCAGGCATATTGTCGGCAAATAGTTAACTCAAACAAAAGGATAATGCCCGCTTAACGCGGCTTCCTCTCAAGTTCTGGCTAGCTGTCCGCCGTCCGTCACCCAGCATCAAGGCGGCGTTTCCGCCGCGAATATGGCGCTGACGCTTCATTCCCTGGGGAATGTGATGCCGAATGGATCACATTCCAGTCCTGCCTCGCCCCTTGCCTCGCCCAGGCACGATCTTTTTCCGGGGACCGGTTCCCAGCCCCGGGGATCATACCTAAGTTCGTCTGATTATGCGCGCAAAGCCGTCCCCGACAAACACACCTGAGACGACGGAGGCCGCCTCGCGCGGTTTCTCCGTCGACGCCCATCGGCTTGTCGCGCCGAAGGCCGCGCCTGGCCTGCACCTGGTGGCGACCCCCATCGGCAATCTCGGTGACATCACGCTGCGGGCGCTGCAGACCCTCGCCGGGGTCGACGTCATCGCCTGCGAGGACACCCGCATCACGCGGCGTCTGACCGAGCGCTACGACATCTCTGCGCAGCTCAAGCAGTATCACGAGCACAACGCTGAAGCGGCCCGTCCGAAGATCCTGGAGCGGCTTTCGCAGGGCGGCTCGATCGCGCTGGTGTCGGATGCCGGCACGCCGTTGATCTCGGACCCCGGCTACAAGCTGGTGCGCGAGGTCTGCGCCGCCGGCCACGCGGTCTACGCGCTGCCCGGCCCGTCCTCGGTGCTGGCGGCGCTATCGGTCGCAGCGCTGCCGACCGACCGCTTCTTCTTCGAAGGCTTTCTGCCTTCGAAATCCGCCGCGCGAAAGTCGCGCGTGGCCGAGCTTGCGCGCATCGATGCGACGCTGGTGATGTTCGATTCCGGCAACCGCGTGCAGGACACGCTCGCCGAGCTCGCCGAGATCATGGGGACCCGGGAAGCCGCGATTTGCCGCGAGCTGACCAAACTGCACGAGCAGATTTCGCGCGCGACGCTGCGTGAGCTGGCGCGCGATGCCGACACGCTGGAGACGCGCGGCGAATTCGTGCTGGTGATCGCTCCGCCTGCGGCGGATGCCGAGATGCTGACATCGGATGCGCTCGACGACGTCCTGCGTGAGCAGCTTGCCGCGAACAGCGTCAAGGATGCGGTGGCGCATGCGGTCGCCCTCTCGGGCCGGCCGCGCCGCGAGGTCTATGCCCGCGCGCTTGAGCTTGCCAAAGATCTGCGGGGCGGCGATGGCGAAGACTGACGTCCCGTCGGAACCGAAAATCGCCTCGCCCGAGCGCGTCGCCGCGTTCCACACCGGCATCTCTGCGGAAAGCCGCGCTGCGGCTTATCTCATGGCCAAGGGCTACCGCATCCTCGCCAAACGTTACCGCACGCCGCATGGCGAGATCGACATCGTGGCGCGCCGCCGCAATTTGATCGCCTTCGTCGAGGTCAAGGCGCGCGCGACGCTGGACGACGCCGCCTTCGCCGTGACGCCGCGCCAGCAGCAGCGCATCATCGATGCCGCGCAAGGCTGGCTCGTCGCGCATCCCGAGCATGCGGAATTTGAAATGCGATTCGATGCCATGCTGATTGCGCCGAAACGACTTCCACGCCATGTGTTGGCGGCATTCGACGCCTCGACCTGAAAGGCAGACCATGAAACTGAACGTCGCCGTCCAGATGGACCCCATCGCCCGCATCAACATCAAGGGCGATTCCACCTTTGCGCTGCTCCTGGAGGCGCAGAAGCGCGGCCACGGCCTGTCCTATTACACGCCCGACAAGCTCTCGATGGTCGGCGAGGAAATCGTCGCTCCGGTTCAGCTGCTCACCGTGCGCGACGAGCCCGGCAATCATTTCACCCTGGGCGAACCCAGGCGCGAGGCGCTCAACAGCTTCGACGTGGTGTTGCTGCGCCAGGATCCGCCGTTCGACCTCGCCTACATCACCTCGACGCACCTTCTCGAACGCATCCATCCGAAGACACTCGTCGTCAATGACCCCGCATCGGTGCGCAACGCGCCGGAAAAGCTGTTCGTGATGAACTTCCCGCAGCTGATGCCACCGACGCTGATCTCGCGCGACCTCGACGAGATCAACGCGTTTCGCGACAGGCATGGCGCCGTCGTCATGAAGCCGCTGCACGGCCATGGCGGCGCTGCGGTGTTCCGCGTGATGCCGCAGGACATGAATTTCGGCTCGCTGTTCGACATGTTCTCCGTGACGTTCAAGGAAGCCTGGGTGATCCAGCAGTTCATCCCCGAGGTAAAGCACGGCGACAAGCGCATCATCCTGATCAACGGCGAGTTCGCCGGCGCGGTGAATCGCGTGCCGGCCACGGACGACCTCCGCTCCAACATGGTGCGCGGCGGCGCAGCGCAGGAGACCGAGCTCACGCCGCGCGAGCGCGAGATCTGCGCCACCGTCGGCCCGGCGCTGCGCGAGCGCGGGCTGTTGTTCGTCGGCATCGACGTCATCAACGGCAACCTCACCGAGATCAACGTGACCTCGCCGACCGGCATCCGCGCCATCGCGCGGCTCGGCGGACCGGACGTTGCCGCAAAGCTCTGGGACGTGATCGAGCAAAAGCGCGCGAAGTAGCCGCCGGCCCGTAGCCCGGATGGAGCGCAGCGAAATCCGGGATGCCACATCATGTTCAGCGGCCCCGGATTGCGCTTCGCTCCATCCAGGCTACGTAATGCATGCGCGGCATCACCCCACACACCACTAACCACCCATTTACCATGACGCCGCGCGCATCATTCGAACGCAGTGGCCGCACTGCGTGAAACTACGGGGCCAGTGGCCGACCGGCTAACGCGACGTTCACCATCTGCCGAAAGACCACAGTGCGGCCGTCGATCACATTCGGCCTCGCAACACCACTTATACTTTTGCTGCCTACTCATCGACACGGGGACCCGCCAGGTGCGGTTCGAGTACCCTGCGTAAGAGTAGAGGCGTATGAACACCGCACGCATTGTCGTTCTCGTCATCGCGCTGGGCGCCGGCGGCGTCGCTGCGTATCTGGCGAGCGGCTATGACAATAAGCCCGCGCCCGTTCTCCCCGTCGCCGAGAAGCTGCCGACGGTCGAGGTCCTGGTCGCCAAGAATGACATTCAGCTCGGTCAAGCCGTGAAGCCCGAGGACCTGCAATGGCAGCTCTGGCCGGCGGCGACCGCGAGCAGCGCCTTCATCCGCCGCGACAACAGGCCCGAGGCGCAGATCCAGATTGCAGGCTCGATCGCACGCGTGCCGTTGATGCAGGGCGAGCCAATCCGCGAGCAGAAGCTGGTCAGGGCCGACGGCTCCGGCTTCATGGCCGCGATCCTGCCGTCGGGCATGCGCGCCGTCTCCACCGAGATTTCAGCCGAGACTGCCGCCGGCGGCTTCATCCTGCCGAATGACCGCGTCGACATCATGCTGACCCGCCGCCTGAAGAATCCTGACGGGGCCGCCGGTAACGACCTCATCCTATCCGAAGCGATCCTGACCAATATCCGCGTGCTCGCGATCGACCAGGCGCCGAAGGAAAAGGACGGCCAGAACGCCGTCGTCGGCAGGACCGTCACGCTCGAGCTTAAACCCGACCAGGTCGCCGCGCTATCGGCAGCGCGCCAGGGCGGCACGCTGACACTCGCGCTGCGCAGCATCGTCGATGCCAACTCGGTCGACAGCACGCCCGAGGACCAGGCGAGCAAGCGGTCCGGCGGGGTCAACGTGATCCGCTACGGCGTACAGGCGCGGCAACTGACGTCACAGAAGTGATGGGGACATGATGAACTACGGGGATGATCGGACGGGCATGCGCATTCGGGGGAATCGCGCGCGCTCGTTCTGGACGGGGACGATGCTGACCCTGGGGCTCCTCGCAGCCCCCGATGTCGTCAGCGCCGCAGATGCGCCGGTCGGCGACCAGGCGCCGATGCAGGCAGCCGATCTCGATGTTTCGCCGGTCGGGACGATCGCGCCGGCGAAGACGCGCTTCCTGTCGCTCGGCGTCGGCAAGTCCGCCGTCATCGACCTGCCGCGCGACGTCAAGGACGTGCTGGTCGCCGATCCCAAGATCGCCAATGCCGTGATCCGCTCGGCCCAACGCGCCTATATCATCGGCGGACAGGTCGGCCAGACCAACGTCGTGTTCTTCGCCGCCGACGGCCAGCAGGTCGCCGCCTACGATATCGCGGTGAAGCGCGATCTCAACGGCATGCGCACGGCGCTGCGCCAGTCGCTGCCGGGCGTGCAGATCGAAGGCGTCGGCGACAGCGTGATGCTGACAGGCTCGGTGTCGAGCCCGGTCGAGGCCCAGCAGGCCGGCGACGTCGCCGCGAAACTGGTCGGCGGCTCCGACAAGGTGGTCAATAACATCATCGTGCGCGGCCGCGACCAGGTGATGCTCAAGGTCGTCGTCGGCGAAGTGCGCCGCGATATCGTCAAGCAGTTGGGCGTCGATCTCAGCGCCAGTCTGAACGCCGGCACCGCGGTGGTGAACTTCAACAATTCCAACCCGTTCTCGGTCAGCGGCGGACCGATCGTCAGCAACAACGGATTAGGTGTCGCCGGTCTCACCAAAGGCTTCGCGACCGTCAGCGCCACGATGCGCGCGATGGAAAGTGCCGGTGTCATGCGCACGCTCGCCGAGCCGAGCCTGACCGCGATCTCCGGCGAATCCGCCACCTTCATCGCCGGCGGCGAATTCCCCATTCCCTCGGGCTATGCCTGCGATCCCGTCACCCACGTTTGCACCACCCAGATCACCTACAAGAAGTTCGGCATCTCCCTGAACTTCACCCCGGTCGTGCTGAGCGAGGGACGGATCAGCCTGCGGGTGATGACCGAGGTGTCCGAGCTGTCGAACCAAAGCGCCATCACGGTGACCCAGGCGCTGTCGTCGAGCTCGACCAACTCGATCACCATCCCCTCGATCCAGACCCGTCGCGCCGAAACGACGCTGGAAATTCCCTCGGGCGGTTCGATGGCCATGGCCGGCCTGATCCAGCAGCAGACCAAACAGGCGATCAACGGCCTGCCCGGCGTCGACCAGGTACCGATCATCGGCGCGCTGTTCCGCAGCCAGGACTTCGTCAACAACGAGACCGAGCTGATGGTGATCGTGACGCCTTATGTGGTGCGCGCGGTGGCTCAGAAGGAACTGTCCCGGCCCGACGACGGCTTCGCCCCGGCGTCTGACGCCCAGACGGCGCTGCTCGGTCGCATGAACCGCCTCTATGGCGTCGCGCGCCGCGTCGATCCGATCGCGGGCACGCCCGGCGATTTCGGCTTCATCATCGACTGACGACGAACGGACAGCCTGAGGAACGGGGCAAGAGACGGGGCACGAGGGGATGAAGCGATGACGAAGACCATGGCCGATCGACGTCGCGGGTTGAGCGTCGCGCTGGCACTGACGGGGCTCTCCGTCATGCTGGGCGCCTGCAACACCACCGGCGAGATCGTCACCCAGACGGTGCCGACCGACTATCGCCAGCGTCACCCGATCGCGGTCGAGGAAGCCAAGAAGTCGATCGTGATATTCGTCGGCAAGGCTCGCGGCGGCCTCTCGGCCGCGCAGCACGCGGACGTCGCCGGCATTGCCCGGGACTGGGTGCGCGAAGGCACCGGCTCGGTCGTGGTCGACGTCCCGGTCAACGCGGCGAATTCGCGCGCGGCGGCGGCGACCTATCACGAGATCCGTTCCGTGCTCGCATCCGTCGGCGTGCCATCGCGTGCCATCGTCCAGCATCCCTATCAGCCCGAGGATCCAGGGCTGCTGCCCACCATCCGCCTGAGCTATTCCCGGATCGCCGCGGTCGCCGGCCCCTGCGGGCTGTGGCCGGAAGATATCGGCCCCTCCATCCTCGACCCCGGCTACAACGAGAACCGGCCCTATTTCAATCTGGGCTGCGCCAGCCAGCGCAACCTCGCGGCCATGATCGACAATCCGGCCGACCTGGAGCAGCCGCGGTCCGAGACGCCGGTCTATAACGCACGGCGTGACATGGCCTTCGAGCGCTATCGCAAGGGCACGCCGATCGCGAGCAGCAATCCAGACGCCGACAAGGCCAAACTCAGCGATACAGGCAGATGACACGCGTCCACGACGAAGAAGCGGACGATCCGCAGCACCCCGAGGAACACATTGCGCCGGTTCCTCGCATCTCCGTGCAAGCCTTTTGCGAGACCGAGCAGACGCTCGCCGCGGTGACCGCGGCCGGGCAGGATCGCCGTCTCGCCAAGGCGCATCTCACGGCCAAGGACGGTGGCCTCGCGGCGGCAATCGAAGTCTATGAAACGATGCCGACGCCGAACGTCATCGTGATCGAATCCGACGGCACCCGCGACATCCTCGAGGGCCTCGACGACCTCGCCGGCGTCTGCGATCCCGGCACCCGTGTGGTCGTGATCGGCAATCCCAACGACACCGCGCCCTATCGCGAGTTGGTCCGCCGCGGCGTCAACGACTATGTGGTGGGACCGGTCGAAACGCTCGACGTCGTCCGCTCGATCTGCAGCCTGTTCTCGGCGTCCGAAACCATCATCACCGGCCGCGTCATCGCGGTGGTCGGGGCCAAGGGCGGTGTCGGTGCCTCCACCGTCGCGCACAATGTGGCCTGGACCATCGCCCGCGACCTCGCGCTCGATTCCGTCGTGATCGATCTCGACCTCGCCTTCGGCACCGCGGGTCTCGACTACAACCAGGACCCGGTGCAAGGCATCGCCAATGCGGTGCTGTCGCAGGATCGGCCGGACACGGCCCTGATAGAGCGTCTGCTCTCCAAATGCACCGAGCGTCTCAGCCTGCTTGCTGCGCCCGCCACCCTTGACCGCGTCTACGATTTCGGCGCGGAGGCCTTTGACGCGGTGTTCGACACGCTGCGCATGACCACGCCCTGCATCGTGCTCGATGTTCCCCATCAATGGTCGGGCTGGACCCGTCGCGCGCTGGTCAACGCGGACGACATCGTCATCGTGGCCGAGCCCGATCTTGCGAACCTGCGCAACACCAAGAACATGCTGAACGTCTTGAAGGCGGCGCGGCCGAACGACCGGCCGCCGCTCTACTGCATCAACCAGGTCGGCATGCCCAAGCGGGCGGAGATCGAGGTCAAGGCCTTCGCCAAGACCATGGAGAGCCAGCCGATCGCGGTGATCCCGTTCGATTCGAAGCTGTTCTCGACCGCGGCCAACAACGGCCAGATGATCGCGGAGGTCTCCAAGAGCCACCGCACCACCGAGCTGTTCCAGAACATGGCGAACCGCCTCGCCGGGCGGGGCGAAGTGAAGAAGCCGAAGCGCTCGCTGCTCGGGCCGCTGCTGAAGAAGCTGAAGGGCAGGTCGGGTCGCGGGTCAGCCCCGCATCGCAAGGCATCCTGAGCAAGGCGTTCTGAGCAAGGCGTTCGGACCAAGGCTTCCTGACACGGCATCCTGACGCGCGCGAGCGAGTTACTTCTCCGCCCGCTGCTGCTTCTTCACCAGCAACTGCCGCAGCGCCGTGACCTTGGCCGCCGCCTGATCCGGCGGCAGGTCCGCCTTCACGATGGCTTCGGCCTCGGCCTGCTTTCCTTCGAGTCCCAGCACGAGCGCGAGATTGGCGCGCACCCGGAGATCGGCGGGATTGCGCTCGTGCGCCCGGCGCATCGTTTCCTCTGCCCGCGGCAGATTGTTCTGCAGCATGTAGGACAGTCCGAGATTGGACAGCACCGACGGCTCGTCCGGCACGATCTTCAGCGCGGCGGCGTAATATTGCTGCGCCTCCTCGTTGCGACCGAGCTGATCGAGCGCGGCGCCTTGCGCCGACAGGATATGCCAGTCGGGATCCTCGGGCGAATGCGCGCGGCCGAGGACGTCGAACGCCTGCTGGAAACTGCCGCTGTCGGCGAGCGCACGGCCGTAGCCGGCGAGCAGCGCCTTGTTGCTGGAATGGGCGAGCACGGCCTGCTCCAGCACCGCGAGCGCCTGCGCGCGCTGGCCGGTCTGGCGCAACGCCTTGCCGTATTCGAGCGCGACGTTGGGATCGCCAGGCTTGGCGCGATAGCGCTCGCGCAGCGCATCCATGTCCGGCTTCACGTCCGGCTTGGCCTCGGCCCTGCCAGCCGTGTCCGACTTTCCGCCGAGCGCGCCGGTGATGTCCTCGATGCCGGTTGTCTGACAGCCGCCGAGGGCCAGGATCAGAAGCGCGGAAAACAGATATCTCGCCGGAAGAGAGGCGACGGACAAACGCTTGGACATACTCTGATCACTCGGCGACTGATCAGAGATGCTTACCGATTAACGCTAAAGTCCCGTTAAGGCGGGGCGCTTCCGAAAGCTCAGTCGGTGAATTCAGCGCCGAACTCGCAGCCGATGCGCCAGCGCAGGCGGCACTGCCGGGAATAGTCGGGCGCGAAGATGATGGTGAATTGCGGCGGCACTTCCAGAAATTCCGCCACGACTTTCACGCCGCCATCCGAAATATCCGTGATCGTGCAGTCCCGCGGCAGCGAACCCGCGCCAAAATGAATCTTGGCGAGCCGCGTGCACATCCGTCGTTCGCTTCTCCGGCGATTTGCAAGCATTTGAATTGTTCACCCGTTAGACCACGGCCCATCCCGCACCCCTAAGAGTAGCGGACATTCGTTGGAATGTGCTGAGCAGAGCAGCTTGCATTCGAGGCGTAGTGTCTTCGTCGTGTTTACGATTGGTTAGGACCTTCCGGCGCCCCTCGACGCGTTCCTGTATTGTTCTTGCAAGAATTGGCCCGCTCTGCTACCCCTAATTGTGCAAAAGGGCAGGCTGGTTCGGGCATGGTTCAGCGGGTTTCTACCGTCGCCTTTGAGGGGATCGAGGCCCGCGCGGTCGACGTGCAGGTGCAGGTCGCGCCCGGTCTGCCGGCCTTCGCGATCGTCGGTCTCCCGGACAAGGCGGTGTCGGAGGCGCGCGAGCGGGTCCGCTCGGCGCTGATCGCCTCGGGGCTGGCGCTGCGCCGGCGCGGCGGATCACCGTCAATCTCGCGCCCGCCGATTTGCCCAAGGAGGGCAGCCATTATGACCTGCCGATCGCGCTCGGCCTGATGGGGGCGATCGGCGCGATCCCTCCGGATGCGCTGACCGGCTTCACCGTTCTGGGCGAGCTTGGCCTCGACGGATCGATCGCGCCGGTGGCCGGTGTTCTTCCCGCGGCGATTGGGGCCAATGTGCGGGAGGAGGGGCTGATCTGTCCGGCGGCTTGCGGCTCGGAAGCGGCATGGGCGAGCCCGGACATCCAGATCATCGCCGCAAGTTCGCTGATCCAGATAGCCAACCATTTCAAGGGAACGCAGGTGCTGTCGCGGCCTGTGCCGAAGGTGCATGAAGCAGCAAGCTCGCCGCTCGACCTGCGCGACATCAAGGGCCAGGAGAGCGCCAAGCGGGCGCTGGAGATCGCGGCCGCCGGCGGCCATCACCTGCTGATGATCGGCGCGCCCGGCGCCGGCAAATCGATGCTGGCGGCACGCCTGCCCTCGATCCTGCCGCCGCTGTCACCGGGCGAGTTGCTCGAGGTCTCGATGATCGCCTCTGTTGCCGGCGAGATCGAGGGCGGCGCACTGACGGCGCGGCGGCCGTTTCGCTCGCCGCATCATTCCGCCAGCATGGCTGCGCTCACCGGCGGCGGCATGCGCGCCCGGCCCGGCGAGATCTCGCTCGCGCATCAGGGCGTGCTGTTCCTCGACGAGCTCCCCGAATTCGATCCGCGCGTGCTGGATTCGCTGCGCCAGCCGCTGGAGAACGGCGAGGTCTCGGTGTCCCGCGCCAATCACCGCGTCACCTATCCCGCACGCTTCATGCTGGTCGCGGCGATGAATCCCTGCCGCTGCGGCAATGCGTTCGAGCCCGGCTATGCCTGCAAGCGCGGCCGCATCGATCGCTGCACGGGCGACTATCAGGCCCGCATCTCGGGGCCGCTGATGGACCGCATCGATTTGCGCATCGAGGTTCCCGCAGTGACCGCGGCCGATTTGATCCTGCCGCCGCCCGCAGAGGGCTCGGCCGAAGTCGCCGCGCGCGTGGCCGCCGCGCGCGACATCCAGCTGGCACGCTACGCGAATGCCGGCCTGCCGAAGGTTCGCACCAATGCCGAAGCGCCGGCCTCGGTGCTGGAGGAGATCGCCAAGCCGGATGCGCAAGGCCAGAAGCTGCTGCGCGACGCCGCCGAGACCATGCGGCTGTCGGCGCGCGGCTATCACCGCGTGCTGCGGGTGGCGCGCACGCTGGCCGATCTCGATCATGCCGACAGGATCGGCCGGCTGCATCTCGCCGAGGCCTTGTCCTACCGCGCACTCGCGGAGGATGTGCGCCAGATCGCCTGACCGATACGCCCGCGGCATCTTCCTGACGAACAGCACGTTCCCCGAGAGTGAAGCTATGACCGACGCCAATGCCTGCACCATCAGATTTGTTCGTGCGTCCCAATATGCTGATTGGCTGAGGTCATACGAGCTGTGGGTCAACGGGACCAGCGTTGGGAAGCTTGCGCGCAACGGCGTGTTGGAGATCACGCTGCCGGCCGGCGCCTGCACGATCGAGGCGAGCATTGATTGGGGCAGGAGCCAGCCGCTCGTCGTTCGCACCACTCCCGGCCAAACCGTCGAGATCGAGGTCAGGAACAGGTGGGGTGCCTGGGCGGCGCTGTGGGCGATCAGCTTCGGCAAGAACAGCTATTTGGTTCTCACTGAAGTTGAGCGAAAAACGAACAGAAGCGCCTAACCGACTGAGATCCTCATCCCCGGATACCGGCATCAACCCGGCGGTAACGAGTTTCCTTTACGCTCTGCAAACCATAAGGCCCATCAGTTCCCCGTACCGGGCCCGGCGAGTAGCGTGCCATGTTGCGTTTCAAGATCCTGGCGTCGGTTGTTCCCCTGTTGGCGGCCGCGGTGTTTACCCGAAGCGAGATCGGATCGGTCTCGCATCCCTGCATCGCCCTCGGCGACACCTCGGTCGAGCTGACGTCGCTGTTCTGGACCGCCGGCGTGCATGTCGCCTTCACCGATGATCCCGCGCGCGCCACGGTGCGGGTTCAGATCACCGGGGATGCGGACGCGGCCGACTTCGCCGTCGTCGACGACGGCCTCGGCTCGGAATCGGAGTCCTGCCAGGCCAACCCCTCGACTCGCCTGATCTCGATTGCCGCGCAGCCCGTCGACGGCGGTCAGGTGATCTATCTCTCCACCGAGGGGCCGGCGGATTACCGTGTCTATGTGCGCTCGAAAACCTTCTCGCAGCGCGAGGCGGCGGCGCTGATCGTCGGCGCCCGCGGCGGCCACCGCCGTCTCCAGGCCGCCTCGCTTTGAGCCGCGTCGCTTTGCGCCGTTAACGCCTCGTCAACCCTGTTTGGAGGCGGTCGCAGGGCCTCAAACTGTTCGCAAGGTCGGCGGCACATCGTCGTTTACAGCGAGCGTAGCGTTTTATGAAAACAGTCGGGTCGGTGGCGATGGGTCGGACGTTCCGGATCAAGGTGCGCATGCGCCGCTTCAGGCGACAGCACCCCCGAATCGCCTTTGCGATCCGCTCCTTCATGATCTTCTCGGCGACCTTCGGCGGCGCCTATGGGTTTGTCTCCGGCAGCCGGTCCGAGACGTCCGGCTACGATCCCAATGCGTTTGCGATCGGCGTCAGCTTCCTGTTCGCGCTCGCCTGCCTCGGCCTCGCCACGCTCAGCATGCGCCTGCGCTTCGTCAACAAGCGGATGCGGGCGCTGGCTGCCCACAACGAAACGCTGATCGACCGCAATTGGGAGCTGAAGGAAGCGGAAGAACGCGCCCGCAACCTGTTCGAACAGCAGGGCGATCTGATCGTGCTGCGCGACACAAATGGCTGCATCACCTTCGCCAACGACGCCTATTGCGCGCTTGCCGGACAGGCGCGCGGCGCGCTGGTCGGCACGCGCTTTGATTTCGCCGTGCTGGAGCAGGGCGACAGCGCTCGCGAGAGCAACGGCACGCGGATTCACGACCAGAAGATCGCAACCCCGCTCGGCGCGCGCTGGATCGCCTGGCGCGAAGGCTATGTCCGCCTCGACGCCGGCCAGCCCGCCGAATTGCAGAGCGTCGGACGCGACGTCACCGACCGCACCGAGACCGAGCGCGCGCTGTCCGACGCCCGCGATCAGGCCGACGCCGCCAACCGGGCCAAATCGCGCTTCCTGGCGATGGCCTCGCACGAGATCCGCACGCCGCTGAACGGCATCATCGGCATGGGCGGGCTGCTGCTCGACACCACGCTAACGCCGGAGCAGTCGACCTACGCCAGGGCCGTGAAGACCTCCGGCGAAGCGCTGATGGCGCTGATCGAGGAGCTGCTCGACTATTCCAAGATCGAAGCCGGCAAGCTCGACCTCGAGCAGCGACCCTTCGCGCTCTCGGCCCTGATCGAGGACATCACCGAGCTGCTCGCGCCGCGCGCGCAGGCGAAGCAGCTCGAGATCGCCGCCTATGTCGACGAGCGGCTGCCGCTCGAAGTGGTCGGCGACGCCGCGCGGCTGCGCCAGGTGCTGCTCAACCTCGCCGGCAACGGCATCAAGTTCACTGCGAGCGGCGGCGTCGCGCTGATCGTCGAGCCCGGCATCTGGCCGAACGAGATCAGTTTTCTGGTGCGCGACACCGGCATCGGCATCGCAGCCGACGCGCAACAGCGCATCTTCCGCGAATTCGAGCAGGCCGACGAACGCGTCGCCCGCACCTATGGCGGCACCGGCCTCGGTCTCGCCATTAGCGAGCGCATCGTCAAGCGCATGGGCGGCCGCATCACGCTCACGAGCGAGCCGGGCAAGGGTTCGACCTTCGAGGTCGCGATTCCGCTCGCGCCAGCGCACGCTGGCGCAGAACAGACGGCGTTCCCCGGTCCCGATCTCACCGGCAAGTCGATCCTGCTGATCGCCGACGGCATCGAGGCCTCCTTGATCGCGCGCCGGCTGGAGCGCTGGGGCGGCCAGACCTGCATGGTGACGGACGTCGCCGTGGCGGAAGCGCTGCTGCCGGAACGCTCATGGCATTCGGTCCTGATCGATCGCGCGCTCGGCGCTGCCACCGCCGACCGCCTCGGCGAAGCCGCACGCAGTCATGCGACGCAACGCCTCGTGCTGCTGACGTCCGGCTCGCGCCACGAGAAACTTTCGCCGGCCTTCACGGGCTTCCTGGTGAAGCCGCTGCGCGCGGCCTCGCTCGCCGCACGCCTCACGCTACCCCCGGAGGTCGCCTCGCCCGATCTCGCGCCGGAGCCCTCGGCCCCATCCACCGCCGCGGTACCGGCGAAAGGCCTGTCGGTTCTCGTCGCCGAGGACAACGAGATCAACGCGCTGTTGATGCGCTCGCTGCTGACGAAACTCGGCCACCGCGTCGTCATCGCGATCAATGGCGAGGCCGCGCTGGAATCCTGGCTCGGCGCGGCATCGGCCGGCACGCCCTATGATCTCGTGCTGATGGACATCCAGATGCCGCAGCTTGACGGCATCGAAACGACAAAACGAATCCGTGCGCATGAGGCAGCTAGAGGCGGCCATCACACGCCGATCCTCGCGCTCACCGCCAATACGCTGGTGGAAGATCGCTACGCCTGCTTTGAAGCGGGCATGAACGGGTTTCTGATCAAGCCGCTCGATCGCGAGAAGCTGGAAGAGGCGCTGGCCGGACTGGCGGCGGCGCGGCAGCTCGCGGTTTGATTCGGATTTCATAGGAACCTGATCTCGGCCGGTAATCGACAATTGAAATCGACCGCGTCGCACGTCACCATCCTCTGGGGCATTTAAACAGAGGATTTCGCATGAACGTGCTTTGCCGCCTCGCTTTCGTGATCCTTCTCTGTGGTTCCACTCAAGCCGCCGCGGCCGATAGCTCGCAACTGATCGCCTCGCTCAAGCAAGGCGGCTACGTGCTGGTGTTTCGCCACACCGCTACCGACGACAGCCAAAAGGATGTCTACCCTTTCAAATTCGACGACATGAGCGCCCAGCGTCAGCTCAGTGAAAAGGGCCGGGACATGGCGCGCCAGATCGGGACGGCCATCAAGGAACTCGCGATCCCGATCGGCGACGTCTACACCAGCCGGCTGAACCGCGCGATCGAGGCCGGCAGACTGATCTCCGGCCGCGAGATCAAGCCGGTCGACGCATTGACGGACAGCAGTAACGCGAGTGCGTCGGGCATGGCAAATCCGACCGGTGCAAATGCAAAGGCGGGCCAGGCCGTGCGGCAGCTCGTCGATGCGCCGCCCAAGGCCGGCACCAACCTTCCTGGTCACCCACAAGACCAACATCGCCGATGCCTTCGGCAAGGATGCCGGGGACGCTCAGGAAGGCGAAGCTTTCGTCTACCGGGCAAGCACCACCGGTGCGGCGGCTTTCGCAGGACGCATCAAGCCTGCGGATTGGATCGCGAAGGCAGGCAAGTGAGCCACCTGCCGGCGACGCACGTCAGCTTGGGTGCGGAGCAGGCCGGGCGCTCGGCATCACTGCGCGCTCCGACGGGATGAACCGTTATGCGGCATAAGCCATAAACCGCGGGCGCAGACAGCTTGTCATGCGGCGCCTGGCCTCCCCTGAACATGGTGTCTACCTGGGCGGCGCGCTTGCAATGCGGACACACGAAGAGATGCGCGATGATCGGGGTCGGCTCGTCCGCGAGCAGTTCGGAGCGGAACCACTTCATCTCGATATGGCAGTCCGGGCAGGTCGGTGCTTCGAGATGCTCGGCGGCGCTTCTGAGACGATCAACCATGGGGCCCGTTTGCGTTTCCGAAAGCCATAACCAAATACCCCTCGCCGGTCTGCAACAAAAGATACTCAGCCCGAAATTTGACAAAGGGCGCCGTCCATCAAGGCTGCTACAGCCGCCTGAGCGCCACGCTCGCCACCGTGTGATCGGCGCCCTTCTTCAGGATCAGGGTCGCGCGGGGACGGGTCGGCAGGATGTTGTCCTCGAGATTGGCGAGGTTGGTGCGTTCCCAGATCGCGATCGCGGTGGCGGTGGCTTCCTCGTCCGACAACAGCGCGTAGCGGTTGAAGTAGGATTTTGGATTGGTGAACGCGGTGTCGCGCAGCGACAGGAAGCGCCTGATGTACCACTGCCGCAGCGCGGCCTCGTCGGCGTCGATATAGACCGAGAAATCGAAGAAGTCGGAGACCACGGGCACGGCCTTGCCGTCACGCGGCAGCTTGCCGGTCTGCAGCACGTTGACGCCCT
Organism: Bradyrhizobium lupini; assembly: GCF_040939785.1. Classification (NCBI taxonomy): domain Bacteria; kingdom Pseudomonadati; phylum Pseudomonadota; class Alphaproteobacteria; order Hyphomicrobiales; family Nitrobacteraceae; genus Bradyrhizobium; species Bradyrhizobium lupini. The sequence goes on from NZ_CP162553.1 coordinate 3,726,888, forward strand.
CGACGATCAGGATGTCGGGCTGGTCGATCTCGGCCCACTGGTTCGGCACAATGTCGTAGGTCAAATGCGAATAGACCGGCGCGCGCACATGGCGGCGGCCGGCCTTGATGTCCGAGAGGAAGCTGAGCAGCAGCGGCAGGTCGTAGCTCTCCGGAAAACCCTTCTTCTGCATGATGCCCTGCCGCTCCAGCACGGCGTTGGGATACAGAAATCCGTCGGTGGTGATCAGCTCGACCTTGGGACGCGGCGACCAGCGCGCCAGCAGCGCCTGAAGCACGCGGGCCGTGGTGGATTTTCCAACCGCGACCGAACCGGCGACGCCGATGATGTAGGGCATCTTGCGGTCGCGGATATTGAGAAACTGGCGCTCCGCGTAATAGAGCCGCTGCATCGCATCGACATAGATCGACAGCAGGCGCGACAGTGGCAGGTAGATGTCCTCGACCTCCTGCAAGTCGAGGCGGTCGTGCAGCGAGCGTAGCCGGTCGAACTCGCCCGGCTCCAGCGTCATCGGCGTGTCGTCGCGCAGTCGCGACCACTCCTCGCGCGTATAGACGCGGTACGGATTATACTGCTGCTCGGGTGCGCGGATATCCATGACGCGACTCTCCACCTCGGCTAGCTGCCGCCCTTACGCGACGCCTTTTCTTCCAACCCTGACATATTGGTCCGCTTGTCCAATGCGGCCTCGACCTCTTCCAGCTTTACGCCGCGGGCCTTGAGCAGCACAAGGAAATGATAGAGCAGGTCGGCGCCTTCGGCGATCAGATGCGCGCGATCGTTTTCGACTGCTGCGATTACGGTTTCGACTGCCTCCTCACCGAACTTTTTGGCGCAATGTTCGGCGCCCTTGTCGAGGAGCTTGCGGGTATAGGACGCCTCGCCACCCGCTGCCGCGCGGGCGTCGATGGTCTCGGCCAGATCGTGGATGGTGAAACGCGGCATACAAATACTCGGAAAACGCGCCTTGGCCGATGATTGGCCGGTTTCTGACGGGATAAGCCGGTTCCCGCCGATGATTTAGCATTTTTAGGAACGGGAGTCGTCAGGCATCGAGGCGCATGGGCAGCCCGCGCCGGGACATGTGCTCCTTGGCTTCGCGGATGGTGAATTCCCCGAAATGGAAGATCGAGGCGGCCAGCACGGCGGTGGCGTGGCCGTCGCGAATACCGTCGACGAGGTGGTCGAGATTGCCGACGCCGCCCGAGGCGATCACAGGAACGGGAATGCTGTCGGCGATCGCCCGGGTCAGCGGGATGTCAAAACCCTGCCGTGTGCCGTCGCGGTCCATCGAGGTGAGCAGGATTTCACCGGCGCCGAGCGAGACCACCTCCTGGGCATATTCGACGGCATCGATGCCGGTCGAGTTGCGGCCGCCATGGGTGAAGATCTCCCAGCGCTCTCCGCCACCGGCGCGCTTGACCCGCTTTGCGTCGATCGCGACCACCACGCACTGCCCGCCGAATTTCTCGGCGGCTTCCTTGACGAACTCGCGCCGCGACACCGCGGCGCTGTTGATCGAGACCTTGTCCGCACCGGCGCGCAGCAGGGTCTTGATGTCGCTCACCTCACGCACGCCGCCGCCGACGGTGAGGGGCATGAAGCAGGCTTCCGCGGTGCGCCGGACCACGTCCAGCATGATGCCGCGATTCTCATGGGTCGCGGTGATGTCGAGAAACGTAAGTTCGTCCGCGCCGGCGGCGTCATAGGCGATCGCCGCTTCGACGGGGTCACCGGCATCGCGCAAATCGACGAAGTTGACGCCCTTGACAACGCGGCCGTCCTTGACGTCGAGGCATGGGATCACGCGCACCTTGAACATCGGAGGTCTCCTAGGCAGCGCGTGCGTTGCGGATCAGGGCGAGGGCGGACGCGGGATCGAGTCGGCCGTCATAGAGCGCGCGACCGGCGATCGCGCCGGCGAGCTTTTTCGCGCGCGGCGTCAGCATCGCCTTGACGTCCTCGATCGAGGCGAGGCCGCCGGAGGCGATCACGGGAATCGAGATCGCATCCGCCAGCGCAATGGTCGCATCGAGATTCAAGCCTTTGAGCAGGCCGTCGCGCGCGATGTCGGTGAAGATGATGGCGGCAACGCCGGCATCCTCGAAACGCCGTGCGATCTCCAGCACCGTCACCTGCGAGGTCTCGGCCCAGCCTTCGACCGCGACCTTGCCGTCACGTGCATCGAGCCCGACCGCGACGCGGCCGGGGAATTTCCTGGCGGCAGCATTCACCAATTCGGGGTCGCGCACCGCGGCGGTGCCGATGATGACGCGGGTGATGCCCTTTTCGAGCCAGGCTTCGACAGTCGCGAGATCGCGAATGCCGCCACCGAGCTGCACCGGAATCGTGATCGTCTTCAGCATCGCCTCGACGGCCTGCGCGTTCACAGGCTTCCCGGCAAACGCGCCGTCGAGGTCGACGACGTGGAGATACTCAAAGCCCTGCGCGACGAAGCTCGCCGCCTGCGCAGCGGGATTGAGGTTGAACACGGTCGCGCGCGCCATGTCGCCCTGTTCGAGGCGCACGCATTGGCCGTTCTTGAGGTCGATCGCGGGAAAGAGAATCACGGTTTCCATCGCAAAAAATTCGAGATCAGGGCGAGGCCGAAGCGCTGGCTCTTCTCGGGGTGAAACTGCGTCCCGATCGCGGTGTCCTTGCCGACGATCGCGGTGACGGGCCCGCCGTAATCGGCGCGCGCGAGCACGTCCGCCTCGTTGGTGGCGTTGAGGTGGTAGGAGTGCACGAAATAAGCGTGCTGGCCCTTGGGGCCGAGCGGCAGCCTGTCCAGCACCGGATGCTCGCGCAGCACATCGAGCGTATTCCATCCCATGTGCGGGATCTTCAGCCTCTCGTCGTTCGGCGTGATCTTCTCGACGTCGCCGCCGATCCAGTTCAGCCCTTGCGTGATCACATGCTCCTTGCCGCGAGTGGCGAACAGCTGCATGCCGACGCAGATGCCGAACATCGGCCGCGCCTTGACGCGCACCGCTTCGGTGATCGCCTCGACCATGCCGTTGACGGCATCGAGCCCGCGCCGGCAATCAGCGAAGGCACCGACGCCCGGCAGTACCAGACGGTCGGCGCTGTAGGCCTGGTCCGGATCGCTGGTGACGAACACCTTTTGCGGGTTGTCCATGCCGCGCGCGGCGCGCTCGAACGCCTTGGCGGCCGAATGCAGATTGCCGGAACCGTAATCGATGATGGCGACGCTCATCTTGACCCTCCCGGTTCTGGAAACAAACCAATGATGCCACCTGCCGGCATTGGCGGCGGGTTGGAGAATTGCTGACCCGGCACGTTGCGGGTCGGCGGCGGGCCACCGCGATCGACGGCCCATTGATCGTTGACGATGCCGCGCTGCTTCTGGCTCCAGCGCTCGAAGAAGCGGCGCTCGGCGGTGTCCTCGTCGTCGGAAATCACCACGTCGAGCTGTCGCCATTTACCGCGCGAGAGCGTCCAGCGGCGCAGGCTGGAGGCCTCGAATCCCATCAGCAGCGCGACGATGACGTCGGCGAAGACGATCGACGACCGGCCGACGCCAAGGCTGGACAGCCCGACGTTGAACGCGGCAACGAAGATCACCCAGCCGATCAGCGCCAGCCACAGCCGATTCCACAGCAGCCAGACCGGTCCGAAGATCATCGCCCAGAAATGGAAGCCGTCGCGCACGAAGACGAACTTGTCGGTCGCGCGCAGATCGGCTCCTGCGGGGGAGGGAGCATGAACTGTGTAGACGGACATGGCGATGGCCCGTTCCCTAGGAATACAGTGATACCGCAAACGGCGCGCGCCGCGGGCCGAAAGATGTCAGCCGCCGAGCGAGCCCTTGGTGGACGGGATTTCGCCCACCGCCTTCGGATCGATCGCGACGGCGGTACGCAGCGCCCGTGCCAGACCCTTGAAGCAGGACTCGGCGATATGGTGGCTGTTATCGCCATATAGGGTCTCGACGTGAAGAGTCACGCCGGCGTTCATGGCGAAGGCCTGGAACCACTCGCGCACCAGCTCGGTGTCGAACTCGCCGATCTTGTCGCGGGGAAAGTCGACCTTGAACACCAGGACCGGGCGGCCCGAGATGTCGATGACCACGCGTGACAGCGTCTCGTCCATGGGCATGTGCGCGCCGGCATAGCGGGTGATGCCCGCCATGTTGCCGAGCGCCTGCTTGACGGCCTGGCCGAGCGCGATGCCGGTGTCTTCGGTGGTATGGTGATGATCGATGTGCAAATCGCCGACCGCCTTGACCGTGAGGTCAATGCGGGAATGGCGGGCGAGGAGATCGAGCATATGGTCGAAAAAGCCGATGCCGGTCGCGATATTGGACACGCCGGAGCCATCGAGGTTCACGGTGACCTCGATGTCGGTTTCCTTGGTCTTGCGCTTGATCGTCGCGGTGCGCATCAAAACACGCTTCCATCCTAGTTCGGGCCGAAAACGCCGGTCTTTTAACAGCCAAATGACGCCTTCGCTACTGCGGCAACGGCTGGCCGGGCCTCTACTTCTGCCTATGGTGAGCGAATTGGGCCCGGAGCGGCCCGTTGTGCCCCCGCTCCCGACCGCCTAAATCAGCCCGGTCAACGAGGATCATTCATGCAGGACTCCCCAAACAGCTCGCCGGGCTGGCACGGCACCACGATTTTGACGGTCCGCAAGGGCGGCAAGGTGGTGGTCGGCGGCGACGGCCAGGTCTCGATCGGCCAGACCGTGATCAAGCACAACGCCAGGAAGGTCCGGAAACTCGGCAAGGGCGACGTCATCGGCGGCTTTGCCGGCGCCACCGCCGACGCCTTCACGCTGTTCGAGCGTTTGGAAGCCAAACTCGAGCAATATCCGGGGCAATTGACCCGGGCCGCCGTCGAGCTCGCCAAGGACTGGCGCACCGACCGTTATTTGCGGCGGCTGGAGGCCATGATGATCGTCGCCGACAAGGACGTCTCCCTGGTGCTGACAGGCACCGGCGACGTGTTGGAGCCCGAAGCCGGCGTCATGGCGATCGGCTCCGGCGGGAATTACGCGCTGGCGGCCGCCCGCGCCCTACTCGACACCGACAAGGACGCCGAGACCATCGTCCGCCGCTCCCTCGACATCGCCGCCGATATCTGCGTCTACACCAACCGCAATGTGACCATCGAAGCGCTGTCGGCCGGGTAGGCCATGGCCCTCGCCTACACCTTCCGCCCGATGACCGCGGCCGTTCTGCCGCTGATTCGGCGATGGCTGGGCGAAGCGCATGTGCGGGAATGGTGGGGCGATCCGGACGAGCAGTTCGCGCTCGTGAGCGGCGATCTCGGCGAGCCGGCAATGGACCAGTTCATCGTGTTGGCCGACGGCAAGCCGTTCGGCTATCTTCAATGCTACCGCCTGACCGCCTGGAATACGGGTCTTGGGCCGCAACCGGAGGCCACCCGTGGCATCGATCAGTTCATCGGCGAAAGCGACATGATCGCGCGCGGGCACGGTTCGGCATTCATCCGGCAATTCGCCGACGCGCAGTTGCGGCAGGGCCTGCCGCGCATCGTCACTGATCCTGATCCGCTCAACGCGCGCGCCGTGCGCGCCTATGAGAAGGCCGGCTTTGTCCGGGAACGCATGGTCGAGACGCCCGACGGGCCCGCACTCCTGATGGTGCGCGAGCCATGACGCTGGCAACCACGCATGAGAGCAGGGCCGCGTTTCCGCCGCTCGCCTGGGTCGGCATCGCGCTGCTGCTGCTGGCGATGCAGGCCTCGATCCTGCTTGCGATGGGCCGGGTGCCGATCTGCACCTGCGGCTATGTCAAGCTGTGGCATGGCGTGGTGAACAGCTCGGAGAATTCGCAGCACATCGCCGACTGGTACACCTTCTCGCACATCCTGCACGGCTTCCTGTTTTACGGGCTGACCTGGCTGCTGTTCGCGCGGCTGCCGTTCGTGTCTCTGTCCTGGCCCGCCCGCCTGATCATCGCCATTCTGATCGAAGGTGCCTGGGAGATCGTCGAGAACTCGCCCTTCATCATCGAACGCTACCGCGCCGGCACGATCTCGCTGGATTATTTCGGCGACAGCATCGTCAATTCGATCTCTGACAATTTGTCCATGATGCTGGGTTTCCTCGTAGCGCGCCTGCTGCCTGTATCAGTGACCATCCTGCTTGGGCTCGCCTTCGAAATCATGCTGGCGCTGCATATTCGCGACAATCTGACGCTCAATATCCTGATGCTGATCCATCCGATCGAGGCCGTGAAACTATGGCAATCGGGTCCGCCGATCATCTGACGGCAAAAAAAGCGGCTTGTCCCGCCCCGCATCTGATCCTAGCTAAGGTCCCATGACAGACTTCTCCCCCGCGAAATCGTTTCCGAACTCGACCGTTTCATCGTCGGCCAGGCCGATGCCAAGCGCGCCGTCTCGATCGCGCTGCGCAACCGCTGGCGGCGGCAGCAGCTCGAAGGCTCCTTGCGCGAAGAGGTGCTGCCGAAGAACATCCTGATGATCGGCCCGACCGGGGTCGGCAAGACCGAGATCGCGCGGCGGCTCGCCAAGCTTGCCAACGCGCCGTTCCTGAAGGTCGAGGCGACGAAATTCACCGAGGTCGGCTATGTCGGCCGCGACGTCGAGCAGATCGTGCGCGATCTCGTCGAGGTCGCGATTTCCCAGGTCCGCGAGCGCAAGCGCAAAGACGTGCAGGCACGTGCGCAGCTCGCCGCTGAGGAGCGCGTACTTGATGCCCTGGTCGGCGCCAATTCCAGCGCCGCGACGCGGGACTCCTTCCGCAAGAAGCTGCGCGCGGGCGAGCTCAACGACAAGGAAATCGAGATCGAGACGCAGGGCGGCGGCAGCGGCTTTCCGATGTTCGAGATCCCGGGCATGCCTGGCGCGCAGATGGGCGCGGTGTCGATCGGCGATATCTTCGGCAAGCTCGGCGGCCGCAGCAAGACGCGGCGGCTGACGGTGGAGAGCTCGCACGAGATCCTCATCAACGAGGAATCCGACAAGCTGCTCGACAGCGATCAGTTGACGATGGAGGCGATCAGCGCGGTCGAGAACAACGGCATCGTATTCCTGGACGAGATCGACAAGATCTGCGCCCGCGAAGGCCGCGCCGGCGGCGACGTCTCGCGCGAGGGCGTGCAGCGCGACCTGCTGCCGCTGATCGAGGGCACCACCGTCTCGACCAAGCACGGCGCGGTGAAGACCGACCACATCCTGTTCATTGCCTCAGGCGCCTTCCACGTCGCCAAACCGTCCGACCTGTTGCCGGAACTGCAGGGCCGCCTGCCGATCCGCGTCGAGCTGCAGGCGCTGACCCGTGACGACATGCGCCGCATCCTGACCGAGCCCGAGGCCTCGTTGATCAAGCAATATGTCGCTTTGATGCAGACCGAAGGCGTCACGCTCGACATCACCGACAACGCCATCGACGCGCTTGCGGACGTCGCGGTGGCCGTGAATTCCACCGTCGAGAACATCGGCGCGCGGCGGCTGCAGACCGTGATGGAGCGGGTGCTGGACGAGATCTCCTTCACCGCCCCAGATCGCAGCGGCGAGACCGTCAGGGTCGACGCCGATTTCGTGCAGAAGCACGTCGGCGACCTCGCCAAGAACGCGGATTTGAGCCGGTTCATTTTGTAATTCCGGACGGTCGCGCTATGGATGCGGCGTGACCGCACGCTTCCTGCAAAACCCCTGGCGCCTGCTGCTCGCGATCAACGCGGCAATCATCGTTGGCGTCTTCGTTCACAAGATCCAGCTGCCGCCTTACGTCCCCTACATCCACCTCCTCGTCGATTACCATTTTGGCTTCATCAAGCGCGCGCTGATCGGGACGATCGTCGCGCTGTTCACCGACAAGGTGCCGCTATGGCTGGTGTTCGCGCTCGGCGGCGCGACATGGCTGGTGACGCTCGGGCTGTACGCAAGACTATTCCAGACAACGTTCGGCTTCACCGCGAAGACATTGCCGACGTTCGTCTTCATCGCGGGCTCGCCGTTCTTCCTCAAGAACTTCATGCACACGCTCGGCCATTTCGACATCTATGGCTGCGCGCTGGCGATCGTCCTGCTGCTGGTGCCGGCCGGCTCGCTGCTGTTCGTGGCGCTGGCTGCGCTGTTCTCGATCGTTCTCGTCCTGATCCACCACATCCATCTCTTGATGTATGTGCCGACCGTCATCACCATCGTCGTGATCAGGCATTATCTGACGCATGGCTGCGATCGCACCAATGTCGCGTTCGGCATCATGGCCCTGCTGGCCGTCTCCGCGCTGTTCTTCGCCGCGCAGTTTTGGGGAACGATGCCGGTCCCGGAGGCGGATTTCGTCGCCGATCTGAAGAGCCGGATGGCCGATCCGTCGCGGACCGACCTGCTGCAGTTTGCCTACATCTGGTATCAGCCGTTGGCGAAGGAGATTTCCGACACCTGGGGCCGCCTGCCGCACAACATCCTCGGCGTGCCCGTGTTCGCGCTGCTGATCTGGCTGCACACACCGCTGTGGCGCTATTTTGCGAATTTGATCGGCGCGCTCGCAAGCGACACGCATCGCCGCCTCGTCATTGCGGCGCTGATCGGCGTCAGCCTCGCCTGTGTCGTGATGTTCGTGATGGTATTCGACTATTCGCGCTGGATCTCGAACTGGGCAGTCTGCATGTTCCTGATCCTGCACGCGGTGAAGATGCTGCCCGCCGCACGCGAGACGCCGCTGATTTCGGCGGAAGATCGGAAGACAAATATCTTCGGCCTGATTGTCACATTGATCCCGCGCGTCGGAATCGTGCGGCCGTTCTAGTATCTCGCCCGCCTGATCCGCACGTAGAGCGCGCCCTCGCCGCCATGGCCGATGCCGGCTTCCTCGAACCCCACGACGAAGGCGCGGAATTCCGGCAGGCTCAGCCATTCCGGCACCTGACGGCGCAGCACGCCGCTTTCGCCGCCGCTTCGGCCCTTGCCGGTGATCACGAGCACAAAGGTCAGGCCGTCATGGTGGGCGCGGTGCAGGAAGCCGCTCAGCGCGCGGTGGGCACGCATCTGGGTCATGCCGTGCAGATCGAGCCGCGCCTCGATCTCGCTGCGCCCGCGCGACAGCTTTGTGCGCTCGCGCTTGCCGAGCGGCGCCAGCGGCGGCACCGCCGGCTTCGCTGCGCGCGGTGCCGGGGCAGCGGCAATCGGACGTGGCGACGGCGCAAGCCGGGGGCGGGCGCTGCAGGCGAAGACTCGGTGCGTGGTGCAGCTTGCGCCTTCGCCGCACGATGCTTTCTCAGCGGCTTGACCTGCTTTGCGACCGTATCCCACAGCGCGCGCTCTTCCTCACTCAGCGCGCGACGGCGCGGCGAGGGACGAGGCTCCAGCACGGGCGGACGGGACGATCGCTTCATTGTTGCCGATGGGGGCGATTTTTCACCGGCCGCCGCGGCTCCTGAACTGGCTCGATCACGGGACGCGGCACCGGCAGCGGGACTGGACCGGCGACAGCGACCCTCTCGCTCTTGCTTTGCAGCTCGGCAGGCGGCTTGTCCTTCGCAGGCTCCGTTTGCGGAAACAGCTTTGCGATCTTCTCCGAGGGCCGCGGGTCCGGCACCGGGAGCCGCGCGCCGCGCGTTGTGGGATCGAGGCTCTTCGGCACCAGCATCACGAAATGCATGGCATGGCGCAGCCGTCCGGAGACCCGGCCGGCATCCTGACCCGCGCCGAAATAGAGATCGGCGCGCGCCGGACCGATGATGGCCGAGCCCGTGTCCTGCGCGATCATCAAGCGATGGAACGGCGTCTTCGCGCGTTCGGAATCGATCGGCAGCTCACCTTCGATGAAAAACGGGGTGCCGTAGACGTGGAGCGATTTGTCGACCGCGATCGAGCGGCCGGCCGTCAACGGAATGCCTTGCGCGCCGACCGCCTCCTCCTTGTCGGATAGATTGACCTCGCGAAAGAAGATGTAGGAGCGGTTCTGGCGGCGCAGCTCCTTGGCACCGTCAGGGGTCTGCGCCATCCACTCCCTGATCTTCTGCATCGACATCTCTTCCTTTGGAATGATGCCGCGCTCGATCAGGATGCGACCGACCGCCGTATAGGGATAGCCGTTATAGGCGTCGTAGTTGAGCCGGACCGTGCCGCCGTCGTCGAACTTGATCCGCGCCGAACCCTGGATCTGGGCGAACAGCAGATCGGTCGGGTCCTTCAGCCAGGCAATCTCGAGTCCGCGGCCGGCGATCTTGCCGTCCTCGATCTCGGCGCGGTCGTAATAAGGCACGAGCTTGCGGCGGCCGATCTTGCGATAGACCGGGCCCTTGTTGGGCAGGCTGACCGAATCCTGCTTGTAACCGCGCACAAAGAGATTCGAGGGGCGGCGATAGACCGGGACGTTGTAGACGTCGGTGTGCGTGCGCGATCCCTCCAGCACCGGTTCGTAATAGCCGGTGACGAAACCATCGGGCTCGCCGAGGCGCGAGATCCGCAGCGGCGCAAAATTCTCCTCGAAGTAGGTTTTGGCCCGAGCGTCGTCGGTAAGCTCGAGCGATTTGGCGACCCGGCAGGGTTCGCCCAGCGAGGCGCCCAAAGCCTTCGGTTCGGGAGCGCCGGTCTGCGCGTTGATCGGACGGCAGCTCGCGCGAAAGGTCTTGTAGGCGGCGAGATGATTGTCGTCGCCCCAGCCCTTCACGTCGGCCCAGGCCAGCGGCAGATATTGGGCGCCGGGAATTTCGAGCGGCAGGGGAAGCTGCGGATATGGCAAGGCGCGCGGCGGCGCGGCAGGCAATTCCGGGAGATGATGGTGATGGCTGCGATAGTGGCGCCGCGCCGCCTCAGCGCCGAGTGAAAACGACGACAGCGCGACGGCACCTGCGCAAAGCGCCGTCGCGCTGGTCTTCAGGAAAACCTTAATTCGCGCTTCCGGTGCCAACCAGCTTCCAGTTCGGATCGCGAGAAGTGATGTCGCGGGCGAAAGTCCAGATGTCGGTGATGTCGGCGACCGTGTCGGCGCTTCCGTCGACGATGTTGCCGGCCTTGTCCCGGGTGGCCGAGATCATCTGCGAGACGAAGCGGATCGTGAGCTGGGCGGTGCGGTCGCGCAGTTCGGCGCCGACGAGCTCGGCCTTGTCGATCGAGACAAAACGCGTCTCGGTCTTCTGCTCGTTCTTCTCGCGCTCCTTGATCGCGGCATCGAAGCTTTCATAGACCTCCGACGACAGCAGGTCGCGCAGCGCGCGGCGGTCGCCATTGGCAAAGGCCAGCACGATCATCTCATAGGCGCCGCGGGCGCCGGAGATGAAATGCCGCGGATCGAAGGTGGAATCCTTTTCGACGATGGCGTCGAGACCCTGGGCAAGCACGGTGCCCGGCTCGGTCAGGCCCTTCCAACGGTCGGAGGGCGGGGTCGGCTCGGCCGCCGGCGCCAAGGGAGCCTGGTCGATGACCTTGCCCGGCATGGTGACGACGTTCTTGTCCTGGGCGCCCTGGAGCGCGTTGCGGTCGAACGGCGGCCGCTCGTTGCCCGTGCGCTGCCCCAGCACGCTGCGCAGCCTCCAGAAAGATGAAGACCGCCAGCGCCAGGAAGATGATGGTGTAGATGTCCACGTCGTATTCGCTTTCTGGTCGTCTGTAGAAGGGGCCGTCTCGAAAGGATCGTGCCGGGAAAATCGATCCGGCCAGTAGACCGTTCCATACCGGAACGGCAAGTCTACATCACCATTTTGGGTCCGCGCGTCAGGTCCGTGGGATGTAGGCACGAAATCTTGCCCGGCCAATGGCGCCTTTTGGCACAGCACCGAGTGTAGCGCGTTTTATGCTTAAGGGGAAACCCGATCCTGCCCGGAAATCGCGCATCTTCAATCGTTTAAGGCGCAGTTGCGCGGGATCGCCGGGGTGAACGCCACAGTTGTGGGCGTGGCCGGATTTCCCCATCCGGGACCGTTCGTCCTTGTGGAACGAGGTAGCCCTATGTTAGCCAACCGCCGCGAAATTCAGCCCAATCGGGTAAGGAGACACTCTTATGACCAACGGTAACGGCACCCCTCCCGAGGCGGCCCAGGCTCCCCAGCTCAACGTCCTGGCGCAATATACCAAGGACCTCTCGTTCGAAAATCCGAATGCGCCCAGCTCGCTCCAGCAGCAGAGCCAGCCGCCCCAGATCAACATCCAGATCAATGTCAGCGCCAACAATCTCAGCGAACAGGAGTTCGAGGTGACGCTGTCGGTCGAGGGCAAGGCCGAGACCGCCGGCAAGATCATGTTCTCGTTCGAGCTCGCTTATGCCGGCGTCTTCCGCATCTCCAACGTGCCGAAGGACAATTTGCATCCGCTGGTCATGATCGAATGCCCGCGCCTGCTGTTCCCGTTTGCCCGTGAGATCATCGCCACTGCCGTGCGCGACGGCGGGTTCCCGCCTTTGATGCTGGATCCGGTGGACTTCGTCGGCCTCTATCGCCAGAACATGGAGCGGCAAATGGCCGCTCAGCCGAGCGGCCAGGCTTAACCAGCCAAAGGGGCGGCTGGAGCGGGCAAGAACTCGTTCCAGATCGCCTTGTCGCCGAGCGTTGCGATGAAGGCCCGGTGGGCCTCGCGCTCGGCGTCCGAAATGCGCGGGGTGAGCGGCGCCGGCCGTTGCCGCCGAGGCGCATCGGCAGCCCCATTGGCGCGAGTCTCTTCGGATTCCGAAGCAAGCAGCAGCTGCGACTGCCGCGCCCCGACCAGATCCACATAGACTTCCGCAAGCAGCTCGGCGTCGAGCAATGCGCCGTGCTTGGTGCGGCGTGAATTGTCGATCGCATAGCGTGAGCAGAGATCGTCGAGCCGGTTCGACACGCCGGGATGCTTGCGCCGAGCCAGCAGCAGCGTATCGACCAGCCGCTCGCGCGGGATCGCCGGGCGCTTGATCCGGTCGAGCTCGGCATTGATGAAGCTGATGTCGAACGAGGCATTGTGGATCACCAGCGGCGCGTCGCCGATGAACTCCAGAAAATCGTCGACGACCTCGTGAAACAGCTGCTTCGTCGCCAGGAATTCGGCCGACAGCCCGTGCACCGCAAAGGCTTCTGCCGGCATGTCCCTTTCGGGATTGATGTAGACGTGGAAACTCTGCCCCGTCGGCATGCGATTGAGCATCTCGACGCAGCCGATTTCGACCAGGCGATCTCCCCGCAACGGGTCAAGGCCGGTGGTTTCTGTGTCGAGAACGATTTCGCGCATGATCTGGGAAGCCGTGTCAGGCGGCGAATCAGGCGCGCCGCTGCGGCATCTTAACGACGTCGGCGAGGATGTGCGCGATTTGGGCGCGCACCGGTTCGAGTCCGTGGGATGTATCCACCACGAAATCGGCACGCCTGCGCTTTTCCGCATCGGGTGTCTGCTTGGCGATGATGGCGTCGAGCTTGGCCTCGTCCATCGTGCCGCGCGCCAGCACCCGCTCGCGCTGCAGTTCCGGAGACGTGGTGACGACGACTACGGCATCGACCCGCGTCTCGCCACCCGTCTCGAACAGCAGCGGTATGTCCAGCACCACGACCGGCGCGTTGGCGGCTTCGGCGTCGGCGAAGAACTTTTTCCGGGAAGCGCCGAGCATCGGATGGACGATCTGCTCGAGCTGCTTGATGGCCGCAGGATCGTGCACCACACGCGCCGAGAGTTTTGGCCGATCAACCTTGCCGTTCGCGGTAGTGCCGGGGAAGGCGGCCTCGATCGCGGGTGCGGCCTCGCCCTCATAGAGCTGATGGACGGCCGCATCGGCATCGTAGACAGGCACGCCAGCCTCCGCGAATAATTTCGCGGTGGTGGATTTGCCCATCCCGATCGAGCCTGTCAGTCCCAGGATCCGCATCAGCGCCCAACCATATCTGCCAGTCACACCGCAACTAGCCGCTCGCGCCGCAGGAACGCAAGCAGCGGCAGCAGCGGCAAGCCGAGAATGGTGAAGTGGTCGCCCTCGATACGCTCGAACAAATGGATCCCCAGGCTTTCGAGCTGATAGCCGCCGACGCTGGTGCTGACGGCGCCGCCGGCGATGTCGAGATAGGCCGAAAGCTCGGCCTCGGTCATCTGCCGCATCGTGAGGCGGGCAACCGAGACGTCCTCGAAGATGATCTCGCCATCGCGTGCGATCGCCACGGCGGAATTCAGCTCATGGCTATGGCCGGAGAGATCGCGCAGCTGCGCCAGCGCCTGGGCGCGGCCCGCTGGCTTGTTGAAGAGGCGATCGCCAAGCGCCAGCGTTTGATCAGCACCAATGACGGTGCTTCCAACGTGATGGGCCGAGACTGCCTTGGCTTTTTCGCGCGCCAGCAGCAGGGCGATCTCGCGCGGACCAGAAAGCCCGGAGGCGGCCTGGATGCCGCGCTCGTCGATATCAGCCGTGATCGCCTTGAACTCGAGCCCGGCATTGGCCAGGAGCATCTTTCTCGCGCTGCTCTGCGAGGCCAGGATCAACGAAGATTTGCCGAGCCACAGACCCATCGCGAAACTATCCCAAACTATTCAGAAGGCCGGTTACGCTGACGATCGCTGTAGAGTTTCATGATCGCCGCGGCGGTTTCCTCGATCGAGCGCCGCGTGACGTCGAGCAGCGGCCAATCGTGCTTGGCGCTCAGCTTGCGGGCAAATGCGACCTCCTCGGCGACCGACTGCTTGTCGGTATAAGTGTCGCTGCTGGAATCGGCCCCCATGGAGAGCAGGCGGTTCGTGCGCACCTGGATCAATCGTTCCGGCGTCGCATGCAAGCTCACCACCAGCGGTCGCGTCAACGTCTCCAGCTGCGAGGGCACCGGAATGCCTGGAACCAGCGGCACGTTGGCAGTGCGGATGCCTCGGTTGGCAAGGTAGATCGACGTCGGGGTCTTGGAGGTGCGGGAAACGCCGACGAGCACCACGTCCGCGTCGTCGAGCCCTTCGACATGCTGGCCGTCATCGTGGATCATCGTGTAGTTCAACGCGTCGATACGCTTGAAGTATTCGGCATTGAGCACGTGCTGGGCGCCGACCCGGCCGGTCGTGGCAGCTCCGAGATAGGCCTCGAACAACTGCATCACCGGCCCGATGATCGACAGGCTCGGAACATTGATCCCCTTGCACTTGTCCTCGAGCCTCGAAACCAGATCCTTCTCGAGCAGCGTGAACAGCACGATTCCCGGCGCTTCCTCGATCTCGTCAAGCACGCGATCGAGCTGTTTCTGGCTGCGCACCAGCGGATAGACGTGCTCGACCGGGGTCACGTTGGCGTACTGGGCAGCAACGGCGCGCGCGACCGTGATCAGCGTCTCACCGGTGGAGTCGGAGACGAGGTGCAGATGGAAATAATTGTTCGAAGTCGGCACAAAAGCCCTTTGTATGGAGTCGGTGTGGTTTGTGGATTTCTGTGGAGCTTAACCCCCCGGAAAGGGATGTGCGACACCGGGGGCGGGACAAGTGCCAATTTCTTCACACCACTGCCCCTGAGAACAACTTCGACGCCCTCCCGAAAAGGAAACGGGATTGCGTCGATAACCCTCTTGATAAGCTGCCGACAGAAACGCGCAAGCCTTTGAAGCTGACCGCCTTATCGAAAGCGGCCGGAGCTGTCAGAGGATATGTTGATGGATGTGAACAAGCGCGTGTGAATGGGCGGACGGAAATGTGTGAGTCCAATTCACCGTCACATAGACTCAAACCTTAAGAATCTAAGATTCTTATTGGAGAAGGGCGCTACGGACGGATATGTGTGCAGGTAAGACCTTAACGAGTTCTTACTATCCCCAGCGTTCCCTTCGGCCAGGCGGCAATCCGGACCCGAGACATGTTTGAAGACGTCTATCTCTGGATCAAGGCGCTGCATGTGATCGCCGTCATCTCCTGGATGGCGGGCATGCTCTATTTGCCGCGACTGTTCGTTTATCATTGTGAGGCCGAAATCGGCTCGAAGCAGTCGGAAACGTTCAAGATCATGGAACGGCGGCTGTTCAAGGCGATCATCAACCCCGCCATGATCGTGACCTGGCTCGCCGGGCTCTATCTCGCCTGGGCTGGCCACTGGTTCACTTTCGGCTGGCTGCACGTAAAACTGGCACTGGTCCTAGCGATGTCCGCGGTCCACGGCTTTTTTTCGCGCTGGCTGAAGGATTTCGCAGCGGATCGGCGCCTCCGGAGCCAGAAATTCTATCGGATTATCAACGAGGTACCAACTGCCTTGATGATTCTGATCGTCATCATGGTGATCGTGAAGCCGTTCTAGGCAGCGGTCGCGAACAATCGCTCAGTGCTTCTGCTTGCGGAGTGTGAGGCGATTTTCTATATTAGCGATATCCCACCCAACGCAGGCGGATGTGGTCGTGTCTGAGCTTTCCAGAGGCCGGACACCCCATCAGGTTTGAAGCCTCACCGGCGCTCTCCTTGCCAGACCTGCGGACCTTACCTTTTCGCGTCCGCATTTCAGAGCCTCCTCGCACCCCCTCCCAGGTTACCCCACAGGACCACCCCAATGCGGGAAATCAAACTCCAGGACCTCAAGTCGAAGACGCCGGCCGAGCTCGTCTCGTTCGCGGAAGAGAATGGGGTCGAGAATGCCAGCACCATGCGCAAGCAGGAGCTGCTGTTCGCCATCCTCAAGCAGCTTGCGCTCGCCGAGACCGACATCGTCGGCGAAGGTGTCGTCGAGGTTCTCTCCGACGGCTTCGGCTTCCTCCGCTCGCCCGATGCGAATTATCTGCCGGGCCCGGATGACATCTACGTTTCGCCCTCGCAGATCCGCCGTTTTGGCCTGCGCACCGGCGACACTATCGAAGGCCACATCCGCAGCCCGAAGGAGGGCGAGCGCTATTTCGCGCTGCTGAAGGTCAACACGCTCAATTTCGAGGACCCGGAAAAGGCCAAGCACAAGGTCAATTTCGACAACCTCACGCCGCTGTTTCCGAATCAGCGCTTCCGCATGGAAATCGACGACCCCACGCGGAAAGACCTGTCTGCAAGGGTGATCGACATCGTTGCGCCGATCGGCAAGGGTCAGCGCGCGCTGATCGTCGCGCCGCCGCGCACGGGCAAGACCGTGCTGATGCAGAACATCGCGCACTCGATCGCGCATAATCATCCCGAGTGCTATCTGATCGTGCTCCTGATCGACGAACGTCCGGAAGAAGTCACGGACATGCAGCGCTCGGTGAAGGGCGAGGTCGTCTCCTCGACCTTCGACGAGCCGGCGGTGCGCCATGTCCAGGTCGCCGAGATGGTGATCGAGAAGGCCAAGCGTCTGGTCGAGCATGGCCGCGACGTCGTGATCCTGCTGGACTCCATCACGCGCCTCGGCCGCGCCTACAACACCGTGGTGCCGTCATCGGGCAAGGTGCTGACCGGTGGTGTCGATGCCAACGCGCTGCAGCGGCCGAAGCGGTTCTTCGGCGCCGCCCGCAACATCGAAGAGGGCGGCTCGCTGACGATCATCGCGACTGCGCTGGTTGATACCGGCAGCCGTATGGACGAAGTCATCTTCGAAGAGTTCAAGGGCACCGGCAACTCCGAGCTGATCCTCGATCGCAAGGTGTCGGACAAGCGGACCTTCCCGGCGATCGACATTTCGCGCTCCGGCACCCGTAAGGAAGAGCTGATCACCGATCCGGTGGTCTTGAAGAAGATGTACGTGCTCCGCCGCATCCTGAATCCGATGGGGACGATGGACGGAATCGACTTCCTGCTCGACAAGCTCCGCTCGACCAAGAGCAATTCCGAGTTCTTCGATTCGATGAACACCTGATTGCAATGCAACATGATTAAAGGGCGCCTTCGGGCGCCCTTTTTCTTTGTGCGGCTTTGTTGCAGCGGAGGGAATAGCGGGATCGAGGGATGCCGCTCATTCCGTTGGAAGTGGGTCTTGCAGGAGACGCTCGGGAGTTTTTTGCATCGCACCATAGGTTTTGCTGCGAGAATCCATGCAGCATAATCGCTCGATTTGTCAGCCGAAACGGATGTTTGCCTTTTCCCTTTCAGCCGGACAAATAGGCTATGTATCCGCGAGACCACACCATCTTTGCACTGTCGTCTGGCCGTCCGCCAAGTGCGCTTGCGGCGGTGCGTGTCTCCGGGCCAGGCGCCAGCCTGGTGCTGACGACGCTGGCGGGCAAGCTGCCGGCGCCGAGGCAGGCCAGCCGCCGGCTCCTTCATGACGGCGTGGGCCAGCCGATCGACGATTCGGTGGTGTTGTGGTTTCCGGGGCCCGGCAGCGCGACCGGCGAGGACGTCGCCGAATTTCACGTCCATGGCGGCCGCGCGGTGCTGGCCGCACTGTTTACCGCAATTTCCGTAATTCCGAATATGCGAGCTGCCGAACCGGGCGAATTCACCCGGCGCGCCTTCGAGAACGGCAAGCTCGACCTGACCGAGGCGGAGGGCCTCGACGATCTCATTCATGCCGACACCGACCGCCAGCGCCGCCAGGCGTTGCGGCAGTTGCAGGGTCTCCTCGGCAACCGCGCGCGCGACTGGCGCGAGCGCATCATCGACGCCTCGGCCTTGATCGAGGCCGGCATCGATTTCTCCGACGAGGGCGATGTGCCCGCCGAGTTGAGAGCGCCTGCGGTCAAGGCGATCAGTGCGCTGCATGACGAAATCGCAGAAGTCCTTGCGGCACAGGGACAAGCTGAACGCTTGCGCGACGGCCTGGTGGTTGCGATCGCGGGCGAGCCGAATGTCGGCAAGTCGACGCTGATCAACCAGCTCGCGCGCCGCGACGTCGCGATCGTCTCGCCGCATGCCGGCACGACACGCGATGTGATCGAGGTGCAGCTCGATCTTGATGGCTATCCCGTCACGGTGATCGACACGGCCGGCATTCGCGAGACCGACGATCCGGTGGAGCAGGAGGGTGTTCGCCGGGCGCGAGCCCGAGCCGAAGACGCCGACCTCGTGTTGTGGCTGGTGGAGGCGGGGCGCGCGGTCGATCCGGCCGCAATGCCGTTGCTGGGGAAGTCCGGCAACGCAGGCAGCCGCTCCGGCGGTTCGGTCTGGATCGTGCGCAACAAGATCGATCTCGGCGGGGTCGAGGACGTCGGCCTGCACGGTGAGTTCGGAATCGCCGCCAGCCGGGGGACGGCATTCCCGAGCTGGTCCATGCTATGGTGAAATTCGCCGCCGACTTCTTCGGAACGACTGAGGGCGCGTTGGTGACGCGAGCCCGGCAGCGGGATTTGCTGCGCCGAGCGTCGGACAGCTTGCGGCGGAGTCTGGAGCTTGTAGAAGACAGCGAGGAGCTTGCTGCCGAAGAGCTGCGCGCTGCGGCCTATGCCTTGGGCCGGCTGCTGGGTCGGGTGGATGTCGAGGACGTCCTGGGGGCGATTTTTCAGAAGTTCTGCGTTGGGAAGTAGACCTAGTTCTTCATTGTAGAACTAGCCTTTGTTCCACTTCTTCGTTTCACGTGAATCAGTCGCGTTCCGAGACGTTTCACGTGAAACGTGGCTCCATTACCCATATTTGCTGGCAAACGTGGCAGCTAAGGGAGCGGGTGAGCGGAGAGATCCCGGATCACTCCGCTCGCGATGATGGGAGTATGCCGCTGCCATCGAGCTTCGGAGACCGGGCCGCATCTGGACGTTACGGCCCTTCAGTAGACACTTTATGCTTCGGGAGCTCCGTTTTCTACCGCTGAAAATGATAATTTTTCCAAGGGCGGTTCTACTATGCATGGGGTTGTTTCGCGAAAACATCTGGGCTCCGCTTGCACCGTTTCACGTGAAACAACCGCCTTTCCAGTTTCCGCTTCCGGCTTCCCCGCCTCTGAGCTAGAAGTCCGTCCATGCGAACAGAGCGAGAGAGCTTCGACGTCATTGTGATTGGCGGCGGCCATGCCGGCTGTGAGGCCGCTTCTGCCTCTGCCCGGATGGGCGCGGCGACCGCTCTGGTCACGCACCGCTTCTCCACGGTCGGCGCGATGTCCTGCAATCCCGCCATTGGCGGTCTCGGCAAGGGCCATCTGGTTCGCGAGGTCGACGCGCTCGATGGTCTGATGGGCCGGGTCGGCGACGCCGGCGGTATTCAGTTTCGCGTTCTCAATCGCCGTAAGGGCCCAGCGGTCCGTGGTCCGCGCGCGCAGGCCGACCGGAAGCTCTATGCGGCCGCGATGCAGGCGGCGATCCGGGAGACCGAGGGTCTTTCCGTGGTCGAAGGCGAAGCGGACGAGCTGATCGTGGTCGAGGGACGGGTGATCGGCCTGCGCCTGGCAGATGGCCGCGAGCTTCGGGCAGGGGCCGTCGTCGTCACCACCGGCACCTTCCTCCGCGGTCTGATCCATCTCGGAGAGAAGATTTGGCCCGCCGGCAGGGTCGGCGAGGCGCCAGCGATGGGCCTTTCGACCTCCTTCGAGCGCGCGGGGTTCACCCTCGGACGGCTCAAGACAGGGACCCCGCCGCGTCTGGATGGGACGACGATCGACTGGTCGGCGGTCGAGATGCAGCCGGGGGACGAGCCTCCGGAGCCGTTTTCCGTGATGACCGAGCGGATCACGACGCCACAGATCCAGTGCGGGATCACCCGGACAAATTCCGCGACTCACGAGGTGATCCGGGCCAATGTTCATCGCTCTCCGATGTACTCCGGCCAGATCAAGAGCTCCGGACCGCGTTATTGCCCCTCGATCGAGGACAAGATCGTTCGCTTCGGCGATCGCGACGGTCACCAGATCTTCCTGGAGCCGGAAGGGCTCGACGACAGCACTGTCTATCCCAACGGCATCTCGACCTCGCTGCCGGAGGAGGTTCAGCTCGCCATCCTCGCAACCATTCCCGGCCTGGAGCGGGTGAAGATGGTCCGGCCGGGCTATGCCATCGAATACGACCACATCGATCCGCGTGAGCTCGATCCGACCCTCCAGACCAAGCGTCTGCGCGGCTTGTTCCTGGCTGGCCAGATCAACGGCACGACCGGATACGAGGAAGCCGCCGGCCAAGGCATCGTGGCCGGGCTGAACGCGGCATTGGCTGCGAGCGGCGCCGCGCTGACAGTGTTCGACCGAGCTGATGGCTATCTCGGCGTGATGATCGACGACCTCGTCACCCGCGGCATCAGCGAACCCTATCGGATGTTCACCTCCAGGGCCGAGTACCGGCTGACACTGCGTGCGGACAACGCCGACCAGCGTCTAACCGAGAAGGGCATCGCCTCGGGATGCGTCGGGAGCGCCCGGACCGTGCATCACCGCGCCAAGATGGTCGCCTTGAATGCGGCACGAGCGCTCTCGAAGTCGCTGACGGTCACCCCGAACGAGGCCATTAAGCAGGGTCTGACCCTGAACCGGGACGGCCAGCGGCGCTCGGCTTTCGAACTGATGGCCTATCCCGATATTGGCTGGAGCCAGGTCCGTGCGATCTGGCCCGAGCTGTCCGGCATTGATCCCGTCATTGCCACCCATCTCGAGATCGACGCGAAGTACGATGTCTATCTGGAGCGCCAGAGCGCGGACGTCGAAGCCTTCAGGCGGGACGAGGGGATGGTGTTGTCGGACGTCG
This sequence comes from Bradyrhizobium lupini, assembly GCF_040939785.1. Lineage (NCBI taxonomy): Bacteria > Pseudomonadati > Pseudomonadota > Alphaproteobacteria > Hyphomicrobiales > Nitrobacteraceae > Bradyrhizobium > Bradyrhizobium lupini. The sequence goes on from NZ_CP162553.1 coordinate 3,748,309, forward strand.
ATTACCAGCAGGTCCCCGGTCTCTCCAATGAGGTGCGGGCCAAGCTGGAGAACGCGCGGCCGTTCACCGTTGGCCAGGCCGGCCGAATCGACGGCATGACGCCTGCCGCGCTCGGCATTCTTGCGGCCTATCTCCGCCGCGAAGCGCGGAAGACTTCCAAAGCAATCGCATAGGTTTCACGTGAAACAGCGCGGGACCGGCGGCGGCAGATCGTCATCAGGAAAACCCTCGGCGGGTGAGGGTGCCGGTGTTCGCTCCGAACCGGCGCCTGCCCGGCCAAAGATCGACAAGGCCAGCGCCAACGATCGATCGTGGGACGTCGTCATTGCAGCCGACAAGGTTGCGGCGCTCAACCTCGCGCCTGTTTCACATGAAACGGAAGCCCGGCTCGATCGCTACATTGCACTGCTACGGGAGTGGCAGGCCAAGACCAACCTCGTCGCGCCCTCGACATTGCCGTACCTCTGGACCCGGCACATCGCCGACTCGCTTCAGCTCGTCGCTCTCGCCCCATCGGCCAAACGTTGGGCCGACCTCGGCAGCGGTGGCGGCTTTCCCGGGATCGTCCTGGCCTGCGCCATGGCCGGGACGGCCGGGGCGAGCGTCCATCTGGTCGAGCGAATCGCCAAGAAGGCAGCCTTCCTGCGCGAAGCCGTGCGCGTCACGACATCTCCGGGAGTCGTACATCTCGCTGAGATCGGGGATAATGTGGATAGAATCACCGGCCCGGTCGATTGCGTCACCGCGCGTGCGCTGGCTCCGCTACATCAACTCATCGGCTTTGCGGAGCCGCTGATGCGCCGGGGCGCAAAAGCGTTGTTTCTCAAGGGTCAAGATGTAGAGTCTGAATTGACCGAAGCCACTAAATATTGGAATATTCAGCCGCAGCTCCACCACAGCCGTACAGGCGACGGTTGGATCGTCGAGCTGGCTTCCGTCGAACGGCGCGGGTGAGGCGTCAGGGGCCGAGTGGGGAATTTGCGATGAGCGTGATTGACGAACCGCAGCAAGAACAGACCGCCGCCGTCCCGCAGGGCCATCCGCGCATCCTGGCGCTGGCGAATCAGAAGGGCGGCGTGGGAAAAACAACCACGGCGATCAATCTCGGGACAGCGCTCGCGGCGATCGGCGAACGCGTCCTGATCGTCGATCTCGATCCGCAGGGCAATGCCTCGACGGGACTCGGCATCGATCGCCGCAACCGCTCCTGCTCGACCTATGACGTTCTGATCGGCGAGGCGAGCCTGCGGGAAGCGGTGGTGTCGACGGCAGTGCCGCGGCTGCATATCGCGCCCTCGACCATGGATCTCTCCGGCCTCGAGCTCGAGCTCGGCACCACGCCTGGTCGTGCGTACAAGCTGCGCGACGCGATCAGCGCGCTCAACAACAACGTTTCGCCCGACGCCGATTACACCTATGTGCTGATCGACTGCCCGCCCTCGCTCAACTTGATCACCGTGAACGCGATGGCGGCTTCCGACGCGATCCTGGTGCCGCTGCAGTGCGAGTTCTTCGCGCTCGAAGGTCTGTCGCAATTGCTGCAGACGGTGGAGCAGGTGCGCTCGACGCTCAATCCGAACTTGTCGATCCACGGCATCGTGCTGACCATGTTCGACTCGCGCAACAATCTCTCGAACCAGGTCGTTGCCGACGTCCGGCAGTTCATGGGCGAGAAGGTCTACAAGACCATGATCCCGCGCAACGTGCGCATCTCGGAGGCGCCGTCCTACGGCAAGCCGGTGCTGGTCTACGATCTCAAATGCGTCGGCAGCGAAGCCTACTTGCGGCTCGCCACCGAAGTGATCCAGCGCGAGCGCGAGCTTCGCACGACGCATTGAAGCGGCGTTGATCCTACGAGTTACGAGTTTCGACAATTCAGTTCTGGAGTGCTGCATCGTGAATCCAAGGGAGCTGGCGATGGCCGACGAAGCGCGTTCGCGACTGGGCCGGGGTCTTGCGAGTCTGATCGGTGACGTCGGCGGCGAGGCTCAGCATGTCGATCGGCCGCGCGCGCAACGCAAGGTGCCGATCGAGTTCATCAAGCCCAATCCGCGCAACCCGCGCCGCACCTTTTCGGAGAGCGAGCTCAGGGAGCTCAGCGATTCGATCAGGCAGCATGGCGTGATCCAGCCGATCGTGGTGCGCCCGGTGAAGGGTGCGCAGGACCGCTTCGAGATCATCGCCGGCGAACGGCGCTGGCGCGCCTCGCAAATGGCCGGCCTGCACGAAGTGCCGATCGTCCCCGTCGACATCAGCGACAGCGATGCGCTGGAGTTCGCGATCGTCGAGAACGTGCAGCGCGAAGACCTCAATCCGATGGAAGAGGCGCTCGGCTATCACGCGCTCGCCAACGAGTTCAAACGCAGCCAGGACGACATCGCCAAAGTCGTCGGCAAGAGCCGCAGCCACATCGCCAACATGATGCGGCTGACGAAGCTTCCCGCCGAGGTGCAAACCCTGATCACGAGCGGCGAGCTGACCGCAGGTCATGCCCGCGCGCTGATCGGCGTGCCTGATCCGCTCGCGGCCGCCAAGCGCATCGTCGAGGAGGGCCTCAACGTCCGCCAGGCCGAGGCGCTGGCGCATGAAGAGGGCGTGCCGGAGCGCAAGCCGCAGAAGGCGCGCTCGGGGGCGAAGGAAAAAGACCCTGACACGGTCGACCTCGAAAAGCGCGTCAGCGACGCGCTCGGGCTCAAGGTCACGGTGAGCCACCGAGACCCCGGCGGCTCGGTCCAGATCAACTACCGCAACCTCGATCAGCTCGACGAGGTGATGCGGCGGCTGGCGAAGGGCGCGCTGTAGCCGCTTGGTGTCGTCCTGGCGAAAGCCAGGACCTCATGCCGATCCACACGTCATTGCGAGCGCAGCGAAGCCATCCAGAATCTTTCCGCGGAGAGATTCTGGATTGCTTCGTCGCAAGGGCTCCTCGCAATGACGAGGGGACAGTGCGGGAAGCTCAGCTCCGCCGCTTCGCGTTTGCGGCGATCGCCATCAGCGTGCGCTGGGCGATGGCGGTGGCGAGGGTGGATTGCTTGCGGGTATCGAGCGCGGCGGTCGCGAGCTGCTCGATGATGACGGCGAGCCGCGCCACGCTGAAATTGCGCAATGCGGTTTCGACCGCGGGCTTCCGCGAAAAATGCAGGCGCGGATAGCCGCTGTCGAGCACCGCGGATGCGGGCGTGCCGTCGGCGATTGCGAGCGCCGATTTGTGCAGCCACGCCGCCTGACGCTGCGCCGCGGAGATGATCACGCCGGGGTAGGTGCCGGCGATCATGGCTTTGGCAAACTCGTTCTCGACGATCTCGGGCCGGCCGGCGAAGGCGCCATCGACGATCGGATCGAGTTTCAGTTCCGACGCATCGGCGACGACAGCCATCACGTCATCCAGCGTGATCTCGCCCTTGCCATGGGCATAGAGCGTGAGCTTGCGCAGCTCGTTGCGGGAGGCCTGGCGATCGCCGCCGAGGAACGACATCAGCGCCGCGCGGGCATCTTGCGCGATGCGCAAATTGGCGATGCGGAGCTCGTCTTCCATCAGCTTGGCGAGATCGCGCTCGGTATCGGGATAGCAGGCGATCGCGACGGCCGTCTTGGCGCGTTCGCAGGCCTTGCGCAGTGGCGATTCCGGGCGCAGCTCGCCGGCCTCGATCACGATGCGGCAATCCCTGACGCCCATCTCCGCCAGCGTGTCGATAGCACTGGCAAAGCTGCGCGAGCCGGCGCGCACGCGGATGGCGCGGCGGCCGCCGAACAGCGGCACCGTCATGGCCTCGTCGACGAGGCGCGACGGCTCGGCGGAGAGCTCGTCGCCATCGACCTTGACCAGCGAGAAGGGATCATTGGGATCGTCGACGGCCGAGGCGATCAGCGCATCCGCGCGTTCGCGGACCAGGCCGGCGTCGGGACCATAGAGCAGGATGATCGGACGGCCCGCATCGGGGCGGGCGAGAAAGGCGTCGATCTCTTTTCCGCGCAGCGCGACCATGTTGCCTGGGACTCGTCATTCCGGGCGAACCGGGGTGACGGGATGAATTAAGTGCCCGCGGTGAAGAACGAGGCGAGTCGAGTCGTGATGTTCTCGGCGATCTCGTTGGCGGCACGATCCTCGGCATCACGTACCGCGCGGTTGCGGCTGAAACGCTGATAGGAGCCGGGCATGTCGTAGGACACGCGGGAGAACGTGGTGCCTGTCATCACCGACTTGCCGCTGACGACCTCGATCAGATTGTACTGGGCGTCGAGACCGTAGTTTTCGCTGCTGGGCAGGCCGGTGTTGGGATCGACGATCAGCGACGTCTTGCTGCTTGCGAAGCGGATCTCGAGGCGGTGGGTTGGCGGCATGCCAGTGGCGCTGCCATAGAGCTTGAAGGCCAGCGCGTTGCGGACCTCGACGCCGACCCGGGCCTCGCGTGAGGCATTGGCTTTGGCGATCGGGGGTAGATCGACCCCCATCAGCTTCTCGCGCAGACCGGGGGTGCCGTCGGTGTGCTCGGCATACATCGGGTGGAAGCAGCCGGCCGTCATGGCCGCCAGTGCGGCGACCGCCAGCAAGCGGGCTGCGATGCGGATCCTAGCCGACAACATTCACGATCCTCTTGGGGACGATAATCACCTTGCGGACGGGTTTGCCATCCAAGGCCAGTTTTACCGCATCGAGGGCCAAAACGGCAGCCTCGATTTCCGGATTCTCGGCCGCTGTTGCAACTGTGACCTCGCCCCGCTTCTTACCGTTGACCTGGACCACCAGGGTCACACTGTCTTCAACCAGCAAATCGCGTTCGATTTGGGGCCAATTGGCCTCGGAAACCAGCCCGCTATGGCCCAGAACCTGCCAACACTCCTCGGCCAAATGCGGCATCATCGGGGAGAACAGCTGGACCAGGATCTGGCTGGCCTCCCGGATCGCCCAGGCCAAATCTGGAGCCGGCTGGCCGGGACGTTGCAAGATCTCCGCAAACGCATTGGTGAATTCGCGGATATGGGCGAGGCAGACGTTGAAGTGCAGTCGCTCGATTCCGGTGGTGACCTTGTCCAGCGCGCCATGGGCAGCCTTGCGCAAGGCGGTGGCGTCCGGGCCGAAGCTGGCCGGCCGGGCCGTCGGCGCGCCCTTGCCGGGTTCCACAGAATCGTTCACCAGCCGCCACAGCCGCTGCACGAAGCGCGAGGCGCCCTGGACGCGCTCGTCGCTCCAGATCACGTCGCGCTCGGGCGGGGAGTCCGACAGCATGAACCAGCGGGCGACGTCGGCGCCATAGGTCTCGATGATGTCGTCGGGATCGACCGTGTTCTTCTTCGACTTCGACATCTTCTCGATCGGGCCGATCTGGATGTCTTCGCCTGACGTTAGCAGCGTGGCGCGGCGGCCGTTGGCGCCGGTCTCGACCTTCACCTCGACCGGCTGGACGTAGGTGCCGTCGGCCTTCTGGTAGGTCTCGTGCACTACCATGCCCTGCGTGAACATGCCCGCGAACGGCTCGTCCAGGGCGATGTGCCCGGTCGCCTTCATCGCGCGGGTGAAGAAGCGGCTGTAGAGCAGATGCAGGATCGCGTGCTCGACGCCGCCGATATACTGGTCGACGGGCAGCATGCGGTTGGCGACCGCGGGCGTCGTCGGCGCGTTCTCGTTCCAGGGATCGGTGAAGCGCGCAAAGTACCAGGACGAATCGACGAAGGTGTCCATGGTGTCGGTTTCACGCTGCGCCTTGCCGCCGCATTTGGGGCAGCTGACGTGCTTCCAGGTCGGGTGATGGTCGAGCGCGTTGCCCGGCTTGTCGAAGGTCGCATCATCCGGCAGCTTCACCGGCAGGTCTGGGTCAGGCACCGGCACCACATCGCATTTGGGGCAATGGATGACGGGGATCGGGCAGCCCCAATAGCGCTGGCGCGAAATGCCCCAGTCGCGCAGGCGGAAATTGACCTGGCGCTCGCCGACCGGCGCGTTGCCGCGCAGCTCGGTCTCGAGACGCTTCGCCACCTCGTCCTTGGCCTGATCGATGGTCATGCCGTCAAGGAAACGCGAATTGATCATGCGGCCGTCACCGTCATAGGCGGTATCGGTGATGACGAATGATTTCGGATCCTGGCCCTCGGGGCACACCACCGGCGTGTTGCCGAGAGCGTACTTGTTGACGAAGTCGAGGTCGCGCTGGTCGTGTGCGGGACAGCCGAAAATGGCGCCGGTGCCGTATTCCATCAGCACGAAGTTGGCGACATAGACCGGCAGCTTCCAGCTCGGATCGAACGGGTGGACCGCGCGGATGCCGGTATCGAATCCCTGCTTCTCGGCGGTGTCGATGATCTCCTGCGCCGTGCCCATCCGCTTGATCTCGCCGATGAACCCGGCAAGCTTCGGATTCTTAGCCGCGGCTGCCTGCGCCAGCGGATGATCGGCCGAGATCGCCATGAACTTCGCGCCGAACAGCGTGTCGGGGCGTGTCGTAAAAATCTTCAGCTCGCTCTCGCCGGCCGGCGTCGTCGCCGCGTCGAGCGCGAAGCGGATCAGCAGGCCCTCGGACCGGCCGATCCAGTTGCGCTGCATCAGCCGCACCTTGTCGGGCCAGCGGTCCAGCGTATCCAGTGCAGACAGCAGCTCCTGCGAGTACTTCGTGATCTTGAAGACCCACTGGTTCATTTCCCGTTGCTCGACAACGGCACCCGAACGCCAGCCCTTCCCGTCGATCACCTGCTCGTTGGCGAGCACGGTCATGTCGACGGGGTCCCAGTTCACCTTGCGCTTCTCGCGCTCGGCGAGGCCTTCGCGCAGGAAGTCCAGAAACATCTTCTGCTGGTGCTTGTAATAGGAGGGATCGCAGGTCGCGATCTCGCGGCTCCAGTCCAGCGACAGTCCGATCGAACGGAGCTGCTTCTTCATCGCGGCGATGTTGGCGTAGGTCCAGGCCTTCGGTGCGACCTTGCGCTCGATCGCGGCGTTCTCGGCCGGCAGGCCGAAAGCGTCCCAGCCCATCGGGTGCAGCACGTTGAAACCCTTGGCTCGCATGAAGCGGGCCAGTACGTCGCCAAGCGTGTAATTGCGGACATGGCCGATATGGATGCGCCCCGACGGGTAGGGGAACATCTCAAGCACATAGTATTTCGGCCGCGGATCGTCGTTTTTGGAGACGAAGATCGCCTGTTGGTCCCAGGCGGCTTGCCAGCGCGGTTCGGCGTCGCGGGCGTTGTAGCGTTCGGAGGTCATGGAATCGTTGGGTTTTCGTGGATCTGGCCGTCTAAAGACGGCGGACTAGGCCATAGAAGTCCTCGGGGGGTCAATGGGTTGCCGCTGGCGGCGCGGCGCCGCAAGGCTGCTCCGCAAAAATACGGAGAGTCCTGTTCGGCTCGCCGGGCCTGGTCACCGAGAGCGAGGTCGATCGCGTCCGGGCTGCGGGTTAGCCCTCAGCCCGCCATCATCATTTCCGCCGCGCCGTTGTCGATCACCGTGATGCCATGCTCGACGACGTTGTTGCGACCGCGGTGCTTGGCGGCGTAGAGCGCGGCGTCGGCGGCTTCGATCAAATCGCCCGGACGCAAGCTCTCGTTGGGCTTGGTCGCGGCAACGCCGATCGAGACGGTGACGATCATGTGGTCGGAGGTGATGTGCGGCAGGCCCAGCTTCAGCACGGCCGCACGCGCCTGTTCGCCAATTTCGACGGCGCGCGCCACGTCGGTGTTCGGCAGCAACAGGCAGAATTCCTCGCCGCCGTAGCGGGCCGCGAAGCCCATCGTGTCGGCGGCGATGCCGGACAGCGATTCGCCGAGCCTGGTCAGGCAAGAATCGCCTTCGAGATGGCCGTAGGTGTCGTTGAACAGCTTGAAATGGTCGACGTCGATCATCAACAGCGCTAGGTCGCTGCCATATTGCTGCGCGCGCATCCATTCGAAATCGAGGCGGCTCTGGAAGCCGCGGCGGTTGGCAAGCCCCGACAACATGTCGATCGAGGCCATCACCGTGAGTCGGTCATTGCTCGCCATCAGCTCGCGTTCGCGCTGGCTGAGCTGTGCGGCCATCGCGTTGAACGCGCGGGCGAGCGGCACGAACTCGGCCGGCAGGCGATTGCGCGCGGCACGCGCCGACAGATCGCCCTCGCCCAGACGCTTGGCCATGTCGGCGAGCATCCTGATCGGCTTGATCACCAGTTTCTCGGCTGCGATCAGCGCGCCGAGCAGCACGAATACGACGACGAAACCGAGCTGGAGATAGGCGGTGCGGATGTCGCGGCTCACGGCCGCGGACACCTTGTCCTCGTCGATGCTGGCGATCAGGCGGGCATTGGTTCCGGCGATGCGGATATAGCTGACCGCGCGGCGGGAGCCGTCGGCAGCGAGGAAAGAGAGTGAACCTTCGTCCTGGTCAGACCTCAGCGCCTTGTCGGCGATCGCCGACATCAGCGGCATGTTGTCGAGCGGACGTCCGATCGCACTATGCTGGTCGGCCGGTGCCGCCAGCACGGTACCGGTGCTGTCGACCAGCACGGCCGTGATGCCGGCGCGACCCCCCAGATTGCTCATGACCTTCGACATCCAGTCGAGGTTGACGGTGGCGAGCACGACGGCATCCGCTACGCCGCTGAAGGCGGACACCGGGTAAACCGCCATGACGGTCGGTGTCAGCACCGGGCGCGACAGGATGAAGTCGCTCAGGACGAAGCGGCCGGTTTCCTGCGCCTGCTGGAAATACGGCCGGTCACTGAGGTCCAGGCCGACATACATGTTGTTGGTGGCGCACTGGATGCGCCCGTCCTGGCCGGCGATCAGAAGCGTGCGGATCCAGGGAAGGTTCGACGGCAGGCTCGCGCGCAGCACGTCACAGCTCTTGCTGATGCCGCCGGCGGAGGCGCGGATGAAAGCTTCCGATTTCAGGATGGTCTCGACCGACGAGATCACCTCGCGCTGCGCATCGGCGCTGTGTCTTGCAACGGTGGTGAATTCGGCTGTGGCCTGTGCGATCTGCCGTGTGCGCGTGTCTTCCAGCGATCGGATGCGTTCGAACATCAAAGGCGTCACCAGAATCACCGCGAGCAACGCAAGCCGCGCCCGGATTCCGAGAACCTGCTTGAGTTTCGCTCGTTTGCGGTTGAAACTGACGTTTGACATCTTCGCTGCCCACCCCGCGGCTAAGGTAAAGCGAGGGGTTCAAAAACTCTTTCTTGAACTCGGTAAAATTAGAACTAGCTCCGCAACAACCAGCTCCGATGCGACATCATGACTGAAGCCAACGCCGCGCCGCTAACCGGCCATTCACCAAACGCGCTCGCCGCGGTCGAAGCCGAAATCGCGCGCGCCTGCAAGGATGCGCGGCGCGAGCGTGCCTCCGTGACGCTGATCGCGGTGTCGAAAACTTTCGCCGCGGATGCAATTACCCCGGTCATCGACGCCGGGCAGCGCGTATTCGGGGAGAATCGCGTGCAGGAGGCCAAAGGCAAGTGGCCCGCGTTAACTTCTGTTTACCCCGATATCGCGCTGCATCTGATCGGCCCGCTGCAATCCAACAAGGCGAAAGAGGCAGTCGCGCTGTTCGATGCCATCCATTCGGTCGATCGCCCGAGCATTTGCCAGGCGTTAGCCAAGGAAATCGAATCCCAGAACAAGCACCCGGAATTGTTCGTGCAGATCAATATCGGTGAGGAGCCGCAGAAGGCGGGCATCGCGCCCGGCGAGGCCGATGCTTTCATCGCGAGCTGCCGCGACACCTACGGGCTGACGATCTCGGGGTTGATGTGCATCCCGCCGGTAGACGAGCCGCCGGCGGCGCATTTCGCGCTGACCGCCAAGGTCGCCGCGCGCAATGGATTGAAGAAGCTCTCGATGGGCATGAGCGCGGATTATGCGACCGCGATCATGCTCGGCGCCACCCATGTGCGCGTGGGCAGTGCGATCTTCGGGCGCCGGTGAGAGCCGTTAGCGACGGCAGAGCGCCATACGAACTCTCGATTTCGTCATTGCGAGCGGAGCGAAGCAATCCAGAGTCCCTCTGCAGAAAGATTCTGGATTGCTTCGCTGCGCTCGCAATGACGGTGGTGTATGTGGGGCCTATTCAAACCCCACCGCCACCTTCCCCAGCGCGCCAAAGTCCGCGACAAACCGATCACCCGCCTGGATCGGAAGCGGCGGATGGCACGTGCCCGTGGTCACTACCTCCCCTGCCCGCAAGGTGATGCCGAGGCCACGCAGCTCGTTGGCCAGCCAGGCCAGGGCAATGCGGGGATCGCCGAGCACGTTCTTGCCGTGGCCGAGATAGCGCTGGCCGCGCAGCGTGATCTGCGGCCGCTCTTCGACGAGGTCCATGGCACGCCAGTTCGCATTCGTCGCTGCGCCCAGCACGAACAGATGCGCACAGGCGTTGTCGGCGATGAGCTGCGCCTCGCCGGCGCTGGCGAAATCGGCAAAGCGCGAATCGGGAATCTCGATCGCGGGATGCAAGCTGTCCACGGCGGCGAGCACCTCGTCGACAGTATATGGCGCCGCGCGCGGCGGCAGATCGCGCCGCATGCCGAAAGCGAACTCGGGTTCGCCGACGCGCATCGCGTTGCCCTTCATCGAGGCGGTGCCGCCATCGGCGATCACGGTGTCGCTCATGATCCGACCGGCCAACGGTCCCGCGACATCGATGTGCTTCTGTCCGGACTCGCTCGTTGCCGCGATCTTCCAGCCGAACAAAGTCCCGCTGAGCGCAGCCTGCACGGCGTAAGCCTCGGTGCGGTTCTGAGGCCGCAACTCTGGCTCCAGCGCGTCAAGCTTGGTGCCGTCGCGCCAATGTTTGACCAGGACCTGCGAAGCGGCGGCGATCTGATCCTTGTCGAGCATGTGTCCTCATCCGATGATGATTTTTGTTTTTGGTCCAAGCCGCCGCAGCAATTGTCGCATCGCCGCTTCGGTCATCGAGACGCAGCCTGCGGTGGGGCCGAAATTGTCGCGGGCCAGATGCAAGAACACCGCGCTGCCCCGGCCGGCGATCCGCGGCCTCGTATTGTGGTCGATTTCGATGATGAAGTCATAGAGATGGTCGGCCCGCTTGAGCCGGTCGCCGCCCTGCCCCTCGCCGAGGCGGATTCCCTGATTGTAATGACCGTCCTTGGGATCCTCGCACCAGGCGTCCTCGCCGGTGATGATCCGGGCCGGCAGGAAGGTCTGCGGGCGGCTGTGCCGGTCGCCCCGCCACCACAATCGCCTCGGACGGAAGCTGCCCCGCGGGGTGCCGCCATCGCCCTCGCGCTTGTTCGCCAGAATGCCGCCGCGTCCGAGCGCCACCGGAATCGTCAGCGCTCCGGCGGTCAGCCAGCCCCGGCGCGGCTTCCCGGCGGCAGGCTTAACGCGGATCACCGAGAGCGGCCCGGCGCTCCGGTTCATGGTGTAACTAGCTGAAGCAGCTTTATTTTTCATGTGAACGTGCGATGTCGAATTCATTACAGGACATTCATCAAAACGGCCTGCTATTCTAGGTTAGAGTGGTTCTGGCTTGTGAATCGGTAACAGCCCACTACTTCAAGACGAACAACAATAATAACGGCGACCCCTAAACTTCCCTCTCGGCTGGGTGCAGCATGGATGCGCGCCGCGCCGGACCCCAAAAGGATGACCCCCTATGGCCAATGCCCGCAAGATCCTGATCGTGGATGACGATACCGATCTGCGCGATACGTTGGTGGAGCAATTGTCGCTGCACGAAGAATTTGAAGCCTCCGCGGTCGATACCGGCGCCAAGGGCGCGAGCGCCGCGAAGGCCAATGCCCCCGATCTCGTCCTGATGGATGTTGGCCTGCCCGACACCGATGGCCGCGAAGTGGTCCGTTCCTTACGCAAGGGCGGGTTCAAGGCTCCGATCATCATGCTCACCGGGCATGACACCGACTCCGACACGATTTTGGGGCTGGAATCCGGCGCCAACGACTATGTCGCAAAACCCTTCCGCTTCGCCGTACTGCTGGCGCGCATCCGCGCCCAGCTCCGGCAGCACGAAGCCAGCGAGGACGCAGTGTTCTCGGTCGGCCCCTACTCTTTCCGGCCCGGCTCCAAGATGCTGACCGCCGCCAATGCGCGCAAGGTCCGGCTGACGGAGAAGGAAACCGCCATCCTCCGCTTCCTCTACCGGGCCGGCCAGATGCCGGTCTCGCGCGAGACCCTGCTCCAGGAGGTCTGGGGCTACAATTCCGGCGTCACCACCCACACGCTGGAAACCCACATTTACCGGCTTCGCCAGAAGATCGAGAAGGACGCCGCGAACCCGGAAATCCTGGTCACGGAAGCCGGTGGCTACAAGCTGGTGCCGTGATACGCTTCAGGGGCGTGCGAATCGTTTTAGATTGCGTGCCCTTGAGCCCCGGACCTGAATGTCAATCGACGATGATGTAGCGCTTCTCGAGCGTGTCCCGACACTGCGCCTGTTGGGAGACGCTTCGTTGCGCATGCTGGCGATCGGCTCCGAGCAGCGTGACTTCGTCCGCGGCGACGTCTTGTTCAATCTCGGCGACGATGCCGATGCCGGCTTCGTGGTCCAGCGCGGCGCCTTCCGGGTCGACGACGGCGCCGGTGCGGAGATGATCGCAAGTCCCGGTGCGTTGATCGGCGAGCTCGCGCTGATCGTGCCGATGAAGCGGCCGTCGAGCGCGATCGCGATCGAGCACGCCTCCGTCATCCGCGTCGCGCGCAGCCTGTTTCAGCGTGTGCTCGAAAGCGACCCCGCCGCCGCCGTCCGCCTGCGCGACGAATTCGCGGTGCGCTCCAGCCAGATCGCCAGCGATATATTGATGGCGGGTGCGAAGCTGACGTCGTGATGTCGTCCTGGCGAAGGCCAGGACCCGTCATCCCAAATGTTTCTGGCTTGGTGCGATTGCCGATGTCCTCGCGCAACAACGAAGATTGGTGGTAATGGGCCTGGCTTTCGCCAGAGCGACATTAAACCTCGAGCGTCACCGTCACCGGCACATGATCCGACGGACGCTCCCAGCTCCGCGCATCGCGCAAAATCTTGAAATCACTCACCGCATCTTTCAGCGCGCGCGAGACCCAGATGTGGTCGAGCCTGCGGCCGCGGTCGCCGACAGTCCAATCGGCGGAGCGGTAGCTCCACCACGTGTAGACCTTTTCCGACATCGGAATGCGATCGCGCGCGACATCGACCCATTCGCCGGCGGCGAGCGCGGCTTGCAGCTTCTCGGTTTCGATGGGCGTGTGCGACACCACTTTCAGAAGCTGCTTGTGCGACCAGACGTCATTCTCATGCGGGGCAACGTTGAGATCGCCGACCAGGATGTGGCGATCCTCGCCGCGCGGATGCAACGGCTCGCACGCCTTCATCTCGTCGAGGAAGCGGAGCTTGTGATCGAATTTCTCGTTCAGCGCGGGATCGGGAATGTCGCCGCCGGCCGGCACGTAGAAATTATGCACCACCAGCGGCTTTGCGATCCCGGCCCTCTCACCGAACGATACCGAGATGTGGCGTGAATCCACCTTGTCGCAGAAGGTGCGGATGTCCTTCGACTCGAACGGAATCCTCGAGACGATGGCGACGCCGTGATAACCCTTCTGGCCGTTCAACGCGACATGCTCGTAGCCGAGCCGCTTGAAGCGCTTCAGCGGAAAAGCGTCGTCGATGCACTTGGTCTCCTGGAGACACAGCACGTCCGGCCGCGCGCTCTTGAGAAATTTTGCGACCAGATCGATGCGCAGCCGCACCGAATTGATGTTCCAGGTTGTCAGGGAAAAACGCATGAGATTGATCTAACAAACTCCATCCGTCATGGCCGGGCTTGACCCGGCCATCCACGCCTTTTTGTAGGTCCAGATTGTAGGTCCAGAACGTGGATGCCCGGGACAAGCCCGGGCATGACGATCATCGCAGCAGCGAGTAAGTCTCAGCCCGGCGACGGGCCGTAATTGGTAAAATCGATCTTGAACATGCCGGGATCGAGCTTCTTGCTCGTATCCAGATTATAGACCGCGATCGTGGTGTCGTAGCCCTGCGGGTCGGTGACGGTCCACTGCTTCAACTGGCCGTCCTTGGCGCCGAACATCAGCAAGAGGCGACTGGTGCCGACCAGCGCCTGCTTCTCCTCGATGGTGACGCTGACGAAAACGTCGTCGGCCGAGACGTTGACGACGTTGGTGTCCTTCATCAGGTCGATGCGGTCGGACAGCAGGAAACGCAGCGGTGTCTGTGACAGCGGATAGACGTCCTGCGTCGCGAGCTTGCGGTCGCGCACCACCAGCGACGATCCGTCGGCGACGATGTCGATCGGGCTCGGCGCGTCATATTCGAAGCGCACCTTGCCCGGCTTCTGGATGTAGAAGTCGCCTTGCGTCTTGCTGCCGTCGGGGCCGACCTGGACGAAATTCCCGACCAGCGTCGACAATGACGACAAATAGGCGCTGACCTTGGCGGCCTGGGCCTTCTGGTTCGCATCGAAGGTCTGGAAGATGCTGCTCGGCACGTTGCGGCGTGGATCCGGAATCACCGGATTGGGCGGCGTCTGGGTCGCGCCGGTGACCGCGGGCCCTCCAACGGCCGGACCGCCGTCGCGGCCCTTCGGTGCAGGCTTCGGCACGGGAACGGTCTGCGCGAACGACGCCGTGATCACCATCGCGGCGGTGACGAGAATTACGCCGGCCATGCGCGCGCTCCGCGCGGCGACAATGGCAGCGAATCGAATGTCCGGATGTCTGATCAACGCGTCGTCCTGTGTGGCTGGGCGCCCTTTTAGCGTGATTTCGGCCAAAAGCAGATAACGTTTTTGCGTGAATGATGGTTTGAGGCGGCTCGCCTCACATATGGCTGTCTTCTTCCTCGACCAGGATCTCGCGCTTGCCGGCGTGGTTGGCGGGTCCGACGATGCCCTCCAGTTCCATGCGCTCCATCAGCGATGCGGCGCGGTTATAGCCGATCTGCAGGCGGCGCTGGATATAGCTGGTAGAGGCCTTACGGTCGCGTTTGACGATCGCAACAGCCTGCGAGAACAAATCGCCGCCGCCATCCGCGCCCATGGCGGACGCGTCGAACACCGCGCCGTCCTCGTCTTCGCTGGGTTCTTCGGCCGTGACGGCTTCGAGATATTCCGGCTGTCCCTGCGTCTTGAGGTGGCGCACCACCTTCTCGACTTCCTCGTCCGACGCGAAAGGTCCGTGCACGCGGCTGATGCGACCGCCCCCGGCCATGTAGAGCATGTCGCCCTGGCCGAGCAGCTGCTCGGCACCCATCTCGCCGAGAATCGTGCGGCTGTCGATCTTGGACGTCACCTGGAAGGCGATGCGGGTTGGGAAGTTCGCCTTGATGGTACCGGTGATGACGTCGACCGATGGACGCTGCGTTGCGAGGATCACGTGCAGGCCGGCGGCGCGCGCCATCTGCGCGAGGCGCTGCACCGCGCCTTCGATGTCCTTGCCGGCAACCATCATCAGGTCGGCCATTTCGTCGACGATGATGACGATGTAGGGCAGCGGGTCGAGCGAGAGCTTCTCTTCCTCGTAGATCGCCTTGCCGGTTTCCTTGTCGAAGCCGGTGTGCACCGTGCGCGTCGGCTCTTCGCCCTTGGCCTTCAATTCGAGCAAGCGCGTGTTGTAACCGTCGATGTTGCGCACACCGAGCTTGGCCATGTTCTTGTAGCGCTCTTCCATCTCGCGCACGGCCCATTTCAGCGCGACCACCGCCTTCTTTGGGTCGGTCACGACGGGCGTGAGCAGATGGGGAATGCCGTCATAGACGGAGAGTTCGAGCATCTTCGGATCGACCATGATCAGGCGGCACTGGTCCGGGCGCAGCCGATAGACCAAGCTGAGGATCATGGTGTTGATGGCGACCGACTTGCCGGAGCCGGTGGTACCGGCGATCAGCATGTGCGGCGTGCGTGCGAGGTCGATGATGACGGGATCACCGCCGATGGTCTTGCCGAGGCAGAGCGGCAGTTTCGCAACCGAATCGACAGTCTCCTTGGCGACCAGCAGCTCGCGCAGATAGACCTTTTCGCGATGCGCGTTCGGCAGCTCGATGCCGATGGCGTTGCGGCCCGGCACGACGGCGACGCGCGCCGACAGCGCGCTCATCGAACGGGCGATGTCGTCGGAAAGTCCGATCACGCGCGACGATTTGATCCCCGGCGCCGGCTCCAGCTCGTACAGCGTGACCACGGGACCCGGATGGGCCTTCACGATCTCGCCGCGAACGCCGAAATCCTGCAGCACGCCTTCGAGCGCGCGCGAATTGGTTTCCAGCTCGGCCTTGCTGAGCGGCTGGCGATCGCCGGCCTTGGGCGCGGCCAGCACCGACACGGACGGAAGCTCGAACTTGTCGGAAGATTTCTTGGAAGCAGCCTTTGGAGCAGCCTTCTTGCGCGGCGCGCGCGCGGCGGGCTCCTCCTCCTCTTCCTCCTCGTGGTCTTCTTCGTGCTCGTCCTCGTCGTGCTCGTCTTCGGACTGCGGCGAGATCGGCGGCGCGGCGCGGCCGCCACCGAGCTTCGGCTCCTGACGGCTGAAGGCAACGGCCTTGGTCTTCGGTCCGCTCGAGACCAGCGAGCGGTAGGCCGCGCCAAGCAACCAGATCAGCCGTGCCTTCGTGCTCATCAAGGCGTGGAACAGCCAGCCCAGCGATACCGAACCGCGATCGCTCTCCTCGTCCAGGTCGAGCGGCTTGTCATCGTCCTCGATCTCAGCGAGTTCGTCGTCATGCTCGCGTGCGCCGAGGCCGCAGGCGATCAGGAAGGTCGCCGCCATCGCGGCGAACAGGATCGTGCCGAGCACGATGCGATAGATCATGCCCGGCGGTCCGAAGATCACCGCGGGCGCGCGAACCAGGGCATCGCCGACCACGCCGCCGAGGCCTGTCGGCAGCGGCCAGGCGCCGCCATGTGGCCAGCAGCTGACGAAGCCCGCCGCGATCACCGTGCAGAGAATCCAGCAGCCGAGCCGCAGCGCCTCGCGGTCGAACGGGCGATGGGTCAGCATGCGCCAGCCCCAGACCGCGACGGTCAGGACCAGCATGATCGCGCCGAGCCCGAGGATCTGCATCGCAAGGTCGGCGCCGATCGCGCCGGCATAGCCGAGAATATTGCGGATCGGCCGCGACGTTGCGTGGCTGAGGCTGGGATCCTGCACTGACCAGGTCATCAGCGCCGCCGAGGCGACGCCCGACAATGCGATCAGGCCGAGACCGCTGAGCTCGCGCACGCGCCGCGCCAGCCCCTCGCGGATCGAGGGCGGCAGATGGCTGACCAAGGGAATGACACGTTCGATTGTCGACATGCTCATGGGCCCCGCCTAACCCAGAGTCTCGACCAGGCGGTGCAGCGCCTGCGCCGTGGTCTCGCCATCCTGCACCAGCGCAAGGCGAATGTAGCCTGCGCCGGGATTGAAGCCGTCGGGCTGGAGCCGCGCCAGATAGCTGCCGGGCACCACGCGCACGCCTGCTTCCTTGAAGAGTTTCAGGCACACAGACACATCGTCGCCGATTTCGGACGTGTTGAGCCAGACGCAGAAGCCGGCATCGGGCCGGCGATAGCCGTAACGATTGCCGATGATCTGGTCGGCGAGATCGAACTTGATGCGGTAGAGCCTGCGGTTCTCCTCGACATGCGCCTCGTCGCCGTAAGCAACGGTCGCGACATGCTGCAACGGGACCGGCACCTGCGGCGCCGCGATGTTGCGCAATTCGAGGAACATGCCGATGAGTTTTTTGTCGCCGGCGGCGAAGCCGACGCGCAGGCCCGGCAGGTTCGAGCGCTTGGACAGCGACTGGAACGCGACCACGCGGGTGAAATCAGGGCCAGCGCATTCGAGCGCGCTGCCGGGCGCTTCGCGGGTGTAGATCTCCGAATAGCACTCGTCGCTGAGGATCACGAAGCCGTAGCGGTCGGCGAGCTGCTTCAGGCGAATGAAATAATCGCGCGAGGCCACCGATCCCTGCGGGTTGGCGGGCGAGGCCAGATAGAACGCCACCGTGCGCGCCAGCGTCGCCTCGTCGATGGCGTCGAGATCGGGCAGGAAGCCGTTCTCGGCGGTGGTCGGCAGGTAGACCGGCTCGCAAGCAGCGGCGCGGGCGCCGGCGCCATAGACCGGATAGAACGGGTTCGGCATCAGGATCGCGGGCTTGCCGGGACGCGGGCCGACATAGCGCGCAGCCGCGATGGCGGCGAGGAACAGCCCCTCGCGGCTGCCATTGAGGACGAGAATCTCGCTCTCGGGATTGAGCGGTCGCGGCAGCTTGAAACGCGACGACAGCCAGGCGCCCGCGGCCAAGCGGAACGGGTCGGTGCCCTTGTTCGCGGGGTAACGGCCGAAATCGGCGATGTGCTTGGCCAGTACCGGGCCGACGAAATCAGGCACCGGATGCTGCGGCTCGCCGACGGCAAGCGAAATCAAAGGCTTGCCGGGCTGATGCGGTGCCAGCAGCTCGTTCAGCCGGACGAAGGGAGAGCGTTCGCTATCGGAGCTTCCACTGTCCTGCGGCGCACGGGATGAAGCGGTCATAGCCATTCTGGACGCCAGCACTCTTGGAACAGCCGGTCGCAGCACGGCGCCGACGGGAAGCGGTTCAGTTCACCATAGATAGGGCGAGGTTAAGACGCGATTAACCATCGGTCGCCGCCTCGGTCCAGAGCAGGAATAATGAGGCCACGGGCGGCTCTCGGAGCTGGTCATGCCATTGCGAGAGGGTGGACGTCTTGGCGATGTCATGGCCGGGCCTGTCCCGGCCACCCATGGCCTTTCCGACGGCGTCCAAGAACGTGGATGCCGGGACAAGCCCGGGCATGACGGCTTATGACGGCTTTGGCGGATAGGCGCCCTAATGCCCCGGCAGCTTCTCGAATGTCGCCATGCCCGCGGGGATCGCGTGGAAGTCCTGCTTGTCGCAGGTGTAGATCGCCATCTGCGGATGGAACTGCGCAGGCTCGTCCAGCGTGCCGACCTTCAGGATCGCCGCCGGCAGGCCGGGAACCTTGGTCACCAGATGGGTCCCGCATCGAGCGCAGAATTCGCGCGTGACGGCGCGTTCGAGGTCCTTGCGCGCGAATTGCTTGGGTTGCCCGGCGATGTAGCTGAAGCCAGCCGCCGGCATCGCGATGAAGGTGTTGGGCGCGCCGCCCGAGATGTACTGGCACTCGCGGCAATGACACTGCGCCTGCATCATCGGGTCGCCCTCGGCGACATAGCGCACTTCGCCGCAATAGCATCCGCCTTCCAAACGCATGACGACCTCCCGATTGTTGTTTCTTGTGGTCGATATTTCTGCGCGGGCGGTGTGGAATGGCAATCTTTTTCTTTCGCCTGGACGGACCAAGACAGACCTCCTGCAGCCGGTTCGTGCATCTATCTCTTGGCAAGTCCGCAGCCGTTGAATCCCCGGCCGCGCCAGCACCCGCTGCTCATGCACTCGGCTTCCAGCCGTGGACAAGCGGTTGAAGCGCAATCCGCGCGGCCACCCATACCGACGCATGCCGTGGCGCACCTGCTTCGCATGAACGAACAGCTCATGCCGCTTCCGGTCTGCCGCGGTTGCCCTGCTCCGGCCTGATCTGGCGGCAGCACGGCCGTCTTGTCCTCGCGCTTGGGCGCCCGCTTCGAATCAGGTTGGCCCGGACTTGCAGCGGGGCTCTGTGTCGTCAGCTTGGAGAGTTCCATCCGACACGGTCGGCTGGTATCGGTGCGGACGCCGGCGCCGGTGGTTCCTTTCAGCTCGAGTGCGAGCTTGTACTGATAGGGCGCGCCGGCTGTGCGGCGCAGCGGATCCTTCTCGCCAATCAGCCCGTTGACGGTGACAGCCGCGCTGCCATCCGCTTCAATCTTCCCGTCATAGATTGTGGCACCGGGCTTGCCCTCTTCCCCGGAGAGAGTGTGCAGCACGCCATCCTTGACGCGCAGGGCATACTGGAAATAGGCCTCGGGAAATGGGGGCTTGTTCTCGCAAGTCTCCTTCGCGATCCAGGTTCCATCGAATGCGGTTACGCGCTTGGCGGTGTCTGATGGTTTCGCCAAGGTCTCGACGCGCGATTTCGCCAGATCTGCGAACGCGCAGGCCGGGAAGCGTGCGAGGTGATCCTTGAATGCCGCGAGCGTTCCCAGCGCTTCCGCGCTACGCCAATGGTCTCCGGCCTCCGCGCAGGGATCGACCTGAGGCGTCGCAGGCGACAACGCCGCCGTCTCGGGCTTGCCGTTCAGGTAGAACTCGCCGAAGAACGACAGCGACAGCTCCGGTACTTGCGAGCCTTTGGAGCGCTGGTAGACGCCGGCGCTGATCGTCTGAAATACCGTGTTGACGTTGCCCTTGTCGCCGATGTGCTCCAGGAACGCGCTGGTGTAGGGGCTGTTGCGGCCGCTGCCGTCGTCGGCGGTCCGGCCGGCCTGTGTCGCGTAGGAAATGATGGTGCCCTCGGGACTTTCCATCTTGGCAAGGCCGCGTGAGACGGTGACGCCACGGCCCTGTCCGACGTTTCGCCGCAACTCGTCGGCAAATGGATTGTCGCGGCAGGCGTCGAGCACGAGGATGCGCAGGTTCTTGGCCTGCTGCAGATCCGCCAGGATCTCGTCGGCGCGCACCAGACGGCGCAGATCGACCTCGTCGCGAACGACGGCATCGACAGGCACCAGATAGTTGACGCCGGCGAACTGGAGCGCGTGCCCACTGTAATAGAACAGGGCGACATCGGCGCCGCGGGCCTCACGCGCGAAGCGAAGAATGGTGTCCTGCATGGCGGACTGGTCGAGGTCGGTCGTGACAACAGGATCGAACCCCGATCGCTTGAGGGCCGCGCCGACATCGGCCGCATCGTTGGTCGGATTGGCGAGCGGGGGAACGTTTCGGTAAGCGCCGTTGCCAATCACCAGCGCGACGCGCTTGTCCGCGCGGGCATCGAGGCTCGACAAAGCGAGCAACAGGAAACACCAGACTAGGCAATAGGGCAGACGCATGAAATCCTGCTCCAAACGGGGAGCATGATATTCAGCAAGCTCGCAGCAATGCAATTTAACTTATGACGGCCCAGCGGCACGGGACCAAAAGAAAGGGGCTCCAACTTGCGCTGGAGCCCCTCAACGGTCGGGACATTGCCGGGTATGTGCCCCAAACCGTAGTTGTGAGCGCGACCTCCGAGGAGGCCGCGCCCGGGAGGAGACTTACATGTTGTAGGCGCGCTCTGTGTGCTCGGTGATGTCGAGGCCTTCACGCTCGCTCTCGACATTGGCGCGGAGGCCAACGATCACATCGACGACCTTGTAGAGAATCGCCGAACCGATGCCCGACCACACCAGCGTGGTGCCGACGCCCCAGACCTGGGAGATCATCTGCGCCGCGAAGTCGTAATCGGCAACCTTCGGCGGGATCGCGGTGTAGTCGATGATGCCCGCACCACCCAGCGCCGGATTGACGAGGATGCCGGTGCCGAGGGCGCCGATGATGCCGCCGACGCAGTGCACGCCGAACACATCGAGGGAGTCGTCGTAGCCGAGCGCGTTCTTCACGACGGTGCAGAAGAACAGGCAGACCACGCCGACCACGAGGCCGAGGACGATCGCACCCATCACGCCGGAGAAGCCGGCGGCAGGCGTGACGGCCACGAGGCCCGCGACAGCGCCGGAGATGACGCCGAGCACCGACGGGTGACCCTTGATGATCCACTCCGCGAACATCCACGACAGCGCGGCGGCTGCGGTGGCGACGAAGGAGTTGGTCATGGCGAGGGCTGCGCCGCCGTTGGCTTCGAGGTTGGAGCCGGCGTTGAAGCCGAACCAGCCGACCCAGAGCAGCGAGGCGCCGATCATCGACATCGTCAGCGAGTGCGGAGCCATCAGCTCCTTGCCGTAGCCGACGCGCTTGCCGATCAGCAGGGCGCCGACGAGGCCTGCGATGCCGGCGTTGATGTGCACCACGGTGCCGCCCGCAAAGTCGATCGCGCCCTTCTTGAAGATCCAGCCTGCGTCGGCGTTGATCTCATCGAGCTTGGCCTGCGCTGCGGTCTTCGCCGCGCCATCAGCCGCAGCAGCCAGAGCCTTGGCTGCGTCCTGGATCATGTCCGGGCCGGGCCAGTACCAGACCATGTGCGCGATCGGGAAGTAGATCAGCGTGACCCAGAGCGGGACGAAGAGCGCGAGCGCCGCGAACTTCATGCGTTCGGCGAAGGCGCCGACGATGAGGGCGGGCGTGATCGCCGCGAAGGTCATCTGGAAGCACATATAGATGAGCTCCGAGATGTTGGCGTCGACCGAGAAGGTCGCGGCCTTCGAGTCGGTGGTGACGCCCATCATGAAGGCCTTGGAGAAGCCGCCGATGAAGTCGGAACCGCCGGTGAAGGTGAGGCTGTAGCCGTACACGGCCCAGATCACGGTGACGACGCAGACGGTGTAGAACACCTGCATCAGGACGGAGAGCATGTTCTTGGAACGGACGAGGCCGCCGTAGAACAGCGCGAGGCCGGGGATCGTCATCAACAGCACGAGCACTGTCGATGTCAGCATCCAGGCGTTGTCTCCCTTGTTGACCGTTGGCTCGGCGTAGGCTGCGGTCGCAGCGAACAGGCCGACTGCGAGAGCCGCCAATCCCGCGCCATAGGGACGCTTAAACGTCATTTCATTTACTCCTGATTGAATTTTGATTGAGCGCGAAATCAAAGGGCCGCAGCATCGGCCTCGCCGGTGCGGATGCGAACCGCATGGTCGAGATTGATGACGAAGATCTTGCCGTCGCCGATCTGTCCGGTTTTCGCGGCGGTCGTGATGGCGTCGATGGTCTTGTCGACCTGGTCGGAGGCGACAGCGACCTCGATCTTGATCTTGGGCAGGAAGCTCACGGCATATTCGGCGCCGCGATAGATTTCCGTATGGCCCTTCTGGCGGCCATATCCCTTGACTTCCGTCACCGTGAGACCGTGAACGCCGATGGCGGTCAGGGCGTCACGGACTTCTTCCAGCTTGAATGGCTTAATAATCGCCATAACAATTTTCATGGGTCCTATCCCCGCTTGGGCCCGGTCCGGACGTGGCCGGGCGCTTCTCGACTGGTTCGCCACGAGGGAGAAAGTTCACTACGCGGGCACAGCCAGGACCCTTAGAATCAAATGCCGTGCCAGATCGGGCGTGTTGCCTAACGGACTATGAAAACGGGTGTTTTCGCGTTTGACGCGTAGTGCCGTGCAGTGCGCCATTACGCCGCGCTCAATACCTGACCATGCCTGATTAAAATACAGGCACGACAGGCTGTCGACACATTGGTGCTCACACGTAGGGCAGCAGAAAGGTATTTCCGTAAGGCGCGCGCCTATTGCAGGGCTTGTCGTGCCGCGAAATATCGGGCCCGTCGCACTTGTGCTCACGGAATGCGCGCAACCGGCCAACCTGCTTGAGCGGGCGAGGCTTGCCGGACGGGTCCCCGGCAGGGACCGTCAGGCGGCGCTGCGTTCCGCGAAGACCCGGTCGATCAGGCCCCAGTCGACCGCCTGCTGCGCCGTCATGAAATGGTCGCGGTCCAAGGTCCGTTCCACGTCCGGTTCGGGGCGCCCGCAATGCTGGGCATAGAGCCGGATGATGCGCCGCTTGGTTTCCTGCATTTCGGTGGCGTGGATCAGGATGTCGGACGCCTGGCCCTGAAAGCCGCCGAGCGGCTGATGCACGTGAAGGCTCGCATTGGGCAGGGCGGCGCGGTGACCGGGCTCGCCGGCCATCAGCAGAAACGAGCCCATCGAGCGCGCGGTGCCCATGCACAGCGTATGCACCGGCGCCTTGATGAATTGCATGGTGTCGTACATCGCAAGGCCGCTGGTGACCACGCCGCCATAGGAATTGATGTAGAGATTGATCGGCTTGTTCGGATTCTCCGCCTCCAGAAACAGGAGCTGCGCGCAGACCAGTCCGGACATCGCATCATTGACCTCGCCATTGAGGAAGATGATGCGCTCGCGCAACAGGCGCGAATAGATGTCGAAGGATCGCTCGCCGCGGGCGGATTGTTCGACGACCATAGGGACGAGCTGAAGCATGTCGCGCATCGGCGACCTCCATTTTCTGCGGGTGATGAAGTGGTGTTGGTGTCAGGCGGCCGCGCGCATCAGGCAGCCATTGCTGTTGGCCGGCTGCGGCAGCTTCATACGGATCTCGCAGGCTTGCTGGATGATGCGAAAGCGGGTGCCGCCGTCCTCGTTCGGCTCGATCCGGAAGATGACATGGGTTTCGCGAAACGGCGGTTCGGAATCGCGAAGCCGGTAGCGCACCTCCTGGCCCGGGATCGCTGATTCCGGCTCGGCGCCCGCAAGATCGCAATCCGGCAACCAGCGCTCGCGCAAAGCCGGAATGGTCACCGCGCGCCAGACCTTGGCCGGCGGCGCATCGAATTCATATTCGAGCACCAAGTCTGTTTTGAGCGCCAAGTCTGCGTCGGAGGGATCAGGCTTCACGGCGTCGCTCATTGATCCATCTCCTTCAAGAGATCGGCGAGGGCATCCATGCGTTTCGGCCAATAGGCGCGGTAGCGCGCAAGCCAGGCCCCGATCGCGGAGATTCCTTCGGGATCGACTTCGTAATTCACAAAGCGGCCCTGCCGCTGTTCGCGCACCAGGCCCGCGCCGCGCAGCACCGCGAGATGCTGCGACATCGCCGGTTGGCTGATCTCCAATCCGTCGCGCAAGGCGCTGGCATTCAGGCTTCCGCCGGCAAGCTTCTCAAAGACCTTGCGGCGGGTCGGGTCGGCCAGCGCTTTGAAGATGTCGGCTTCGATCATGGCGACACATAAGCATACGCTTATATGTTGCGCAAGCCCAATTACTGCAGCGCCTCGCCGTGCTGCGAAATATCCAGGCCCTCGAGTTCGTGCTCGCGGGAGACCCGCAACGGCACGAACAGACCGACCAGCTTGAGCAGGACGAAGCTCATGCCTGCCGACCAGACGAAGGTGACGGCGACCCCGTAGAGCTGGATAAAAAGCTGCTGCGGATGGCCTTCGAGCACGCCGGCGGTGCCGCCGATCGCGCTCGTTGCGAACACGCCGGCCAGCAGGGTCCCGGTCATCCCCCCGATGCCGTGGACCCCGAACACGTCGAGCGAATCGTCATAGTCGAAGCGGTGCTTCAGCCAGGTGCAGGCCCAGTAGCAGACGAGGCCTGCGATCACGCCGATGACGATGCCGTGCCAGGGCGCCACGAATCCCGAGGCCGGCGTGATGGTGCCGAGCCCGGCCACCGCGCCGGAGATCATGCCGAGCACGGACGGCTTGCGCCGCGTCGACCATTCGATCGCGCCCCAGGTCAGCGCGCCGGAGCAGGCTGCGAGATGGGTCGCGATGATCGCCAGCACCGCGCGCGAATTGGCTGCGCCCGCCGAGCCGCCGTTGAAGCCGAACCAGCCGACCCACAACAGGCCGGTGCCCATCACCGCAAGCGACAGATCGAACGGCGAGAGATTTTCGGTGCCGTAGCCGTGACGGCGTCCCATCACCTTCGCCGCGACGAGGCCGGCGGTGCCGGCCGACAGATGCACCACGAGGCCGCCGGCGAAATCCAGCACGCCCATTCCGGCGAGGAAGCCGCCGCCCCACACCCAATGCGCGAGTGGAATGTAGACGAAGATGAACCAGGCCACGGAAAAGAGGAGATAAGCGGAGAACCGCATCCGGTCGGCCACCGCGCCCGCGACCAGCGCCACCGTGATGATCGCAAACGTCATCTGGTACAGCATGAACAGCGCTTCCGGGATCGTCTTCGCCGCCGGGTTGACGCTGTCCATGGTCATACCGGAGAGAAACCAGCGGTCGAGCGTGCCGATCCACGGGCCGTCGCCGACGAAGCACAACGAATAGCCGAACGCGACCCAGAGAATGGAGATGATCGTCACTGCGGCGAGGCTCTGCGCCATGGTGGCGAGGACGTTCTTCTTGCGCACCATGCCGGAATAGAACAGCGCGAGCCCCGGGATCGTCATCATCAGCACCAGCGCGGTGGCGACGATCATCCAGGCGGTGTCGGCAGTGTTGATCTCGGAGCCCGCGGCACGCGCCGGCGAAGCCATGATCGACCCAAGCCCGATCGGCGCGGCGATAGCAGCCGCGCGGCGCAACAATCCCGCCATGTCGTTTCCCCCAGCTATTGATTGTGTCGCACGCCGTGGCGCCGTTGCCCGGTGCGATCGAAGAAGAGCGTTGTCGAGCGAAGCGGTTACCGGTTCGCGAAAAGAAAACGCGTCAAAGCAAAAATCTAGAGCGCGTCGCTGTCGGTCTCGCCGGTGCGAATGCGGGTCGCGTGATCGATCGGCGTGACGAAGATCTTGCCGTCGCCGATCTGGCCGGTGCGCGCGGTCGCGGTGATGACCGCGACGGCCTTCTCGGCGATATCGGAGGCAACCGCGATCTCGATCCGCAGCTTCGGCAGGAAATTCACGACATATTCGGCGCCGCGATAGATCTCGGTGTGGCCCTTTTGGCGGCCATAGCCCTTCACTTCGGTCACGGTCATGCCGTGGACGCCGATCGCCGTCAGGGCCTGACGGACCTCATCGAGCTTGAAGGGTTTGATGATCGCGACGACGAGTTTCATGGTCAGGCCTATTCCCCGGGATGCGCCGCGCCGTATGTCCCCGGCGCAGCGTCAATCTGGCATCTTTCCGGGCAAATGGCATAAAAAACTTGCAGATTGAAGCGGAAAATCGTTGGGCCATGTGAACGGCCGCCTCTGTACAGGGCAGCCGTTCATCCTCCACAATGCGTTTTTGGCATGGATGCGATGAACCCAAGCGTCGCGGCCGGTACAAAACTATGTTCGAGGGGGACGCTTCATGGCGAGTTGGTTCTACGCATCCGAGGGCAAGCAGCAGGGGCCCTATCCGGAAGGGCAATTCCGTGACCTCGTCGCCCAGGAGTCGTGCGTCCGGATACGCTGGTGTGGTCGGAGGGCATGGCCGGCTGGCAGAAGGCGGCCGAAATCCCCGGCCTGATCGGCGGGGGCGGTGCGCCCCCGATGATGCCGGCTGGCGGCCCGCCGATGATGGGCTCCGGGGGCTACGGCGGCGGTGGCGCCGGAGGATCGCTGGCGGTCGATTTCGGCATCCTCGAGTTCACCTGGCGCAGCATCGTGATGCTGATCGGCATGTGCTTCATCATCCCGGTGCCGTGGGTGTTCGTCTGGTACACGAAATGGATCGTGTCCTGCGTGAAGGTCCCCGGGCGGCCCAATCTCAGCTTCACCGGCAATGCGATGGCGCTGGTGCCCTGGTATTTCGGCTTCATCGTTCTGGCGGTCGTGATCGGCTACATCGGCGTTCCCTTGCTGAGCAATTTGCTGTTCATCGCCCAGCTCGTTCTGTACTGGCTCCTGATCAAATGGATGGTCGCGAATCTCGCCTCCAATGGGCAGCCGCTCGGCCTGAGCTTCACCGGCACGGTTTGGGCCTATGTCGGCTGGAGCCTGCTGTTCGCGATTTCCATCATCACCATCATCGGCTGGGCCTGGGTCGCCGCGGCTCAGATGCGCTGGTTCTGCCGCAGCATCGAAGGCACGCGGCGCGAGATCGTGTTCAACGGCAGCGGTCTCGGGATTCTCTGGCGGGGCATCGTGGCCGCATTCCTGTGCGGCTTCATCATCCCGATCCCGTGGGTCTATCGCTGGATCATGAACTGGTTCGCGTCGGAGACGGTTCTGGCTCCGCGGGGATCGCTCCGGGCCTGACCTCGAAAGGCACAAGCGCGATCGATCGTGCTTGTGCCTCTTAGGCTCTCCGTTCGCGCACCGAGCCTTCCTGCGCGACGGAGGCCACCAGCGTGCCGTCAGGCTTGAAGATCGAGCCGCGGGTCAAGCCGCGGCCGCTTCGCGCGCTCGGCGAATCCTGTGCGTAGAGCAGCCATTCGTCGGCGCGGAACGGGCGGTGAAACCACATCGCGTGGTCGAGGCTCGCGGGCATCATGCGCTTGTCGAACAGGGTGCGGCCGTAGCGCGCCATAATCGCATCGAGCAGCGAGAAGTCCGACGCATAGGCCAGCGCGCACATGTGCAGCGCCGGATCGTCCGGCAGCGTTGCCGCGGTCTTGATCCAGACATGGATGCGGCCGTCCTCGATCCTCTCACCGAAATAACGGCCGAGCTCGACCGGGCGCAGCTCGATCGGACGGTCGGATTCATAATAGCGGCGGATGAACTCCGGCATCTCCTTGAACATCGGCTGCTTCGCGACTTCCTCCGCCGTCAGCTTTTCCGGCGGCGGCACGTCGGGCATCTTGTCCTGATGATCGAACGCGCTCTCTTCCTCCGCGTGGAACGACACCATGATCGAGAAGATCGCGTTGCCATGCTGGATCGCGGTGACGCGTCGCGTCGAGTAGCTCTTGCCGTCGCGCAGGCGCTCGACCTGATAGATGATCGGGATCTGCGGATCGCCCGGCAGGATGAAATAGCAATGCAGCGAATGCGGCAGCCTGCCCTCGACGGTGCGGCACGCTGCAACCATCGCCTGTCCGATCACCTGGCCGCCGAACACCCGCTGCCAGCTGGTCTTCGGACTGTTGCCGCGGAACAGATTCACCTCGAGCTGTTCGAGGTCGAGGATCGAGATGAGGTCGATCAGGCTCTTGGACATGGATTTCAGCTTTCGCCTTGCCGCCCCGGGGTTCGCTGCTCCGGATTGACACAATGGGGGCTGTCCGCCCTTGTTTCACCGCACTGTTTCGCCCACCTCAAGTCTGCTAGCAAGGCCAGGATTTAGCCGGGAATTGGGTATGTCGGTACAGGGTAGCATTGTCATCGGTGGCGGCGCGTTTGCGGGCCTGGCGCTGGCCCTGGCGCTGCGCCAGGGGCTCGGCCCCGAGATCCCCGTCATCGTCGCCGACCCCGCGCTCTCCACACGTCCGAGCCGGGACCCGCGCGCGACCGCGATCGTGGCCGCCTGCCGCCGCCTGTTCGAGGCGATCGGCGGCTGGGACGACGTCAGGGGCGAGGCGCAGCCGATCCTCGACATGATCGTCACCGATTCCAAGCTGGAAGACGCCACCCGTCCGGCGTTCCTCAACTTTGCCGGCGACGTCGCGCCGGGCGAGCCCTTCGCGCATATGGTCGAGAACCGCCGCCTGATTGATGCGCTGGTGGTGCGCGCCGAGGCCGAGGGCATCGATCTCCGCGCGACCACAGTGTCGTCTTACGACGCGCGGGCCGAAGGTATCGACGTGACGCTCGGTGATGGCAGCGTGATTGCAGCGAGCCTCCTGGTTGCGGCCGACGGTGCGAAGTCGAAACTGCGCGAGCGCGCCGGCATCGCCACCCACGGCTGGGAATATGATCAATCCGGCATCGTCGTCACTGTCGGCCATGAGCGCGATCACGAAGGCCGCGCCGAAGAGCATTTTCTGCCGGCGGGTCCGTTTGCTATCCTGCCGCTTTCGGGCAAGCGCTCCTCGCTGGTATGGACCGAGCGCCGCAGCGAAGCCGCGCGTATCATTGCGTTGAGGGATGAGGAATTTCACGGCGAGCTCGAGCAGCGCTTCGGCCTGCATCTCGGCGAGGTGAAGGTGCTCGACAAGCCGCGCGCGTTTCCGCTGTCCTATTTCGTCGCACGCTCCTTCATTGCCCAGCGCCTCGCGCTGGTCGGCGATTCCGCCCACGTCATCCACCCAATCGCGGGCCAGGGTCTCAACATGGGGCTGAAGGACGTCGCCGCGCTGGCCGAGGTCGTGGTCGATGCCGCGCGGCTCGGCATGGATATCGGCGGCGTCGACGTGCTCGAACGTTATCAGCGCTGGCGCCGCTTCGACACCATGGCCATGGGCGTTGCCACCAACTCGCTGAACTTCCTGTTCTCCAACCAGTCCACCTTGCTGCGCACCGTCCGCGACATCGGCCTCGGCCTGGTCGATCGCGCCCCGCCGCTGAAGAATCTTTTTATCCGCCAAGCCGCGGGTTTGACCGGTGAGATACCGCGGCTGTTGAAGGGCGAGGCGCTGTAGGATTTTCGGTAGCCCGGATGGAGCGCAGCGTATTCCGGGGCCGCTGCGTCATACGAGGAACCCCGGATTTCCCTGCGCTCCATCCGGGCTACAAGTCTCTCATCGGACCACAAGTCCCTCAATCGATCTTGCGGGCCTCTTCCGGCAGCATGATCGGGATGCCGTCGCGGATCGGATAGGCGAGCTTGGCGCTGCGCGAAATCAGCTCCTGCTTTGCAGAATCGAACTCCAGCGGACCCTTGGTCAGCGGGCAGACCAGAATCTCCAGCAATTTGGGATCGACGCTGGCTTCGGGGCGTTCGGTGGGCGCGTTCATGGGGGTCTCCGACGGTCGGTTGCCTCTAGCATAAAAAATCGTAGCAGCCCATCGCGTCGCCTCAAGCGGCAACCATCCGCAGAATCTCGTCGAGCAGGCCCTCAAGCCGCGCGGCCGGCGCTGGCGGGCCCGACAGGGCGAAGCCGAGAAACGTCCAGTACAGGATTTGCGCGCGGGCTCGCGCTGTCGCCGCCTCGAACCCGCGCTTCCTCAGCAGCTCCTCGATATAGTCGAGCCTGCGCCGGTCGATGGCACGCACCGCCGTTTGTGCCGCCGCATCGAAGGCCGCCCAGTTCCGCACCGCGCGCTCGAGGTCGAGCCGCGCGCCAAAAGTCCTGCGCAGCAGCGCTTTCAGCGGCTCGTCGCTGTCCGCCTCGACATCGGCGATGATCTGCTCGGCCGCGATCTCGCGCCAGCGCTTCAAGAGAGCAGCATGGAACGCGCCGAGATCGGCGAAATGCCAATAGAAGCTGCCGCGCGAGACCCCCATGGCTTTTGCCAGCGGATCGGCCTTCAGCGCGGTGAAGCCGTCTCTCGCGAGCGCCTTCAGGCCCTGTTTGATCCAGTCGTCGGCGGTCAGCTGTTCGGCCATATCGGGTTCCGGATGCAAACATACACTAGTGTATTGACAGCCGGCAGGCCAGCGCCTATCTCACCATACACAACTGTATGGACCAGATGCAGGGAGCTTTGCCGATGCGTGATCTCTTGCTCCAGTGCGCCGGGGTCTTGACCATTGCCGTGGCCCTCATTCATGGCATTCTCGGCGAGACCAAGGTCCTTGCCCGCGCCCGCATCGAGCCGGAGCGGCTCCGCACCCTGATCCGCCTGGTCTGGCAGGCCTCGACCGTCGCCTGGATCGGCGGCGGTGTGCTCCTGATCGCGGCGCCCTGGATGCAATCGGAGCCAGCGCGTCACTGGATCGTCGTCACCATGGCCGGTGTGTTCGGCTTCTCTGCTCTCGCCAACGCATGGGCCACAAGCGGCCGGCATTTTGGATGGATGGCGCTCACGGCCGTCGTCGTCATGGCGGTCGCCGGCTACTGAGCTTGCGCGTCGGGATCAGCCTGCTGTCAAACCGTGAGACGTAAGGCCGCAGTGTCGTCTCAAATCCGCGCTGCATACGGAGAGCGCTGAACTTTTTCGGATCGTTAGAATAACTCTAAAGCGAACTGGCCGCGAACCGCATTGACTTCATCATGTGCTTTGCTTCCTTCGGTCCCGCTTCGCCTGCCGGCGCAGCGCCCACGACAGAAGAGGAGACGTTCGTGAAGGTTATTCGTGTTGTTGCCGTTGCATTGACGATCGGGATTGGCATGGGATCGGCAGCCTTGGCCGATGGTTTCAAGGACTGCACCAAACTCGACAAGGCGTCGTGGAAGCCGGCGAGCGACGCCGAAGCCAAGGCCAAGGCGCTCGGCTACGAGGTGCGGCGCTCCAAGATCGAAGGCTCGTGCTACGAGGTCTACGGCGTCAAGGAAGGCAAGCTTTACGAGCTGTTCTACAGCCCAGAAGATCTCAGCCTGAAGCACACGATTGCGAAGTAGACCGCGCGAAGTGTCTGCGCAATGCTACGCCTGAGGGTGGTCCTCGCTTGATCGAAGAAACGGTGCCGCACGCACGCGGGGGGTCCGACCGGACCCCCGCGGATCGAACCGCCGCGCGGACAGTCGCGGTCTGGGACCTCCCGCTGCGGCTCTGGCACTGGGCGCTCGCGGCTTGCGTTCTGGCCGCGTGGTTCACGCCGACCGTCTATGACGGACTTCACCGCATCGTCGGTTATGCCGTACTCGGCCTTCTTGCGTTCCGTCTGGTCTGGGGTTTTTGGGGAAGCCGCTATTCGCGCTTTCGCATGGTCGGCGTCAGGCTTCGGGCCGCGCCGGGTTATCTCTGGAATCTGCGCCGCGGCATCACCGGCCGCTATATTGGTCTCAATCCAGCCGGCACGTTGATGCTGGTGGCGCTGCTGGTCTCGCTGGCGGTCTCGACGATCACGGGCGCGATGTCGGTGACCGTGACCTTTTTCGGTGTCTGGTGGGTCGAGGACACTCACCATTATTCATCCGACGCGGTCATCGTCCTGATCGTGCTGCACGTCTTGGGCGTGCTGATGATGGGGCGTCTTCAGCGCGAGAATCTGATCAGCGCGATGATCACTGGACGTAAGCGCATCCGTCATCACCTCTAGAGCACTATTGGTTCTGATTGTGTCAGAACCGAAGCTTCGGTTCGGCGCGTCTCCTCCCCCGCCAATCGGTGTCGCCTTCCTCCGCTCCAGGCCTCGCTGCCGGTTCCAGAGTGCTCTCGGTTGGCTCTACGACCGGTGGCGCGCATTGTCCTGCGCGGGCGCCCGCCAGATTTCAAATTGCACTGACCACGTTAAGCAACCAATAAGCATGCAATCAGGCGTTGCACAAAATTAACGCGAAGGCGGATTAGCACGGACACTATCGGCAATATCCACGATGGAGCGGCTGGGATGTTTCGGGTTTTCGCTTGCCTTGCCGTCGAGCACGATTGGCGGCTTGTCCTGCTCGCCGGTCTGGTCTGCTTGCTCGCGAGTAGCGTCGCGGTCAGTATCTTTCATCGTGCGATCGTGGCGCCCGCAAGAACGCGGTTGATCTGGATCGGGATTGCCGGCGCTGCCATCGGATATGGGATCTGGGCAACGCATTTCATCGCGATGCTCGCCTACGAACCCGGCGTTACGACCGGCTACGGCATCGTACTGACGGCGCTTTCGCTTGCTACGGCAATGCTGTTGACGTCCGGCGGCTTCGGCATTGCGGCCAGCTATTCCGGCCGGTGGCGCGCCGCGGCAGGCGGTGTCGTCATTGGCGGCGGCATCGCCAGCATGCACTATCTCGGAATGTGGGCACTTGAAGTGCCGGGCCGCGTCACCTGGTCGCTGGATCTGGTGTTTGCCTCGGTCATTCTGGGCATGTGCCTCGGCTGTGCCGCCCTCGTTGTTGCAGTCAGGTACAAGAACTCCTGGGGCGCACTGTTGGCGGCAGTCCTGCTGACCCTTGCTATCGTCTCGCATCACTTCACGGCGATGGGTGCCGTGCAGATCGTTCCAGATCCGACGCGTTCAACCGACAGTCTGTCGCTTTCGCCGACTTTCCTCGCTCTCGCCATCGCCGGCGTGGCACTATCTGTACTTGGGATGAGCCTGATCGGCGTACTCGCCGACCGCCGCCTGGCAAGTAGAACCAGCAAATTCGAGGAGATCATCAGCCAGCTTTCGATCGCCCGGCAGCAGCTCGAAGGCTCGCAGAGAGAGTTGCAGGATCAGACGCTCAGGCTGGACACCGCGATCAACCACATGGTTGAGGGCCTTTGCATGTTTGATGCCGAGAAGCGGCTTGTCGTCTGCAACGAGCGCTACGCCCGACTCTATCGGCTGCCGCCGGAACTGCTGCGGACGGGGACGTCGCACACCGACATCATCAGGCATCGCATCGTGAACGGAATCCTCAAGGGCGATCTCAGCGAGGGGGCTGCCGAGCAATTCATCTCGAAGCTGGCCGCGCTGCCGTTCGATGCGGTCTCAAGCAGGATCGACGAGTTTGCCGACGGCCGGTTGATCTGCGTGACGCGGCAGCCAATGGCCGGTGGCGGATGGGTTGCCACACATCTCGATGTGACCGAGCAGCGCCGGTCTGAGGCCAAAATCACTCATATGGCGCAACATGACGCGTTGACCGATCTGCCCAACCGCGTGCTGCTCAGGGAGCGGATGGAGCATGCCATCGCAGTTACTCGCAACGGTGGCGTCGACTTGGCCGTGCTCATGCTCGACCTCGACCGCTTCAAGGAAGTCAACGACACGCTTGGACATCCGGCGGGGGATTCCCTGCTCCGCGCCGTCGCCGCGCGCCTGCGCGAATGCACCACCGAAACCGCGTTGATCGCTCGACTGGGCGGCGACGAGTTCGCAGTGATCGATTACGTCACCAATCCAGCCGTGGAGGCTGCCGGCCTGGCCGAGAGCATCGGAAGGGCGCTTTGCGAGCCCTTCGATCTCGGCGATCACCGGGTCACGGTCGGCACCAGCATCGGAATCGCCATCGCGCCGCGCGATGGCAGCGATTCCGACGTGATCATGAAGAGCGCGGATCTCGCCCTCTACTCCGCCAAAAGTGGCGGACGTGGCGCATACCGCTTCTTCGAGCCGGAACTCGACGAGCTCATGCACGCGCGACGCAACCTGGAGCACGATATGCGGGATGCCCTTGCCGATCGTCAGTTCGAGCTCCACTATCAGCCGTTCGTCAGCGCCGCTACCGGCGAGACCCGCGGCTTCGAGGCCCTGCTCCGCTGGCATCACCCACAGCGAGGACTGGTCACGCCGAGCGAATTCATCCCGCTTGCGGAGGAGACAGGCCTTATCGTGCCGCTCGGAGAATGGGTCTTGCGGACCGCCTGTGCGGAAGCCGCCAATTGGCCTGCGCATGTCAGGATCGCTATCAACCTATCTCCCGCTCAATTCAGGAGCAAGGAACTCGTTGCCGTCATTGTCGGCGCGCTGGCGAGTTCGGGAGTGGCGCCACACAGGCTCGAGCTCGAGGTCACCGAGACGGTGATCATGCACGATAGCGAGGCTGCTTTCGCGGTGCTCGGACAATTGCGCGAGCTTGGCGTGCGAGTTGCCCTGGACGATTTCGGCACCGGCTATTCGTCTCTGAGCTTTCTGCAGAGATTCCCGTTCGACAAAATCAAGATCGACCGCAGTTTCGTCAGCGAACTATCCAGCCCGAGCGCAGAGGCGCACCATCTTGCGCGGGCAGTGGTTCGTTTTGCTGTCAGCCTCGGCAAGATAACGACCGCCGAAGGCGTCGAAACGAAAGAGCAGCTGGACATCCTCCGTGAGGAAGGCTGCGTCGAAACACAAGGCTACTATTTCAGCCGGCCGATGCCTGCATCCAGCATCACCAGCATGCTGCGGCGAGGTGCCGAAGCGGCCTACCACGCTGCATGAGCATTCCTACCCTCACTGCAGCGGCGGATCGCCGCTGGTGCGCTTCTTCGCGAGGTCCATCTCGGTCACCGCGATCAAAATTTCGGCGCGGGTCTTCAGGTCGGGCGCTTCCAGCATCGCCTGCTTCTCGGCCACGCCATAGGGCGACATCATCGCCAGCGCGTTGACGAGTGCTTCGTTGGGAGCGGTCTCGACGCCCTCCCAGTCAACCTTGAGGTTGTTGGCCTTCAGAAAGTCCGCCAGCACCGTCAGCAGTGCTTCGCGATCGACCTCCTCCTCGCCCATGCGCGGCGTGAAGTCGTCGACGAAGGCAAAGAAATCCACCTTGCACTGCCGGTAGGCGGTGAGAACCTCAAGCTCCTCGACGACCTTGAAGCGCGAGACACCGGTGAGCTCGAGGATGTAGCGGCCGTCGCCGGATTCCGCGAGCTGGGTGATGCGGCCGACACAGCCGACACGGAACAGCGCCGGCTTGTCGGAATTCTTGGGCGAATGCGCGATGTCGGGCTGGATCATGCCGATCAAGCGATGGCCGTCGCGAAAGGCATCGTCGATCATCGCGAGGTAGCGCGGCTCGAAGATGTTGAGCGGCATCTGCCCGCGCGGCAGCAGCAGCGCGCCCGGCAGCGGAAACACCGGAAGGATCTCCGGAAGGTCGGCGGGCCCGCGATATTCGATGTTGATCGGCATCTGCCGGGTCCCCTGGCCTTGCCAGCGCGCGTCAGGAAAACAGGATGATCGACAAGCGCTTGCGTCCCTCGACGGTTGCATCGTCCGTGCCGCCCCAGGCCTCGAAGAACTGTACCAGCTGCTTGCGGGCGCCGTCGTCGTTCCATTTGCGGTCGCGCTTGACGATCGCGAGCAGCTGCTCGGTGGCCGCTGCCCGGTTGCCTTGCGCGTTGAGCGCGATCGCGAGGTCAGATCGGGCCTGATGATCGAGCGGGTTTGCGGCGACTTTCTGTTCCAGCTCGGCGACGGGCCCGAGCTGTTCCGCCTGCTCGGCCAGATCGATCGCGGTCTGCACGGCTTTCACAGCCGGGTCGTTGCGCTTGGATTCCGGGACCATGGCCAGCGTCTGCTTGGCCTGCTCCATCGCGCCGGAGACGGCGTAGCATTTCGCGAGCCCGGCGAGGGCCGCAATGTTGGTCGATTCGAGCTGCAACACCTCCGCGTAGATCTGGGCGGCCGCGGCGGCATCGCCCTCTGCGAGCACGGCCTCGGCTTCCTGGAGGATCTCCGCGATATTCGGCTCACCCGGCGCGGTCACGCCCTTGGTCAGCTTCTCGATGAAGGCGTTGAGCTGGCTCTCCGGGACCGCACCCATGAAGCCGTCGGCCGGCTGGCCGTTGACGAAGGCGATCACCGCCGGAATCGACTGGATGCCCATCTGGCCCGGGATCGCCGGGTGCTGGTCGATGTTCATCTTGACCAGCTTGACCTTGCCCTTGGCGGCCTTGACCGCTTTTTCCAGCAAGGGCGTGAGCTGCTTGCAGGGGCCACACCACTCCGCCCAGAAGTCGATCAGCACCGGCTGGCGCTTCGATTCCTCGATGACGTCCTTCACGAAGGTCTGGGTAGTCGTGTCCTTGATCAGATCGGCGGCAGCCGGGCCCGCTGCTCCGTTACCCTGGTCGATGATCGTCACGGGATCCCCTCGTCTGATGTCTGGAATTGGCGGGTCTTTAGCACGTCGCCAATTCATATGCTTCGCTGTTGGCCCTAAATTGGGCCGGGACGGCCGAATTTCAATCCGTGTGGGCCGATTCGCCGGTTCCGGAGCCTTTTTTGGGGCATTTGGCCGCGTTCGGGTCCATATCGGGCCTCCGATTGCGCATCTATGCCGCCGGTAGCTGTTGCATTCCCCTCCCGCTTTTGGCATACGACAGCCGTTGCCGGCGCAGTCATGCGACCGACACAGGATGCGGGTGTAGCTCAGTGGTAGAGCACGACCTTGCCAAGGTCGGGGTCGAGGGTTCGAGCCCCTTCGCCCGCTCCAATTTTCTCCCAAAGCATCCAGTGAGCCGGACGGGCACGTGGTTTTCCACGCCTCTGGCGGCCGTTTGAGTCTCGAATGACAATTCTGGTCACAGGCAGCGCGGGCCATCTCGGCGAGGGTCTTCTCCGCACGCTCCGCGGGCGCGATTCGTCTGTGCGTGGGATTGACCTGAAGCCATCGCCCTTCACCGATGCCGTGGGCTCGATCGTCGATTCCGACTTCGTCCGGGCCCAGATGGACGGCGTCACCGCGGTGATCCACACTGCGACCCTGCACAAGCCGCATGTGGCGACCCACAGCAAGCAAGACTTTGTCGACACCAACGTCACCGGCACGCTCAACCTGCTTGAAGCGGCCGTGGCCGCCGGCGTGCGCAGTTTTGTCTTTACCAGTACCACCAGCGCGTTTGGCTCGCAGCTTCGCCCCGAGGCGGGCCAAGCCGCGGTGTGGGTCACCGAGGACCTGCCGCCGATTCCGAAGAACATCTACGGCACGACCAAGCTGATGGCTGAGACTCTCTGCGAGCTGTTCTGTCGCGAGCGCGGCCTGCCTGTCGTGGTCTTGAGGACCTCGCGCTTCTTCCCGGAAGACGATGACGATCCGGCGATGCGGTCGGCTTACGCGCCGGAGAATGCGCAGGCCAACGAGCTGCTCTATCGCCGGCTGGATATCGCGGACGCGGTGAGCGCCCATCTGCTCGCCGCCGAGCGCGCGCCGGACATCCGGTTTGCCCGCTACATCCTGTCGGCCACGAGCCCGTTCGAGCAGCGCCACCTCGCCGCGCTGGCGCGCGATGCGGCCGGTGTGGTGCGCGAGCTCTATCCGGATTGTGCGGAGCTCTATGCGGCGCGAGGTTGGCGGCTGTTCCCCGCGATTGACCGCGTCTATGTCAACGAGCGCGTGCGGCACGAACTCGGCTGGCGGCCCGAATTCGACTTTGCGCATGTCCTGAAATGCCTTCGCGATGACCGCGATTTTCGCAGCACGCTGGCGCGCGATGTCGGGTTGAAAGGCTATCATGAGACGATTTTCGACGATGGTCCTTACCCCGTCGCCCCGTAGCCGCCAGCTTTGCTAATTCGCTCGATCCGTCAGATGTCTACCCGGAGTCACCGGCAGCAAGATGGCCGGAGCCGTTCTACTTTGCATGGGGTTGTTTTCGCGTTTTTTTGTTCCAGACCTCCTGCTGCCTGCAAATTAGCCGCGCATGATCTCGATTCCGCGCTGCAGCGAGAGCGTTGTCGTAGCGGCATTCGCGATCATTGCCTTTCCGTCTCAATTTTTACTGAGCGCTATCGCAGCGCACGCGGCGCGCTTCTCACCGCTCGCAGATGTGCTAACCTTCTGCGTCTGTCCTCTCGACAGAGTCCGAACTTCGCCTCTCGATAGCAAAATAAAATAAATGTGCAGCCCTGATGGCTGCCTTAGGGGAGTGACGCGATGAAATTCCATCGATCCGTCTTTCAATCCGTCCTGGCGCTTGCAGCGGTTGCCCTTCTCGCGGGGACAAGCGTCGGTCACGCGCAGCAGCAGGACAAGAACAAGCCGCTGAAGAAATACGAATCCGGCACCAAGGAGTTCTGGACCCATCCGCCGGACGACTGGTTCCTCGGCGACGAGACCGAGGCGCAGAAGGGCCTGGCGCCGCCGTCGGGTCCGCCCACCGGCGCGTCCGACGCCGAGCTCGCCAATATCGTCAAGAAGGTCAAGCTGCCGCCGGGCTTCAAGATGGAGGTCTACGCCTCCGGCGTGCTGGCCGCGCGGCAGATGGCCTGGGGTGACAAGGGCACGCTGTTCGTCGGCTCGTTCGGCCTCGGCAACGTCTATGCGATCAAGGACAACAACGGAAAGAAAGAGGTCAAGACGATCCTCAAGGGCCTGAACATGCCCACGGGTCTGGCCGTCAAGGACGGTGCCCTCTACGTCATCGCGGTCGACAAGCTGATCCGCTACGACGACATCGAAAACAAGCTCGACAATCCCGGCGAGGGCAAGGTCGTCTATGACGACATGCCGTCCTATGCCGCGCATGGCTGGAAATACATCGCGGTCGACAAGGAAGGCTGGTTCTACATTCCGTTCGGACCGCCCTTCAACATCGGCATTCCCCCGACCAGCGTGTCGCAGATCCGCCGCGTCGATCCCAAGACCGGCAATGCGGAAATCTATGCGCTCGGCGTTCGCAACTCGGTCGGGGGCGACGTCGATCCGCGCACCGGCAAGTTCTGGTTCACCGAGAATGCCCGCGACTGGATCAGCGACGATCTGCCCTCAGACAAGCTGAACATGATCAGCAAGATCGGCGAGCACTTCGGTTATCCCTACTGTCACCAGGGTGATCTGCCGGATACCAAGTTCGCGATGGGCCACAAATGCTCCGAGTTCACGCCGCCCGTGCTGAACCTCGGCGCTCACGTCGCTCCGCTGGGCATGAAGTTCTATACCGGCGACCAATTCCCGGCCGAGTACAAGAACAACATCCTGATCGCCGAGCACGGCTCCTGGAATCGTCACAAGTACCAGGGCGGCCGCATCATGCGCGTGATCGTCGGTCCCGATGGCAAGAACGCCAAGCAGGAGGTGTTCGCCTCCGGCTGGATCGAGGGCGACCAAGGCTATCTCGGCCGTCCCGACGACATCATTCTCGCCAAGGACGGCTCGATCCTGGTCGCCGACGACTGGGCCGGCGCGATCTACCGCATCAGCTACAGCAAGAAGTAGCGTAAGACGACGCGAGGCTGCGGTGCCGAGAGGGCGCCGCAGCCTTTCTCATTTCAATTTCGCACGCTGTCGTTTCCGATCGCGCACCGCTTGCGCGCAAGTCCGGAACCCTTGGCCACGAACGCGGGTTATCGAATTCTCAGATGCGTCATTGCGCATCATAGCTCGCGCTTCTTCGCCCCGGAATGACGCGTTCGATAGATCGGAATTCCAATCATGCGCCGGCAGTTCATCTCGCACGCAATCAGCGCGGTCGCGCTCCTCGCGCTCGGTTCTCTCCCCACAAGCGCCGCCGACAATGCCGCGATCAAGGAGAAGGCCGCCGTCTGCGCCGGCTGTCACGGCGAGAACGGCATCTCGCAGACCGAGAACATTCCTTCGCTCGCGGGCCAGCCCGATCAATTTCTGCAATGGCAGCTCGTGTTTTTCCGCGCCGGCTCGCGCAAGAACGACCAGATGCAACCCATCGCCGAGGAAATCACCAACGAGGACGTCCGCAATCTCGGCGCCTATTTCGCCGCGCTGACGCCGCCCACAGCGGCGGAGGACAAGGATCCGGACCTGTCGAAAAAGGGCGCCCAAGTTGCCGCCGGCCGCCGCTGCGCCTCATGTCATACGGATAGCTTTGCCGGCACCAAGGCCGTCGCGCGGCTGGCGGGCCAGCGCGAGGAATACCTGGTCAAGGCGCTGCACGACTACAAGAGCAGCCAGCGCGTCGGCGGCGGTGGCGCTGCGATGGCCGATGTCGCCTATCACATGAGCGATGAGGAAATCACCGCCGTCTCGCACTATCTCGCGTATTTCAAATAGCGGAAGCTGCGGCTACCCCACCCGCTGCTTCTCATACGCTTTCAAATGCGTGTAGGCGATGCGCAGCTTCGGCACCGGCACCTTGGCGGCATCGGCGCGAGCGATGAGGTCGCCGATGACGTGATCGGCCTCGACCGGCAGGCCCGCCTTGACGTCGCGGAACATCGAGGCCGTCATCGGTGAACCCTCGGTGGTGAGGTTGCCCTTCACGCGCTCGAAGAACGGCCCGCCCGGCGTGTAGCCCGACGCGGTGGCGATCGCGCTGGTCTCGTCCAGCATGCCGAGCAGGAAATCCCTGCCGCCGGGAGCGGCGAGAATATTGCCGACGGAGGTGCGCATCAGGCTGGTGGACGCGGCCAGCGAGGAAAGGAACACCCACTTTTCCCACATGTCTTGCACGATGTTCTGGCTGGCGGTGGCCCCAGCGATGCCGCTCTTGAAGGCCTCGTCGATCGCCTTGACGCGATCCGACAGCTCGCCGTCGCGCTCGCCGTAATTGATCGACTGCATCGGCTGGAGCTGCACCACCTCGCGCTTCTCGTTGAGCGTCGCGGCGATGGCGCAGAGGCCACCGAGCACGCGCTCCTTGCCGAACTTGTCGTCGAGGATATCGAGATGCTTCATGCCGTTGAGCATCGGGATGATCGCCGTATTGGGCCCGACTGCTGCCGCGAACGATTTGATGGCGTCGTCGAGGTCGAAGGCCTTGCAGCTCAGCAGCACGACGTCGAACTTGTCCTTGAGCGCGTCGGCCTGAATGGTCGGCGGATTTTTCAAGGTCACGTCGCCGTTCGGGCTTTTGATGACGAGGCCGGCGCTCGCGAGCTCGCTGGCGCGCCGCGGCCGGACCAGGAAGGTGACGTCGCGGCCGGCCTGCAACAGCCTGCCACCAAAATAGCCGCCGATGGCGCCAGCGCCGACCACGAGGATACGCATGGGATTGTCCTTGTTGTTGGTTCTTTTTCGTCGTCTTGGCGAAAGCCAGGACCCATTACCCCGACTGCCTCTTGTCGGACAAGTCGGAGCCCCCGCCTATCGCCAAACGCGATCCGGTGGTTATGGGTCCTGGCTTTCGCCAGGATGACGTCGAGGACATTGTTCGGTTTCCCTGCTTCGAGAAAATCACTTCCCCGACACCATCTCCTCGACCTCGCGCAACTGCTCCTTGCCGAAGAACATCTCGTTGCCGACGAAGAAGGTCGGCGAGCCGAACGCGCCCCGCGCGACAGCCTCCTCGGTGTTCTTGATCAGTCTGCCCTTCACCTCCGGTTCCCCGGCGCGAGCGAACAGCTTTTGCGCGTCGAGGCCGGAGGACGCCAGCGCCTTCGCGGCGATTTCCGGATCGTCCATCTTCTTCGGCTCGCGCCACATGTGGTGGAAGGCGGCTTCGACGTATGTTTCGAACACGCCCTCGAGCTGCGCCGCGATCGCTGCGCGCATCAGGTTCAGCGTGTTGACGGGGAAGAACGGATTCATGACATAGGGCTGCACCTGGAAGCGCTTGACGAAGCGCTCGGTCTCGACCGCGTGGAATTCGCGCTTGTTCTTGATGCCGGCAAGCGTCTCGGCGGGGGACTTGTTGTTGGTCGATTTGAAGATGCCGCCGAGCAGGATCGGCACATATTCGAATTTGACGCCGATGCGCTGCTCGATGGCGGGGATCGCGAGATGGCTGAGATAGGCGTTCGGACTGCCGAAATCGAACAGGAATTGCGGGGCTGTGCGGGTCAAAATCATGCTCCCTGACGTCGCTTTTTTCGCATTGTGGCGCAGCGCGCGCCGCGGGTCTACCGTTTAATGACGGTCATAATCTCTTGATGATTTGGTCAGGTCAGGCGCCGGATCGTCCGCTTGCGCCACACCAGAAGGTAATAGCCCATCTGCAAAAGGAACATGGCGCAGAACACGATCGGATAGGCGGCCCACACACCCTGAAGGCCAATCGTGCGGCTCAGGATCACTGCGGATGGCAGCTCGATCGCCATAATGGCGAAGACCGCGAGCAGCATTGGCGTCAGTGCCACGCCGGCAGCGCGCATCGCGCCGGAAAACACCGTCGCCAGGCCGAACGGCACCGAGCTCCACAGTGCGATGTTGAGCAAGCTCTTGGCCAGCTCGAGCACGGCGTCATCCGTGATGAAGATGCCGAGCACGGCGCGCGGCGCGAGATAGATCAGCGCCACCAGCCCGCCCGTCAAGACGATGTTGAACGCAAGTCCGGTGCGCACGATGCCGTCGAGCCCCGCTCTGTCGCCGCGGCCGACCGCTTGGGCGCCGAGGATGGAGACTGCTATCGAAATCGACATCGCCGTGAACTGCGTGTAGCCCATCACCTGGTTGACCGCGCCATAGGCTGCGGTGGCGTTCGAGCCGAAGCCGTTGACGAGGCCGAGCAGCACCAGCTCGGCGATCGCCATCACCACCATGCCGATCGCGCTCGGCAGTCCAATGCCGAGGATCTGTCCCAGCACCACACGATTGAGCCGCAGATGGCGCAGCAGTGCAGCGTCCGGTGCCAAGGCATGTTTTCTCCGCAGCAGATAGGCCGCCAGCGCGACCAGCGTCAGCGCGTTGGCGATCGCTGCCGCCCAGGCCGGGCTGGTGATGCCGGCCGCCGGCAATCCGAACGACCCGCGGATCAGCATCGGCGTCAGGATCAAGCCGATCGCGGTCGACAAGGCCAGCGCCAGCAAAGGCGTCAGCGCGTCACCGACGCCGCGGATCATCGCCGTCATCAGCAGGAAGACGAAGCCGAGCGGCATGGTGAGCAGCATGATGCGGGCATAGGCGCTAGCCTGGTCGAGAATGTCTGCGGGCGTTGCGAGCATCATCATCAATTGCCGGCTGAAGATGCCGCCGATCAGTGCAATTGCAATCGAGAGCAGCAGGCCGATTGCGAGCGTCGTGCCGACGATGAGCTTGATCCGGCCCTGCTCGCCCGCACCATAGGCCTGGCCGATCAGCACCGTGGCGCCGGTGCTCAGCCCCATGACGAAGGCGAAAAGGAAGAACATCACCGGAAAGAACACCGAGACCGATGCAAGCGCGTCGATCCCGATCATCTGGCCGAGATAGACGTTGCTGACGGTGCCGAACAGTGATTGCAGCGCGTTGCTCAGCATCAACGGTGCCAGGAAGCGCAGAAAACTTTTCCAGAGCGGCTTGGCTGCGGACATGGATTGGCCTTTCATCAGGGCCTGCGAAACCGTCGCCACGCGCAATGCGCGTGGCCTGGCCGTCGATGGGGTTGTGAGAAGGCGCGCACCTAAGCGCGGTCGCTGTAGGCGAGCTTGACAATGTGGTCGCGGATGTCGGCGGGCCAATCTGCGATCAGTCCGGTGAAACGCCGCCGATCATCCGCAAACAGCGCGCGCGATGCTTCCTCGAACTGCGGCAGATTGCCGGCCATGGTCGACATGAAGTGATAGGCCGCATCGCGCGCCTGCCGCTCGCGGTCTTTGTCGCCGCTGGCACGCCGCGCCTCTTCGACAAGTTTCCGTAGTGCGACCGAGGCGCCGCCTGCTTGCGCGCTGAGCCACTCCCAGTGCCGCGGCAGCAGCGTCACCTCGCGCGCGACCACGCCGAGCTTCGGCCGGCCGCGACCGCGCGGCTCGCTCGGCGATGCGGTGTCCTCAACCGGGGGCGGCACAAGCTTCGCCAGCCGCGCCAGCACCTCCCGGTCTCCGCCGCGCAGATCGAAGTCGATCGATCTGCCCGTGGCGTCCTCGAAGATGATGATGGGCTCGTCCGGTCGCTCCGTCATCCTCTTGATGACCAGCGCGACCTCTCCTGCCGGCCCGGAGACCAGACGGCGATGCCCTTGGAAAGCGGTGAAAGTCTTCTGCATTGGAATCATTGCCATATTGGTCGCGATGGCAGCTTTAATACCCGGGTAAATTGCTAAGGTCAATATACCCGGGTTAAAATACCCGACCGGATGGCTCGA
Source organism: Bradyrhizobium lupini (assembly GCF_040939785.1). Lineage (NCBI taxonomy): Bacteria > Pseudomonadati > Pseudomonadota > Alphaproteobacteria > Hyphomicrobiales > Nitrobacteraceae > Bradyrhizobium > Bradyrhizobium lupini. The sequence goes on from NZ_CP162553.1 coordinate 3,792,960, forward strand.
CATTGCGTTCCCGGGCTGGCACGAACGCGCGGCCGATCGAACTATGCCTAGCCCCGGGGACCACGCGATGCTGACCGTTCATCACCTCAACAATTCCCGCTCGCAGCGCGTGCTGTGGCTGCTCGAAGAGTTGGGCGTGCCTTACGAGATCGTGCGCTATCAGCGCCAGCCGGACATGCGCGCGCCGAAGGAGCTCCGCGCCATCCATCCACTCGGCAAGTCGCCCGTTATCACGGACAACGGCAACACCATCGCCGAATCCGGCGCGATCACCGAATATCTCATCGCCACCTATGGCAACGGCCGGCTGGTCCCGCCGCCGAACACGCCGGAGCGGCTGCGCTTCACCTACTGGCTGCACTATGCGGAAGGCTCGGCGATGCAGCCGCTGCTGCTCAAGCTGCTGTTCACGCTGATGCCGAAGCGCGCGCCGGCGTTGCTCCGCCCGCTGGTGCGCAAGGTCTCGAACCAGGCGCTGACTGCGCTGGTCAATCCGCAGCTCAAGCAGCACATGGATTACTGGGAAGGCGAGCTCGGCAAGACCGAGTGGTTCGCCGGCAACGAGTTCACCGCCGCCGACATCCAGATGAGCTTTCCGCTCGAAGCTGCCCAGGCGCGCGGCGGGCTCGAGCTCGGCCACCCCAAGGCGATGGCGTTCCTGGAGCGCATTCATGCACGGCCGGCTTACAGCCGCGCCCTCGAAAAGGGCGGGCCGTATCAGGTGGGGCGATAGTTAGCCTGCATCAGTCCGCGTGCAGCACGCGCCCGCGCGTCTCCGGCAGCGCGAAGGCGGCGATGAAGAACAGCGCGTAAGCCACCACTGCGAAGATCGCGATCGCATTCGCAAGCGACGTCGTCGCCGACAGCGCTCCGACCAGGAACGGAAACAACGCGCCAATGCCGCGGCCGAAATTGTAGCAAAATCCCTGGCCCGAGCCGCGCAGCCGCGTTGGATAAAGCTCGGTCAGGAATGCGCCGACGCCGGAGAAATAGCCCGAGGCGAAAAAGCCGAGCGGGAAGCCGAGCACCCACAGGATTTCGTTGGTGAGCGGCAGCTGCGTGTAGAGCAGCACAACCGCCATCGCGCCGATCGAGAAGGTCAGGAACAGATTGCGCCGTCCGATCCGGTCGGCGAGCCAGGCGCCGGTGAGATAGCCGATGAAGGAGCCGATGATCAGGGTCGAGAGATAGCCGGTCGAGCCGACGATCGACAGGTGCCGCTCCTTGGTCAAGAACTGCGGCACCCAGAAGGTGACGGCGTAATAGCCGCCCTGGCAGCCCGTCGCCATCAGCGACGCCAGGATCGTGGTCTTCAGGATCGGGCCCGAGAAAATTTCCCAGAGCGCCGGACGATTGCCGCTCGCGGCCTGCTTGGCGCGGGCCTCGGCCGCGATCTCCGGTTCGGTCACGGAGCGGCGGATGTAGAACACCAGCAGCGCCGGTAGCGCGCCGATCACGAACATCCAGCGCCACGCCGTCTCCGCCGGCAAGGCCGAGAACAGGATCGCCTGCGACAGCACCGCGAGGCCCCAGCCGACCGCCCAGCCTGACTGCACCGAGCCGACCGCTCGCCCGCGATATTGCGGCCGGATCGCTTCACCCATCAGCACGGCGCCCGCCGCCCACTCCCCGCCGAAGCCGAGGCCCAGCACCGCGCGTGCGATCAGGAGCTGTTCGAAATTCTGCACGACCGCGCAGATCAGCGAGAAGAACGAGAACCAGATGATGGTGATCTGGAGCGTTCTGACCCGGCCGATATGGTCGGAGAGATAGCCGCCGAGCCAGCCGCCGATGGCGGAGGCCAGCAGCGTCACGGTGCCGGCGAGGCCAGCCGATCCCGCATCGACCTTCCACAGCGCGACGATGGTGCCGATCACCAGCGGGTAGATCATGAAGTCCATGCCGTCGAGCGCCCAGCCCGCGGCGCACGCCCAGAATGTCCGCCGCTCCGGCGCGTTCATGTCGCGATAGAAGGCAAGAAGGCTGGTGTCCTCGATCTCGGCGCGTTCGATGCGCTGGTTCGGATCAACGGTGGTCATGCGCGTTTCCCGACGGTGTTTTCTTTGGCTGTTTCTCTGGCCTCGCGATGGTAGCACGCGCGGCGGCGCGCGTAAGCCGGCCGCCGGCCTTCGCGCCATGCAAGGACAGAGTTACTGCCCCGCTGCTTCCGCGCCCCGGGTGCGTGGATCGGGCGCGCCGAGCGGCCCGTTGGCGGTCACCGCGATCGAATTCGCCGATGTCTGCCCCATCGGCGCGACGATGTGATGATCCATCGCCTTCAGCTCGAGCAGCACATTATCGGGAAAGCCGCTCTCGACCCGGACCTCGTCGGGCAGCCATTGGTGATGCAGTCGCGGTGCGGCCACGGCGGCGGCGACCTCCATGTTGTAATCGAGGACGTTGACGATCACCTGGAGCACTGTCGAGATGATGCGGCTGCCGCCCGGCGAGCCCGTCACCAGCACCGGCTTGCCGTCCTTCAGGACGATGGTCGGCGACATCGAGGACAGCGGCCGCTTGCCCGGCCCGGGCAAATTGGGCTCGAACCCGACGAGGCCATAGGCATTGGAAGCGCCGACCGCTGCGGTGAAATCGTCGAGCTCGTTGTTGAGCAGCACGCCGGTGCCGTCGGCGACGAGGCCGACGCCGTAGCTGAAGTTCAGCGTATAGGTGTTGCTGACGGCGTTGCCGCCGCCGTCGATGACGGAAAAATGCGTGGTGTTGCTGCCCTCATGCGGTGAGGCCGCGGTGGAAACGAGCTGTTTCGACGGCGTGGCGCGATCCGCGGAGATGGTTGCCCGCAGCTTGGCGGCGTAATCTTTGCCGGTGAGCGTCCCGATCGGCGCGTTGACGAAGGCGGGATCGCCGAGATAGCGCGCCCGGTCCGCATAGGCGCGCTTCATGGCCTCGATCAACAGATGCAGCGAGGCCGGCGATCCCTGCTTCAGATCGGCGAGCTGAAAACCTTCGAGGATATTGAGCGTCTCCACCAGCACCACGCCGCCCGACGACGGCAGCGGCATCGACACGATGTCATAGCCGCGATAGGTGCCGCGCACCGGCGCGCGGATCACAGCCTGATACGATTTCAAATCGGCCGACGTCATGATGCCGCCCGCGTCAGTCACGGCCTTGGCAAGTTTTTCCGCGACCGGCCCCTCATAGAAACCGCGCGGGCCCTGTGCGGCGACAGCCGACAGCGTTTCGGCGAGATCGCTCTGCACCAGCTTGTCGCCTTCGCCAAGCGGCGTGCCATCAGGCCGCGAGAAGATCTGGGCCGAGGAGGGCCAGCGCACCAGCCGCTTGTGCCAGCCCGGCAGCGTGTCGGCAATGTCGTCGCCGACGAGGAAGCCGTCGCGGGCGAGCACGATCGCGGGCTCGAGCAGTTGCGCCAGCGTGAACCGCCCCGAGCCATATTTTTCCAGGGCCAGCGCAAGACCCGCGACGGTGCCAGGCACGCCGACGCCGAGCGCGGAATCCCGCGACTTCGCCGCATCGGGCTTGCCGTCGGCGCCGAGGAAAATCTGCGGCGTCGTCGCAGCCGGCGCGGTCTCGCGATAATCGATCGTGATGTCTTCGTTGCGCTCGGTGGAATGAATCACCATGAAGCCGCCGCCGCCGATATTGCCGGCGCGCGGATAGGTCACGGCCATCGCAAAGCCGGTCGCGACCGCGGCATCGACGGCATTGCCGCCGCGCCGCAAGATATCGGCGCCGACCTGCGCGGAGATTTTCTCCTGCGCTACGACCATGCCGTGTTCGGCGGGAACGGCGTGCACGGTGTCGAGCGCGGGCGGCACATAGGCCCGCCGCGCATCCTGCGCGGTCGCGGTCGGAAGTCCGAACGCCAGAGTGGCAAGGAAGGCGAAAAATGTCCGCCGTGTCGAAAAAGACGACATCATCAAACTTCCGCAATGGCCATGGGCAGTTCACATGCAGCGCTGCAATGCTATACGGTTTGCCCCGACAGAGGCAAAACTGTTCGTGATGAGGATTATGGAGTGACGACGATCGCCCGGGATGCGCGGATCGCCGCCGCGCAGCGGACCTATCCGCCGCGCAGCGCCGTCGTCAGCTGGATCTTCTTCGACTGGGCCGCGCAGCCTTATTTTACGCTGATCACGACCTTCGTGTTCGCGCCCTATTTCGCCACCGGCATTGCGCCGAATCCCGCCACCGGGCAATCGTTGTGGGGCTTTGCGATGGCTGCCGCGGGCCTCGCGATTGCCTTGATGTCGCCGGTGCTGGGGGCTATCGCCGATGCGTCGGGCCGCAGGAAGCCGTGGATCGCCGGATTCGGCGCAGTGCTGGTGCTGGCATCCTGCACGCTGTGGATCGGCAAGCCCGGCGATCCCTCGATCATTCCGCCGCTGCTCACCGCGGTCGCGCTCGCCAGCGTTGGCGCGGAATTCGCCACTCTCTTCAACAATGCGATGATGCCGACGCTGGTGCCGCCGGAGCGCATCGGGCGGCTCTCCGGCACCGGCTGGGCGACGGGTTATGTCGGCGGCATCGTCAGCCTGGTCATCGTGCTCGGCCTGCTCGCCGCGAATCCCGAGACCGGCCGCACGTTGCTCGGCTTCACGCCTCTGTTCGGGCTCGATCCGATCAGCCGTCAGGGCGATCGTGCCGCCGGACCGTTGACCGGACTTTGGTTCATCATTTTCGTGACGCCGATGTTCCTGTTCACGCCGGACTATCCCGCGAAGCGTCCGGTGCGTGAGGCGCTGCACGAAGGCCTGTCGGAGCTGAAGCAATCGATCAAGGGGCTGCCGCAGCAGAAATCGCTTGCGGCGTTTCTACTCGCCAACATGATCTACACCGACGGTCTGGTGTCGCTGTTTGCCTTCGGCGGCATCTATGCCGCGGGCACGTTCGGCTGGCACACGATCCAGATCGGCACCTTCGGCATCATGCTCGCGATCGCCGGCGCGTTTGGCGCGTGGTCCGGCGGCAAGCTGGACGATCGCTTCGGGCCGAAGCGCGTGATCGCCGGCAGCATGCTGATCCTGCTGCTGGCGCTGGCGGCGATCCTGCTGGTCGACAAGGATTCGATCCTCTTCATCAAGGTCGCGCCGCCCACGCCCGGCGGTGCATTGTTCGCGGCTGCGTCAGAGCGCGCGTATCTGGTGCTGGGCTGCCTGATCGGTGCGGCCGGTGGTCCGCTGCAAGCGGCCTCACGTACGCTTCTGATCCGTCTCGCACCGAAGGACCGCATCGCGCAGTATTTCGGTCTGTTCGCACTGACGGGGAAAGTGACCTCCTTCATCGGCCCGCTGCTGATCGGCGTGATCACCGCGGTGACGGCGAGCCAGAAGGCCGGCATGGCCGTGCTGGTGGTGTTCTTCGTCGCGGGTCTGGCGCTGTTGATGCGGGTGCGGGAAAATTAGCGTCGTCCCGGCCTAGTGCGCAATTGCGCATGGGGACCGGGACCCATACCGCGTGATTGCTCGTTGCCGCGACACGGCCAGTACCGCACACCAAACTACTTCCTGGGCTATGGGTCCCGACCTTCGCCGGGACGACCCGTCGAGTTTAGTACACGACAGATCTAGTGCCTGAAGTGCCGCGTGCCCGTGAACACCATGGCGATGCCATGCTCGTCGGCGGCCTTGATCACTTCGTCGTCGCGCATGGAGCCGCCGGGCTGCACCACGGCGGTGGCGCCGGCCTCGATGCAGGCGAGCATGCCGTCGGCGAACGGGAAGAACGCATCCGACGCCACCACCGAGCCCTTGGTGAGCGGTTCGGCGAGCTTCAGCTCGGCGGCCGCATCCTGAGCCTTGCGTGCCGCGATCCGCGCTGAATCGACCCGGCTCATCTGGCCGGCGCCGATGCCGACGGTCGCGAGATCCTTGGCGTAGATGATGGTGTTGGACTTGACGTGTTTTGCGACACGGAAAGCAAACTTCAGGTCGCGCATCTCGGCATCAGTGGGCGCGCGCTTCGTGACAACCTTGAAGGTCATGTCGTCGACGACGGCGTTGTCGCGGCTCTGCACGAGGAGACCGCCCGCCACCGTCTTGGCGGTGAGGCCCGGCGCGCGCGGGTCGGGCAGGCTGCCGGCGAGCAGAAGCCGAAGGTTCTTGCGCGCGCCGATGATGGCGATCGCTTCCTCGCTAGCGTCAGGCGCGATGATCACCTCGGTGAAGATTTTCGTGATCTCGCGCGCGGTGTCAGCATCGAGTGCGCGGTTCATCGCGATGATGCCGCCGAACGCCGAGGTGGAATCGCAGGCCAGCGCCTTGCGGTAGGCGCCGACGAGGTCGGAGCCCTCCGCGACGCCGCAGGGATTGGCATGCTTGACGATGACGCAGGCTGCGGTGCGCTTGGCGTCGAACTCGCCGATGCATTCATAGGCCGCATCCGTGTCGTTGATGTTGTTGTAGGAGAGCTCCTTGCCCTGGAGCTGCCGCGCGGTCGAGACACCCGGCCGCTTGTCGGGCGTCGCATAGAACGCCGCGGTCTGGTGCGGATTCTCGCCATAGCGCAGTGACTGGATCAGCCGGCCGCCGAAGGCACGGAAATCGGGCGCGTCGATCTCGAGCTGGCGATTGAACCAGTTCGAGATCGCGGCGTCATAGGCGGCAGTGCGCGCGTAAGCCTTGGCGGCAAGGCGCCGGCGCAACTTCAGCGTGGTTGCACCGCTGTTGGCGGCGAGCTCATCGAGCACGGCCTGATAGTCCTGCGCCTCGACCACGACGGCGACGTCGTCATGATTCTTCGCGGCGGCGCGGATCATCGCGGGGCCGCCGATGTCGATGTTCTCGATGCAATCCTCGAAGCCCGCGCCTTTGTCGACGGTCGCCTCGAACGGATAGAGATTGACGACGAGGAGATCGATCGGCGCGATCCCATGCGCCGTCATCGCATCCGCATGGTCCTTGTTGTCGCGGATCGCGAGCAGACCGCCGTGCACCTTCGGATGCAGCGTCTTCACGCGGCCATCCATCATCTCGGGGAAGCCGGTCAGCTCGGACACGTCCTTCACCTCGAGGCCGGCCGCGGCGATCGCCTTTGCGGTGCCGCCGGTCGAGATTAGTTCGACATCGTGCGCGGCAAGCGCCTTTGCGAAGTCGATCAGGCCGGTCTTGTCGGAAACGGAGAGAAGTGCGCGGGTGACGCGGCGGGGATGGTCAGTCATGAGCAAGATCCTCTGTCTGAAGGAGTAATGCCCAGGCGCGCGGCAGCTGTGTCCCGCGCTTCCCGATGGTGCTCCATCCAAGGTCGCCAGTCGCGCGAGCGAGGGCTCGATAGCAGTTTTCGGTCGCTATCACAACGACCAGATGGTGCCGAATCGCATGCGTCTACAGCGGAAGTTCCGGCTCCCGCCGTGCATTTCTGCGGGCATTCGTGACCGCCGGCGAGGCGGTGGAGCGGACAAAACTCCAGCGGATCGAGGGCGCCTGCCGCGCATCCTGACGGATCACGATCTGCGCGGTGCGGCGCGGGCCGTCATTGCCGGCCAGGGACACGCTGTCCTCGAGTTCCACCTTGTCGTCGAGCGCCTCGAAGGTCCAGACGTCGCGATTCGGGAGCACCAGCATGACGCCGCGGGCGTCGGACAGCCGGCTCGCCTTCACCGCCGGGTGCAGATGGAATCGCAGCGCGAAATCGGCGTCCGGACCCTTGAAGCGCCCGCCTTGCGGCGGCGACAACGTGTCCTCGCCGTCGATGCGCGCGCCGTCATTGGCGATCATCAGTACGCGGCGGTGGATCGCGCCGAATTTTGTCAGGTAACCGTCATGCGACGTCGTGAGCAGGGTGCCGTTCTGCACGATTTCGCGATAGCTCTCGACCTCGACCGGGCCGCTGGTGACCGGAGCACCGTGCAAGAGCCGCTTCATCGCCGACATCTCCACGAACTGGCATGACGAGGTGTCGTGATAGGTCAGCGTCGAATGCGCCGCCGTGCCGCGTGCGAACGGCCGCCAATTGTCGCGGCCCGTGGCCGGCATGCCGCAATTGGTGACGATGCGGCTGATGCCGGAGGAGAGTTCGAACGACAGGCAGCCGGCATGGGCGTCGTGGCTGACGCTGGCCGCCGGCGGCGGGCCCGTGTCGATGATCAAAGTGGTCTGGCCGGCATCGAGGCGCTGGAAACCGGTATGCGGCATGTTCGACATCGGCGCGCCGTGGGTGTCGTCATAGGCAAGCAGCGTCGCGAGCAGGTCCGACGGGGTCGCGCTCATGCCGTTGAAAAGCGCGAAATTGCCGTCGCCGTGGCGGAAGAAGCGCAGCATCGGCATCATGCGGTCGATCGCGTTGAGCAGCGCGGGCGGCGGCGCGATGTTGCGCGCGGCAAAGGTCTGCCGCAGCGGCAACAGGTCGATCAAGAGCTCGATCAGCGCGCCCGGGTTGCGCGAGACATGCCCGCCGTCGGGCAGGATCTGCCGCTGCAATTCATCCGAGAGCTTTTTCGAGGTGCTGCGGATGTGACTTGCCTGGTTGGCAAGGCACAACGCCGCATAGCACAGCGCGATCAGCACCTGGAGCTTCGGCACTCCGTCGGGGATGTTGACCATGGTGTAGCGCAGCAAGCGGATTTCGCGCGCCAGCGCGCGCAGATACCGACGATAGAATTTGTTGTCGGTATCGTTCAGCACCAGCGGCGCCTGCGACAGCAGGGAGATCACGCGGCGCGCCAGCACGTCGGCGCGTCGCGCGACGGGACGGCGCTTGCTGGCGGGGTTGCCGATCCAGTCCTCGATCAGCGAGCGCGCATTCGCGCGCGTCAGCGCGGTGTCGGCGGCGCGCAAATGGCGCAGCCAGCCGAAGCCGAGCAGCGCAACTTCCCAATCTTCCGACGGCGGCTCGAGATCGAAGATCGAGCGGCCGTGGCAATTGACGATCTTGCCGGCGAAGACGAAGCGGCCGGCATAGATCTCGGCGGCGCGGGTCGCATCCGCGGTGCGTAGATCATGCGGCGCGATGATCAGCCGGTCGGCGCGGCCGGGCCAAACCCGCGACAGGGCGACGGAACCGCCGCTCGCGCGCGCGAGCATGTTCCGCGCGAAGCGGTTCATCACCAGCGTCGAGATACGTCTGCGTTGAGCGACCGACACGCCTTGCCTTGATGGGGGAGAGGATTCCGACGAATCCTTATTAATCCCAAAATCGGACGGCCGACACCACCTTGAACGACGCGAATCAGTGCCGTGTTTGCAAAATCCAGTGCAAAATCAGGATTTAACGAGCCGGGCCGCGAAAAATCCGTCGAGGCCGCCGAGCTTGGGATCGGCGTTCGGCAGATGGCTGGGCAGGGTGCGCAGATCGCCCTCGGCGGTAATGATCTCGCTGTGCCCAGACACCTCGGACGCATCGATCGGAACCCGGCGGAGACCGGGCTCCGCGGTCAGCAGCGCGGCGACCGCATGCTCGCCCTCTTCAGGTTCCAGCGAACAGGTGCAATAAACTAGCGTCCCACCGGGCTTGAGTAGCGAGACCGATTTTTGCAGCAGCCGCCGCTGGAGCGCGGTCATTGCGGCGATGTCGGATTCCTGCCGGAGCCAGGATACATCGGGGTGGCGGCGGATCGTCCCGGTCGATGTGCAAGGCGCATCAATGAGGATGCCGTCGAAGCCATCGGCAGGGCCGGCCCATTCCGCGGCGTCGGCGACGACGGTCTCGGCCTGCAGCGACAACCGCGTCAGATTCTCGCGCAGCCGTGCCACCCGGGCAGGCGAGCGGTCGATGGCGGTGACGTGCGCGCCGGCCTGCGCCAGTTGCGCGGTCTTGCCGCCGGGAGCGGCGCAGAGATCGGCGATGGATTTGCCCTTGATGTCGCCGAACAGCCGGGCTGGCAACGCAGCGGCGGCGTCCTGCACCCACCATTGTCCTTCGGCGAAGCCGGGAAGCATGGTCACCGCGCCGTGCAGCACCGTGCGCACCGATCCGGTCGGTAGCACTTCGCCATGGAGCCGGCTCGCCCATTGCGCGGCGTCCGACTTCACGGTCAGATCCAGCGACGGATCATGGCTGAGCGCGAGCGCCATGTCCCTTGCGACCGTCTCGCCATAATGCGCGCTCCAGCGCGCGACCATCCAGGGCGGCAGGTCCAGCGACTGCGCGGCAACCTCGTCCACCAGCGCCTTGCCCTCGCGGGCGCAGCGGCGCAGCACGGCGTTGACGAGGCCGGCATAGCGCGCGGCGCGCCGGTCGGATTGCACGAGGCGAACGGAGAGATCGACGGCCGCGTGATCGGGCACGTCCATCCAGAGGATCTGGGCGGCGCCGATCAACAGCGCGCTCTGCGCGCGCGGCGCGTCGGAGGGAATGCCCTTGTCGAGCAGGCGGGACAGCACATGGCCGAGCGTGCCGAGCCGGCGCAGCACGGTGGCGACCAGGCGGCGCATCAGCGCGCGGTCGCGGTCGGGGAGCGTCTTCAGTCCGGGATGGGCGCCGCTGCCGTCGAGCTGCTCGTCAAGTGTGCGGTGCTTTTGCAGCACGCCGTCGACGATGTCGGCGGCAATCCGCCGCGCCGCGAGACCGGGCACTTCGGATGGAGGAGCGAAACGTTGAGAAGGCATGCGGAAACAAGGTTCTGAGCAGCGGCAGTTCGCCGTAATGGGCGCATGCCTTGAGAAGGCGATCTCTGGCACGCGAATATGCCAAATGTAAGAATCGCTTCCGGGTTTTTCAGCCCTTTCGGAGCCATTTCAGGAATGCGTTATTGGGCGTCGCGTCGCGGGCCATCCCGCGCTAGAAAGCCGGCGATGAGCGACCAGCCTCCCGTTCCCGACCGCAAGCAGCTTACGCCGGCCGCCCAGCGCGCGCTGGCCGAGGCCGAAGCGCGCCGTCAGGCTGCGGCAGTCGGAACTAAAAACGACGGCCAGGCGGCGCCAAAGGAGTTGCAGGGCCCAAAAGGACCCGAACCGACCCGCTATGGCGATTGGGAGCGCAAGGGCATCGCTTCCGACTTCTGAAGCTTGTCTTTTGAGGCTCGCTTGCCGGACTGCCCGACTCAGCCCTAGCGTGCGCGGATGTCGCGTTTCGATCCAAGCCATCCATATCGGCCTTCATACAGCGGCTCGCCATTTGGTCGCCGGTTCTCAGGGCTGTTGCCGTGGATGTTCGTGGTTGGAATCGTCGTGGCCGTGGTGTTCACGTCCCGGCATGGGATGAACTGGCAGTTCCCTCACGTGACCGACGGTCAATCACGAGACGCCGAGATTGTGCTCCAGCAAGGCGGCCATCCCGATCGTCGCGAGCCGGTCGATGTCGTTCGCACCATTGACGGCGACACCTTCGCACGCGTTCGTCAGCGCGACGGCCGCGATCTCATCGTGCGCGTTCGCCTGCGCGGCATCGACGCACCCGAGATGAAAGCATCCTGCCAGGAGGAACTGGACAAGGCCGAAGCCGCGGCCCGCGCATTGCGCGATCTGCTCGCGCAGGGTGGCGTGACGATCACCAACCTCGGTGCCGACAAATATGGTCGCGTTCTCGCCGACGTCGCGACCAAACGCACGACCAATGTCTCGGCGGCGTTGCTCGCGGGCGGTTACGCGCGGAGCTACAATGGCGGCCATCGCGACGGCTGGTGCGCGCGGAGCTGGCGCTTCTGGTGACAAAAAGCCGCGTCGAACGACGCGGCTATTGCCGTGTCGTCCTGATGCCGGCGATCAGCGCGTCACGACCACCGTCGTGCCGACCGAGACGCGGCTGTAGAGATCGGTGATGTCGTCGTTGAGCATGCGGATGCAGCCATAGGAGACGAAGCCGCCGATCGAGCCCGGCACGTTGGTGCCGTGGATCGCGTATTCACCGCCGGACAGCGTCATCGCCGCGACGCCCATCGGATTGCGGGGCGAGCCGCCCGGGATGACGTCCGGGATGCTGGGCTTGTCGCGCTTCACCTCGGCGGGCGGCGCCCAGGCCGGATTGCGGTACTTGCCGTCGATGCGGGTGGTGCCGGCCCACTGCTTGCCGGACTTGCCGACGCCGACCGGGTAGCGCACGGCGTGGCCGCTATCGAGGACGAGATAGAGCCGACGCTCGTTGGTTTTGACCACGATGGTGCCCGGCGAATAGTCAGCCAGGTTCGTCCCCACCATTTCCGGCCGCGCCTGCGCCGCCGTCAACGTCAAGACCCCAGTCACGACGGTGGCGGCCAGCGCCACAGCAATCCTCATCGACATCGATTTTCCCCTTGCCCCGAACGGACCGTCCAAGATTACGCAAAACCGGCAATCGCCGGCTCGCCAAGTCCTTGTTAGGGGACATTCTTAACCGCGCCTGTTAACCGGATGGTTTCCACGCACGGCCGCCAAGGGCCAGCCAGCAGGGGGAACAAAGGAAATGTTCGAAACAAAGTAAATGACCTGAAAACAACACTTGGCGGGAAAGATGCCCGGGCGCCGGGGCGCGGCCTGACAAGTGCGTGAGGATGTGAACGGCCGTTGTTCGGGGGAGCGCTAACGCGGGGATGCGATCTCGTGTCCCGGACGCGGCGCAGCGCGAAGCGGTGCGACGCAGAGCCGGGATCTAGAAGGCCACAGAGTCTGCCGTTGCATCGGCCCCGACTCTGCAGCGCACCGCGAAGTGCGCGCTACGCTGCGTCCGGGGCACAGGACGATGTGGCTCAGACCGCCTTTTTGTTCTGACGGTTCTTGACGAGGTCGTCGACCACGCCGGGATCGGCCAGGGTCGAGGTGTCGCCCAGGCTGCCCGGTTCGTCCTCGGCGATCTTGCGTAGGATGCGGCGCATGATCTTGCCGGATCGGGTCTTGGGCAGGCCGGGCGAGAACTGGATCTGGTCGGGCGCAGCGATCGGGCCGATCTCCTTGCGCACCCAGGTGACGAGCTCCTTGCGTAGATCCTCGGTTGGCTCGATGCCGGCCATCAGGGTCACATATGCGTAAATGCCCTGACCCTTGATGTCGTGCGGGTAACCGACCACGGCGGCTTCCGAGACCTTCTCATGCGCCACCAGCGCGCTTTCGACTTCGGCGGTACCCATGCGGTGGCCGGAGACGTTGATGACGTCGTCGACGCGGCCGGTGATCCAGTAATAACCGTCCGCATCGCGCCGGCAGCCGTCGCCGGTGAAGTACTTGCCCTTGTAGGTCGAGAAATAAGTCTGCTCGAAGCGGGCGTGGTCGCCATAGACCGTGCGCATCTGGCCCGGCCATGACCGCGTCAGGCACAGATTGCCTGATGTCTCGCCGTCCAGCACGTTGCCGTCGGCGTCGACGATCTCAGGCACCACGCCGAAGAACGGCTGCGTCGCCGAGCCCGGCTTGAGCTTCGTGGCGCCGGGCAGCGGCGTGATCAAAATGCCGCCGGTCTCGGTCTGCCACCACGTATCGACGATCGGGCAGCGGTCGTCGCCGACGACGCGGTGATACCACTCCCAGGCTTCCGGATTGATCGGCTCGCCTACCGAGCCGAGCAGGCGCAGGCTGGCGCGCGAGGTCTTCTTCACGGGCGCGTCGCCGCTCTGCATCAGCGCGCGGATCGCGGTCGGCGCGGTGTAGAAGATGTTGACCTTGTGCTTGTCGATGACGTTCCAGAATCGCGAATTATCCGGGTAATTCGGCACGCCTTCGAACATCAGCGTGGTCGCGCCGTTGGCGAGCGGTCCGTAGAGAATGTAGCTGTGGCCGGTGACCCAGCCGACGTCGGCGGTGCACCAGTAGATGTCGCCGTCGTGATAGTCGAAGACGTATTGATGCGTCATCGCGGCGAACACGAGATAGCCGGCGGAGGTGTGCAGCACGCCCTTGGGTTGGCCGGTCGAGCCCGAGGTGTAGAGGATGAACAGCGGATCCTCGGCGTGCATGTGCTCGACCGGGCACTCGGTCGTCACCATCTTGGCGGCGTCGTGGTACCAGAGGTCGCGCGAGGGATTCATTTCGACCGCGCCGCCGGTGCGCTTGACCACGACGACCCAGTCGACGCCGTCTGCCTTGGCGAGCGCCGCGTCGACATTGGCCTTCAGCGGCACCTTCTTGCCGCCGCGCAGGCCCTCATCGGCGGTGATGATCACCTTGGACTGGCAGTCGTTGATGCGCTGGGCGAGGCTGTCGGGCGAGAAGCCGGCGAACACCACGGAGTGAATCGCGCCGATCCGCGCGCAGGCCAGCATCGCGTAGGCCGCCTCCGGAATCATCGGCAGGTAGATGGTGACGCGGTCGCCCTTCTTGACGTTCCGGGTGCGCAGGATGTTGGCCATCCGGCAGACCTCGTCGTGCAGCTCCTTGTAGGTGATGTGCCGGGATTGGGAGGGATCGTCGCCTTCCCAGATGATCGCGGTCTGGTTGGCGCGATTGTGGAGATGCCGGTCGATGCAATTATGGGCGACGTTGAGAACGCCGTCCTCGAACCATTTGATGGAGATGTTGCCGGGCGCGAAGGAGACGTTCTCGATCCTGGTCGGCGCGTGCATCCAGTCGATGCGCTTGGCCTGCTCCGCCCAGAAACCGTTCGGGTCCGAGATCGAGCGGGCGTACATGTCCTTGTACTTGGCCTGGTCGACCCAGGCGCGCTTCGCCCATTCTGCGGGGACGTCGTAGATCTTCTCGGACATGTTTCCCTCCACATACGGCGAGCCGAGCACGGACCACTGGCGAGCCGACTTGATCGTTGAACCGATTATGCGTCGGGCTAACCGGACCCGACAAGGTGCACAAGCTGGACCTTCGGCGAGCAGCCTGCCATGCGGAGGATCAAGCCGTTTCGTGCGACTGTCGCAGTTTTGAAACAGGGCGACGGGCGGCTTTGGGGTCTTCACCCAGATGCTCGGAATGGGCCCGCGCAGAGCGCCGTGCATTCAGCAGAGGTATTTAGAAACCGCCTCTCACTGATTCGGGACTCGCAATGCGGTTCGGAACACCCTAAATGGCCAACCCGGGTCCAACGAGACCCCTTGGAACAAAAATCAGAACAGCGGCATTGACCGACAACAGACAGGGCTAAGGCATAAGACTATGATGGATCAGCAGAATCTCGGGACGATACGGCCCGCTTCAGCCGATCCTGCAGCCATCGCGCTGGCCAAAGCCCTCGGACAATGGCCGAAACCGGCCGGTTCCGGCCGTCCCAGCCCGAAGAAAGTGTTCGACGCGGCGCCGTCGACGACGGTCGAGGCCCTCGCCAAGGAACTGGGCCTGCGGCTCGGCGACCAGAACGAGCTGACCATCCGCCGCGTCAGGCGCGGCAAGGGCTATTCGTTCGTGCGGCCTAACGGCGTCCACATCCGCGATGCCCGCACCATTCGGCGGCTGCATTCGATGGCGGTGCCGCCGGCCTATCGCGAGGTGCGCTACTCGGCCGATCCGAGCACGCATCTCCAGGCAGTGGGACGCGATGCCGCGGGCCGGCTGCAATATCGCTATCACGCCGATTGGGAGAAGGTCCGCGAGCAACGCAAGGCGCATCGCCTGGAAAAGCTCGTCGGCGCGCTGCCCAAGATCCGGCGCAAGGTCTCGGCGTTCCTGTCGGGCGACGAGCCGACCCGCGAGTTCGCGCTCTCCGCCGTCATCGAATTGATCGCGCGCACCGCGATCCGCCCCGGCAACGAATCCTATGCCCGTCTCAACGGCACCCGCGGCGCCACCACGCTGCTGAAGTCCAACGTCTCGCTGGAAGACGACAGCTTCGTGCTGACCTTCAAGGCGAAGGGCGGCAAGGCGGTGCGCAAGGAGTGCGACGCGGCCAAGCTCGTGCGCGCCATCGGGATCTTGCAGGGCGTTCCCGGCAAGCGCATGTTCCAGTATCGCGATCCCTATGGCATCGTGCGCGCGGTCAGCACCACGCAGGTGAACGCGTTTCTGCGCGAGATCGCCGGCATCAAGATCTCGCTGAAGGATTTCCGCACGCTGATGGCCTCTGCCGTCGTCGTGGAATCGCTGTCGCGGATCACGCCGGCGACCAGCCAGCGCGGCCGCAAGAAGCAGGTGCTGGAGGCGATCCGCGGCGCTGCCGACCAGCTCTCCAACACGCCGGCGATCTGCCGCAAGAGCTATGTTCACGATACCATCGTCACCGCGTTCGAGGACGGCATCCTGGAACGCTTCGCCGCGACCATGAAGGGCCAGCGCTCGCAGGCCAGGCGCGAGCAGCTTTTGCAGCAGGTGGTGGCGACCGCGGCGGTCTGACCTCGGCGTCGTTACGCGTTGTTGGAAACGCCGTTGTCGGGACCGGGATCGCCGCCCGCGGCTGCCGCCGTGAGCCGTCCCAGATAGTGCGCCCATCCCGTCGCGTGGGCGGCCGCCTGTTCCTCGGTCGGCAGCCCGCTATGGGTCATGCGCAGCAATGTGCCGCCGTCGCGTTCGATCAGGTCGATCTCGATCAGGCTTGAGCCGGGCGGCACTTCCTGGCCGCCCTCCCATCCAAACGTGTAGGCGAGCCGATGCACCGGCACGACTTCGCGGAATGCGCCGCGGGCAACGCCGCCGCGGGGGCCGATGCCTTTGAGCAGATACAGCCCGCCGGGATGTGGCTCCGTGGTCGCGTCGGAACCCATCCAGCTCAAAATCTTCTCGGGGTCGGTCAGGTAGGCGAAAACGGTGGCGCGTGGGGCCGCGATCTGGGTCTCGCGTCGCACTATGAACGGTTCGGTCATCGACGATCACCCATGGGCTGACACTGGGACATGGCGGCGCTCGAGCGGCCCGTCAAGGATTGCCCGTGACAAAGACCGCCTGCCTTCGTCATGATCGGGCCATGCACCTCTCGCCGACACTCGCCTGGCTTGTCGATGCCGCCGCCGATAGCGCCGGCGCCGACCGCCTGCTCGCGGACCTTGGCGCACATCTGGTCGCCGATGGCGTGCCGCTTGCGGCGGGCAGCCTGACGCTGGAGGTGCCACATCCGCTGATCGCGAAACGGACCTGGTTGTGGCGCGCGGAGAACGGCCGGGTGATCGAAGCGCTCGGCTTCGCACCAGGCGGCCTCGCGCCCGACCCGCCCAACGATGCCGGCCGCCGCTGGCTGCGCGACATCGCGGAGGGTGAAGTGCACGAAGATTTGGTCGGACGGCCCGACGGGCCGTTGCTCGGCTGGATCGGGCCGCGTCCGTTCACCGCGGACGAGACCGAGCAATTGCGCCAGGCCGCGCGCTTTGCCGCTACACCCCTTGCCGTACTTGCCGCGCGTGCAACGTTGCGCGCGACGCTGGATGCCTATCTCGGCAAGCGCAGTGCGGAGCGGGTGCTGGCGGCACCCCTGCGGCGCGACCTCGGCGAGACCATACAGGCCGCGCTGCTCTATGCCGATTTGCGCAACTTCACGCTCCTATCGGAAACCAATCCGCCTGCCGAGGTCATCGCGGCGCTCGATGCCTGGTTCGATCGCATCGCCGGCGCGGTCCACGCCTTCGGCGGCGAGGTGCTGAAATTCATCGGCGACGGTGTGCTCGCGATCTTTCCGGTGGTCGGGCCGTCACCGCGCCAAGCGTCCGATGCAACTCTGCGTGCCGCGCGCGCAGCCGAAGCCGGGATGGTGTATCTCAACGCGGAGCGCCGTGCTCAAGGTCTGCCGCCGCTCGCGTTCGGCGCGGCGCTGCATCTCGGCGAGATGCTATGGGGTAATATCGGTGCCGCCAATCGGCTGGATTTCACCGCGATCGGTCCCGCCGTCAATCTCGCCAGCCGGCTCGAAGGATTGTGCAAGCCGCTCGGCAGAACCGTGCTGGTGTCGGGCGCGCTCGCCGCCGAGACCGACATGCCTCTGATCGCGCTCGGATCGCATTCGCTGCGGGGCATCGCCTCGCCATGCGAGGTGTTTGCGCTGCCGGAGAAACAAGCTCCGATGTCGTAGCCCGCATGAGCGTAGCGACATGCGGGATAGCAGCAGTAGTCCTGGATATCGCTTCGCTCATCCGGGCTACAGCACCTAAGCCTACATCCCGCCCATCTTGCAGACGAGCTTCCATTCCTCGGCCGTCACCGGCTGCACCGAGAGGCGCGAATATTTCACCAGGGCCATGTCGGCGAGCTTCTTCTCGGCCTTGATCGCGGCCATCGACACCGGTGTCTTCAAGGGCTTGTCGGCCTTGATGTCGACGCAGACGAATTTCTCGGTCTTGTCGGTCGGATCGGGGTAGGCTTCCTTGATAATCTCCGCGATGCCGACGATCTCCTTGCCCTCGTTGGAATGATAGAAGAACGCCTTGTCGCCCTTCTTCATGGCGACGAGGTTCTGGCGCGCGGTGTAATTGCGCACGCCGGTCCAGGCTTCGCCCTTGGCGCCTTTCGCCACCTGCTGGTCCCAGGACCACACCGATGGTTCGGATTTCACCAGCCAGTACGCCATGTTCATTCCTCCGCCTTGAAAGGTCGCGTCATGAGCCCCGAGATCGCGGCGTCGATCGTGCTTCTGCCGGTCAGGATCGATGCGACGGCTTCCGATACTGGCATTTCGATTTTTTGCGAAGCCGCGAGCTCGATCAGTACCGGCGCGGTGAATTCGCCTTCGGCAAGCTTGCCGGCGGGCGGCTGCTCGCTGCGGCCAAGCGACAGGCCGAGCGCAAAATTGCGCGATTGTGGGCTCGAGCAGGTCAGGATCAGATCGCCGAGGCCAGACAAGCCCGTGAGTGTTTCGCTGCGTGCGCCGAGCGCGCGGCCGAGGCGTGTCAGCTCGGCAAAGGCGCGGGTGGTAAGTGCGGCCTGGGCGGAAGCGCCGAGCTTGCGCCCGACCGCGATGCCGACCGCGATCGCCAGCACGTTCTTGGCGGCGCCGCCGATCTCGACGCCGCGGACATCGGTGGAGTGATAGGGCCGGAACGTCGGCGAGCCCAGCGCCTGCACCAGGTGGCTCGCCAAGGCGTCGTCCTTTGCGGCCAGCGTCACCGCCGTCGGCAGGCCACGCGCGACATCGTCGGCAAAGCTCGGGCCCGACAGGATCGCCGGCTGCGCGAGGCGCGGCCTCGGCGATCACGTCGGTCATGAATTTATGGGTGCCGTGCTCGATGCCCTTGGCGCAGGCAATGATCGGCACCGGCTTTTCCAGGTGCGAGGCGAGCATGTTGACAGCACCGCGCAGATGCTGCGCGGGCACTGCGATCAGCAGCATGTCCGCGCGTGCGGCGAGGGCCAGGTCGCTCGTGACGATGATCTCCGGCGCAAGCCGCACGCCCGGCAGCCGCGGATTGTCGCGGCTCGATGCGATTCGCGTCGCGTGCTCGGAATTGCGCGCACACAGCGTCACGTTCCGTCCGGCCCGCGCCGCCACCATCGCCAGCGCCGTGCCCCAGGCGCCCGCGCCGATCACCGCGACAGATCGGAACGCTGTCATTGCTAGAATCCCGCGCGTGTCTTGCCGTATCCGGCCGGTGCCGTCGCGTTCGCATCGAGCAGCCAGCGCGCGCGAGGCTGTGCTTCCATCGTGTCGGTCATGCCGAGCGCGAGACGTTCCGCGCCGGCCCAGGCGATCATTGCACCATTGTCGGTGCAGAGCGCCGGCGGCGGCATGATCAATTGTGTTCCGGCTTTCCTCGCAACGTCATGCAGCGCGCCGCGGATCGCCTGATTGGCGGCGACACCGCCGGCCGCCACCAGCGCACGCGGTGCACCGAACTGCTCGCGGAAGAGTTTCAGGCCGACGCTCAGCCGGTCGGCGGTGGAGTCGAGCACGGCGGCCTGGAAGCTCGCGCAGAGATCGTTGACGTCCTGCGGTGTGATCTCGGCCAACCGGCTTGCTTCGTTGCGCACCGCTGTCTTCAATCCCGAGAGTGAGAAGTTGGCGTCGGGGCGTCCCTGCAGCGGCCGCGGAAACGCAAATCGCGCGGCATCGCCGTTGGCTGCCGCGCGCTCGACCTGCGGGCCGCCCGGATAGGGCAGCCCCAGCATCTTCGCCACCTTGTCGAAGGCTTCGCCGATCGCATCGTCGACGGTGGTGCCGAGCCGCACATACTGTCCGACGCCGGTGACGGCAACGATCTGGGTATGGCCGCCCGAGGCGAGAAACAGGCAATAGGGAAATTCGAGTGCGTCGGTCAGGCGCGGTGTCAGCGCATGCGCTTCCAGATGGTTCACCGCGACCAGCGGCGTGTCGTGCACCATCGCGATCGCCTTCGCGGTGGTGAGCCCGACGATGACGCCGCCGATCAGTCCCGGGCCCGCGGCGGCCGCGACACCGTCGAGCTGGGCGAAGTCGATGCCGGCCTCAGTCATGGCGCGGTCGATGATGCCGTCGAGCAGGTCGACATGGGCGCGGGCCGCGATCTCCGGTACCACGCCGCCGAAACGGGCATGCTCCTCGACCTGCGACCACACGATATTGGACAGGATCTTGCCGCTGCCGTCAGGCGCACGCTCGATCACCGCCGCGGCGGTCTCGTCGCAGGTGGTTTCGATGCCCAGTACCAGCATTGGCGAATTGTTATCCAATTTGCGCCCTTCCCGCCCCTTGCGCTCATCCGCAAAGCAGAGTTCTGGTACGTCCGGTAGCATTCCGGGGTCGGCCAACGCAATCGTCACGCGCTGCCGTTCCTCGTGAAAGCGCCACCGCCACGTGGTTCGGGAACACAAGCGATGTCCATTCTTGTCACACGGCCGCATCCCGACAATGAGGCGACGTCGGAAAATCTGCGTGCACGGGGTCATGTGGTGCTGCTCGCGCCGGTGCTCAAGTTCGAGCCGGTCGCCTTCCATGACGAGAGTGAAACGAGCTACAGCGCCGTCATTGTCACATCGGCCAATGCGATCCGTGGCGTCGCATCGCAATTACCGGACCTTGGTCTCCTGCAGCTGCCGCTGTTCGCGGTCGGCGAGCACACGGCTGCCGCCGGGCGCGATGCCGGTTTTGCCGAGGTGATCGTCGCCGGTGGCGATGCCGCTGCCCTGCGCGACAAGGTGATGCAGAGCGCGCGCGACAAGCGGCTGAAGAAAAAGAGCACGTTGCTCTATCTCGCGGGCGCGGATCTGTCGCGCGACCTCGGCGGGGAGCTGGGCGCCGAAGGCTTCATCGTCATCACGCAGACGACCTATCGCATGGCGCCAGTCAAGCTGTTGCCGCGCGATGTCTGTGAAGGCTTTGCCGCCCATGGGATCGAGGCGGTGCTGCACTACTCCCGGCGCAGCGCGCGGGCTTTCCTGGAGGCCGCGCGGGCGGAAGGTGTCGAAATCTCGGCTCTGGCGATCCCGCAGTGCTGCCTGTCCGAGCCGGTCGCCGGCGTACTGCGCGAGGCCGGTGCCTCGCAGGTCTCTGGTTGCGGCGACGCCGGACGAAAATGCCTTATTTGACACCTTGGAGCGTGCTTTGCGCACCCGTTTGGCGTAAGAGGTCGGGCCGAATCCGACGCAATCGGGTCCGTTCGTTCAGGGCAGGTAAGTGTGAGGAACCGTCACGATGGCCGACGACAAGCCTGAAGACGCAGGATTGGCTCCCGAGTCCGGCCGCGCCAAGCGCATCCCGCCCACCATCGACCTCGAGGCGACGGAAGTCTCGACCCAGCCGCAGCAGGTGACGGGCGAGCCTGAGGCTGGGGCAGCGACCGAACAGGCCGCGCATGAGCAAGCCAAATCTGAAGAGGAAAAGTCTCAAGAGGAAAAGTCTCAAGAGGAAAAGTCTCAAGAGGTAAGGTCCGAAGAAGCTATTACCGCGCCGCAGCCCGAACCTGCCGAAGAAGAGTCTTCCGTTGCGTCCGCGTCGGTATCGCCGTCGATTTCACCCTGGGTTATCGCTCCGTTCTCCGGCGCCGTCGCAGCCGCAATCGTGATCGCGGTCGGCTGGATGCTGGGCTGGCCTGCCGTGCAGGCGCCGCCGGCTGCTCCGCAAGTGACGGGCGCAACCGTCGAGGCGCTGAGCGGGCGCGTGGCCGCGGTCGAAGCCAAGGCGGGCAAGCCGGCCGCCGATCCGGCCATGGTGGCGCGGATCGATGCGCTGGAGAAATCCGCAACGAGCCTGCGCAGCGAGATCGCCAATCTGCGCGCACAATCCGACAAGACTGCCAGCGCCCTGAACGACGCGACATCGGCGCCGCGCGCTGCCGCGCCCGATCTTGCCGCTCTCAACGACCGCCTCGCTCAGCTCGAGCGTGCAAGCAAGACCGAACGTGCGGAACTCGCACAGCAAAGCGAGAAGATCGCCGACGCGAAGACGATGGACGACAAGCCGCTGCGCCATGTGGTGGCGGCGGCCCTGCTCGACGTCGCCGTTCGCCACGGCGATGCCTACGAGTCGCAGCTCGCCGCCGCGCGGTCGCTGGCAGCAAAGCCGGAGATGCTGAAGCCGCTCGACACCTTTGCGTCGTCAGGCATTCCGACGCCGGTCGCCTTGAGTCGCGAGCTCCTCAACATCGTGCCAAAATTGTCGCCGCGGGCGGAAGCTCCGGCCAGCGGCACCGGAATCGTCGAGCGCCTTCAGGCGGGGGCGTCGAAACTCGTCCGCATCGAGCGTACCGACGGGGTCGGCAACGATCGCGGCGCGATCGTCGCGCGGGTGACGGCGGCTGCGTTGCGCAACGATTTCGGCGAGGCGCGGCGCGAGTTGAAGACGCTGCCCGAGGCCGATCGTGCACCGGCGCAAGCCTGGCTCGACAAGACCGATGCCCGTGACGCCGCGCTCGCCGCGTCACGCAAATTCGCCGACGCCGCCATGGCGGATCTCGTCAAGCCTGGTCAATAAAGGTTCGCGCAACAATCACCGCGTATAGGGATCGTCATGCTTCGCATCGTCCTCTTCCTCGTTCTGATCGCACTGGCGGCGGCCGGCGCGGCCTGGGTTGCCGATCAGCCCGGCGACCTCGTCCTGACTGCGGGCGCTTTCCGCGCCACAACGACGCTTCCCCGCTTCGTGTTCTTGCTTGGTCTCTTTGCCGCGGCAGTCGTGCTGGTCTGGAGCCTGCTGACGATGGCCTGGCGCGCTCCGGGGCGTCTGCGCCGCCGTCGTCACGAAAAGCGCCATGCTCGCGGCCGCCACGCCATCACCCACGGCCTGCTTGCGATCGGCCATGGCGACACCGCGCTTGCCCGTCGCCACGCCGATACCGCGCGGCGGCTGGCTGCAAACGATCCGCTCGCGCTTCTCTTGCATGCGCAATCGGCGCAGCTCGAGGGCAATCGCGACGAGGCCCAGCGCGTCTTCCGTGCCATGGCCGAGCGCGAGGACACGCGCCTGCTCGGCCTGCGCGGCCTGTTCATCGAGGCGCAGCGCGCCGACGATGCGGTCGGCGCCGTGATGATCGCCGAGGAAGCGATCAAGCTGTCGCCGTCCTCGACCTGGGCCTCGCATGCGGTGCTCGGCTTCCGCTGCGCGCGCGGCGACTGGAGCGGCGCGCTCGCGATCCTCGATTCGAATCTGTCCGCGGGCCTGATCGACAAGCAGGCCTATCGCCGCCAGCGCGGCGTGCTGCTCGCCGCCCGCGCGCTGGAATTGGAAACAATGGACCGCGACGTCGCGCGCGAGAGCGTGATGCAGGCGGTCAAGCTCGCGCCGACCCTGGTTCCGGCCGCAGTGCTCGCTGCAAAATTCGAGAGCGAGGCGCATCAGGTGCGCCGCGCCATGAAGCTGGTGGAAACCGCCTGGCTCGCCAATCCGCATCCTGATCTTGCGGATGCCTATGCGCATGTGAAGCTCGGCGATTCCGCGCGGCAGCGCCTGCAGCGGGTCGAGACGCTTGCGGCCAAGATTTCTGCCGACAAGGCTGGCTATATCGAGGGCCAGCTGGCGATCGCGCGCGCCGCGATCGATGCGTCCGAGTTTGCCCGTGCGCGCGCGGTGCTGGCGCCTTACGTCAACGATCCCACCCAGCGCGTGGCGTTGCTGATGGCCGAGATCGAGCGGACCGAGCATGGTGACGGCGGCCGGGCCCGCGCCTGGACCTTGCGCGCGGTGCGCGCCCGCCATGATCCGGCCTGGACTGCGGACGGTTATGTCAGCGACCGCTGGCGTCCGGTTTCCCCGGTCACCGGCCGTCTTGACGCCTTCCAGTGGCAAACGCCAGTCGCGAGTCTTCCTTCCGACAAAGGCGCCATGATCGAATCCTCGGCCTTCGAGGAGGCGATGCTGGCGGCTCCGCCGCCGAAGCGGGTGACGACGGCCCCGAGCGAGAGCCCGGTGGAACCGGCTGTCATGGCGCCGGATCCGGTGCCCGCTCCGCAGGACAATTCGCCGCCCCTTGAAGCCCAGGAAATCTTAAAGGAAGCCGTCGAGGAGACCGCCAAAGAAACCGTCAAGGAAGAGCCGGTCGTCACGCCTGCCGAGCCGCTCAAACCGGCCCCTGAGATCGCCGAATCATCGTCCGCGGCGGCAACGCCGGTGTTCCGGACCCGCGCCGACCTCGGCAAACCTGGACAAGCACCTATTCCCGCCGTCATCCCGATCGTCCGCGCCCCGGATGATCCCGGTATCGACGACGAGGGCCCGAGCGATGAATTTACGGAACAAATCGGCACGCCCAGGGACCACGCAAAGGCCCAGGCCGGCGGCTGGCGCGGATTCTGGTCTCGCTGGGGCGGGTGAGCGGCATATGGGAGCCGGCTCCACCTTGCCAATTCGGGCCATGCCCGATATCAGGAGCGCGCGTAACGGGACCGGCCTCGCGCGGGCCCCGGCATGGTTCGCCGCAATAGCTCAGTTGGTAGAGCACGTCATTCGTAATGACGGGGTCGGGGGTTCGAATCCCTCTTGCGGCACCAGCGCCTTGATTGTCCGGCCCGAAGACATGGGTAACGGAACGTACCCAAGAACGGAACGTACCTAAGACATGGGTGACAGCCTCGTTGTCGAGACGTTGCAGGGTTTTCTGCTCCAGGTCGAAATATCCCAGATCATAGTGCATGAAGCTGACGAGCCAAATGCTTCGCGGCCCGCGTGTCGCGCGCTTTGGTCATTTGCCTTGGATTGACAGCGCGTCCGGACGGCCGAAACTACAGGCAACGCGGCGGCGCGAGGCAGCATGCATGATATCCTGGTGGTTGGGCTCGTCGCGCTGACGTCCGGCGCCATTGGTCTTCCGTTCTCCCTGCTTCTGCCGTCGGACCAGTTTGCTGTGCGCTGGGCGCTCGCGCCGCCGCTTGGCTTCGGCCTCCTCGCCGCAGGAACCGCGGTCCTGTATCTCTCCGGCGTCGCTCCGTGGGTGACGTTGCCTGCGATGGCAATCGCCGGTCTTGTCATTGCCGCTGCAATACGCTTCCCGGCGCTGCGTCGGCGGCCTGAGCCATCGCCCGGACGATGGCTCGCGATGGCGATAGCGATCGCGGCTATTGCGATGGTGTGTCTTGCTCCCGGCTGGACCGGAGGCGCGCGCTTCCGCGTTTTCCAGGCCAACGTCTACGATCATATGTTGTACGTGGGATCGTCGGTCTCGTATCGCGTGCTCGACTACGCAACCCTGGCCATCCAGGGCGCGGACGAGTCGAACTCCAATCCAATTTCAGTGATGGCACTGAAGTTCGTCGACTATCGCGGCGCCGTGTCGATGATCCATGCGGCAATCGCCGCTATCAGTCGCGGCGATGTCGTCGATTGCGCCTATCCGTATATGGTCGGCATGCAGCTCAACATGCTGTTTGCCGCGCTGTTCGTCTTTGTCAACGCGCTCTCGATGCGGCGCTGGCTGGCGTTTGCGTGCGCCGTCGCGCTCACGATCGGCTTCTTCGAACAGTACGTCTTCGATATCAACGCCTGGTCTCAACTTGCGACGCAGCCGATCTTCCTGCTTCTGCTCGCATTCGTGGCGTTCGCCTTCGATCGCAATCGCTTTGGGCAAATGCCCAGCTCGATCATGCGGTTGGGAGCGGTCGTTGCGGCGTTGATGACAGGCGCGTTCTTTCTCTATCCGGAATCGCTGACGATCTACGGTCTCGCCGCGGCGGTTGCGGCCGCGATGGGCTGCTGGCATCGCGCCTCGCGCAAGGCCTTGCCCGTGGCTGCGTCAGGCCTGGCGGCAGGTGTGGGAATATCGCTGTTCGCGTGCATCCCGCTCTGGTCCGGCACGGTTGCCTATGTCGTCCGCCAGCTGAGTCATGCAGCGATCAACCCGCCCGACTGGTGGAAATACTATCAGCGCTACCTGTTCGGCAGTGACGCGAACTTTCTCGATGTCATCGGCAGCCCCGACAATCGTATCGGAGAACTGGCGAACGCCTGGTTCTCATTGCCCGTCGAATCCGCGCTTGCGGGTCTCGGCCTCTATGCGGTGCTGCCGTCGGCGGGTTGGCCCGCCGCGGTGGCGGTTGCGTGGAAATTGCTGCTCTATGGCTTTCTGTTCGTGCTGTTGAGGGGCATCGCAAGAACCGCGTGGACGATCTGGCGCGCCGAGCCGGACGGAAGCGTCGCGCGGCTCCTGGCAGGCAGCCTTGCCGGATGCCTCATGCCGATTGCCATTCTCGCGGCCGGTCATGGTTGGGCCGCGGGCAAGGGCCTGGCCATGGCGACGCCGATGCTCTTCACGCTTGTCATTGCTCCCTTGGCGCGCTTGGTTCCCTTGGCTGCGAATCGGTGGAATCCGGGCGCCGTCGCCGCCGTTGTCGTCGTCGTAGCTGTTCACCTCGGCCTTGGCATGTTGCGGCCGCTGCTGGTGATGCAAGCGGTGGGCGCGAGTCTTCCGGGGCTTCCGACCGCCGCCGCGCAGGTCAACGCGCAAAAGGCGACGTCTCTCGACTGGGACTACAATCGCTTGTCGGCGGACATCAAGAGCTGCAACGCACTCGTCATCGATGTTGCGAATCCGATGATGCACAATTTGTTGCGCCGGCTCGCAGCGGAGCTTCGGGTGCCCTGGGCGGCGCCGCGAATCATGTCCTGGCCCGACACGGCGGGGCGGCCGTATTTTCCCGAAGGTTTTGAAAAGTTCGACTGTCTGGTGGCGTCCGGGCGGCTCACTGCCAATCCGGGGCAGCGGCTGATATCCGTGGCCACAGACCGGTCTTCGCGCGAATTCATGGATGGGCAGCGCAATGAGCTTGAGGTCGGCACGGAAGCCCCGCCGGGGATCGCAACGCGCGGTCTTTTCGGCAAGGAAATCACCCCAGGGGGTGCGCTGCAATGGGCATCACCGAGCGCGCGTCTCGAGATTCCGAACAAGCCTGTGATGCCGGCGCGCACGTTGAAGCTCGAATTGTGGCCCATGCCGATCTGCGGAAACGAGTTCCTGGTCAAGATCAATGGGCGTGAGATCTACAAAGGCGTCGTGCCTGCGGGCCCGTTGTCATTTCCGCTGGATCAGTTTGCAGGCGACGAAACGCTCGTGGTCGAGCTGGACACCAATGCCGTCACGCATTTTCCGGGCGATCCCCGCGACCTCGGTTTTGCGATCCGGGAGCTGAGTGTTCGCCGCTAGCCAATCAACAGATGCGAGGGATGCCGCCGGCGTGATTCGCGTCACATTACCCCGAGCGCGGCTCCCCCAGTGTCCAGCTCACGCCAAACACGGGGAGATTTCATATGCGCAAGATCATTCTGGTGACCGCCATGGTGCTGGTCTCTGCCTCTGCCCAGGCCGGAGGCCCGCGCAGCCTGTCGCTGTCCGCGGTGAGCGAGCCGGCTTCGGTTCAGCAAACGGCGCCGGCGCTTGCCGCCGCGCCGACGCAGGTGAGCGAAGCAGCGCCTGCCGCCGAAGCTCCGAAATATCTCGATCGCCCGCCGGCGGTGTCGCTCAATGCGCCCGCGGCGGTTGCCACACCCACGACCACGACGGCCTCAGCGCCCGCGACGACGACGCAACCCGCCGCGAAGACAACGGCCAAGGCAGACAAGCCGAAGCACAAGCGCAGCTGGACCGAAGGCCGCATCATCAGCGAGCTGCATCGCCATGGCATCTACTGGTAAGATGCCCGCTCTCAAAAGGATATGGCCGGGACAAGCCCGGCCATCACGCGAGAGTTTTGAATCTGATCGGGCGCGTTACTGCGAAACCGTCTGCACCACGCTCCCGATCGGACGCGCGCTCGAGGTCGGCACCTTTAGGTCCTTCAGCAGCGCCTCGTCATATTCCGGCAGCGACTGGAGGGTCGTCTTGGCCTTCATCTGCACGATCTTGTAGCCGCCGGCCTTCAGCCGCGCGAGCAGCGCGGGCATGGCTTCGCCGGTGTGCTTCTGGAAGTCGTGCATCAGGATGATGCCCTTGCCGAGCTTGTCGAGCCTGGTCATCACGGTCTCGATGATCTTCTCCGGCGTGGCGCCCTTCCTGAAATCGAAGGAGTCGATATCGGTCGAGAACATCGCGACGTTTCGGGTGCCGAAATAGCTCACGATCGCCGGATTGTGCTGGAGCTGCGGGAAGCGGAAGAACGGCGCCGGGTTGGTGCCGAGCGCGTATTTCACCGCGCTAATGCCCTTTTCGACCTCGTCCTTGGCCATCTGCTCGGTCATCTTCTTGCCGTTCAGATTGACGTGCGACCAGGTGTGCGTGCCGACCGTATGGCCCTGGGCCAGCACCTGGCGCAGGATCTCCGGGTGGTAGGTCGCATGCTTGCCGACCGAGAAGAACAGGCCCTTGGCGCATTCGTCCGCGAGCGCCTTCAGTACGGCGGGCGTGTTGACCGGCCAGGGGCCGTCGTCGAACGTCAGCACGACCTCCTTGTCGGTGAGGAAGTCGAACTGCTTGAAATGATCGAAACCGAAGCCCGGACCGCCGGTGGTGTCGATCTCGACCACGCGGGAGACGCCGAGCGCGTTGGGATTGGCGCAGGTCGATTTCTGCTGAACCGGCATCGGCGCGGGTGCGGGCGCCGGGGCGGCTGCCGCCGGCTTGGCCGCAATCGCGGCCGTGATCGCGACGTCGTCCTTGGCGGCGAGCTTCGCCTGTGCCGGCAATGGATCGGCGGCACGGGCGGCAATCGTCTTGGGAGCGGCCTGGTCGGCGCGCGAGGAATAATAAAACCAACCGCCGGCGGCAATCACGACCGCCGCAACTACACTGGCCAGCATCAGGCCCAACGCATTACGCATCGCCATTCTTTCCAATTACGCAACCAAACCGGCGGAATTTCCCGCTCGACGAGCCATTAATGCGAAGGAACAGTTAACGTGACACCAACACGACAGCGGATATGGAGGAATTTCAGCGAGGTGCGCCAGCGTGACCGAGGTCACAGAGGGTGAGCCTCCCGTGACCGTCATCACAGTCGGAACTGTTTTGCTGGAGCATGGTCAATCCCATCAACAACGGCGGGCCCGCTTCCGCGGTGCCAATGGGAGCTTCAAATGACCAACTCGCTGAACATCAAGTCCTTAAGTAGCAAGATCCGCGACGTCAGCCTGGCTCTGGGCTTTGCCGCCATCCTCTCGATCGCCTCGACCGGCTCGAGCTTCGCCTTCTCGTCCGAAGCGCAGCAGCAGTGCACCGGCGACGCTTTCCGCCTGTGCTCGTCGGAAATCCCGAACATCCCGAAGATCACGGCGTGCATGATGAAGCATCGTTCGGATCTGAGCGCCGGTTGCCGTGCGGTGATGGACAAGGATCTCGCCAAGGGCGGCGCGTCACGCAAGGTCGCTGACGCCCAGGACAGTCAATAAGAGTCGATCAGTAACAGCAACGATAGCGTCGTTGCGTCGGTTAGCTCCCCTCGCGATGTGCCCCGGCGTGATGCCGGAGCGCCGCGGCGGCGCAAGCCCGTCTGCCAATAAAGCCGTTGCGGCTTCGGGATCGTCGCTCTAGCTTCGCCCGCACATCTTCCGGGTAAGAGGCATTACGCGATGACCAGATTTCTTTGCATCATTCCATTGATCCTGTTTGCATCGGCTGCGTCAGCGCAGCAGCCCGGTCACGACGCCTGCGCGCGCGACGTCACGCGCTTCTGCCGTCCGGTGATGAACAATGGCGATGGCGCCGTGCTCGCCTGCCTCAAGCAGAACCGTACGCGGCTCACCAAGGGCTGCGACAAGGTGCTGACGGATCACGGGCAGTAAGACGTCGCTACGGACTCGCAAAACCTAAGTGCTGCTTCCCGCCGCAGTGGCGACCACGGGCAGCACCTCACTTGCTGCCTGGTCCGGCGTCTCCTCTTTCCAGCGCACTGAGCCGAACGGACGCTCGAGCATGCGGCGGATCCGCACCGGATCCGGGCCGATGTGGAAATCGATCGCCTCCTGATGCAGCGCGCGTTCGGACTGGGTCGAGCGGTTGCGCTGGCGCAGATAGTCGAGCCAGGTCGGGCAATGATAGCGCTCGGTCCACAATTCGGGATCGGCGATGTCGCGCGCGATCGACCAGCCATAGGCGCCGTTGCGCTGGCGAGAGAGCTGCACGTCCTGCATCACGTTGTGAAAGGCGCGGGCGTTCTCTTGGGCGACGCGGTATTCGATCTCGACCACCAGCGGCCCGCTGCGCGCCGTGAGCGACAGTTTGACTTCCGGATCGGCCAGCAGATCGGCGTCTTCGTTGCGGGCGCCGACGCGCGGCATCGTGAGCCAGATCCCGAGCACCGGCGAGATCAGCATCAGGCCGGCGGCCGTCAGCAGCGCTACCTCGACGCCGGCATAGTCGGTGAGATGGCCCCAACCCCAGGCGCCGATCGCGATGCCGCCGGAAATCGAAGCCTGAAACGCCGCGAGCGAGCGGCCGGCGACCCAGCGCGGCGCCGAGAGCTGCACGCCGATATTGAACAGCGCGATGGCGGCCATCCAGACCGCGCCGGCGAGCACCAGCGCAGCCGCGGTCAGCACCGGCTCGGTGCTCACGGCGAGAGCGGCCATCGCAAACGCCATCGAGATGGTGCAGGCGCGGATCGCGGCTTCGCCGCTCATGCGCTTGCGCAATTCGTGGATGTTGAGCGCGCCGATCACAGCGCCCATTCCGAAGGCGCCGAGCATGATGCCGTAGGTTTGCGCGCCGCCATGCAGCAGATCACGTGCGACCAGCGGCATCAACGCCATGATGGCACCGCCAATCAGGCCCATCACCAGCGTGCGCAACAGCACGATCTTGATCGGCGGCGAATTGGTGATGTAGCGGAAGCCCGATACCATGGCGCGGTTGAGCTTCTCCCGCGGCAGGCGCGAGGGTTCGGTGTTGCGCCGCCAGAGCAGCAGCACCACCAACAGCGGCAAATAGAGGATCGCGTTACACGCGAACGCCGCGACAGCACCGAGTGCGGCGACGATGACACCGCCGACCGCAGGGCCGAAGCTGCGGGCGATGTTGTAGCTGATGCCGTTCAGCGCGACGGCTGACGGCAGTGCATCGGGCGGCACCTGCTCGCTGACCGAGGACTGCCAGGCCGGACCGAACAGTGCGTTGCCGCTGCCGACCACGAAGCAGAAGGCGAGCAGCGTTTCCGGGGAAATGAAGTTGAGCCAGGCCAGGACCGTGAGTGCGGTCGCGCCAGTCAGCGCGATCATGAGCGCGATCAGGGTGACGATACGGCGGTCATACATGTCGGCGATGGCGCCCGCCGGCATCGAGATCAGCATGATCGGCAGCATCAGGGCGGTCTGTACCAGCGCCACCTTGTCCGCCGAGGCCGCCATCTGCGTCATCGCCCAGGCGGCGCCCACGCCCTGGATCAGCAGGCCGAGATTGGAGAGCAGGCTGGCGAGCCAGATGCGCCGGAACACGGTGTACCGTAGCGGCGCCATGATGCCGTCGGCGTCAATTTTCTGACGGTTCGTCTGCTCGGTCATATCCCCTTCCAAATGGGCTGGCAGAAGTGGCGTCGGCGTGGTCTTTGGGCGATTTCGGCAAGTTCAGTGATGCCCGCGAAAGTCCTTCGCTGTCCAGTGGTTAGGCCGGTATAAGCGGTGCACAGAGATGCTTTTGCCGGGGAGGAACAGATGAAGCTGTCACGACGGATGATCTTGCAAGGTGCCGGCAGCGTGCCCTTCGCAATTGCGAGCTTGCGCACGGGCGCATTGGCTCAATCCGCACCCACTGCGCCGAGCGAGGTGCCGCCAATCCTGTTCGTCCACGGCAATGGCGACTACGACGCGCTCTGGATGACGACCTTGTGGCGGATGGAATCCAACGGCATTGCGCGCGATCGCATGCATGCGATCAATTTCAACGATCCCAATGCGCGAAGTGACGACAAGGTCGAGCAGGCGGGCCGCTCCTCGACCGAGGACCAGCGCCGCGAGCTCGCCGCCGCCATAGCCGAATTGAAGCGCAGCACCGGCGCCGCCCGCGTGGCGCTGGTCGGCAGCTCGCGCGGCGGCTATGCCATCCGCAACGTCATCAAGAACGGCGGCGCCGGCGATGTCAGCCACGCCGTGCTGTGCGGCACGCCCAATCACGGCGTGTTCGCGACTGACGACCAGCCCAACAGCGAGTTCAACGGCCGCGGCGCGTTCCTGCTCGGCCTGAACGAGGGCGAGAGTGAGGTGACGCCGGGTGTTGCCTTCCTGACCTTGCGCAGCGACGGCATGGACAAATACGCGCAGGCCGATGGCCGCTTCATCGGCAAGCCCGGCACGCCGACCGGCGTCAGCGTCGAAGGTCCGGAGTTGAAGGGGGCCACCAACCTCGTGCTGGGCGCACTCGATCATCGCGAGGTGGCGTTTCACCCCCGAGCCTTCCGCGAGATCTATAAGTTCATTGCCGGCCGCGAGCCCGCGCGAATCTCGATTGTGCCGGAGCAGAGCGTCAGGCTGAGCGGCCTCGTGACGGGCACACCGGGCGGTGCGCCGACCAATCGGCCGGTGGCCGGTGCAACCGTCGATATCTTTCGGGTTGATCCTGAAACCGGTGAGCGCAAGGGCAGCGCCGTGCACAGCGCGAAGACCGGTGCCGACGGCCGCTGGGGACCGGCGCAGGTCGAACCTTCCTGGTCGCTCGAATTCGCCCTCGCAGCGCCGGATGCGCCGACGACGCACATCTACCGCTCGCCCTTCCCGCGCTCGTCCGACGTCGTTCACCTGCGCGCCGCGCGCCCGCTCGGTCCCGCGGACAAGGACGCCGGGGCCGTCGTGATCATGTCGCGTCCGCGCGGCTATTTCGGCCTGCCGCGGGACGTGGTGCTGCTCGACGGCAAGGAGCCGGCGGACGTCAAATCGGGTGTGCCCACGGATTCGACAGCAACACTGCGCCTTCCGGCCGGCGAGGTCGGGCGTAACATCGTGGCCGAATTCAACGAAGAACGAATTGTGGCACGCGCCTGGCCTGCCTCCGAGAACAGGATTGCGATTGCCGAGCTGACTTACTAGCTAACTGCCTGCGCCACCCCTCCGGGAGAGAGCCATGAACATCGCCAGCGTGCGTCGGCCCATCGTCCCTCCGACGCCGCCGCGAGCGCCCGACGACATGTCGTTCCTCGGCCGGCTTGCCGTGATCAAGCGGAATATGATCGCGACCTGGGGGCAGCGCGCCTATGAGGAAGACGTCATTGAAGGCCGCTTCTTCTTCCGCAACAGCTTCATCCTGAACCGGCCGGATGCGATCCGGCATGTCCTGCTCAGCAATTACGAGAATTATTCGCGTACTCCGGCGGGCATCCGCATGCTTCGTCCCGTGCTCGGCGACGGTCTTCTGATTGCGGAGGGCCATTCGTGGACGTTTCAGCGCCGCACCCTCGCGCCGGCGTTCACGCCGCGTGCGACAGCAAATCTCGTTCCGCACATGACGGCGGTGCTCGACGAGACCATCGCAAAGCTCGACGGGCGAACGAGCGAGCCGGTCGATCTGCGCGAGATCATGCAGCGCATGACGCTGGAGATCGCCGGCCGCACCATGTTCTCGTTCGGCATGGACCGGCATGGTCTGACCTTGCGCAACTTCGTCATGGAGTATGGAGCCCGACTCGGACGGCCGTACTTGCTCGACATGGTGCTGCCGCTGTCCTGGCCGAGTCCGATGGATTTTGCCCGCGCCCGTTTCCGCAAGCGCTGGACCGAATTCGTCGCGATGCTGATCGCCGAGCGGCGTGAGATGGGCAAGAAAGACGGCGCGCCGCCGCGCGATCTTTTCGATCTCATGGACGAGGCGCGTGACCCTGAAACCGGCAAGGGCTTTTCGGACGAACAACTGGTCGACGAAGTCGCGACTATGATCCTCGCGGGTCACGAGACCACGGCGACCGCGCTGTTCTGGGCGCTCTATCTGCTCGCGCTCGATCCCGATACGCAGGAGGAGATCGCCTCCGAGACCCGCGGCGAGCACCTCGACAGCATGGCCGACATCGATCGGCAGAAGTTCACCCGCGCCGTGATCGAGGAGACCATGCGGCTTTATCCGCCGGCCTTCCTGATCGCCCGGGCCGCGCGCGAGAAGGACAACGCGGCCGGCGTCGCCATCGGCAAGGGCGACATCATCATGATCGCACCGTGGCTGCTGCACCGGCACGAGAAGCTGTGGGATCAGCCGAACGCGTTCATTCCAAAACGCTTCATGTCCACGGAAGCGCCCGATCGATTTGCGTATCTGCCCTTTGGCGCGGGTCCGCGCGTCTGCGTCGGCGCCCCCTTCGCGCAAGCCGAATCCGTGCTGGCGCTGGCCCGGCTGATCGGTGCGTTCCGTGTCGAGCTTGCCGATACCAGCCCTGTCATTCCGCTCGGCGTCGTCACGACCCAGCCGGACCGGTCGCCGCTGTTCCGCATCACGCGTCGGTGACAGGCGTTCGCCTGGCCGACGGCGTGATCCACTCCAGATAGAGTTGCGCCATGAGCGATATCCAGGCCCAGTTTTCCGTTCTGAAGCAGACCGCCGATGCGAAAGTGGTCGACGCGATCGCGCGCCTCATCGAGGACGGCGAAGATCACGAGCTCAACCGCGTCAATGTACTCGATTTCGCGAAGCAGCACGGTCTCGATGAAGAGCACGCGATCTCGGCATTCCTGCATTCGGCGCGGCTCGGCCTGTTCGATCTGGGCTGGAATGTGCTGTGCCCGGGCTGCGGCGGCGTGTTGGGTGCGCACTCGACCCTGAAGGCGCTCAAGCCAGACGATTATCATTGTGCGCTGTGCGCCTGCGGCTACAAGGCCTCCGTCGATGATCAGGTCGAAGTCTCCTTCACCGTCAATTCACGTGTCCGGCGCATTGCGGCGCATGATCCCGATACGCTTCCGGTGTGGGAGTACTTCAAGCAGGTGTTCTGGAGTTCCGGCGTCGACTTCAACAAGGAATCGTTTGCGACGCTCGCCAACGAGGTGACGCTGGACACGATGGAGCTCCCGGCCGGCGAGAAGGCGACCATGTCGCTGCAACTGCCGGACGATTTCATCATCATCTTCGAACCGGTGACGCACGCGGCGCATTTCATCGACGTGCAGGGCGAGCCCACCAAGGACCGTCAGCAGCTCGCCATCATGTACAACAGGGTGCAGGCGCCGACGGGAACCACGACCATGCGGCCGGGCCCGCTGCGGCTGTCGCTGGAGAACCAGGCCGGCGTACGCGTGCTGCCGTCGGTGTTCATCGCGGCCGAGGCGCTCCATCACCTCATCGGCAAGCGCAAGCCGTTCCTGACCGCCAAGCGGATGCTGTCGAACCAGACGTTTCGTGATGTGTTCAAGGCGGACAATCTCAGTCTCGACCAGCGGCTCCAGATCACCTCGCTGACCTTCCTGTTCACCGATCTGAAGGGATCGACCGCGCTCTATGAGCGCGTCGGCGATCTTGCCGCCTTCGACCTCGTGCGCGCGCATTTCCATGCGCTGCTCGAGATCATCTCCTCCGAGAAAGGCGCGGTGGTGAAGACCATCGGCGACGCCGTGATGGCGACCTTCGTCCGTCCCGAGCATGCGATCGCAGCGGGTTTGCGGATGCGCGCGGCGATGGACGAGCTCAACAAAAAGCGCGGTACTGCCGATCTCATCGTCAAGATCGGCATCCACGAAGGTCCGTGCCTCGCGGTGATGCTGAACGAGCGGCAGGATTATTTCGGCCAGACCGTCAACATCGCCGCCCGCGTGCAGAGCCTCTCGACCGCGCAGGAGATTCACATCACCGGCCCGGTGCTGGATGCGCCGGCGGTTGCCGAAGTCCTCAAGCAGCGCGAAATCAGGCCGATCCAGAAGCAGGCCGCACTGCGCGGCATCGCCGACAAGATGGTGGTGTACGAGATACCGTGACTGGTGTCGTCCCGGCGAAGGCCGGGACCATACCGCGTGATTTCCGAAACAGGCTGGATGGTCGTTGCCAAAGCCTTCGCCAAACCGCAGCCTGTGGTTATGGGTCCCGGCCTTCGCCGGGACCACATGTGCGCACTTGCCTTGCCCTACTCCAAAATCACAGACTCAGATTGCCGAAACGTAATGCGACGCGCGGAACTGACGCACGTTGCGCCGGTTGAATTTCCTACTCATATAATGCTGGTAGCGGTCGCGCTCCGCGGCTTCATCGATTTCGGTAGGATCTTATGCTCGACGGCCTGCGCCAATTCATCGCCGACATTGTTGCTCCCCATGCCCAGGACCGTGCTTTCGGTGACAGTGATTACCGGCTGGCGGCGACCGCGCTGCTGGTTCACGTGATCTCGCTGGACGGCCAGCCGACGGCTGCCGAGCAGCGCAAATTGCACAGCCTGATCGAAAGCCACTTTGGGCTCGATCGCGGCACCGCGGATCGTCTGATCGCGGATGCGACGGAGGTCGAGGGCGAGGCGGTCGACCTCTATCACTTCACCAGCATCATGATGCGCTCGCTCGACGAAGAGGGCCGCAAGCGGGTCGTCCAGATGATGTGGGAGCTGGTCTATGCCGATGGCCAGGTTACCGAGTTCGAGGATAATGTGGTCTGGCGTGCCTCCGACCTGCTCGGGATTTCGCAACGCGACCGGATCGACCTGAAGCACGCGGTCGCAGATCGTGCCGGTGGTCAGGTCAAGAACAGCGCGGTCGGTGGGTGATCATTGCCAATACCGCCAATTGGCGGTTGTGCGGACCACATGACGAAACTTTAATGTAGCCTCGGGGCTGCCCGGGTTCCGGTTTTCCCCTGTAAAAACGGGGTTTTCCTGCTTCCCCCGTTTCCCGCTCAGGTGGCTATGCGGTGGACGCCGCTTGCCTGTCGCGCACGGCCTATGCTCTCGTTCCAGCATTGCGGCGCCAAAAAAACTTCAATTCAAGAGATCTTGATCGTGACTGAGCGGGTAACGTTGATCACCGGTGCCTCGGCGGGCATCGGCACGGAGCTAGCGCGTGTGTTCGCCGCGAACGGACACCGTCTTGCGCTGACGGCGCGACGCGCGGACCGGCTCGAGGCGCTCGCAAACGAGCTCGCTGCCAAGGGTGGCAAAAAGCCGATCGTGATCGCCTGCGATCTTGAGGATGCGGATGCCGGCGAGAAGATCGCCGCCGCACTCGCTGCCGAAGGCGTCGAGCTCGATCATCTCGTCAACAATGCCGGCTTCGGCGTGTTCGGCGACGCAATTGAGCGCGACCGGGTCGAGCAGGTCGGCATAGTGGATGTCAATGTCCGGGCTCTGACGGATCTGTCGCTGCGCTTTGCCGATCAGCTGATCAGGAACAAGGGTGGCCTCCTCAACGTCGGATCGGTCGCCGGCTATCTGCCCGGCCCCGGCATGGCGGTCTATTACGCGTCCAAGGCCTATGTCATTTCCTTCACCGAGGCCTTGCGGGCGGAGCTTGCACCGCACGGCGTTCGCGTCACCGTACTTTGCCCGGGCCCGGTGCCCACCGAATTCCAGGCGCGCGCCGGCGTTGGGTCCGGACATGATACGGCCCTTCTCAATGTTCCTGCCGCTGAGGTCGCACGACAGGCCTATCGCGGCCTGATGGCCAACAAGCGGGCCGTGCTCCCCGGTCTGGGCATCAAGATTGTGCCATTCGCGCTGCGCTTCTTCCCGCGCGGCTTCATCCTGTCCGCCACCAGCCGGTTTCAGAGACAAAGACGCTAGAGGGAGCTCTCGGTCGGTCGTGGCCCGGAGCTTGCTTTCTATCGGGAGTGTGTGTGCGCAAACTCACACGAAATTAACGATCGCTTAGTTATGCTGGCGGTCAGAACCGATAGCAGTCGCAAAGACCATGTCGTTCCGGACGGACAGATTTGGTGGCGCAGATGTGGTGCCCTTCCCCAGAAGGACGCCTGATGTCGCCGCCTTCGAAACCCGGTTGCCGGTTCTGATCATCCTGCATCAGGAATCCTCGACGCCCGGCCGCGTCGGCAATGCGCTGCGCGCCCTTGGCCACCGCCTCGACATCCGCCGTCCCCGCCTCGGCGATCCGCTGCCTGAGACCCTCGACCAGCATGCCGGCGCTGTGGTCTTCGGCGGTCCGATGAGCGCCAATGATCCCGACGACTACATCCGCCGCGAGATCGACTGGATCGAAATTCCGCTCCGCGAACAGCGGCCGTTCCTCGGCATCTGCCTCGGCGCGCAGATGCTCGCGAAGCAGTTAGGAGCCCGCGTCGCGCCGCATGCCGATGCGCTGACCCAGATCGGCTACTACCCGATCCGCCCGACACCCGCGGGACACGGGCTCTGCCCGAATTGGCCGGCACGGGTCTATCACTGGCATCGCGAAGGCTTCGAGCTGCCGGTTGGCGCTGAACTGCTTGCCGAAGGCGATGATTTTCCGGTGCAGGCGTTCCGCACCGGCAACGCTTTCGGCGTGCAGTTTCATCCTGACGTGACCTACGCCATGATGCATTGCTGGACCACGCGCGGCTATGACGGTCTCAGCGCGCCCGGCGCGCGGCAGCGGCATCATCACTTCGCGGACCGTGCCGTCTACGATGCCGCGGAACGGGCCTGGCTTGATCAATTCATCGACGGCTGGCTGGCGCGTCGACCGTTGCTGGCGCAAGCCGCCGAGTGATCGCGCCCTCCCAGGCCGTTGGCACAAGCCCTTGTCTCATCCCTTGATATGCTAGGCTCATGTCAACGAGCGCGCGCGAAACTGCGCCGGCAAACAAAGGGAGAGCACCATGGCTTACGAACACATTCTCTATGAGGTCAGCGACAAGGTCGCGACCATCACGCTCAACCGTCCCGATCGCATGAATGCGTGGACGCCGATCATGGAGCGCGACGTGCGCCATGCGATGGAAGCATCGAGCGCCGATGACAATGTCCGCGTCATCGTGATCACCGGCGCGGGCCGCGCCTTCTGCGCCGGTGCCGACATGGACGCATTGAAGGGGCTCGACCCCGATGATGTCAGGCGCGCGTCGAACCTGCCGCCCTTCGACATGAACCGGCGGCCGGACTGGCAGACGCGCTATGGCTTCTACCCGTCGATCGGAAAGCCTGTCATCGCCATGCTCAATGGAGCGACCGCCGGCATCGGCCTCGTCCACGCGCTCTATTGCGACCTGCGCTTTGCCGCCGACAACACCGTGTTCACCACCGCCTTCGCCCGGCGTGGTCTGATCGCCGAGCACGGCATCAGCTGGATGCTGCCGCGAATCGTCGGCCACGCCAACGCGATGGATCTGTTGCTCTCGGCGCGCCGCGTTTCGAGGACGAGGCGCTGCGGATGGGGCTGGTGAATCGGCTCTGCTCGCCCGAGAAGCTGCGCGAGGAGACCTATGCCTATGCGCGCGACCTCGCCGATTTCGTCTCGCCGAGCGCGATGGCCGTGATCAAGCGGCAGCTCTACGAGGTGCCGTTCCAGACGCTGGCGGAGGCGACGATCGAAGCCAATCGGGACATGATGGTGGCGCTGAACGGCAGCGATTTCCGGGAGGAGTCGCGAGCTTCATGGAGAAGCGGCCGCCAAGGTTTACGGGGAAGTAGGGAAGCTTAAGGGGCAGTCCGTCTTCGCCCTGCGGGCTACGCCGGACACTACGCTTCGCCCCTCGAGCTCCGCGCGGCTGCGCCACGCGTAGCCCGAAGGGCGAAGCGTGGTGGAGCCAGGCGGGATCGAACCGCCGACCTCGTCATTGCGAACGACGCGCTCTCCCAGCTGAGCTATGGCCCCTTTTGTAGGCCGCTCTGGTCAATGCGGCCGACAACCGGGCGCCATTTAAGTCCCCGCCAAGGTCAAGTCAAGGACGGGTGTAACCCGGTTTTAGCCATCCCGGCACCGACTTCCCTTGTTTGGACCGGGGGGAACCGATATCTAGCAGCAGGCGTCAATCCCGACCGCAGCCAGAATTTTCAAAAGTCAGAGTCTTCAAAAGCCATGCGTGCCGTTCTCGACATCGTCATCATCGTGCTCGACCTCTACGTCTGGCTGCTGATCGCGTCCGCGATCCTGTCCTGGCTGATCGCCTTCAACGTCGTGAACACCCGCAACCAGTTCGTTTCGGCGGTGGCGGAGTTCCTGTACCGAATCACCGAGCCGGTCCTGGCTCCGATCTGCAATTTCCTGCCCAGCCTCGGCGGCCTCGACATCTCGCCGATCATCCTGATCCTGCTCATCATGTTCATCGAGCGGGTGATCCTGTATTACATCTACCCGAACGTGATCTAAGCAAGCTGGAGCGCCCTGGGTTGCCAAAGAACCTTGTCATCAAGGAACCTTGGCGTTACGGGGCCGCAGGTATCAGCATCGCGCTGCGGGTGACGCCGCGCGGCGTCCGCGACGACATCGACGGGATCGAGCAGCTCTCCGATGGCCGCAGCGTGCTCAAGGTGCGAGTGCGCGCTATCGCAGATGGCGGCGAGGCCAACAAGGCCGTTCTGGTGCTGCTGGCGAAATCGTTGGGCGTGCCCAAGGCCAGCGTCAAACTCCTGTCGGGAGCGACCTCGCGGCTGAAGCAGATCGCGGTCGACGGCGATCCGGCGCGGCTCGGCGAAGCCCTGC
The DNA here is from genome assembly GCF_040939785.1 of Bradyrhizobium lupini. Lineage (NCBI taxonomy): Bacteria > Pseudomonadati > Pseudomonadota > Alphaproteobacteria > Hyphomicrobiales > Nitrobacteraceae > Bradyrhizobium > Bradyrhizobium lupini. The sequence goes on from NZ_CP162553.1 coordinate 3,833,493, forward strand.
GCCAGCTCGCATCAGCCAAATCGACAGACTGAGGGAACTGACATGACCGCCAAGATCATCGACGGAAAAGTCACCGCCGCAGAACTTCGCGCCCGCGTCGCCGACGAGGTCGCACGCGTCAAGCGCGAGCACAATCTGGTTCCGGGCCTTGCGGTGGTCCTGGTCGGAAGCGACCCGGCGAGCGAGGTCTATGTCCGGTCGAAACACACCCAGACCCAGGCCGCCGGCATGGCCTCGTTCGAGCACAAGCTGCCGGCCGACGTCTCGCAAGCAGATCTCCTGGCGCTGGTCGCAAAACTCAACCGCGATCCCGCCGTGCACGGTATTCTGGTGCAACTACCGCTGCCCAAGGGCCTCAATACCGCGGCGGTCGTCAATGCCATCGACCCCGGCAAGGATGTCGACGGGCTGCATCCGAACAATGCCGGCCGCCTCGCCGGCGGTTTCGAGGCGCTGTCGCCCTGCACGCCGCTCGGCTGCATCATTTTGACCAAGAGCGTGCATGCTTCGCTTGAAGGCATGAACGCCATCGTCATCGGCCGCTCCAACCTCGTCGGCCGACCGCTGGTGCAGCTGTTGCTGAACGAGAACGCCACGGTGACCATCGCGCATTCGCGCTCGCGTGACCTGCCCGGGCTCGTGAGGCGCGCAGACCTCGTCTATGCCGCCGTCGGAAAGTCCGAGATGGTGCGCGGCGACTGGCTGAAGCCGGGGGCGACCGTGATCGACGTCGGCATCAACCGGATTCCGAGGAACGACGGCAAGACGCGTCTCGTCGGCGATGTTGCCTATCAGGAAGCGCTCGCCGTGGCTGGCGCCATCACGCCGGTACCGGGCGGCGTCGGTCAGATGACAGTCGCCTGCCTGCTCGTGAACACGTTGCGCGCGGCCTGCGCGATTGCAGGGCTGCGGAAGCCGGCGGTGTAGTTCACCTCGCCCCGCAAGCGGGGCGAGGGAGCAGAGCTCAGGCCTTCTTCTTTTTCTCGCGATCGATGCCTTCGAGGATCAGCTTGTGCGCATCTTCGGGGCCGCCCCAGCGCAGGATCTTCACCCACTTGCCGGGTTCGAGATCCTTGTAGTGCTCGAAGAAGTGCTGGATCTGCTGGAGCGTGATGTCCGGCAGGTCGGAATACGATTTCACCTTGTCATAGCGCTGCGTCAGCTTCGACGACGGCACCGCAAGAATCTTCTCGTCGCCGCCGGCTTCGTCTTCCATGAACAGCACGCCGACCGGGCGCACGCTCATGACCGCGCCGGGAATGATGGCGCGGGTGTTGATGATGAGGACGTCGCAGGGATCGCCGTCGTCGGACAGCGTGTGCGGAATGAAGCCGTAGTTCCCGGGGTAACGCATCGGCGTGTAGAGGAAGCGGTCAACCACCAGCGTGCCGGCTTCCTTGTCCATCTCGTACTTGATCGGTTCGCCGCCCACGGGGACTTCGATGATGACGTTGACGTCGTGAGGGACGTTTTTCCCGATCGAGACCGCATCGATACGCATTCAAGGCTCCGTTGTTGCCGAGGTTAAATCGCACCCGGCAGCGATTTTGGCGCTGTCATACGCGGGCTTGGCCCGCTGATCCATCGCGTTTTTGTGAAATAATGACTCCGGCGATCACCGGCTCAAGGCAGCGGTATCGACGGAAGGAAAACGCTGCCGGCGGGACTTCAGCAGCTCAATTGGTCCAAGCGAAGGCAACCTTGTCGAGCGACTTCGGCCCGAAACGCTCCGAGGACCGCGCCACCATGCGGCCGCCCAAGGCGCGGTAGAACTCGGTGGCCGGATCGTTGTCCGAGAGCGCCCACACCACCATGCTCTTCAGGCCGCTCTGCATCAGGTCGCGGCGGGCCGCGGTGAACAGGCGGCGACCAAAGCCCAGGCCCTGGAATTCGGGACGCAGATAGAGTTCGTAGACCTCACCGTCGAAATGCAGGCTGCGGGCGCGGTTGCGGCCGTAATTGGCGTAGCCTGCGATCTTGTCGCCGAACACCAGCACGCTGACGCGGCTGCCCTTGCGGATCGCGCTGTCCCACCATTGCGGACCGCGGCGGTTGATCAACTTCTCCAGTTCGGCGCCGGGAATGATGCCCTGATAGGCGGAGCGCCAGGCTTCGTCATGGGTGGACGCCACCGCAGTTGCATCTGCGGCTTTGGCCGGCCGGACCTCGATCAGGGTTGTGCTCATGGACGTGATCAAACCAAGTCGCCGCGCCGGCGGCAAGACCTATCGTTAATTATCGGTTAACGTGTGGACTTTCTGCATCAGTATTTGAACCATGTTGTACCGAAAAAAGACAAGACGCCGATCTGAATGGCACCGGGGTGCTCTGCGCCGGTGCAATACTGCTTTGCGGCAACGAATGAACGGCAACGGCAACGCAGAAAGTCTGCCGATATTGATCTGTTCCTACTAGTGTGACCGTCGCAGTTTCTCGCCTCCGGCCATTCATGCGGCTCCTCAACATTCTCGTGCTCCTGGCTCTGTTGGCCTTGCTGACCGCGCCGCCCGTGTGCGCTCAGGTCACGTTTGGTTCGTCCGGAGCGGAGGGCGATCCGTTTCGCCGTCAGCAATGGCGCGTGCCGTCGCCGGATACCGACATCTCCGCTCATGCCCAGCTGTTTCGCCCGCCGGGTGCCGGCCCGTTCCGGCTTGCGGTGATCGCGCATGCTTCGACGCAAAATGGCTTGCGGCGCGCGCAAACGCCACAGCCGGAATATCGCGCACTCACGGCATTCCTCATCGCGCGCGGCTTCGCCGTGCTGGTGCCCGAACGGCTCGGCCATGGTGCGACCGGTGGCCGCTATGTCGAGGACCAGGGCGGCTGCGACGAGGCGGACTACGCGCGCTCGGGCCGCGCAACGGCCGACGAAATCGCGCTCGCGCTGGACTATTTGCGAAAGCAGGATTTTATCCGCAAGGACGCCGCGATCGTGATCGGCCATTCCGCCGGCGGTTGGGGCGCGCTGGCGCTCGCGAATGCCGATCCGAAGGCGATCTCCGCCATCATCGCCATTGCGCCGGGCCGCGGCGGCCATGCCAATGACGAGCCGAACCGGATCTGCGCGCCGCATACGCTTCTCGCCGCGGCGGCTGAATTCGGCAAGGCCGCGCGCATCCCCATCACATGGCTCGTTGCCGCCAATGACAGCTACTTTGCACCGGCATTTTCGCTTGCGTTGGTCGATGCGTTTCGCGGCGGCGGTGGCAAGGTCGACTTCCGAACGACGCCGGCCGTCGGTAGCGAGGGCCACTGGATGATCGAAACCGAGGCAGGCGTCAAAGCCGCGAGTGCCGAGCTTGCGCGTGGGTTGAGCCTGCCCAAGCCCGTGGTGACCAAGAAGCCATGACGCTGTATTTCCTCATCAAATATCTGCACGTGCTCGGAGCTATCGTCATCCTCGGCACCGGAACCGGCATTGCCTTCTTCATGCTGATGGCACATAGCACGAACGACGTGGCGTTCATCGCGCGCACCGCTTCGGTAGTCGTGATCGCCGACGCGATCTTCACGTTGTCCGCCGTGATCCTCCAGCCGGTCACGGGCGGCCTGCTGATGATGCTCTCGGCAACGTCGGTCGCCGAGCGCTGGCTGCTCGCCTCCCTTGCGCTCTATGCAATTGCTGGCTTGTTCTGGATCCCCGTGATCTTCATGCAGATCGAGATGCGCGATCTCGCGCGGAAGGCCGCCGAGCAGCGTGGCGCGCTTCCGGAGCGCTATTTCGTCCTGTTTCGCCGCTGGTTCGCGTTCGGTTTCCCCGGCTTCGGGGCCACGATGCTGATCCTCTGGCTGATGATCGCAAAACCGTTTTGAGGAAGGTCATGAGCCAGCGAACCATTCTCGTGCTCGGCGCCTCCGGCCTGATCGGCCGCTACGTCACCGACGATCTTCGCGCGCATGGATTTCGCGTGATCGGGGTGGCGCGCAGCCTGTCGGTGGCGCAGAAGATGAGCGCGCTGGCCATCGAGCTGCCGATCCTCTCCCTCGATGCGGCGGCTCTGACGCGCCTCCTTGGTGAGCACGCGGTCGATGTCGTCGTGAACTGCCTCGGCGTGCTCCAGGACGGCCCCGGCAGCGATACCAACGCGGTGCATCGCGATCTCGTCATACGATTGCTTCAGGCGATTGGCGGCAGCGGCCGTGCGATCCGGTTTGTGCACATCTCGATTCCCGGGACCGCCGGCGAGGATCGAACCGCGTTCGCAACGACGAAGCGTGAGGCCGAACGTTTGATCGCGGCTTCCGGCACTCCCCACGCCATCCTGCGGCCCGGTTTCGTGGTCGCGCCGTCGGCCTATGGCGGCAGCGCGATGCTCCGCACGCTTGCGGCCTCCCCGCTCGACCTGCCGGAGAAGGAGATGGCGACGCCGTTCCAGCCCGTTGCTGTCGAGGATATTTCCGCCACCATTGCCTGGCTTGCCGCGCGCGATATCGACGACGCATCGGTGAAGGCCGTGAACTGGGACCTGATGCAGGTCGAACCGATTACAATGGCTGGCGTCATCAAGCAGTTCCGTATCGCGTTCGGTACGGCCGGCTGGTCGCGCGTCGCGATGCCGTCCTTCGTGCTCGATCTCGGCGCGAAAGGCGGCGATGTCGCCAACTATCTCGGCTGGATACCGCCGATGCGCTCCACGGCCATCGCCGAGCTGCGCCGCGGCGTCACCGGCGATCCCTCGGCGTGGATCGCCGCCACGGGCATCGTGCCGAAATCACTGGCTCAGACGGTCGGGCGCCACCCCGCCACGATCCAGGACAAATGGTTCGCGCGGCTGTTTTTGGTGAAGACGCTGATCTTCGCGAGCCTTGTCGCGTTCTGGTGCGTCTCCGGTTTCATCGCGCTGTTCGTGTCCTATCGCGCCGCTGCTGGCATCCTGAGTGCGCACAACTTTCCCTCGGCGCTCGTCGATCCCATCACCATCGCCACCAGCCTGATGGATATGAGCATCGGCGTGTTGATCGCGTTCCGTCGCACCGCTGCGCTCGGGCTCGTTGCAGGCATCCTGGCTTCGCTGGGCTATATGTTGGGTGCCGCGATCCTGACGCCGGACCTTTGGATCGAGCCGCTCGGCGCACTGGTGAAGACGGGGCCGGCGATCGTGCTGATGCTTGTTGCGCTTTTGATGTTGGACAATCGCTGATGCCAAAATGGCCTGACGACGACGTGATCCTCTTCGACGGCGTCTGCATTTTTTGCTCGCGCTGGGTCCGCTTCGTCGCCGCGCGCGACACGGGGAAGAGGTTTCGCTTCACGCCGATCCAGTCCGACTATGGCGCCCGGCTCGCGCGCACGTTCGGCATCGATCCCGCTGATCCCGACACCAATGCCGTCATTCACGGCGGCGAGGTGTTCATGAAGTCGGACGCTGCGCTGACGGTGCTGTCGCAGCTTCCCGGCTGGGGCTGGGTGCGTGCGTTGTTTGCCGTCCCGAAAGCGTTGCGCGACCCGGTGTATAGCCTCATTGCGCGCAACCGTTACCGCATATTTGGCAAGTACGATGCGTGCTTCGTGCCTGACGCCGATTTGCGAGCACGAATGATCGAGTAATTCGTCATTGCGAGCGCAGCGAAGCGATCCGTGTCGCTGCGGAAAGATTCTGGATTGCTTCGCTGCGCTCGCAATGACGAGCGTGCGGTTACGGTTTGCCCAGAACGCCCAGCACTTCCCTCGCCGCCCGCTCCCCTGAGTCCCGCGCCCCATGCGCCGTCGAGAAAAAGTTCGGCGACGTCGCTTCTCCCGCAAAGAACAGCCGCCCATCGGTCGGTGCCGCCAGCACGGCGCGGTCACCGGCGTGGCCGGGCAGGGCGTGCGAGTAGGAGCCTCTCGCGAAGGGGTCGTGGGCCCAGCGCGACTCGTAGAGCGGCTTCAGCTTTCGCCTGATGTCGTTGCCGAGGAAGCCTGCGATCTCCTCGATGCTTTGGGCGGCAATGGCGCCGTCGCCCGCGTCTTCCAGTTCGCGTGCAAAGCTGCCGCCGAAAAAGCCTTCGATGCAGGGCTGGCCGAACGGGCGGATATGATAGGTGCCCATGTCAGTGCGCATCGTGGCGCCGCGCAAATTACCTTCCTTCGGGAAGGCTTCGGCATCGTCGAGCGCCAGCGTCACCTTGTCATCGACACCGAGCGGCAGGCCGGCCGCGGCGTCGACCTTGGCGGGGAGAGGTGGCGAGAAGCGGATCGCCTCATTGGCGATCAGATTGGTCGGCACGGTGACGATCACCTTGTCCGCGGTCAGCGTGCCCTGCGATGTCTCGATGCGGATGCGCTGGCCGGAATGATCGATCAGCGTGACGTTGCAGTTCAGCGCCACCAGGCAGGGCGCGCCATAGGCCGCGATCAGCGCGCCGTAGCCGCGGCGGACGCGCCAGTTGAGGTCGCTGTCCTCGTAGGCGTCCCAGTCCAGCGTCGACATGTCCTTCAGTTCGCAGCCGTTAATGTAGGTCGAGATCGCGTCGATCATGGGGTTCCAGCGATTGCCGGGCTCCAGGCTGAAGCTCGCGGGGACATCCTGGCCCTTCTGGGCGGTCTCCCACAGCCGCTGATAGAAGGCGTCCATGGCGTGCATGAAATCATCGCGCTCGGCTTTCGGAAACGCGTCGCCATAGGCGCGCTCGCGCCAGGGCGGGAGGTCCTTGTTGACCTCGAAATCGAGCTGCTTTGCAATCGCGACGAAGGAGTTGTTGTCCGCCGAATGCAGCCAACCGCAGCCGACGTCGAAGGTGACTTCGGGCGAGGCCTGCACCGTCCAGGCCCGGCCACCGAGCCGGTTACGCGCCTCGAGCACGATCACGGAGAGGCCGGAGCCTGCCAGCGCATGCGCCGCGCCGAGGCCGGCGGCGCCCGCACCGATGATCGCGACGTCGACGGAGGAGGGGAGGGACATAGCGGTCAATTTCATCGTCATGCCCGGGCTTGTCCCGGGCATCCACGTCATTGACACCAGTATCGAAGACGTGGATGGCCGGGACAAGCCCGGCCATGACGCATTCGTCGTGTGTCCGAGTGGCCTTAAGCCACCGCTTCCTTGGATTTTTCCGCGCGCTTGCGCTCGTTCGGGTCGAGGTGCCGCTTGCGCAGGCGGATCGACTTCGGCGTGATCTCCACCAGCTCGTCGTCCTCGATATAGGCCAGCGCCTTTTCCAGCGTCATGCGGATCGGCGGGGTCAGGCGCACCGCTTCGTCCTTCGACGTGGTTCGGATGTTGGTGAGCTGCTTGCCCTTGAGCACGTTGATCTCGAGGTCGTTGTCGCGGGTATGCTCGCCGACGATCATGCCCTTGTAGACCTTCCAGCCCGGCTCGATCATCATCGGGCCGCGATCTTCCAGCTTGAACATGGCGTAAGCCACCGCTTCGCCCTGGTCGTTGGAGATCAGCACGCCGTTGCGGCGGCCCTGGATCTCGCCCTTGTACGGCGCGTAGCCGTGGAACAGACGGTTCATGATCGCGGTGCCGCGGGTATCGGTGAGCAGCTCGCCCTGGTAGCCGATCAGGCCGCGGGTCGGCGCGTAGAACACCAGCCGCAGACGGTTGCCGCCGGACGGCTTCATCTCGATCAGCTCGGACTTGCGCTCGCTCATCTTCTGCACGACGACACCGGAATGCTCCTCGTCGACGTCGATGACGACTTCCTCGATCGGCTCGAGGGTGGCGCCGGTGGCCTCGTCCTTCTGAAATACGACACGCGGACGCGACACCGAAAGCTCGAAGCCCTCGCGGCGCATGGTCTCGATCAGGATCGCGAGCTGCAATTCGCCACGGCCTGAAACTTCCATTGCGTCCTTGTCAGAGGCTTCGACGACCCGCAGCGCAACGTTGCCCTCGGACTCGCGCAGCAGGCGGTCGCGGATCATGCGGCTGGTGACCTTGTCGCCTTCGGTGCCGGCGAGCGGCGAGTTGTTGACGATGAAGGACATCGACACGGTCGGGGGGTCGATCGGCTGCGCCACCAGCGGGGTGTCGACCGACGGATCGCAGAAGGTGTCGGCGACGGTGCCCTTGGTCAGGCCGGCGATGGCGACGATGTCGCCTGCCTCGGCTTCGTCGAGAGGAGTGCGCTCGATGCCGCGGAAGGCGAGGATCTTGGTGATGCGGCCCTGCTCGATCATCTTGCCGTCGGCGCCCAGCACCTTCACGGCCTGGTTCGGCTTGATCGAGCCTGAGGAAATACGGCCGGTGATGATGCGGCCGAGATAGGGGTTGGCTTCCAGAATGGTGCCGATCATGCGGAACGGGCCTTCCTCGACGGTCGGCGGCGCGACATGGCGCACGATCAGGTCGAACAGCGGCTGCATGCCGGCTTCCTGCGACCCGTCCGGGCTCTCGGCCATCCAGCCTTGCTTGGCCGACCCGTAGAGGATCGGGAAGTCGAGCTGCTCCTCGCTGGCGTCGAGCGCCGCGAACAGGTCGAACACCTCGTTGATGACTTCGGTTGCCCGCGCGTCGGGACGGTCAACCTTGTTGATCACGACGATCGGCTTCAAACCGACCTTGAGCGCCTTGGAGACCACGAATTTGGTCTGCGGCAGCGGCCCCTCGGCGGCGTCGACCAGCACCAGCGCGCCGTCCACCATGTTGAGGATGCGCTCGACCTCGCCGCCGAAATCGGCGTGGCCTGGGGTATCGACGATGTTGATGCGGGTGTCCTTCCACTGCACCGAGGCCGCCTTGGCCAGAATGGTGATGCCGCGCTCGCGCTCCAGATCGTTGGAGTCCATGGCGCGCTCAGTCACCTTCTGGTTCTCGCGATAGGTGCCGGATTGCTGAAGGAGGCGGTCGACCAGGGTCGTCTTGCCGTGGTCGACGTGGGCGATGATGGCGATGTTGCGAAGATTCATGAGTGGGCTTCTTTGCGGTCGGACAATGGGTTAAGCGCGATCTCGCCGGTCAGACCGGGACCTCTTCTCGAAACAACGCTTGAAGACTGGAAACGGGGCGCTTTCCGCCCAAAAGGGAAAGCCCGGCATATCGACCGGGCACCCTACGCGTTGCGGCGCAATATAGGCAAAAAACCGCCAAAAAACAATGTGTTCTTTGGCCGTTGGTTGATTGAATTTTGTCCGGGAATTCCCGGGGGTTAGGCGAAAAGCCGGGCTCAGCCGCGCCGGCCCTTGATCGCGGCCCAGATCAGGGCGACCCCGCCCAGCCCCACGACCAGGCCTACGAACACCAGCGGTGCCACGTCGGAACCCATCCGGCCGCCCTCGATCACCGACATTCCGCCGAACAGCAATGCGCAGGCACCGGGTAGCAGCATGAGGATCCCGAAGATCGCCATGATCGCGGTCAGGCAGCCGCCGCGCTTGTTCGGCGGTCCAGGAAGCGGTCCCGGAGGGGCTGGCGGCGGCGTGTCGCTGATGCTCATGCCTGCAAGACTCCTTCGGTTGACTGCGCCGCCAGTTCGGCGCGGATGCCGTCGATCTTTCCGTTTCGGTAGAACAGATTGTAGGTGTCGAACGGGATGATCGCGCCGTTCTCGGTGACGAAATGGATGCAGCTGCGCTTGACGTTGCCGACGCAGAAATTGAAGCGGTCGAGAAACTGCACGATGGTGACGCGGAATACGTTCTCGTAAGTGATACCCTGCGGGACCTCGAAGCTCGGCAGGCAGCACAGCAATTCGCAGACGCGCTCGCTCGTGTTCAGCGGTCCCGAGGACAGCGAGAACAGATCGATGAATTTCTCCCTCAGCGCCGGATGCTTCTCCGGGCTTATCGTATTGGGCAACAATGCGACGAGTTGCTCCTGCGGGATCAGCGAGGTCAGCGGCAGCACTTTCTCGCCGTTGCGCAGGCCGTAACCGATCGAGATGCTTTCGGGATTGCAGGGCAGCGGGATCATGTCCTTGTCGCCGAACACGCCGGTTTCGACCACGCGCTTGCGTATCTCGGACAGCATGATGCGATCGGTGTTCTTGTCGAAATTTTCGTTGCGGCCGGCGTCCTGCACCGGCTGCAGCGTGACGCCGCGAACGCACTTCCAGGTCAGCGCGTGGCGGACGATGTCGCCGATCTCGGCATCGTTGACACCGCGCTTGATGGTCGCCACCAGCGTGGTCGATACGCCGTAATGCTCGAGATTCTCCAGCGCCTGCTGACGGATCTTGCGCAAATCCGCGCCGCGCAGATTGATCAAAGCGTCGCGTTCGAGCGAGTCGAACTGGAGATAGACCTCGAGCCCGCGCTTGTTCTCGGCGAGCCGCGCCACGAAATCCTTTTCGCGGGCGATACGCAGGCCGTTGGTGTTGATCATGACATGGCGGATCGGGCGGGCGCGCACCGCATCGAGGATCGCGAAGAAGTCGGGATGCAGCGTCGGCTCGCCGCCGGAGATCTGCACCAAATCAGGCTCGCCCTCGCTCGCGACCAGCGCGTCCAGCATTCGCTCGACCTTGGCCAGCGGCGTGAAGCTGGTCCGCGCCGGCGAGGAATCGGCAAAGCACACCGGGCAGGTCAGATTGCAATGCTCGGTGATCTCGATCAGCGCGAGGCAGGAATGCTGCTCGTGGTCGGGGCACAGGCCGCAATCATAGGGGCAGCCGAATTCGGTATGCCGTTGAAAGGCCAGCGGCCGGTCGCCCGGCTTGATGAAATCCTTGCACAGGCGCCAATAGGCGGCGTCCGTCGACACAAGCGTGGACTGGACGCCATGCTCCTTGCAGCGCTTCTGGTACCAAACCTCGTTGTCGAGGATCTGGATCTTGGCCGGCACCAGCTTCAGGCAGGTCTCGCAGAGAGATTGGGTCTGGCCCCAGAAGATATAGGGGCGCGACTTACGCAACGGCGCGTTCATGCATGGGTCTCGCTTTGGGCGCCCTCGCCAGCATGACGACGGCGTAGAGCAGAATGGACAGGGACAGCAGGTGAAACAGCGTGAAGGGGCCGAGCAGCGTGCCGTAGGGCTTGAGGAATTCCCACAGGAAGCGCTGTGCGCCATAATAGACGAGGACGAGGTAGAAACCATTGGTGATCACAAACGCGCTCCGGTTCAAGACGGCCACCACGTAGAGCAGCGCGAACGCCCCCATCGCGGCGCTTTCGTAGAGCTGCACGGGATGGCGCGGGATGCCGTCGCCGAAATCATGACCCCAGGGCCATGCCGTCGGCGTGCCGTAGGTGAAATCGTCGAGGCCCGCGAAATAGCAGCCGAGCCGGCCGATCGCGATGCCGAGCGCCAGCGGCAGCGCAAAACGGGCGCCGGTTCGGACCGTGATCCCTGCGGACCTTTTGTAGAGCTCGATCGCCGCGATGCCGCCGACCAGCGCTCCTTCCACGGAGCGCGCGATGCCGCTCTGGCCGGACAGCCACAGATTCGCGGAGCCGAACAGATAGGCGCCAAGGCCCGCACCGAACACCAAAGCGGCGAGGTAGGACCGCTCGAAGGATTGCGCCGGAAACCGCAAGCCCTGTCGCGACAGCCAGTAGAGCGCCACGGCCGCAGCCAGCCACGCCGCGATGTCGAAGAGAGTGTGAAGGAAAGCCCCGCTCATGCGGGGACATTAGCCCAGGTTCCCCCGCGGCGGGATAGTGCGGCCGCTTCTTATCCCCCAAGAGGAGCGAGTCAGGCGGCTAGCCGGCCTGCCTCTCCTCGGTCGGATAGACGCCGCGCAGCACCTCCTCGAAGTGCATCTTCACGGCCTCGTTGCACAGGCAGGAGCGCAGGCGCAGGCCCTCGCGGTTGCGGACCAGGATCGATCCGCGTCGCGTGTCGAGCACGCCCTCCGCCTTGAACGACTGGAGCACGCGGCTGGCATAGCTGCGGCCGACGCCGAGCAGTGTCGCGAGCTGCTCGTGCGTCAGAGGCACGCTGCTCTCGTCGCCGGTCCGCTCCATCGCCGCCAGCATCCATTTGGCGGTGCGCTGCTCGATCGAGTGAATGGCGTTGCAGGCGGTGGACTGGAAGATCTGAGCCAGCATGCAGTCGGCGTAGCGAGCGAAGACATGGCGCAACGAGGGCGAGCGCTGCTTGGCAGCCTCCAGCTTGCTGACATGAATTCGCGCAAACGGCCCGCCGAATTTCACGCAGATCCGGGTATAGGCCGGCAGATAACCCTCGCTGACGATGCCGCCCACCGCGCCTTCGCGGCCGACCAGGATGGTCTCGACGTCACGGCCGTCCTCATTGGGAACGAGGAAAGTCGCGAGCGACGGTCCGCAGGGGAAATGGACGACCTGGACGTCGTCGCCGGGATTGTAGAGCAGCTCGCTCGCCCCGGCCGTGTCGACGGTAATGTGCGGTGCGAGCAGCGCGAAGTCGGCCGGGCTCAAGCGCCGCAGCAGATTGTTGGTCGGCCGGCTATCGATCTCGGTGGCGTTGCTGGTCCGCGCGTCCATCCTAAACTTCCATCCGCCTCCACATTAGCGAGTTCCGACGAGGTCCTGTGTGCACAAGTAGACAGACCTAACAACTGTGATGTGGTGGTTTCGTTCCGGGAACCTCCGCGCCGGGTACAGGCGTCGTGACGCGGTATCCCAGTCAGAGAAACCTCATGCTCCAAGTTACGATGATGGCACCCGCCGTTTCCGATGATTCGAACTGTCCCGCCGATGTCCTCATCGTCGAGGACGATCCGATCATCGCGATCGACTTCGAGGATCGCCTGCTCGGATTTGGCGTGAAGAGCGTGCGCACGGTAGGTTCAGTCGCGCAGGCGCTGGCCGCAATCGCGGCGCACGCCCCCGAATTCGCCTTGCTCGACGTCGGTTTGAGTCGCGAGAACAGCTTTGCGGTCGCCGAACGGCTCGCGGCGCTGAAAATTCCCTTTGTGTTCGTCACCGGCTACGGCGCTGACGCGCGCATCCCGCCCGAATTCGCCGGCCAGCCGCGATTGCAGAAGCCGTGTTCGAGCGACGCGCTGGAGGCGGCGCTCCAGGTCCGCGCGGCGAACTAGCGATACGGCGTCAGGCCGGCTTCGGATCGAGCGTGGTCAACCACAGCGCGACGTCGGCGCGGTCGCGCAAGGTCACCGTCATCTGGCCGGAGGCGCCGTCGATCTTGACGTGACCGAAGAACTGCATGCCGGCGGACGGCGGCAGGTTCTGGTTGTCTTTCCCGGGCGCCTTGACGAAACGCACCTCCGGCCCAAACGTATTGTCGAGCGCGTTCGGACCGAATGTGCCCGCGTGAAGCGGCCCCGACACGAACTCCCAGAACGGCTCGAAATCCTGGAATTGCGCCTTGTTCGGATCGTAATAATGCGCGGCGGCGTAATGCACGTCCGCGGTCAGCCATACGGTGTTGCTGATCGGCGCCATCTTGATGAAACGCAGAATGTCGGCGATCTCGAACTCGCGGCCGCGCACCGGGCCGTCGCCCTGCGCAATGGCTTCCGATCCGCCCTTTGCCGTATCTGACACGACGAGGCTGAGCGGCATGTCGGAGGCGATCACCTTCCAGGTCGCGCGAGAATTCAACAGGCCGCGCTTGAGCCAGGCGATCTGGTCCGGGCCGAGGAAATAGCTGGCCGGGCCGTAAACGGTTTCGAGGTTGGGGCCGTTCGGGCCGCGATAGCTGCGCTCGTCGAGCACGAACACGTCGAGATGGGGACCATAGGAGATCTGGCGATAGACGCGGCCGGGCTCGACGATGCTCTCGCGCATCGGATACATCTCGTGGAAGGCACGGCTTGCGCGGGCCGCAAGCAGTGCGATGTCGCGCTCCTTGTAGGTCGCCGGCAGCTCCTTCGACAGCGACCAGTTGTTGGTCACCTCATGGTCGTCCCACTGCACGAAGATCGGCACTTCGGCATTGAAGGCGCGAAGATTGTCGTCGGTGAAATTGTATTTGTGCGCGGCGCGGTACTCGTCCAGCGTCTCGGCGACCTTGGCCTTCTCGGGAATCGTGACGTTCTTCCAGATCTTGCCGTCCGCGAGCTTCACCTCGGACTGGATAGGGCCGTCGGCATAGATGGTGTCACCGGAGTGCAGGAAGAAATCCGGACGGTGCTTGCGCATCGCCGAGAAGGTGAACATGCCGCCGTCATCAGGGTTGATGCCCCAGCCTTGTCCTGCGACGTCGCCGCCCCAGACGAAGCTGACGTCGCGACGGTCGGCGGGTGCGGTGCGGAAGCGGCCGGTCACCGGCTCGCCCTCCACCGCGGTGTGCGAAAGATCGCGGAAGCGGACGCGGTAAAAAATGTCCTGTCCGCCCGGCAGGTTTTCGATCAGCATCTTCGCGGTGAAGTCGCTGTCGGGCAGCGCCGCGATCGGCGGCAGCGCGCGGGCATCCCTGAACGACTCCGTCGTCGCCACCTCGACCAGCATCTGTGCGGGCCGGTCGGTGCGCGCCCAGACCACGCCGCTGTCGACGGTGACGTCGCCCGACTGCACGCCATGGGTCACCGCCGGCCGGTCGGCCGCGCGGGAGAGATGGGGCATTCCGACCGCGCCGAGCGCGCCGGCGCTGGTCGTCAGGAAACGGCGGCGGGAGAATTTGATGTTCATGAAGACGGTCTCGATATCGCGTGAGGCGATCGCCCAGGGCGGTCGCCATGGTGAAGCAGACGCTATATTGAGACAATGTGACGCGGCGATAACGCGCGAGCGCTTACGCGTTGCCAGCGGCCCGGAATTGGGCACCGGCGCGCTGCAGGTTCTGCGGCAGGCTGAACAGCACCGCCTTGCGGTCGGCAACCGCCGCATGGAACTGGTCGAGCGCGATGTTGAAGGCGGTGAGCGCACCTTCCTCGATCGCGCCGTGGTCGTAGCAGCGCAGCGTGTCGCGCAGGATCTCGTCGGCCTCGGTCTGCATCTGATCGAGATCTTCGGTCGTTTCGCTCTTTCGAGCGGCGGTGATCATGTCGAGCAGCCGCTCGCGCAGATGGCTGTTGTTGTCGCGCTCGTCCTTCTTCAGATAGCCCGCAAACCAGGCGCCGATCGAGCCCATGGCCGAGAGCGCCATCAGGGTCCACCAGATGTAATCGCTGTATCTGTCGAGGAAGGTCTTTTCTTCGCCGTCGACGAAAGCGGCGGCGCCGGGATGCACGGGAATCACCGCATCCTTGTCGGTGTCGGGCGTTTCGATCTTCGCCGCCAGCGGGAATTCCGTCACCAATTGCTGGCGTACGGAGAAAAGCTGGCGCGTGAACGCCGCGATGGTGGTTTCGGACACTGCTTTGCGCGCCACGATGTGGTGCGAGAAGCTGATGGTCTTGACCTCGTCATCGGGACGATCGGGCGAGCCGCCGTAAGTGCCCGCGGGAATCTCGGCCGCTTCATAGACCGGATGGTTCTGGGCGATCGCATCCGCGGAATCGATCGCGAGAAAGGTCGGCGTGCCGAAATCCTTGGTGGAAGCGGCGATCGCCTCCGCCGTGATCTTGCTGTTGACGGGACCGGCCGCGAGATAGGCATCAGCCCTCTGCGCCTTGATCGCTTCGACGGCTTCGGTTGCCGGGTATTGCACGATCTCGACCTTGGCGGGATCGACACCGTATTGCTGCAGGATCACCTTGAGCAAATTGACGTTGGCCTGGGTGCGGCCGACCACGCCGACCCGATGTCCGGCGAGCTGCGCGATCTTGGTGATCTTCGCGCCCTTCTTCTTGCCCTTGCCGGACACGGACCATAGCGCCACGACGTTCTTGCGCAGGGTCGCAACCGCTTGCGCGTTCTTCGGTACGTCGACGTCGCCGCGCACAATGGCAAGATCGGCCTTGCCTTCCGCGAGCAGATTGGCGCTGGCGGTGGCGCCGTCGGTCTGGATCGGGCGCAATCGCACAGAACTCTTATGCTGCGCGAAGGCCTGGGTCAGTGCCTGCACGACCTTGACGTCATCGCTGTTGGCGGGGCCGACCGCGATCTTCAGCGTCACCGGCCGCATGGCAAAGTAATAGCCGCCGGCGAGCGCGCCAACGATCGCGAGCACCAGCGCGAGAGTCACGAGCGCCGTCTTCCGCGCCGATGATCGCGGCGAGGGCGGGGTGGGCGCTTCGGCCAGGTCCAATCCCCCGGTCATCGATCTCCCGAACATTCGCTTGAGGCTCAGTTTCATCTTGGCCGGCGGTTTACGCCTGCAAATGTAGCAAATTTCTTGTCCGGCAGGGTTACATCTCCGTCATGGTTAGCGGATGGGGTCCAATCCCGTATGAACCCGGGGCGTCAGTGCGGTGTTAGGGTAAAGTTCCCCTGAAAGGACGGAGGCGAGGATGACAGAACGGCTCTCGGCGGAGGCACGCAGGCAGGCGCTGGGCGAACTACCTGGCTGGACCGAGGCTCAAGGACGCGAGGCGATCGGGAAAACCTTTGTCTTCAAGGATTTCAACGAGGCGTTCGGCTTCATGACCCGCGCGGCACTGGTCGCCGAGAAGATGGACCACCACCCCGAATGGCGCAATGTCTACAAGACGGTGGAGGTGGTGCTGTCGACCCATGACGCCGGCGGCGTCACCGCGCTCGACATCGAGCTCGCCAAGGCGATGAACGCCATCGCCAAGCTGACACCAGGCTGACGTCTTGCAGGGGAAGGCCGCGTCCCCATCTTGTGATCAGCACGGGATGCGGCGATCTGCCACCCCAGGCTGGAACGGGGAGTTTGTCGAACATGGCTGCCGAACACAGCGTCGGTTTCGAGCCCGCCGACCGGCTCGCGGAAGATCGTGAGAGCGTGCGCCGCCGCTTCTGGCGCAAGCTGAAGCGTGTCGCCGCGCATCTGCCGTTCGCGGAGGATCTGCTCGCCGCCTATTACTGCGCCTTCGACCGACAGACGCCGCGCCATGTCCAGGCCTCGCTGCTCGGGGCGATCGCCTATTTCATCCTGCCGTTTGATTTCGTTCCCGACGTGATGCCGATCCTCGGCTTCACCGATGACGCCGCCGTACTCGCCACCGCGATCCGCATGGTTGCCAGCCACATCACGAACGAGCATCGCGAAGCCGCCCGCGCCGCGCTGAAGCGCGGGGTGGATGAGGTGGAGCCGGAAGCCGCGCAATAGCTGTCGTCGCATACTCCGCTGTCATTCCTCGCGAAGGTGCGGAATCCAGCACGCCGCGGCCCACCGATTGAACCATAACCGTCTCGGAATGCTGGATCGCCGCCTTCGCGGGCGATGACAGCTGTATGTGTGGATGACTGCTCGCTACTTCTTCTCCGCCTGCGCCTGGGCCTGGGCCTGGGCCTTTTCGGCGTCCCACGCCTGGAATTGCTTGAACAGCGTTTCCTTGTCCGCGTCGGACACTTTTGCGGCCGAGGGGCTCTGTCGCAGGAACGCCTCGAAGCGTTGCCGCGTCACCGGTTCGACGCCGTGGCGGTCGAGCCATTGCTGCGCCACCGGCAATCTGTTCCAGCCCGCCAGGGGCGCCGCGAGCGAGACCTCCTTCCACTTGGGATGGAAGGGCGGGTTCTGCAGCGTCGGGAATTTCGTGAAGAACGCGTCCACGTACAGTGCAAGCTTGCGGTAGCGCTCGGTGTTGGGCGCCCAGTTGTAGGCCGCGAGCACCGCCGGCACCGCGATGGTGTCCACGCTCTCGCCCTCCTTGACCAGGTTCGGATAGTCCTTGGCGGTCAGCGTCGCCGGCAGATAGTCGCTCTGGAGGGGCTTTGCATAATCCACGGTCGCAAGGTGGAAGCGGCCGTCATTGCCGAAGGTCGAAACGGACTTGTACGGTTTGCCGCCGACCACGATGACGGCGTCGATCTCGCCGGCCTTCAGTTTCTCCATCGCGATGCGCTGCTCGACATAAACGAATTTCGCCTTGATCCCGAGCCGCTCGAACACGGTGAGCGCGGTGACGAAGGTGCCGCCGTTGGGCAGATCGACGCTTACAGTTTTGCCTTCCAGATCCTTGAGTGTCGCGACCGATTTTGGCGCGATCACCTGCATCTCTTCGTTGTAGAGCTTCGTCACATAGGTGAATTGCTTCTTGATGTCCTTGGCAAAACCTTTGCGCTCGAGATAGTCGAGCGTATCCGCGCGGACGATTCCGAGATCGACGCCTTGCAGGAACAGGATGTCGGCAACGCTCTGCACCGAACCTCGGCCGACGATTGGCAACACACGAATCCTGTTGCCGTCGTCGAGCACGGAGGCGAGGTCGGCGCCGAATTGCACATAGGTGCCGCCGATCGTGCCGGTGATCAACGTCACGGTGTTGGCGTTCAGCGACTGCTTGGTCGAGGTCGAACCGAACTGGAAGATGGCTTTCAGGCTGTCAGAGACCTTGGCCGGATCATATTCGGTCTGCTCCGCGCGTGCCGCGAAAGCATAGATCATCATGATGGCGGCAAGCGCCATTCTCAAAGCGTTACGCATGATATCCCCTAAAGAGTTCTAGTTCTGAAGCTGGGCGAGGCGTTGCCGCGCCTCCGCCGATCCAAGGCCTGCGGCCTTTTGGTACCAGTCGCGCGCGGCGGTCGCGTCGGCAGCAACGCGCCGCGCGTCGCTCGTGCCCAGCACCGCCGGGTCATAGGTTTGCGCGAGCAGAAATGCAGCCGTTGCATCCTGTGCATTGGCGGCCCGTTCGAGCAGCAGGCGCGCCGCGGCAATGTCGCCGACCGCCAACAGACCGTTCGCGCGCGCCATCAGCCCAGCCAGTGTGTCGGCATCGAGCGTCTTAGCGGGCGGTGGGGGCGCAGGCGGCGCCGCGACTGGCCCGGGCGCCTGGGCTTGCAGCGCGGTTTGATAGGCAGTCGCAATCGCTTCGCGGCTCGGAGCTGAGGCTGCGGGGAGATCCTGCGCGTCAGCGCTCGCCAGCCTTGTGTTGCTCAAGCGCGCCGGGTCCTTGTACGCGGTCTGAGGCCTGTCCGGCACGTTGGCCGACGCCATGGCCTGGTCCAGCTCGGCACCCGTCGGGCCGGCAGCGTCGGCGGCGAAGAGATTGCGGAGACTGGGCTGATACAGCGCGGCCGCAACGGCCAGCGTGGATGCGATGAGAACCGCCGCGAGAACACGCGGGACAATTCTGAGCCGGGGACCCAACGCCCGCGCCGTATATTCGCCTGACTCCGGCACACCGAGCGGATCGGACAGGAACAGTGGAATTGGATCTTCCGGTGACAGATCGAGCCGCGCGGCGCGCGCACGGATATAGGACGCGACGGCCGGATGTGATGCAGCTTGATCGGAATCGAACGATCTCGATTCCGTGGACGGGCGGTACGCCGTCGTCTCCATGGTGATGCTCCCCACTACTAACGCAACGCTGGGGCATCCCGGCTTCAGTCTTTTTGTTGTTGTCCAGAAATGCCCCGCAAACTGGAGCCGGTAAATCGCCGTCTGAATCAGCCCAAAAAACGTCGGCGGCTTGCGCGAATCGGGAGATATTTGGGTTTGATTGAGGCGAGGCGGAGGAATGCCCCGCAATTTTGTCGACAATGGTTGACGGGGATTGACCCGGCGGCGGCGCGGACACTGCCTGTCCCGCGCTCGCGGTCATTCCCCGCGAAGGCGGGAAACCAGTACGCCGCGGCTTCTCGATTCAATGACTGACGTCTCGGAGTACTGGTCGCCCGGTCAAGCCGGGCGATGACAGTTGAGCTCGTGGCGAGCGGCCGTACCGACACACGTCGCGCCGCATAGCCTCACGGATGCAGGATCACTTTGCCCATCGCCTGGCGTCCGGCGAGCACCTTGAGCGCATCCGCCGTCTGCGCCAGCGGGAAGACGCGATCGACATGCGAGGAGATCTTTCCTTCCGCTGTCCACTTCACGAGCTTCTCGAGATTGGCGCGGTTCTTTTCCGGGTTGAGTCGGGTCCATGCGCCCCAGAACACGCCGCGGATGTCGCAGCCTTTCAGCAGCGCGAGGTTCAGCGGCATCTTCGGAATGTCGCCGGCGGCGAAGCCGATCACGAGGAAGCGGCCTTCCCAGGCAATCGAGCGCAGGGCCTGCTCGGCATAGGTGCCACCAACCGGATCGAAGATGATGTCGACGCCCTTGCCGCCCGTAAGCTTTCGCAGGCCTTCCTTCAAATCTTCCTTGCCGTAATTGAGCGCGAGTTCTGCGCCGTGCGCCTTCGCGAATTCGAGCTTCTCGTCCGACGAGGCGCAGGCGATCACCTTCAGGCCCATCAGCTTGCCGAGCTCGCACGCGGCAAGTCCGGTGCCGCCGGCGGCGCCGAGCACCGCGAGCGTCTCGCCCGGCTTCGGGCTCGCGCGATCTTCCAGCGCATGCAGCGCGGTGCCGTAGATGATGATGATGCCGGCCGCGCGGTCATAATCGAGATTGTCGGGGATCTTCACGATCGATGCCGCCGGCAGCGCGATCTTTTCGCGCGCGCCGTTGTGGCCGCAGGAGGCGACGACGCGATCGCCGATCTTCAGATCAGTCACGCCGGGACCGATGCTCTCGATCACCCCAGCCACTTCGGCGGCCGGCGAGAACGGGAATGGCGGCTTGATCTGGTACTTGCCTTGAATCATCAGGATGTCGAAGAAGTTCAGCGCCGCAGCCTTGATCGCGATCACGGCTTCGCCGGGACCGGCCACCGGATCCGGCACGTCGGCCAGAACGAGATCGTCGGGCTGGCAATATTGCGAGCAGAGGATGGCTTTCATGGCGGCACCTTCTTGAGAAGTGAAGTACTGGGCGTTTCGAGTAGATTTATAGTTTGCCCGTTTCTGCCGGATTTAGGTGCGGGCGACAATCCGGTTTCTTTGTCAGTTGGAACGCAGGAGCCTATCCTCCCGTCATTGGGAGCGTAGCGAAGCCTATTTCCGCGGTACGGTTTCCCGCTGCGCGCGCAACGACGAAACAAGAAGGATTCAAACCATGTTTGAAACAGGCCTGCTCAAGGACAAGCGCATCCTCGTCACCGGCGGCGGTTCGGGCCTCGGTGCTGCAATGGCGCACCGTTTCCTCGCGCTCGGCGCCGAGCTCGTGATCTGCGGCCGCAAGCTCGATCGGCTCGAGGCGGCGGCGAGCAAGATGCGCGAAGAGACCGGCGGCAAGGTCACCACGATCGCCTGCGATATCCGCGACGGCACCGCCGTCGAGAGCATGATGGACGCGATCTGGCGCGGGGCGCCGCTCGATATTCTCGTCAACAATGCGGCTGCGACTTTCATCGCGCAGAGTGAGCATCTCTCATTCCGCGCCGCGGATGCGATTCTCGCGCCGACCCTGCATGGTGCGATGTATTGCACGCTTGCCGCCGGCAAGCGCTGGATCGACGGCAAGCATGGCGGCGTCGTGCTCTCGATCCTCTCGACCTCGACCATCACCGGTCGCGCCTTCACCGTGCCGTCGGCGATGGCGAAGTCGGCCGTGTTGGCGATGACCAAAAGTCTCGCCGTGGAATGGGGCCCGAAGGGAATCCGCACCGTCGCGATCGCGCCGGGACCGTTCCCGACCGCCGGCGCCTCGGGCCAGCTCCGCCCCGAGGGTCGCGACGAAGGGTGGGCCGCGCGCAACCCGATGGGACGCGCCGGCGAGCACCCCGAGCTTGCCGACCTCGCCAGCTTCCTGGTCTCCGACCGTGCCGGCTACATCAACGGCGAGATGGTGGTGATCGACGGTGGCGCGCATTTGCGCAGCTCCGGCGCCGAGGATTTGTTGCGCTGGACCGATGCGCAATGGGCGGAACAACGCGCGGCGCGATCCAGGGCCTAGTCGCCGCGACCTTCGCTAACTGCCTTCCCAAATTGGACTTTCCCGGCTATCCCTGCCCCGGGGACAATGCGCGACCGGGCCATCTTCCAGTCACAATATTGAGGGAACCACTCCAGCATGTGGCGGGTGCTGATTTTAGCTTTGATGACGGGCGTGGCGGCCTGTGGAATCATCGATTCCGCGCGGGCGCAGACGGCGCAGCCTGCGCCCAAGACTGCACCGAAAGAGGCCGCGCCGAAACCGGCCGCGCCGGCGGCCAATACGACCGGAAAGACGGCTGCAAAGCCCGAGAGCAAGCCGGCGGCCCCGCACGCGGCGGTTGCCGGCGGCGCGGAGCCAACCCTGATCGGTCAGTTCGGCACCTGGGGCGCCTATTCGGCCGCGCCCAACGGCAAAAAGGTCTGCTTCGCGCTGGCCAAGCCGTCGTCGTCGAAGACCAACCCGCCGAATCGGCCGCGCGATCCTGCCTATGCCTTCGTCTCCACCCGCCCGGCGGAGAAGGTCAACAACGAAGTCTCGGTCATGATCGGCTATGCGCTGAAGCCGGGCTCTGAATCCTCGGTCGAGGTGGGCGGCGCCGCTTTCGCCATGTACTCGCAGGGCGACGGTCTCTGGATCAAGAACGCGGCCGAGGAAGAGCGGATGGTCGAGGCCATGCGCAAATCCGCCGATCTCGTGGTCAAGGGCATGTCGTCCAAGGGAACCGAGACCACCGACACCTTTTCGCTGAAGGGCCTTGCCCAGGCGCTCGACAAGATCGCGCAGGATTGCA
Organism: Bradyrhizobium lupini; assembly: GCF_040939785.1. Classification (NCBI taxonomy): domain Bacteria; kingdom Pseudomonadati; phylum Pseudomonadota; class Alphaproteobacteria; order Hyphomicrobiales; family Nitrobacteraceae; genus Bradyrhizobium; species Bradyrhizobium lupini. The sequence goes on from NZ_CP162553.1 coordinate 3,855,804, forward strand.
GGCGTTAAGCCTGCGGTCGATAAGGTCGCAATCGGCCGTTCCGGTTGCTATATAGGGCGCGTTCCAGATTTTCTCCCGTCATTCCGGGGCGATGCGTAGCATCGAACTCGGAATCTCGAGGTTCCGGGTTTAGTCCTTTGGACCATCCCAGAACGACCACCTAAATCAGGCCATTCCATGCAACCGACGACCGAGCCGCACAACGCAACACTGGTGGAGAAGACTCCGCTCGAGACCTATGTGCCGCCGGCGAGGCCCTCGCTGATCGGCCTGTCGCGCACCGAGCTTGCCGATCGCCTCGGCGAGATCGGCGTTGCACCGGCGCAGCGCAAGATGCGCGTGCAGCAGCTGTGGCACTGGATGTATTTCCGTGGCGCCCAGAATTTCGAAGAGATGACGTCGGTCTCGAAGGGCATTCGTGCCGAGCTCGCGCAACATTTTACCGTCGACCGGCCCGAAGTCGTGGCCGAGCAGATCTCCAACGACGGCACCCGCAAATGGCTGCTGCGGCTGCCGAGCGGCGACAATGTCGAGCGGGCGCATGAAGTCGAGTGCGTCTACATCCCCGAAACCGATCGCGGCACGTTGTGTGTGTCCTCCCAGGTCGGCTGCACGCTGAACTGCTCGTTCTGCCACACCGGCACGCAGCGCCTGGTGCGCAATCTCACCGCCGGGGAGATCGTCGGACAGGTGATGGTGGCGCGCGATCGTCTGAATGATTGGGCCGATCGCGAAGACGGTACGCGCCGCGTCACCAACATTGTGATGATGGGCATGGGCGAGCCGCTCTACAATTTCGACGCGGTGCGCGACGCGCTGCTGATCGTCGGCGACAACGAAGGCATCGGCATCTCCCGCCGCCGCATCACGCTGTCGACCTCGGGTGTGGTCCCGAATATCGTGCGCGCGGGCGAGGAGATTGGAGTGATGCTCGCGATCTCGCTGCATGCGGTGCGCGACGAGCTGCGTAACGAGCTGGTGCCGCTCAACCGCAAATATCCGATCAAGGAATTGCTGCAGGCCTGCCGCGACTATCCCGGCGCCTCGAACGCGCGCCGCATCACCTTCGAATATGTGATGCTCAAGGGCGTCAACGATTCGCTCGACGATGCCAAGCTGCTGGTGAAGATGCTCAAGGGCATTCACGCCAAGATCAATCTGATCCCGTTCAACCCCTGGCCCGGCACCGCCTATGAGTGCTCGGACTGGGACCAGATCGAAAAATTCTCCGAATACGTCTTCAACGCCGGCTATTCCTCGCCGGTGCGCACTCCGCGCGGCCGCGACATCCTCGCCGCCTGCGGCCAGCTCAAGTCGGAGACGGAAAAGCTCTCGGCCCGTGAACGCCAGACGCTGCGGGCCATGGCGATGACGGATTGATATTGATGATGGCGACGCTCTCAACGCCCGTCATGGCCGGGCTTGACCCGGCCATCCACGTCGAGCCACGAGAGAGCAAGTCGTGGATGCCCGGGTCAAGCCCGGGCATGACGATTGTGGATGTGGCGACGCCGTCAGTCACCAATTCGTTCCCATCATGTCCCTGATCGGCCGCCTCGTCGTCATCTTCATCGGCTTCCTCGCCGCCTGTTTCGTCGGCGGCATGATCGTTGTCGTCGCGCTGTTGTTTCCGGAGTTCGCCGATCTCGGCGCCGGTCCCGTCGATCAGGGCACGATCGATATCCTGCTCGGGTTCGGCTTCATCTTCGTCTCGGGCTTTGCGCTGGTGCCGGCGGCGGTGATCGTGGCGATCACCGAGGCGCTCTACATCCGCAGCGCGCTCGCCTATGCCGTGGGCGGAGGCGTCGTGGGGCTCGCCTGCTATCTCGGCCTGGTCCCGTTTCATTCCGACACGCTGCAATTCGAAGGCATTGTGCGGCGGCATCTGGAGATCATGACCGGCGCGGGCATCGTCGCCGGCGTCGTCTACTGGCTGATCGCCGGCCGCAATGCCGGCGCTTGGCGCAATCCGCCGCCTGCGCGCCAGCCGCCTCCGCCGCTGCCGTCGAATTCGCGGCCGGATGCGCGGTGACTTTCTGACTTGTCACGGGGTTTTCATCCCTTTCCCACTGGGCTAAACCGCGCGCCATGAACCGGACTGGACTCTTCATCGCCCTGGCGCTGTGGCTCGTGATCGGCGTCGTTTTCGGCCTCTATCCCGAGCTTGATCTCAAGCTCGCCGCGCTGTTCTTCGACCCTGAGACGAAAACGTTTCCGCTCAAGCTGAACGGTTGGGCCGGCTTCGCGCGCGACGCCGCGATGTGGGTCGCCTGGGCGTTCGTGCTGCCTGCGCTGATCGCGCTCGTGGTCAAGATGGTCCGGCCCGACCGCCCGCTGATGGTATCCGGTCGCGCGATCGTCTTCCTGCTGGTCACGATCATCATGTCGGCCGGCATCCTCACCAATCTCGCCTTCAAGTCCTATTGGGGCCGGCCGCGCCCGGTGGTGGTGACGCAGTTCGCCGGCGACCAGCAATTCGTGCCGTGGTGGGATCCGCGCGGGGGCTGCGCGCGCAACTGCTCGTTCTTCTCGGGCGAGGGCGCGACCGCGTTCTGGACGCTGGCGCCGGCCGCACTGGCACCGCCGGCGTGGCGACCGCTCGCTTATGCCGGAGCCGTGGTGTTCGGCCTCGTGACCAGCGGGCTGCGGATGGCCTTTGGTGGCCATTTCTTCACCGACGTGTCGATCGCCGGCCTCGTCACCTTCGTCGTGATCTGGTTTGCCTACGCGCTGATTTACCGCTGGCCGCGGACCCGGTTTTCCGACGAGGCGGTCGATGCCGCCCTGACTCGGCTGAACATGCCCGCTTACCGGCTCCGCCAGCGCCTGTTCGGACGCAAGACGGGTGCCGAGCCGTCAGTTTGAGCCATTAAAGGGGTGCCGAGCCCCGCGAAATTTGATATTCGCGCGGTCAACCCGTGAAACGACATCAGCCCTTCGAGACCGATTGGAAGCCCCATGACCACGATCCTGAAAAGCCTGCCCAAGGGGAGAAAGTCGGCATCGCTTTTTCGGGCGGCCTCGATACCAGCGCGGCGCTGCTCTGGATGAAGCAGAAGGGCGCGCGCTGCTACGCCTATACCGCCAATCTCGGCCAGCCGGATGAGGCCGATTACAACGAGATCCCGCGCAAGGCGATGGAGTTCGGCGCGGAGAAAGCGCTGCTGGTCGATTGCCGCAAGCAGCTCGTCCACGAAGGCATCGCCGCGATCCAGTCCGGCGCCTTTCATATCTCGACCGGCGGCATCACCTATTTCAACACCACGCCGCTCGGGCGCGCCGTCACCGGCACGATGCTGGTCGCGGCGATGAAGGAGGACGGCGTCAACATCTGGGGCGACGGCTCGACCTTCAAGGGCAACGACATCGAGCGCTTCTATCGCTACGGCCTCCTGACCAATCCGGGCCTGCGCATCTACAAGCCCTGGCTCGACCAGCAGTTCATTGACGAGCTCGGCGGCCGCGCCGAGATGTCGGCGTTCATGACGGCGCAGGGCTTTGCCTACAAGATGAGCGCCGAGAAGGCGTATTCGACCGACAGCAATCTGCTCGGCGCGACGCACGAGGCCAAGGATCTTGAAAGTCTCGACAGCGGCATCAAGATCGTCAACCCGATCATGGGCGTGCCGTTCTGGCGTGACGACTGCAACGTCAAGGCCGAGAAGGTTGTGGTGCGTTTCGAGGAAGGCCAGCCGGTCGCGCTGAACGGCCAGACCTTCTCTGATCCCGTCGCGCTGTTCCTCGAAGCTAACGCCATCGGCGGCCGCCACGGCCTCGGCATGAGCGACCAGATCGAGAACCGCATCATCGAGGCCAAGAGCCGCGGCATCTATGAAGCGCCCGGCATGGCGCTGCTGCACATCGCCTATGAGCGCCTCGTCACCGGCATCCACAACGAAGACACCATCGAGCAGTACCGCATCAGCGGCATGCGCCTCGGACGCCTGCTCTACCAGGGCCGCTGGTTCGATTCGCAGGCCCTGATGTTGCGCGAGACCGCGCAGCGCTGGGTCGCGCGCGCCGTCACCGGCGAGGTCTCGCTCGAGCTGCGCCGTGGCAACGACTACTCGATCCTCAACACCGAAAGCCCGAACCTCACCTATGCGCCGGAGCGGCTCAGCATGGAGAAGGTCGAGGACGCGGCGTTCACGCCGGCCGATCGCATTGGTCAGCTCACCATGCGCAACCTCGACATCAACGATACCCGCGCCAAGCTCAAGCTCTACAGCGACACGGGTCTGTTGTCGGGCAGTGAAGGCTCGCAGATCTTCCGGCTGGAGAGCGACAAGGGCTGACGCGCCCGTAGCCCGAATGGAGCGCAGCGAAATCCGGGATTCTCTAACTAAGCCGATAGAACCCGGATTACGCTTCGCTCCATCGGGCTACGAAACAAAAATGGCCGGGATTGCTCCCGGCCATTTTGCATTTGTGTGTCGCCTCAGCGCGGCGGCGCGGTGCCGGGCGGGGGCGGCGGCAGCGAGGCCTGGCCGCCGTTGAGCAACGGCGTGATGTTGCGGACGGTGACGCGCCGGTTGATCGCGCTCGGTCCTTGCGTCTGCTCCTTCAGGTACTGCTCGCCATAGCCTTGCGACGTCAGGTTTTCAGACGGCACACCGAATTGCTGGGTCAGCAATTCGGCCGCGGACTGCGCACGACGGTCCGACAATGACAAATTGTCGACGTCGTTGCCGACCGCGTCGGTGTGACCTTCGATCAGGAACACCACGCGCGGGTTGGCCTGGATCGCACGGTTGAGACCGTCCGCGATCGACTGCAGCTTCGCCGCCTGGTCCGGTGGGATGGTCCACGATCCGGTCTCGAAGTTGATCGTGTTGAGGTCGATGCTCGGCATTTGCATGCGAACATTCGGGCTGTAGCGGATCTCGTCGAGCGTGTAGCGACGGTTGATCCGCTGCACCGGCGGCGCCACCATCGTCTCGTAGATCACGTCCGGCGAGGCCTCCTGGGCGTCGACGATATAGCGATCGTAGGGCATGTTGACGACGGGCGGCGGCGCGTCGACATAGAAACCGCCGACCGACTGAGGATCGCGGTAGCTGTTGTCGATGATGACGAGCTCGCGCCCGGCCGGGTCCCTGCGGATTCGCCGCAGCAGCCGACCGTCCTGACCTACAACGGTAATGATCTCGCTGCCGTCGGGACGGATCACCACGGTGCGGGTATCGGCGCCGACAGTTTCGGTGCGGATGTCGCGGGCGCCATAGCGGAAGCGATAGAGATCGTTGCCGCGGACGTAGGTCTGCCCACCCGGATCGCGGATGATGATGCGGTCCGGCTCGGTGTAGACGGTGCGGCCGCCTTCGACCGACTCGCGGCGCTGGTTGCGGTAGTCGGCGATGGTGGCGCCGATCACGGCACCGGCGACGACACCTGCACCGATCGCGAGCGGCGTCAGGTCACGCTGCGGCGGACGCGGCGGTGGCGGCAGGGGCGTGGTCGTCGTGGGCGCGGCGCGGAACGCCGGCGCAACCGTGGGCGCCGCGTATTGCGCCCTGTTGGGCGGCGGGGTCGCAGCCGCAGAGCCCGGCACGGTGCTCGGTGCAGCGGCGCCGGCGGGGGAGCCGGCGGCCGGGGCGGGGCGCCTGCCTGCGGCTGGGTCGGCGGAGCTCCGGCAGCGGGCGCACCAGCAGCGGGTGCGCCAGCAGGAGGCGCACCACCCTGGCGTCCAGGGGGCGGTGTCACGGCGCCACCGGGGGCCGGCGTCGTTGTCGGAGCCGGAGTTGCACCAGGCGCAGGAGGCGAACCTGGACGGCCGGGCGGCGGCGTCGGAGTGCCACCGGGGGTCGGCGTGGCCGTCGGCGCGGGCGTGGCGCCTGGAGCAGGTGACCCTGCAGCCGGGGGCGCACCAGGACGTCCGCCGGGGGGCGGCGTACCGGGGCGGCCAGTCGGCGGCGTGCCCGGCGTGCTGCCTGGAGCCGGCGTCGCGGTCGGCGCAGGAGTCGCCGTCGGTGACGGTGTGGCTGAAGGTGCAGCCGGAGCGGGTGCACCCGGTCGCGCGGTCGGAGCGGCCGGCGCAGGCGACGGTGTTGCCGTGGGCGCCGGCGCTGGGCGTCCCTGGAGGAGTTGCTGCAGGCGGCGGCGGTGGTGTCGGGTGAGCCGCGGGCGGCGGAGGCGTGGGTGCGTGCTGCTGCGGAGCCGCGGCGGGTGGCGGCGCTGGCGGCGTGGGCGCCGGGCGCGCGGCAGGCGGTGCCGGAGGCGGCGGTGTCGGCGCGTGCTGTTGCGGAGCCGCAGCCGGGGGCGGCGCAGGTTGCTTCGGGGCGGCGGGCGGCGGTGGGGGCGGCGGCGGTGCCGGACGGGCCGCAGGTGGTGGCGGGGGCGGTGGCGGCGCTGCTGGGCGCGGCGGTGCCGCAGCCGGCGGAGGCGCTGCCGGCGGATGGGGAGGTGCAGCTGCGGGCGGCGGTGCGGCCGGGCGCGCGGGCGCCGCAGGCGGCGCGGCCGCTGGTGGTCCCTTCGGCGGCTGCTTCGGTTTTCCGTCAGGGCCGGTCTCTTGTGGCTGCGCCTGCGCGACGACAAGCGGCGGCGCGCCTTGTGCATGCGATGCGGAGCTTGCGAATTGCATCGCGGTCAGAGCCGTGGTGGCAAGCAGCACGAAACGAAGGTTGGTCATGTGGTGAACTTCCCCGGAAGGTTCTTTGACGAAGTGTTCGGATGAACAGCTACGCGTTAGGCCGGATTGTGGCGGACGAAGCGGACGCGGCCCGATTTATTTCTGCACGCAAATCACCTCACTATGGTGACGTTCATTGCGCATTCAGACGCAGGTTGCAATTGCCTCGGATGTGATGCGTCGCCTCATGCGCGATCCCGCGGCGGACTTGCATCCGTCGCGGGATTCGGCGTGAGCGGTCCGTTCGGTCCGCGTGATGGAATCTCTTCAGGCATGCGGCCCGGCAATTCGTCGGGCGGCGCTGGCGAGCCGGGCTCGCGCACCGGCGGTGCGATTTCAGGCTGCGGATTGCTCGGCGGAATCCCCGGCGGCGGTTCGGTGGGCGTACCGGGCGTCGACGGCGGTATCTCGGGCGGCTCGATCGGCATTACATAGAGACCTTGCGGTTGTCGCCGAGATCGGGGCGCGTGTTCGTCACCGCCGCGGCCGCCATCTTCACATAGGAAATCACGGTGCCGGGCGAGTCCCAGAACTCGGCATCGTCAGGCGTGACCTTGAGCACGCGGATGTTCGGATCTTCCGCAGAGTCCCACCACGCCTTGGCCGGCGTCGAGAACAGCTCCTTGATCTTGGCACGGTCATTGGAGATCATTGCGGTGCCCGTCAGCGACACGTATTTCTGGCTGCCGGCATCTGCGAACGACAGGTTGATGGACGGATTGCGCGCGATCTCCTCGTCCTTGTGACGCCGCGCGTCGGTGAGGAAATAAATCGTGTTCGCGTTGCGGTCGAGATAGGCGCTCATCGGCCGCGCGCGGAGCTTGTCGCCATCGCGCGTCACCAGCATCGCGAATCCGATCGTCTTCATCAGATCCCATACGCGGTCGACGTCGCGGGCATTGTCGTTGGCCATGTCGTGCTCCTTCTTGCAAGGGACGACAACGGCGCGCGCGGAACGAGGTTCCGGCCGAAGGATGGAACTTATCTATTCCGGCGCGTGGCAAACCGCCTCGATGTTGTGTCCATCAGGGTCGAGCACGAAGGCGCCGTAATAGGTCGGATGGTAATGCGCCCGGATGCCCGGCGGCCCGTTGTCGCGCCCGCCCGCTGCAATCGCCGCCTTGTAGAACGCGTCTACCGTGGCGCGGTCCTTCGCCAGAATCGCGACATGCACCGGCTTGTTCAGCGCGCCCTCGCCGCCGATCCAGAAATCCGGCTTGCCGTCGGCGCCGAAGCCGGCGGCTGGATCGTGTCCGGTCTGCTCCTGCGTGACCTCCATGATCAGGCTGTAGCCGAGCGGCGCCAATGCCTTGGCGTAGAACGCCTTGGCGCGCTCATAGTCGGAGACCGGGAAGCCCATATGGTCGATCATTCGTAACCTCCGTTGTTCGTCGTCAGCGCGACAGGAACGTATTGCTCCGCGTCTTGCGCGCAACCACGAAACCGCGCGCGACCATGTCGGCGATACAATCGTCCCGCCATTCCTTTTGCGACAAATGCTCGATTACCACCGCGCGCGGCCATAGCAATTGCGGCGCGTCGCGGAAGAAGCCGATCAAAACGCGATCCTCGAAGCCCTCGACGTCGATCTTCAGCGCGTCCACCTTGGTGACGCCGGCGTCGCCGAGAATGCGCGTCAACCGCAGCGAGGGCACCTTGATGGCCTCCGCGCTGGCCGTGCCAGTGACGACATGCGTGGCACCGAGATTGCCGCCGCCGCTCTCGATCATCAGCTCGCCGTCGCTGTCGCCGGCGGCCGCCTGCACCAGGCGCACCTGCGTCGCTTTCGACGCGGCCTGGTTGAACGACAGCCGTCCAAACGTCATCGGATGCGGCTCGATGGCGATCACTTTGCCTGATGGCCCGACCTGTCGCGCCATCACCAGCGCGAAGGTGCCGACATTGGCGCCGACGTCGACGAACACGCCGCCCTCCGGGGTGTGCTGGCGCAGGAAGTCGAGCTCGTCGAGATTGTAATCGGGATTGAACAGCGCGCCGCGCTCGGTGGCGCTGCCCTGGTGATAGAAGCGGAACGATGCGCCCTGGTATTGCATGTCGATGGGGCCACCGCGCAGCAGGTTCACCAATCGCGACAGCCAGGGCCGGAACGCGCCGCGCTTCAGCCCCGATTGTGTCGCGAGGCGAATGATCGCGGCCTGCGCCGCGTTCGGCGCAAACGCGCCGAACGGAGGGGACGAAGGGGCATTATCGGTCGCCAAGTCAAAGTCCTCGTTGCAAGCGGCGCATGCATAGCCGGTTTTGCCGGGGACTCCAACGCTCGATCCGGGCAACAATCTCTGGGTCGTCCCGGCCTTCGCCGGGAGGACGAAGAAAAGAGACCGCCCCTCACGCCGCCTTTTTCGGCGCCTTGCGCTGGCGCAGGAAGCGGCCGAGCAGCTTGCGCTTGCCCTTGCGCGGGATCAGGTCGATATCGCTGACGAGTTTTGCGCCGCCCTTGCGGCGCTCCAGCACGATCTTGCGGCTGTGGAAGGCTTCCAGCTCGACACGATGCGCGACGCTGACGATGGTGGCCTTCGGCAGTTCGTCGGTGATCATCTTCATCATCTTGTCCTGGCTCTTCTCGTCGAGCGCCGAGGTCGCCTCGTCGAGCACGACGATATCCGGGTTGTGCAGCAACAACCGCGCGAAGGCGAGGCGCTGCTTCTCGCCGCCGGACAGCGTCTGGTCCCAGGGTGCTTCTTCCTCGATCTTCTCCTTGAGATGGTCGAGGCCGACCTTGTGCAGGGCCTCGCCGATCTCCTCGACCGTCCAGTCGTCTTCCGCGCCGGGATAGGCGACGGCACGACGCAAGGAGCCCGACGGCACGTAGGGTCGCTGTGGCAGCATGAACAGCCGCCGGTCGGGATGGAAATTGACGCTGCCGCCACCCCATGGCCAGAGCCCGGCGATGGCGCGCACCAGCGTGCTCTTGCCGGTGCCGGATTCGCCGGCCACCAGCAGCCGCTCGCCACGCTCGATCACCACCTCGGTCTCGCCGACCACGGCGGTGCCGTCATCGAGCGTGACGGAGAGATCCTTCAGCTCCAGCATGGCGTCATTGCTGGTCTCGCCGCGCTTGATGCGGCCGAAGCCGTCGCCCAGCTCGGCGCGCTCGAGGCCGTCGAGCGACATCATCAGCGAGGCGATGCGGCGAGCGCAGGCATTCCAGTCGGCGAGCCGCGGATAATTGTCGACCAACCAGCCGAACGCGCTCTGCACGATGGTGAAGGCGGAAGCCGCCTGCATCACCTGACCCAGCGTCATGCTGCCGTCGAGGAATTTCGGCGCGCACAGCAGAAGCGGCACGACCGGCGCAACGAGGCTCGATCCCTGCGACACCAGCGTGGTGCGCATGTGCTGACCCGCGAGCCCCGCCCATTGCCGCAGCACGTTGGTGAAATTGCGGTCGATGCCGTCGCGCTCCTCCTCCTCGCCGCCGAGCAGCGCGATGCTCTCGCCGTTCTCGCGCACGCGCGTCAGCGTGTAGCGGAAATCGGCCTCAGCCTGGTTCTTGTCCTCGGAGACCTGCACGAATTGGCGGCCGATCACCAGGATCGAGCCCGATGCGATTCCCGCATAGAGCATCGCGGCGATCACCAGGAAGCCGGGAATGGTCACCGACGATCCCGCAAGGGTGACGGTGAGCGCGCCGCCGATGGTCCAGAGCACGACGATGAAGGTCACGGCCGACAGCAGCGCGGACGTCACGCCGGCGAGAAAATCCACCGGAGAATCGGTCGCGACGCGCAGATCCTCCGCGATCCGGTATTCCGGATTCTTGTGGTCGCCGCTGACGAGATTGAGCTGGTAATAGCGGCCGTTGCCAAGCCAGCGCGTCAGCACGCTTGCCGTCAGCCACGCCCGCCAGCGCCGCTGGATGCCCATGCGCGCGAACACTTGTGCCACGCCGAGCACGATGCTGCCGATCGCGAGCGGGAAGAATACCGCGGTGAGATGGAAGACGGTGGACGCCTCGCGCTTCTCGATCGCGTCGAAGATCGCCCGATTCCAGACATTGATGCCGTATTGGAAGCCGACGGTGAGGACGATCAGCAGGCCGAGGCCGACGGAGTAGAGCCACGCAAGCCGGTCGCCGTTGCCGCCCCAGAAGCCGCGCGCGCTGATCCAGAAGCGGGTGAGGAGATAGTCCTTGCGGGCCTGCTCGGCCTCTTCAGGCGACAGCTCCGGGTCGGGCTCGACCAGCTCGGGCGGCGGCGGAGCCACTTCCCCGCCGGTCTCGCCGATGATTTCGACGATGGGCGGCTTCTTGCCCGATTCGCGTTTTCTGACCGGCTTTTGCATGGCCGGATAACGCAAGCTAAATCAAAAGGTTCCCGTAGGTTCCGGGCGTCAGCTCACTCGGCGGCGCCGTCGCGCACCCTGCGCCGCGCGACCCGGTGCAGCACGCGCGATAGCTGATCGATCGCGTAGGGCTTCTGCACGAGCTCGAAATCGACCTTGCCGTCCTGGGACAGCGCCTCGCTGTAGCCGGTGGTCAGCACGACCGGCACGCCGATGCCGCGGTCGCGGACCGCCTGCGCGAGATCGAGCCCGGTCATGCCGGGCATCACGATGTCCGAGAAAACGACATCGAAGCGATCGGCATCCATGACCAGCTCGGCGAGTGCATCGGTTGCGTTGTCGATCAGCGTGACGCTGTAGCCGAGCTCGGTGAGGCCGTCGGCCGCGAAATTGGCGAGTTCGATATTGTCCTCGACCAGCAGCACCGACATGCCGCTGCCGGCCACGGCCGGGGCCGTATTCGGTGCCTGCCGCTGCGGCAGCAAATCCGGCGCCACGCGCGGCAGGTAGAGCGAGAAGGTGCTGCCGTGGCCGACCTCGCTGGTGACTGTCACCTCGCCGCCGGACTGCCGGGCAAAGCCGAACACCTGCGACAGGCCGAGACCGGTGCCGTGGCCGATCTGCTTGGTGGTGAAGAACGGTTCGAAGATGCGCTCGAGCCGCGTAGCCGGAATGCCGATGCCGGTGTCGCTGACGGCAATGCCGACGAAACCGTGTTTGCCAGCAAGGTCATGGCCGCCTGAAAGATCAGGGCTGCCCGAGACGGGAGCCCGCGTGTCCGCAATGGTCGCTGCGGCCTCGACGTTGAAGACGATCCTGCCCTTGCCGTGCATGGCATCGCGCGCATTGGTCGCCATGTTGATCAACGCCGTCTCGAACTGGCTTGCATCGGCATTGACGAGGCAGGGCTCGGCCGGCAGCCGCATCGCGATTTCGATCGCGGGTCCGAGCAGCGTCGCGAGCATGTCGTGCAGCGACTGCAACCGCGCGCCGACGTCGAACACCTCCGGCTTCAAGGTCTGGCGGCGCGCGAAGGCGAGCAGCTGCGATGTCAGCTTGGCTGCGCGCCCGACCGCGTCCGCGATGGCGGTGATGTAGCGCTGGCGCCGCTCCTCGCTCAGCTGCGGCCGGTTCAGCAGGTCGACCGAGGCGCGAATCACGGTCAGGAGGTTGTTGAAGTCGTGAGCGACGCCGCCGGTGAGCTGGCCGAGCGCCTCAAGGCGCTGGCTGTGCTTGAGCGCCTCCTCGGCTTCGCGCCGCGCGGCGGCCTCGGCCTGGAGATGCTGGGTGCGCCGGAACGCGAACGCCAGCAGCAGAAACAGCAGCGCGGTGGCGGGAATGCCGAACACCAGATGCTGGCCCATGGTGGCGAACCAGCGCGCGCGGATCGCCGAGGTCTCCAACCCCGCGCTGACATAGATCGGGTATTCGGCGATGCGTCGGTAGCCGATGCGGCGCTCGACCTCGTCCGATGGCCAGGCAATGGTGATGAGGCCATGCTCGGGGTGAGCTGCGATGCTGCGGCCGACCGGCCCGTTAGGATCGAGCCTGAGGTCGCGATCCAGCCGCGGAAGATGCGCCAGCACCACGCCGTCGGTGCGTCCCATGGCGAGGAAGCTGCCGGGGTCGGAGCCGATCCGGGCATAAAAGCTCTCGAAATATTCCGGCAGGACGGAGGCCTGGATCACGCCGATGAAGCTGCCGTCGTCGGAGCCGCGGCGGCGGCTGACCCCGAAGAAGCGCGCGCCCTGATAGGGCTGGCGCGGCGTCAGGGGAACGCCGATGTAGCTGCCGATGGTCTGGTCGACATGGGCGGCAAAGTAATCACGGTCCGCAAAGCTCTGCGCCGGCGGCGGCGATGCCAGGCTGTTGACCAGCGACTTTCCGTCCGCATCGAAGATCCAGGCCGATTTGAGCTGCGGCAGCGAATCGGACAGTTGCTTCAGGCGGCGGTGCAGGCCCGGTTCGCGCGAGCGGATGATGTCGTCGGGCATGCCGCGCACCACCTCGTTGATCTCGGCGAGGCTGCGGTCGATGGTCTCGAACACCTTGAGCGCATGCTCATGCGCGACATCGAGGGTGCGCTCGATCTCGCGGTCGGCGATATCTTTCGTCGAGGTGTAGGAGATCGAGGCGGCGATCGCGAACAGCGCAATCGGCAGCGCCAGGGACGCAGCCATCATCCACTGCAGCAATCTCAGCGAATTGCGTTGTGCGCCCTGCACGGTCGCTCCGGTCCCACGCCGGTGAGCTTACTTGAATTTCGCGCCGGGAAGAAAGCGGCTTGTGGCGGGAATCAGAGGTTGCAACCCGCCGGCTTGCCCGCGTAGGGCTGAGGTAAAATCTACTGGAAGATGCGCCCGCCGTAGAATGCCCCGGCCGTGCCGGCCGGGGATCGCAGCATGAATGACGCCTAGATCTGGCGCTCGACCATCTTGAGCTTGAGCTCGGCGATGGCTTCCGCCGGGTTGAGGCCCTTCGGGCAGGCCTTGGCGCAGTTCATGATGGTGTGGCAGCGATAGAGGCGGAACGGGTCCTCGAGATTGTCGAGCCGCTCGCCGGTCGCCTCATCCCGCGAATCCGATACCCAGCGGTTGGCCTGGAGCAGCGCGGCGGGACCGAGGTAGCGCTCGCTGTTCCACCAATAGCTCGGGCAAGAGGTCGAGCAGCAGGCGCAGAGGATGCATTCATAGAGGCCGTCGAGCTTCTCGCGGTCTTCGTGGCTCTGCTTCCATTCCTTCTGCGGCGTCGGCGAGGTCGTCTTCAGCCACGGCTCGACCGAAGCGTACTGCGCGTAGAAATTGGTGAGGTCGGGGATGAGGTCCTTCACGACAGGCTGGTGCGGCAGCGGATTGATCTTCACCGCGCCGTCCTTCACGTCGTGCATCGAGCGGGTGCAGGCCAGGGTGTTCTGGCCGTCGATGTTCATCGCGCAGGAGCCGCAGACGCCTTCGCGGCAGGAGCGGCGGAAGGTCAGCGACGGGTCGATGTTGTTCTTGATCCAGATCAGGCCGTCCAGCACCATCGGCCCGCAATCATGAGTGTCGACGTAATAGGTGTCGACGCTCGGAGTCTTGCCGTCGTCCGGATTCCAGCGATAGACGCGGAATTCACGGACCTCAGTCGCGCCCGCGGGCTTCGGCCAGGTCTTGCCGCCTGATATCTTGGAGTTCTTCGGAAGTGCGAATTCAACCATTTCGATAAAGCTTTCGCTGTTCGCTCAGTACACGCGCGCCGTTTAGTAAACGCGAGCTTTGGGCGGGATGTACTGGACGTCGTTGGTCATGGTGTAGTCGTGAACGGGGCGGTACTCGATCTTGACCTTGCCGGAATCTTCCAGCCAGGCCAGCGTGTGCTTCATCCAGTTCTTGTCGTCGCGCTCGGAGAAGTCCTCGCGGGCATGCGCGCCACGGCTCTCGGTGCGGTTGGCGGCCGAGTTCATCGTCACCACCGCCTGCGAGATCAGATTGTCGAATTCGAGCGTCTCGATCAGGTCGGAATTCCACACCAGCGAGCGGTCGGATACGGCGATGTCGATGATGCCGCGATGGACCTTCTCGATTAGGTTCTGGCCTTCGCTCAGGATGTCGCCGGTGCGGAACACCGCGCAATTGTTCTGCATGACGTGCTGCATGCCTTCGCGCAGCTTCGCGGTCGGCGTGCCGCCGGAGGCGTAGCGGTAGTGGTCGAGCCGGCCGAGCGCCAGGTCGGACGAATTCGTCGGCAATTCCGGCTGGCTGGCGTTCGGCGTGAGCTTCTCGGCGAGGCGCAGCGCCGCGGCGCGTCCGAACACGACGAGGTCGATCAGCGAGTTGGAGCCGAGGCGGTTGGCGCCGTGCACGGAGACGCAGGCGGCCTCGCCGATCGCCATCAGGCCGGGGATGATGGCGTTGTCGTCGCCGTCCTTCTTGGTCAGGACTTCGCCGTGATAGTTCGTCGGGATGCCGCCCATGTTGTAATGCACGGTCGGCACAATTGGGATCGGCTCGCGCGTCACGTCGACATTGGCGAAGATCTTTGCGGATTCGAGATGCCCGGCAGGCGTTCGGCCAGCACCGCGGGATCGAGATGGTCGAGATGAAGGAAGATGTGGTCCTTCTTCTTGCCGACACCGCGACCTTCGCGAATCTCGATGGTCATCGCGCGCGAGACGACGTCACGCGAGGCCAGATCCTTGGCGGAGGGCGCATAGCGCTCCATGAAGCGCTCGCCCTCGGAGTTGACGAGATAGCCGCCTTCGCCGCGCGCGCCTTCGGTGACGAGACAGCCCGAACCGTAGATGCCGGTCGGGTGGAACTGCACGAACTCCATGTCCTGCATCGGCAGACCAGCGCGCAGCACCATGCCGCCGCCGTCGCCGGTGCAGGTGTGCGCCGAGGTGCAGGATGCATAGGCGCGGCCATAGCCGCCGGTGGCGAGGATCACGGTCTGGGCGCGGAAGCGGTGCAGCGTGCCGTCATCGAGCTTGAGCGCGATAACGCCGCGGCAGGTGCCCTGGTCGTCCATGATCAGGTCGATGGCAAAGAACTCGATGAAGAACTCGGCCGCGTGACGCAGCGACTGGCCGTACATCGTGTGCAGCATGGCGTGGCCGGTGCGGTCGGCGGCGGCGCAGGTGCGCTGCGCCTGGCCCTTGCCGTAGTCCATGGTCATGCCGCCGAACGGGCGCTGGTAGATCTTGCCGTCTTCGGTGCGCGAGAACGGCACGCCCCAATGCTCGAGCTCGTAGACCGCCTCGGGCGCGTTGCGCACCATGTATTCGATCGCGTCCTGGTCGCCCAGCCAGTCCGACCCCTTCACGGTGTCGTACATGTGCCAGCGCCAGTCGTCCTTGTGCATGTTGCCGAGCGACGCCGAGATGCCGCCCTGCGCCGCGACGGTGTGCGAGCGGGTCGGAAACACTTTGGTGATGCAGGCGGTACGAAGACCGGCTTCGCTGCAGCCGACCACGGCGCGCAGGCCCGCGCCGCCGGCGCCGACCACGACGACATCATAGGTGTGATCTTCGATCGGATAGGCTTTGCCGTTGGTGGCGGGAGCGCCGTTGCCCTTGCCATTGGTCTCTGTGGCCATGGGTTTAGACTCCGGAGGAAAGTTTCAGGATCGCGTAGGTCGAGGCGAGCGCCACGGCGAACGAGAAGAAGTTGTTGAGCATGATCGAGATGAGCTTCAGCTTCTCGTTATGGATGTAGTCCTCGATCACGACCTGCATGCCGATCTTCATGTGCCAGGCGCTGGCGAAGATGAAGAGCAGCAGGATCACCGCGATCGGCAGCGAGCCGAGAATCTGTGCGGCGCCGGCCTGGTTGCGGCCGAGCAGCATCATCACGATCACGATCACGGGGATCATCAGCAGCGTCATGGCGACGCCGGTGATGCGCTGGCGCCAGAAATCGGAGGTGCCCGAATGCGCCGCGCCGAGATTGCGCACGCGGCCGAGCGGGGTGCGCATGGAGGAGCCCTTCGGGGCGCCGTGGGATTCGTCGAAACTCATCGTCCGCCTCCGATCGCGTAGGCGATGATCCAAATGAGGACCGTGAGCACGATGCCGCCGATCAGGGCGCCCCAGGTCAAGGCCTCGCGCTCATTGGCCTTGAAGCCGTAGCCGAGGTCCCAGACGAAATGCCGGATGCCGCTGAGCATGTGGTGCATCAGCGCCCAAGTGTAGCCGAACACGATCAGGCGGCCGATGATGCTGCCGGTGAAGGCCTGGACGTGGCTATAGGCGGCGGGGCCGGAGGCCGCCGCAATCAGCCACCAGGCCAGCAGCAGCGTTCCGGCGTAGAGGGCAATTCCGGTGGCGCGATGGACGATGGAAAGCGCCATCGTCAGGGTCCAGCGGTAGGTCTGAATGTGCGGCGAAAGCGGTCGTTCGATCCGTGCGGTCATGGGCTTCAATTGCTTTGTTGCGGCCCAGCATGGGGCGCGCGGGGATCGCGAAAGGTCGGCTCTATTTACGGAGTCGATTTCACCTGCGCAATCACCAAATCGCCATAAACCGAACTTGAGTTCAGCTCTAGGCCCTTGATGTAACAAGGCCAATCGTCCGCTTGGTATACCAGGGCGATGGCGCACCGTCTAAAGACAGAACACAAATTCATCTCTTGCGGGAGAGCTGCGGCACATTGAAATTACTATTGGAACGGCTCCAAGCTGCCGCGGGCCGCCCAGGGTTCGAACCAGTCAATTCATGTCACCGAACCGGCAGCGATGGTCGGCGAGCAATCGCCATTTTCCGCCAAGCGCACCGATTTTTCGCGAGACGGGCGGATATGCGCAACCTGCATCCCACCCCAGACCGGCGATGCGGCGGTCGACCCGACAAATCAGTTCGCCTACAGCTTTCCGGGCAGCCAGTCCGGACGCTTGTCTCGGAGCCGCTGCGATCGCCGGGGCAGATCAGGGGTGATTGCAGGACTTGATATCAAGGAGATCGCCGAGCTCGCGCTGCTGCTGATCGCAACCGGCGCGCTCTCCGGATTCTTGGCCGGCGTGTTCGGCATCGGGGGCGGCGCGATTCTGGTGCCGGTGTTCTACGAGTGCTTCCGCATCGCCGGTGTGCCGCTCGATGTGCGCATGCCGCTCTGCATCGGCACTTCGCTCGCCGTCATCATTCCGACCTCGATCCGTTCGTTCCAGGCGCATTACAAGCGCGGCGCCGTCGATCTTGCGATCCTCCGGGTCTGGTGGCTGCCGATCCTGATCGGCGTCGTCGCCGGCAGCGTGGTCGCGCGTTACGCGCCGGAGCGACTGTTCAAGATCGTGTTCGTCGCCGTCGCTTGGTCGGCCGCGGTACGGCTGATCTTCGCGCGCGAGAGCTGGAAGCTCGGCGATGATCTGCCGAAGGGCCCCTTAATGCGAGATCTACGGCTTCTGCGTCGGCATTTTGTCGACGTTGATGGGCATCGGCGGTGGCCTGTTCTCGAACCTGCTGATGACGTTCTACGGCCGCCCGATCCACCAGGCAGTGGCGACATCGTCGGCGCTCGCGGTCTTGATCTCGATCCCCGGCGCGCTCGGCTACATCTATGCCGGTTGGCCTGCGGCGGTGAGCTACCCGGCCGTTGCAGCCCTGCAGGTCCCGTTCGCGCTCGGTTACGTCTCGCTGATCGGCGCGGTCCTGGTGATGCCAATGAGCCTTGTGACGGCACCGCTCGGTGTGAAGGCTGCGCATGCAATGTCGAAGCGGACGCTGGAAGTCGCGTTCGGGTGCTATCTGTTCATCGTCGGCAGCCGTTTCGTGCTGAGCTTGCTGGGCGGACAGTAGGCGCCGCAAATTCCGTCATTGCGAGCGAAGCGAAGCAATCCAGGAGTTCTTCCGCGGCGGCAGTCTGGATTGCTTCGTCGCAAGAGCTCCTCGCAATGACGACGAGAGTTCTGCGAACAACAGCCCCTATTTCTTCGCGTAAAGATCCTTGTACGTATCCCGCAGCACGTTTTTCTGCACCTTGCCCATGGTGTTGCGCGGCAGCTCGTCGACCACGAATACCCGCTTGGGCATCTTGAACTTGGCCAGCCGGCCGTCGAGCGCTTTCAGCACCGCGGCCTCTGTCACATCCGCGTCCTTGTTGCAAACCAGCACCGCCGTGACGCCCTCGCCGAAATCGGCGTGGGGCACGCCGATCACGGCGGATTCGATCACGCCGGGCATGGCGTCGATCTCGCTCTCGATTTCCTTCGGGTAGACATTGAACCCGCCGGAGATGACGAGATCCTTGCCGCGGCCGAGAATGTGGACGTAACCCTTGGCGTCAATCTTGCCGAGGTCGCCGGTGATGAAGAAGCCGTCGTCGCGGAATTCCGCCTTGGTCTTCTCCGGCATGCGCCAATAGCCCTTG
This sequence comes from Bradyrhizobium lupini, assembly GCF_040939785.1. Taxonomy (NCBI): domain Bacteria; kingdom Pseudomonadati; phylum Pseudomonadota; class Alphaproteobacteria; order Hyphomicrobiales; family Nitrobacteraceae; genus Bradyrhizobium; species Bradyrhizobium lupini. Next base: position 3,874,572 of record NZ_CP162553.1, read on the forward strand.
AATACGTTCGGGCCCTTGACCTCGATCATGCCGATCTCGTCGCGCGGCAGCTCCTTGCCGGTTTCAGGATCGGTGACGCGCACGGACACGCCGGGGAGCGGAAAGCCGACCGCGCCGGGCACGCGCTCGCCGTCATAGGGATTCGACGTGTTCATGTTGGTCTCGGTCATGCCGTAGCGCTCGAGCACCGCGTGCCCCGTGCGCGCCGACCATTCGCGATGGGTTTCGGCCAGCAGCGGCGCCGAGCCCGAGATGAACAGCCGCATGTGCTGTGTGGTTTCGCGCGACAGCGCAGCGTTCTGGAGCAGACGGGTATAGAACGTCGGCACCCCCATCAGCACCGTGGCACGCGCCATCAGCTTGATGATCAGATCCGGGTCGAGCTTCGGCAGGAAGATCATCGATGCCCGCGCGAACAGCGTCACGTTGGTCGCCACGAACAGGCCGTGGGTGTGGTAGATCGGCAGTGCGTGGATCAGCACGTCCTTGTCGGTGAAGCGCCAGAAGCCGACGAGCGAGAGCGAGTTGGACGTCAGATTGTCGTGGGTCAACATCGCGCCCTTGGAGCGGCCGGTGGTGCCGGACGTGTAGAGGATCGCGGCGAGATCGTCGTTTGCGCGCGGCACCGTGGTGAATTCGCTGCTCGCCTTGTCGGCGGCGTCCGTCAGCGAGCCCTTGCCGTCCGGCCCGAGCGTCTCGACTTTTGCTTTCACCTTGGCGGCGATGGGGGCGAGGCCCTCCGCCTTGGAGGGATCGCAGACCACCAGCGAGGGCTCGGCATCGCCGATGAAGTAGTCGAGCTCGTTGAGCGTATAGGCGGTGTTGAGCGGCAGATAGACTGCGCCGGCCCGCACCGTGGCCAAATACAGCACGACGTTGGCCACGGACTTCTCGACCTGCACCGCAACGCGGTCGCCGGGCTTCACGCCGCGCGCGACCAGTACATTGGCCATCTGTCCGGCACGGGCGATCAGATCACCATAGCTGATGCGGACCCCGTCATACGTCTCGATCGCGAGGCGCTTCGGATCGTCGAGGCCGTCGAACAGGCGGGAAAACAAATTGGCGTTGGCAGCTTGGTTCATGCAAGATTTCCTCGACCGCAAGGCTTGACCGCAACGATCGTCAGAGGCCGGTCAAAACCGAGGGCTGGATTAGCAAAAACCGCCCCGATGAAGCAACGGAGACAGTTTGCATGACCAAAAACGGGAAACGCGTGGCCTGGGTGACAGGCGGGGGCAGCGGGATCGGGGAGGCCGGCGCCGAGGCGCTAGCGGCCGACGGCTGGACGGTGGTGGTCTCGGGCCGGCGCAAGGACGCCCTGGATACCGTAGTCGAGAAGATCACCGGGGCGGGCGGGGCCGCCGAGGCCGTCGCGCTGGACGTGTCGGTCGCCGCCGCGGCCCAGAAGGCGGCCGATCAAATCGTCGCGAAGCATGGCCGGATCGACCTGCTGGTGAACAATGCCGGCATCAATGTCCCCAAGCGGAGCTGGAAGGACATGGAACTGGAGGGCTGGGACCAGCTGGTCCAGGTCAATCTCAACGGCGTGCTCTATTGCATGCGCGCGGTGCTGCCGACGATGCGCAAGCAGCAGGACGGCTCCATCATCAACGTCTCGTCCTGGGCCGGCCGCCACGTCTCGAAAATGCCGGGCCCGGCCTACACCACGACCAAGCATGCGGTGCTGGCGCTGACGCATTCCTTCAACATGGACGAATGCGTCAACGGCTTGCGCGCCTGCTGCCTGATGCCGGGCGAGGTGGCGACCCCGATCCTGAAGCTGCGCCCGGTGGTACCGAGCGAGGAGGAGCAGGCCAGGATGCTGCAATCCGAAGATCTCGGCCGCACCATCGCGTTCATCGCGAGCATGCCGGCGCGGGTTTGCATCAATGAACTGCTGATCAGCCCGACGCATAATCGCGGGTTTATCCAGACGCCGCACAACAGGGATTGAGCGGCAGGTAGATCGTCGAGGCTCGTCATTGCGAGCGAAGCGAAGCAATCCAGCGGTGCATCCGCGGTGGCAGCCTGGATCGCTTCGTCGCTTCGCTCCTCGCAATGACGCCCCCCACGGAGAACCACGCACTTAGTTTCACCCATCACAAAGAAGTTTTGTTCGAAACCGCTTCGCAAACGCTCCCGTAGTTCGAGCCAACGACGGCGCTGCTGCTTCACGCTCACAGGTCGCAGCCACCGTTGTTGCCCACTCGAACGCCGGCAGTCGCCGGTCACCATCCAATCGGGAGACTCTCCATGTCGAAGCGTATTGCCTATCTCGCTGCTGCCGCGTTCAGTACCCTGGCCATCACCGCGACCGTCGTCGCGCCCGTCCGCGCCGAGGAAAAGACCGTCATGGTCGGCGGCGCCGCGATGTTCCCGTCCAAGAACATCGTCCAGAACGCGGTCAACTCGAAGGACCACACCACGCTGGTGGCGGCGGTGAAGGCGGCCGGCCTGGTGCCGACGCTGGAAGGCAAGGGTCCGTTCACGGTGTTCGCGCCGACCAACGCCGCCTTCGGCAAGCTGCCGGCCGGCACCGTCGACACTCTGGTGAAGCCCGAGAACAAGGCGACGCTGACCAAGATCCTCACCTACCATGTCGTGCCCGGCAAGCTCGAGGCGTCCGACCTCACCGACGGCAAGAAGATGAAGACCGCCGAAGGCGAGGAGCTGACGGTGAAGAAGCAGGACGGCAAGGTCTGGATCGTCGACGCCAAGGGCGGTACCTCGATGGTGACGATCTCCAATGTCAACCAGTCGAACGGTGTAATCCATGTGGTCGACACCGTGCTGATGCCGGCGACGTAAACACCGCGCCGTCCGGCTTCATCCCCGAACCGGATGCGACGAAATGGCGAGCCGGGGGTACCCGGCTCGCTTTATTGTGACCACGATAGCCAGCCGACATGGATTCGATGCCGAACAGGGCGTAACGAAAGCGGAAGCATCGGCGTATAATTGCTGTCAGACGATGTTCAGGACGGAACCGCCATGTCGAGCCTTACTGTGACCGACGAGCAGGTCAGCGCCACCCCGGCCAAAGTGATCCAGCCGGCCTGGGTCCGGGTCATGCACTGGATCAACGCTTTCGCCATGATCCTGATGATCCTGTCGGGTTGGCAGATCTACAACGCCTCGCCGCTGTTCGGTTTCAGCTTTCCGCGCGAGTACACGCTCGGCGGCTGGCTCGGTGGCGGCCTGCTCTGGCACTTTGCGGCGATGTGGCTGTTGATGATCAACGGCCTTGCCTATCTCGTCACCGGCCTTGCCACCGGCCGCTTCCGGAAAAAATTGCTGCCGATCACCCCATCCGGCGTGCTCCACGACGTCAGGGCTGCGCTGACCTTCAAGCTCGGCCATGCCGATCTCTCCGTCTACAATTACGTCCAGCGCGTGCTCTATGCCGGCATCATATTGATCGGCGTGATCATCGTGCTGTCGGGGCTGGGAATGTGGAAACCGGTGCAACTGCACTGGCTCGTGTCCCTGTTCGGCGACTATCCGACCGCGCGCTACATCCATTTCTTCTGCATGGCCGCGATCTGCGCCTTCCTGGTCATTCATGTTTTACTCGCGCTGCTGGTGCCGAAGAGCCTGCGCGCGATGATCATCGGCCGTTGAGTGGAGAGAGAGTCATGGCGAAGCGCTCATTCCTGATCCCGGGCGTCGACAAGCGGCTGCTGATCAAGGATTCCATCAAGACGATGCCAGAGGTCAGCCGCCGCCGCTTCATCGCGGGCAGCGCAAGCCTCGGGGCGCTGACGCTGCTCACCGGCTGCGACGTGATCGACTCGTCCTCCGCCGAGGAGATGCTGAAGTCGGTTTCGAAATTCAACGATGCCGTGCAGGATTTCATCTTCAATCCCGACGCGCTGGCGCCGACGTTTCCCGAGAGCGCGATCACAAAACCGTTTCCGTTCAACGCCTATTACGATCTCGACGACGCGCCCGATGTCGACGGTGCCGACTGGAAGCTCGAAGTCCGCGGTCTCGTCGAGAACAAGAAGTCGTGGACGCTTCCCGAGCTGTACAAGCTGCCGCAGGTCACGCAGATCACGCGTCACATCTGCGTCGAGGGCTGGAGCGCGATCGGCAGCTGGACCGGAACGCCCATGCGCGACTTCCTCAAGCTGATCGGCGCCGACACGCGCGCGAAGTACGTCTGGTTCCAGTGCGCCGACAAGGACGGCTACAATTCTCCGCTGGACATGCGCACCGCGCTGCATCCGCAGACCCAGATGACGTTCAAATACGCCGGCGAAATCCTGCCGCGCGCCTACGGCTTCCCGATGAAGATCCGCGTGCCGACCAAGCTCGGCTTCAAGAACCCGAAATACGTGGTGTCGATGGAAGTCACCAACGACTACAAGGGCGGCTATTGGGAAGACCAGGGGTACAATTCGTTCAGCGGGAGCTAACTCCGCGGACCTGCACTTGCCGTCGTCCTGGACAAGCGAAGCGCAGATCCAGGACCCATTACCCCAGGGTTCAGTTTGACGAAGACCAGCAACCACGAATCTTCGCCAAATTCCTCTGTGGGGTAATGGGTCCTGGCTTTCGCCAGGACGACACCGGTTAAGGCTCCACTTTCCGCTGGCACAGCGCGGCAACCGCGCCCAGCGCCAGCAGCGCCGCCGACACATTCAGCGCGTAACTCAAGCTCCCCAGCGCGTCCGTGATCGCGCCGACCACGATCGGGCCCAGCGTCTGGCCGACGCCGAACGAGATCGTCATCGCCGCGATCGCGGTCGGCCACACCTCGGGCGGATAGTTGAAGCGCACGAAGGCGGTGGTCGAGCCGACTACGGCGAAGAAGGCGACGCCGAACACGATCGCCGAGACCGCGAGCCATGCCGGCGAATGCCCGAGCATCGGCAGGGCGGCGCCGAGCGCGTTGGTGCCGAGGATGATGGCGGTGGCAAGACCACCGCGATCGAGCGCGAGCACGCGGCGCCAGGCCCACGGCGTGACGAAGGCGCTCAAGCCAATCAGGCTCCAGAACGCGGCCTGCGCTGCGGCCCCGCCGCCGCCGTCGCGCACATAGGCGATCATGAAGGTCATGTAGGCGATGTAGCCCGCGCCAAAGAGGAAGTAGCCGGCGAGATAGATCAGCACCGGAAAAATGGCGAAGGCGCCGTGGCCGCCTTGCGAGAAACGCACGCCGCTCTCGATGCGGACCAGGAACAGCGGCACGGTCATGACAACGGACAGCAGCGTCATCGCCCACCACACGATCCACCACGAGCCCGGCCCGAAATATTGCAGCGTGAACGGGGCGATCAGTCCTGATGAGAGAATGCCAATGCCGGGCCCGGCATAGAACAGGCTGAGCAGGAAATTGGCCCGCTCCGGGCGTGACTGCGCAATGGAAGCGGCCAGCGCGCCTCCGGCGACGAAACCGGCCGCGGCGCCAACGCCCAGCACGAGACGGGCCAGGCTCAGCGCAACGAAATTCCCGGTCAGCGCGCAAGTCGCGAGCGCCGCGACGCAGGCCAGGGTTCCGCCGCGGATCGCGGCCGACCAGCCGACCCGCTGGATCAGCCGGGACGCCACTAGCGCGCCCGCGAGGTAGCCGACGGCGTTGATGGTGTTCATGAAACCGGCCGCCGAGTAGGACCAGCCGAGGTCCTCCCGCATGTCGGGCAGCACCAGCGAATAGGCGAAGCGGCCGATACCCAGCCCGACCGTCGCAGCCAGCGACAGGGTCAGGATCAGCCGCGCGGGATGGGCGTCGGGCGGGGGACGTTCAGGGGCGTGCAAATGGGTACTCCGGCATGCGCAGTGTGGCAGGCCCTGCCCGCCTTGCACAGAACCGAAGCGGCAATGGTGTCTTGCCAAGTACGCAACGCCGCTCTAGCACTCCGGCCGAAATCGACCTCAGAGGAAACGACCATGGCGACCCACAAACTGCTGCTGCTTCCCGGCGACGGTATCGGCCCCGAGGTGATGGGCGAGGTGAAGCGGCTGATCGACTGGCTCAATTCGGCGGGCATCGCCAAGTTCGAGACCGACACCGGCCTCGTCGGCGGTTCGGCCTATGACGCGCACAAGGTGTCGATCTCGGAAGGCGACATGGCCAAGGCCAAGGACGCCGACGCCATCATCTTCGGTGCGGTCGGCGGTCCCAAATGGGACGCGGTGCCCTACGAGGTGCGCCCCGAAGCCGGCCTGCTGCGCCTGCGCAAGGATCTCGGTCTGTTCGCCAACCTCCGTCCCGCGGTCTGCTACCCGGCGCTGGCGGAGGCCTCCAGCCTGAAGCGCGAGGCGGTCGAGGGCCTCGACATCATGATCGTGCGCGAACTCACCGGCGGCGTCTATTTCGGCGAGCCCAAGACCATCACCGATCTCGGCAACGGCCAGAAGCGCGCCATCGATACGCAAGTCTACGACACCTATGAGATCGAGCGCATCGGCCGCGTCGCCTTCGAGCTTGCCAAGAAGCGCAAGAACAAGGTGACGTCGATGGAGAAGCGCAACGTCATGAAGTCGGGCGTGCTCTGGAATGAGGTCATGACCCAGGTCCACAAGCGCGAATATCCCGACGTCACGCTCGAGCATCAGCTCGCCGATTCCGGCGGCATGATGCTGGTGAAATGGCCGAAGCAGTTCGACGTCATCGTCACCGACAATCTGTTCGGCGACATGCTGTCCGACATTGCTGCGATGTTGACGGGATCGCTCGGCATGCTGCCCTCGGCCTCGCTCGGCGAGGTCGACGTCAAGAGCAAGAAGCGCAAGGCGCTGTACGAGCCCGTGCACGGCTCGGCGCCTGATATCGCAGGCCAGGGCCTCGCCAATCCGATCGCGATGATCTCGTCCTTCGGCATGGCGCTGCGCTACTCCTTCGACATGGGCGCGCTCGCCGACAAGGTCGACGCCGCGATCGCCGCGGTGCTGGCCAGCGGCCTGCGCACCGCCGACATCAAGTCGGAAGGCACCACTGCCGCCTCGACCACGCAGATGGGCGAAGCGATCTTGAAGGAATTGCAGAAGCTGCACGCTTAGAGCCGTAGCCCGGATGGAGCGAAGCGAAATCCGGCGTTCTTCCCGCGTGTCGAAAATCCCGGATTGCGCTTCGCTCCATCCGGGCTACACGACAAACAAAAATGGCCGGGCGCGAGCCCGGCCATTTGATTCGGTCGATATGTCCGCCTCAGTACAGCGGGAAATTCTGCGGATAGCCGCCAACATCCTGCGGCGTGCTCAGCGGCTGGCGATCGATCGGGCGGTTGAGATTTTCGCGCGCGAAGGTCGGATAGCCCACTGCCGGCGGGAAGGCGTAATCGGAGAACTTGCGGTCGCCCGGATTGACCTCGGTGCCGCCGTCGAGCCAGGAGCGCTTGCTCACATAGATGCGGGTGCGGCCCTGCTGATAGCTCGCATTGGGGCCGCTCGGGCCGTGATAGTGACGGCCGCTGTCATAGCGCTGCTTCTTGGTGTCGGCCGAGGCGGGTGTCGCGAAGGCTGAGGACATGGCAATCACGGCGCCGGCCGCAAGCCACATCGCCAGTTTGTTCGCGGCAGAGAAATTCGAGCTCATCACGTCCCCTTCAGGCGGCAAGCCGCCAATCAATTTCACGCTCATACTAACCCGGCCGGGGCGGCTGCAACTAGGTCTATTGGGTCACACCAGCGCTGAATAATCGTGCGCGCCGGCAAAAGTTGCATGGATACAGCCACTTGAGCTTGATGTCGATCAGAGCGCGCCGCGCAACTGCGCATTGGCGGCGCCGAGCAGCCAGTCCGACGCGCCCGGGGGCGCGCAGGGCGGCGCTTCAGCTCCGCATGGGCGAACAATTCGGCCAGCTTCGGCTCGTTGCCCGAGGTCAGCAGCGTTAGCCGGTTCAGCGTGCAGGCGATCGCGGCGCGCCGCGCAGGCAGGCTGTCGCCCTGGCAGGAGAATCCGGAGATCTGGAGCGCCGGCTCCTCGCTGCGCTTGAGGTAGCCGAGGCAGGCCCGCGCGCCCTCCGCCGTACCGGTCGGCTGGAATAGGGCGACGGGGCCGAATTTCGTGTCGATCAGGCCGGCTTGCTCCAGCGGGGTCGCGGTGCCCAGTCCCATCCGGACGGCCAGATCCATTGTTGCCGGACGCGTCACGTCGAATTCGCCGCCTTCCCGGTAAATCTCGAGCTCGGCCACGGTCCTGTCTGCCTCGCTGGCCCAGCGCATCACGTCCCTGCGGCCGCCTTCGGGATGCCTGAAGATCGCGTAAGAAGCTGTTTTTTCTGACGAATCCAGCCGGCTGAGGGCGAAGGCCGGAGGCGACCGGTCGGCCACGCTCCAATCGGGCTTCAGCGCCGGATCATCGTCGCGCAAGTTGGGCAGCTGGCCGAGTGCGGCAAGGCCGAGGATGGCAAACAGTACCAAAATCCCCACATAGGCGAACAGGCGCGCCAGCGTGCCGACGACCTCGTCGGCGAAGGCTGCAAGCGCCAGATGGATCTGGGTGGGGTTTGCGGCCGTGCTGGCCTCGGGCGAGTGCATCCACGTCCCTAAGGCATGGTCCAACGTTGTCTTGAGGCCGGTTCTCGCATAGAAGCGCTGCTCTTCCTGTTTAAGCCTCAGCTTCAGGAAAGAGCTTTTTCGTCGGAGAGTGAACGATGGGTTACAAAGTCGCAGTCGTCGGCGCGACCGGCAATGTCGGACGGGAAATGCTCAACATCCTCGACGAGCGCAAATTCCCTGCGGACGAGGTGGTGGCCCTGGCGTCACGCCGCAGCATGGGCGTCGAGGTCTCCTACGGCGACCGCACGCTGAAGGTCAAAGCGCTGGAGCATTACGACTTCTCCGACGTCGACATCTGCCTGATGTCGGCCGGCGGCGAGGTGTCGAAGGAATGGTCGCCGAAGATCGGCGCCGCCGGCACGGTCGTGATCGACAATTCCTCGGCCTGGCGCATGGATCCGGACGTGCCGTTGATCGTGCCGGAAGTGAATGCGGACGCGACTGCGGGCTTCAAGAAGAAGAACATCATCGCCAACCCGAACTGCTCGACCGCGCAGCTCGTGGTCGCGCTCAAGCCCCTGCACGACAAGGCGACGATCAAGCGCGTCGTGGTCTCGACCTATCAATCGGTGTCGGGCGCCGGCAAGGACGCGATGGACGAACTGTTCTCGCAGACCAAGGCCGTCTACACCAACCAGGAGCTGATCAATAACAAGTTTCCGGCGCGCATCGCCTTCAACGTCATCCCCCAGATCGACGTCTTCATGGAGGACGGCTACACCAAGGAAGAGTGGAAGATGATGGCGGAGACCAAGAAGATTCTTGATCCCAAGATCAAGCTCTCCGCGACCTGCGTGCGCGTGCCAGTTTTCGTCGGCCATTCCGAGGCCGTCAACATCGAGTTCGAGAACCCGATCAGCGCGGACGAAGCACGCGACATCCTGCGCAAGGCGCCGGGTTGTCTCGTCATCGACAAGCATGAGCCCGGCGGCTACGCCACGCCGTATGAAGCCGCCGGCGAGGACGCCACCTATATCAGCCGTATCCGCGAGGACGCGACGGTGGAGAACGGTCTCGTGCTGTGGTGCGTCTCGGATAATCTACGCAAGGGCGCCGCGCTCAACGCGATCCAGATCGCGGAAGTCCTGATCAACCGCAAGCTGATCAGCGCGAAGAAGAAGGCGGCGTAAGCCGTGCTGCCGTAGGGTGGGCAAAGACGCGAAGCGCCGTGCCCACCATCTCTCCACAATTGCTATAAAAGTGGTGGGCACGCTTCGCTTTGCCCACCCCACAAGAGCTGCGGACCTACGCCATCTCGCGCGCGTTCCTGAATTCCTTCGCCGCCTTGTCCAGCACGAACAGTGATCCCTCCGCGACGCCGAAATAGGCGCCGTGGGTCTGCATCTGGCCGCTCTCGACCGCCTTCTGCACGAACGGGAAGGTCATCAGGTTTTCCAGGCTGCGGAACACCGCGGCCTTCTCGATGCGCTCGACGAATTGCGCCATGGTCTCGTGGTCGCGCTGCTCCACCACTTCCCCCGGCTTGATGAACATCTGCATCCATTTGCCGATGAAGTCGCCCGGCGTGAGCGGCTCGATCTTGTCGACGAAAGCACGGATGCCGCCGCACTGGGCGTGCCCGAGCACCACGATGTGCTTCACCTTCAGCACCGTCACGGCATATTCCAGCGCCGCCGAGACGCCATGCGCGTTGCCGTCGGGCTGATACACCGGCACCAGATTGGCGATGTTGCGGACGACGAAGAGTTCGCCCGGCCCGACGTCGAAGATCACTTCGGGCGAGACGCGGCTGTCGCAGCAGCCGATCACCATCACTTCAGGGAACTGCCCCTTCACCGACAGCTCGCGGTAGCGGGTCTGCTCGGTCGGCAGCCGCTGGGTGGCGAAGGCCTTGTAGCCTTCCAGCAAATGCTCTGGGAATGTGGTCATGGCCTATGCCTAATCATATACCGCTGGGACGAACAAGCCTTTCGAATAGGCAGGCCAGATGCTATCGGCTTCGGTCGGAATGAGATGAGGAAACCGGAAGGAACGCTTGCATGACCCGCCCGCGCCGCAGCCATCTGTTCATGCCCGGCTCCAACCCCCGCGCGCTGGAAAAGGCGCGCAATCTCGCCGCCGACGGCCTGATCCTCGACCTGGAAGACTCCGTCGCGCCCGATGCCAAGGCAGTGGCACGCGATGGCATCGCGGCCGCGATCGCGGCCAAAGGGTTCGGCAAGCGCGAGATCCTGATCCGGACCAACGGCCTCGACACGCCCTGGTGGGCCGACGACGTCGCGATGGCGGCGAAGGCCTCGCCCGACGGCATCCTGGTTCCAAAGGTTTCACGCGTGGAGGAGCTCGACACGATCGGCCGCCGTCTCGCCGAGCTCGGCGCGGCGCCGACCGTAAAGGTCTGGGCCATGATCGAGACCGCGCGCGCGGTGCTGCATGCCGAGGAACTCGCTGCCGCCGGGCGCGATCCAGCGCGGCGCCTGTCAGGCTTCGTGTTCGGGCCCAACGACATCTCGCGCGAGACGCGCATCAAGATGCTGCCGGGCCGCGCGGCGATGATCCCGATGATCTCCCATTGCATCCTGGCGACGCGCGCCCATGGCCTCGAAATCCTCGACGGCCCCTATAGCGACATCGCCAACTCCGATGGTTTCGCCACCGAATGCGCGCAAGGCCGCGATCTCGGTTTCGACGGCAAGACGCTGATTCACCCCTCGCAGATCGAAGCCTGCAACGCGATCTTCACCCCGCCGGAGGAGGAAGTCGCGCGCGCGCGAAAGATCATCGCCGCGTTCGGATTGCCGGAGAACGTCTCGCGCGGCGCGATCCGTCTCGACGGCGCCATGGTGGAGCGCCTGCACGCCGACATGGCACGGCGCACGATCGAGATCGCGGACGCGATTGCGGCGATGGGGAAGGGCTGAGGGCACGCGGTTGCGCTCAAGCCGAACGAACATTGACGCGGTCACCGGTATGCTCGGGGAGCCGTGGTTCTCTGAACGACCACGATCCCGGCTTTTCCCGTTGCGGTGGTGAAAGACAATGCTACCCTCACGCTCGATATTGATCCGGGCAAGCATTTGATGCGCATTTTTTTTCTAGCAGTCCTTCTCGTTACGTCATTTTCATTCGCCACGCCGGCGCTTGCGCAGCAGGTTCGGGTTGCGCTCGTCATCGGTAACGGCGCCTACGAGAAGGTACCCGAGTTGCCGAACCCGACGCGCGATGCGGCCGACATCGGCCGCGCGCTGGAGCGGCTCGACTTCAAAGTCACCCAGGTCAAGAACGCGACTGCGCAAGAGATGAGGAAGTCTGTCGTCGAGTTCGGCCGCTCTGCGGAGGGAGCAGACCTTGCGGTCGTTTTCTATACCGGACACGGCATGGAGGTCAGCGGCGAGAACTGGCTGATTCCGGTCGGCGCAGAGCTGCGCAGCGATACCGACATCGAAAGCGAGGCCATCAGCCTGCGCTCGGTGAGCCTTCAGGTTTCGAAGGCACGAAAGTTGGGCCTTGTGATACTGGACGCATGCCGCAACAATCCTTTTGCCGCAAAGATGAGCCGCTCGCTGAGCACCCGGGCCGTGGCTCGCGGACTCGCTCCGACGGAGCCATCCGATAACGTTCTGATTGCGTACGCCGCCCGGGACGGTACTACGGCAAGCGACGGGGATGGCCGGAACAGCCCATTCACGGCATCGCTCCTTCGCCACATTGAAACGCCGGGGCTGGAGATATCGTTTCTGTTTCGTCGTGTTCGTGACGACGTGATGGCGGCCACCAGACGCGAGCAGCAGCCTTTCGTATACGGCTCTTTGTCGAAGGAAGAGATTTACCTGAGAGCTCCGGTGGCGAGCGCTCAAGCGCCAGTCGCGTCGGCTCCCGCGCCTGCAGATGCCGCGGAGGACGAGAAGTTCTGGCTGGCTATCCAGACGTCCACGGTGGCAGGCCTCTACGAGGAGTTTCTGACCAGGTACCCCCGCAGCAGCCACGCCGCAGAAGCGCGCCAGCGGGTGAAGAATTTCAAGGCCAACGAAGTTGCGGTGCTCTCATCCCCAGCTGCCCCTCCGAAACCGGACGCAAAAACCGTCGTCCGAAATCTATTTGCGCCCGAAGATAACCAGAAAGTTGCAGCCATCGCGGCAGCTCAGCAACTCAAACTGCCAAGCTACGCTATATCGCCTGATCAGAATGATCCGCTCAATGCTAACTCCAGATTTGTCGGCGTGTGGTCCAACAAACGTGGATGGACGAATGGCAAAGGACGCTATGCCATGCTGATCGTTACGGAGGTCTCTGCCACCGGGTTAGCCAAGGGACACTACCTCTGGGGACCGCCGACAAAGGCATCGTGGGTGAAGGATGAGGCGGGGTACCGGTCGTTTGCCGAATACATTGTGAACGACAAATTTTCCATCAGCGGAACACCCGTCACCGTCAGGATGGACAAGAACGTCCTTACGCTGTCGTCCGTCAACAAGGAAAATCCAACTGAGAAGGCGAACATAGAGCTCCGCCCTGTCTGGAAGCTCGTGCCAGCGCCGGAGGATGCTTCAAGCAAGCGCGAGAAAACCTCGCAGCCTCGTGCCGCCAAAAAGGAACGCGCGGCCGAACCGAGCCCGTCAGGCAATGTCAGTGGGACGAGCATGGAAGAGCGCTATCGTGTTTGCAGAAAGCTCGTCAAAGGATTTGCCCGGCGCGAGGCTTGTGCCCGTACGGGCGTGATCTAGCACCGGCGGGACATCCGCCGCTAAACTAATCCTTTGATAAGGGCAATGCCTTAGCGATGCGCGTGATCCGCACGGTCGAGCGACTCCAGTGTCGAGGCATTGGCGCAGAAGCCGAGATAGTTCTCCGCGGCGGTGCCGTCGGCCAGCTCGCGATCGCACTGGCCCTTGTGGCTGCAAAGCGCGCACACCCGCTCCATGTCGCGCAGCAGCAGCGGATGCGCGCGGCCGAGCCCTTCGGCGCTGATGCCGAGCTGCTCCAGCATCTTCGGCAGCTCGTCGGCGGCGTGCTTGCCGTGACGGACCAGATATTCCAGATCGTCAGGCGCGATCCGCAGGTCTTGCGCGATCCGGTCGAAATCGGCGCGGTCGAGCTGCCGGATCTCGTTCAGCTCGCGGCGATGCTTCAGCCAGCTTGCAAAGGACTCGATGAGGTCCTGGACAATGGGATAAGGCCTGGTTGCGGTGCTCATGCGAAGCTCCATTCGAACGACGGAATTGGAGCGAGATTAGGCACAATGGTGCAGGTGCGCGTTGCGCTGGATCAAAGACAGCTCTCGTGTCCCGGACGCGCTGCAGCGTGAAGCGCTGCTCGCAGAGCCGGAGCCATCTCGCCGCATCGCTGGGCCCCGGCTCAGCAACGCACCGCTTCGCGCTGCGCTGCGTCCGGGCGCGAGAGCGCCGCACAGCGGAGAAAATTATGCGAACCGCTCCGCCGCCCACGCATACAGGCTGCCCGGGATCGGCTTCTCACCGCCGCGGCCCTTGGGCGAGATATGCAGGCCGATGATGTCGCGGTCAGTGACGAGGCCGAGATAGCTCGAGGGATCGAAGAACAGTTTTGGCTCGGCATGCACGGCGTAGAACGATTGCTTCGGCAAGGCGCAGTGCAGCTCGCCGGTGCGGCGCGCGAGCGCGGTGAGTGCCGCCGGCCCGAAGATCGCGACGCGGATGTCGGAGAGGCGGTTCGAGCCGCCGCGCAGGCGGCGCATCGCAAACGTGACGCGATGGCGCAGCGACAGCCAGTTCGGCGTCAGCTCCTCCTGCTCCATCAGCTCTTCGAAAGCGGCAACGATGCCGTGTTCAGGTGGAAGGTAAATCACGGAGTTGCCGAGCTGGCGCGGCCGCTCCCACGCGAAATAGGGCTTTGCCGGATCGATCTCGACGGGCCTGAGCAGCAGCACGTCGGCGTCGAGCCAGAGGCCGAGGTCCTTCGCCATCAGCTTCATGCGGAAGAAGTCGCTGAACTGTAGCGTGGTCCAGTCGCGCCAGCTTCCATCTGGCTGCGGCGGCCGCAATCGTTCGGAGAACGCATGCGGCAGGATCGCCTCGGCATCCGCGTTGCCGACACCGGCGGGCAGGCCGGGAATGGTGTCGAAACTGTAGACCGTGACCTTGTGGCCGGCCGCCAGCTGCGAGCGCAGACAGGTCTGGCGCAGGGCGTCCATCGGGCCATGCCAGAAGGTGACGATGTCGGGCAGCATGGGCGAAGCTATAAGCGATAATCAGAACAAAGAAAAAGCCCCGGCGCTTGTAGCACCGGGGCTTGAACAAAACTTGAGATCAGGCCCAGGCGCGTTCGCGCTTGAGCTTGTCCTCATAGGTGTCGATCGAGGCCTTCTTCTCCATCGTCAGGCCGATGTCGTCGAGGCCGTTGATCAGGCAGTGCTTGCGGAACGGGTCGATCTCGAACTTGACCTTGCCGCCGTCGGGACCGCGGATCTCCTGGTTCGGCAGGTCGATCGTCAGCGTCGCGTTGGCGCCGCGCTCGGCGTCGTCGAACAGCTTGTCGAGGTCTTCCTGGGCCACGCGGATCGGCAGAATGCCGTTCTTGAAGCAGTTGTTGTAGAAGATGTCGCCGAACGAGGTCGAGATCACGCAGCGGATGCCGAAGTCGAGCAGCGCCCAGGGCGCGTGCTCGCGGCTCGAGCCGCAGCCGAAATTGTCGCCGGCAACCAGCACCTTCGCATTGCGATAGGCGGGCTGGTTGAGGACGAAATCCGGATTCTCGCTGCCGTCGTCCTTGTAGCGCTGCTCGGAGAAGAGCCCCTTGCCAAGGCCGGTGCGCTTGATGGTCTTGAGGTACTGCTTCGGAATGATCATGTCGGTGTCGACATTGATGATCTTCAGCGGCGCCGCGACGCCTTCCAGCGTGGTGAACTTGTCCATGGTTGCGCTTTCCCGGGGTGGTCTAGGGAACCGGTATTTATCGCGATCGAGGCCGAAATCCTAGGCCGAATTCGGCAGATCTCGTCTGCCTAACCGGGCCTCTCTGCTCAACCCGGCTCTTGAGCCTCGATCGCGGACATATCGTCGTCCGACAGGCCGAAATGATGGCCAATCTCGTGGATCAGGACGTGGCGAACGATATGGCCGAGGCTTTCGTCGTGCTCGGCCCAGTAATCCAGGATCGGCCGGCGGTAGAGCCAGACCATGTTGGGCAGCCGCGCCACGTCGGCAAAACTCTGCTGCGGCAGGCCGACGCCCTGGAACAGGCCGAGCAGGTCGAACTCGCTCTCGCATGCCATCTCGTCCAGGACTTCCTCGGTGGGGAAGTCGTCGACGCGGATGATCACGCCCTCGCACAGCCTACGAAACTCCGCCGGCAGGCGTTCGAACACTTCATGCGCCATCGCTTCCATCTCGGCCAGCGAGGGCGCTTTCAATTCCGTCCACATGGGCTTCTCATAGCGTGGGTTTCGCGGCGATGCATCCGGCTTTATAAGCGCGGCGAGGTTGACGAGCGCCGTCAAAACGGGGAGCGTAGGCCTCGAAGTGGACGTTCAGGTGGGCAGAAAAATGCGAGCGAAAACAGCGCTGACGCTACTGTGCATGGGGTTGTTTTCGCAGTTTTGCGTTGGCGCGGAGGCCCAGACCGCGGCTCCCGGGATCAGGCTGGCCCAAGCGGCCTCGCGAGACGATCTGCCGCCGCCGCGCAAGCGGCCCCGGCGCGCCTGCGCGTCACGCCCTATTACAGTCCGGATGGCGTCTATCCCCGCTACAATCCCGGTCCCGATGCGGTCCGCGAGTGCAACGCCACCTATGTGCAGGAATATCGCCCGAGCGGCACGGTGATCGTGCCGCATATGAGCTGCTACTGGCGCCGGGGCTGATACGAGCGCGATGCCGTCGCGCGCCGATGAAGCGCCATGTTGCAGGCAGAGGCCGTCATGATGAGATGGATCGCGTTGGCCGTCGCTATCGGACTTGCCGCAGGCCTGCCTCGCGCTTCCGCAGCGCATAGGGTGACGAAGCTGCCGGATGCCTCGGCAGGGCGCGCGGCGTTCGACGGAGGGCGACATGTGCGGCCCGACATCATGCATTACGCTCCGCGTCCTGATCCGCATTATTACGCGCGGCCGGTCTTCTACCGCCCCTATCCCTATGCCGTGCCGGCGCCATTCGTGTTCGGGTATGGACCGTGGCGGTGATGCACTAGCCTGCAGGCGCTTCCGCGGAATGCCGTTCATTCATGATGGGTTCACGTCGCTGTCCGTAATTTAATCTCGGGAGCGACTGCCAATGTACAGGGATGACGCGAGCCGGGAGCGAGCGTCGTAACTCCGCTGTCCAGATTCAGGGAGAAGTCGATGCTGAGAATATTGGGTCTCAGGGCAAGCCCGATGCGCTTGTTCGGGATTGCGGCTGCCGCGACGCTGATGCTGTCGGCCGGGACCACGCGTCCTGCCGAGGCGATGTCTCCAATCAATCCGACGGCGTTGCCGGCGGCGAAGGCCGCAAGTGACGACATGATCCAGGTTCGCCACGGCGGCGGCGGTGGCGGTGGTGGTGGACATGGCGGCGGCTTTCATGGCGGCGGCGGTTTCCACGGTGGAGGCGGCTTCCACGGTGGCGGAGGACATATCGGTGGCTTCCGCGGCGGTGGTTTCCACGCGGGTGGCTTCCGCGCCGCGCCCGCCTTTCATGGCGGCGGCTATCGCTACGGCGGAGTTCGCCACTATGGCGGAGGCGGATTCCATCGCTACGGCATCTATCGCCCCGCCTATTACGGCCATCGCCATTTCCACCGGCGCTACTATGGCGGCTACTATCCCTATTACAGCCATCCGCGCCGCTGCCGGGTCATCTGGACCTATTACGGCCCGCGCCGCGTCTGCCGCTGGCATCGCTGGCACCATCCGTATCGCTATTGGTGATGTGAGTTGCTGCTAGCTCCGCACGCGTCATGGCCGGGCTTGCCCCGGCCATCCACGTTATTGGGCTTGTACAGAAAGTTCGTGGATGGCCGGGACAAGCCCGGTCATGACGGAGGATGTGGCTAAATCCAATCCTTCAGTTTCCACGTCGCCGACGTCCAGCGCGTGAGGTTCTCCAGCTTCCATTGCTTGAACATCGCCGGCGGCCAGCGGCTGAGCTTCGAGGCCTCCTCGACCTCGGGCTTGGCGACCATGCGCAGCGGTGCCGCGCGCCGCCGGTGCTGGGGCGTCGCCGCGCTGATCAGATCGACATATTCAGGCTTGCTGGCCATGAGCTGGTGTCCTCGCGAAACGCTCGCGAGGACGCAGTGTCGGCGCTGCCGATTAACGGCGGTTTGCCGCAATCACTCAATTTGCAGGGAGCAGCTTACCGCCACTCCCTGATGTCGACGAAGTGACCCGCGATCGCAGCGGCTGCGGCCATCGCCGGCGACACCAGATGGGTGCGGCCCTTGAAGCCCTGGCGGCCCTCGAAGTTGCGGTTCGAGGTCGAGGCGCAGCGCTCTTCCGGAGCCAGCTTGTCGGGGTTCATCGCGAGGCACATCGAGCAACCGGGCTCGCGCCATTCGAAGCCGGCCTTGATGAAGATCTTGTCCAGACCTTCAGCCTCGGCCTGCTCCTTCACGAGGCCGGAGCCCGGCACGACCATGGCGTTGACGCCGCCTGCGACCTGCTTGCCTTCCGCGATCTTGGCGGCGGCGCGCAGATCCTCGATCCGGCCGTTGGTGCAGGAGCCGATGAAGATGCGGTCGAGCTTGATGTCGGTGATCTTCGTCCCCGCGGTCAGGCCCATGTATTTCAGCGCGCGGTGCTTCGACAGGCGCTTGGCCTCGTCCGCGATCTTGTCGGGATCGGGCACGCTGCCGGTGACCGAGATCACGTCTTCAGGGCTCGTGCCCCAGGTCACGATCGGCGGCAGCTTCGCGGCATCGAGCCGCAGCTCGTGGTCGAAATGCGCGCCCTCGTCCGAGCGCAGCTTCTCCCAGTAACGCATCGCCGCGTCCCAGTCGGCGCCCTTCGGTGCCTTCGGGCGGCCGCGCAGGAAGTCGAACGCCTTCTGGTCCGGCGCGACCAGTCCGGCGCGTGCACCGCCTTCGATCGACATGTTGCAGACCGTCATGCGGCCTTCCATGCTGAGCGCACGGATCGCGTCGCCGGCGTATTCGAGCACGTAGCCGGTACCGCCCGCGGTGCCGATCTCGCCGATGATGGCGAGGATGATGTCCTTGCCCGTTACGCCATCCGGCAATTTGCCGTCGACAGTGACGCGCATGTTCTTCGCCTTCTTCTGGATCAGCGTCTGCGTCGCCAGCACATGTTCGACTTCCGACGTGCCGATGCCGTGCGCGAGCGCGCCGAACGCACCATGCGTCGAGGTGTGGCTGTCACCGCAGACGATGGTGGTGCCGGGCAGCGTAAAGCCCTGCTCGGGGCCGATGACATGGACGACGCCCTGACGCTTGTCGAACTCGTCGTAATATTCGATGCCGAATTCCCGGGCGTTGTCGGCCAGTGCCTTGATCTGCTCGATGCTTTCAGGGTCGGGGTTCGGCTTGGTGCGGTCGGTGGTCGGCACGTTGTGGTCGACGACGGCCAGCGTCTTCTCCGGCGCGCGCACCTTGCGTCCGGTGGCGCGCAAGCCTTCGAACGCCTGCGGTGAAGTGACCTCGTGCACCAGATGGCGATCGATATAGAGCAGGCAGGTGCCGTCCTCGGCTTCGTGCACCAGATGGTCGTTCCAGATCTTGTCGTACAATGTGGTCGGCTTGGACATGAGCGTCAGCTCCAGGAATGTTGTGTAGAGCGGGTTGCGCGGATAGCGCGCGGGCAACAAAATCGTCAGCGCAGCTTTTAGGCTGCGCGCGTAAGCTCTGACGTTGCCGAGGTCGCGAAGCGTCCGAAGAACCGGCCAGGCAGCCGCGAGCGATCGTCGATGACGACGCGCTTGACGGGCGAGAGGCTGGTCAAATCTGGAAACATTCCAAGAATATATAGCAGGCCGAACCGGAATCGCGAGGGCTTTGACGCGCACGGCTGACGCAACAAAAAAAGCGCGGGGTTGGCCCCGCGCTTTTGAAACTCGCCTGTAAGCGGAGCTTACTCGTTGACGGCAGCCGGACGGTCCTGCTTCTTCTCGACGATGCGGGCCGACTTGCCGCGAAGGTTGCGGAGATAATAGAGCTTGGCGCGACGCACCTTGCCGCGGCGCACCACCTTGATCGAGTCGATCATCGGCGACATCACCGGGAACACGCGCTCCACGCCTTCGCCGTACGAAATCTTGCGCACCGTGAAGCTCTCGTTGAGACCGCCGCCGGAACGGCCGATGCAAACGCCTTCATAGGCCTGCACGCGGGTGCGGTCGCCTTCGACGACCTTCACGTTGACGATCACGGTATCGCCGGGGCCGAATTCCGGAATCTCCTTGTTGGCGGAGAGCTTGTCGAATTGCTCTTTTTCGAGCTGTTGGATCAGGTTCATGGGTAAATCTCCATCGGCGCGCCCAGCCTTGGAAAACGGGGGCTGCGCGAAATTCGTTTATCCAGCCATTGCGGATGTGGCCGCTGCTATAAGGCAAGCCGGAGCGTTTGTCACCCGTCTGTCTTGTTTTTTGGCGTTTTTTGGCGTCCGCCCCGATTCGGGACTTTGCTCGGGATCCGGGCCCACAAATCCGGTCGCCGGGCCGCGGTCAGGGCCTCGGATTCCTCCCGCCGCCAGCTGGCGACCTTGGCATGGTCACCGGAGGTCAGGATCTCCGGAATCGGGGTTCCCTCGAACCGCTGCGGCCGGGTGTATTGGGGGTATTCGAGCAGGCCGTCCGAGAAGCTTTCCTCGGTTCCCGAGGCCTCCTTGCCCATCACGCCCGGAAGCAGCCGAACACAGGCGTCGATCAGGGCCAAGGCCGCGATTTCGCCGCCGGAGAGGACGTAATCCCCAATCGAGACCTCCTCCAGGCCCCGCCCGTCGATCACGCGCTGGTCCACCCCCTCGAACCGCCCGCAGACGATCAGAGGACCCGGGCCCTTGGCGAGTTCGAGAACCCGGGCCTGGGTCAATGGCCGACCCCTCGGGCTCATCAGCAGTTTCGGCCGGTCCGGCCCGATCCCGGCGGCATCGATCGCGGCCGCCAGAACATCGGCCCGAAGCACCATGCCCGGTCCGCCGCCGGCCGGGGTGTCATCGACACTGCGGTGGCGGTCGGTGGCCGAGGCCCGGATGTCCCGCGCCTCCAGCTCCCAGAGCCCGCCAGCCAGCGCCCGGCCGGCCAGGCTCACGCCCAGCGGCCCCGGAAACATCTCCGGAAACAGCGTCAGCACCGTCGCGCGCCAGGGTGAGGGGTTGGTCATCGGATCTCAGTTATTGTCGTCCCGGACAAGCGGAGCGCAGATCCGGGACCCAGAACCACCGCACTTCGTTTGGCGACGGCTGGCGCGATCAGCTTAGCTAAAAATTCTGGCACTGTGGTTATGGGTCTCGGCCTTCGCCGGGACGACCCGGGGAGGGATCCTCGCCCGCGATCTCCTGCGGCAGCGCGATCACGACGCGGCCGCCGGCGATGTCGACCTCCGGCACCACCGCATCGGTGAACGGCAGCAGCATCGTGGTGCCTGTGGGCGGCGCAATCTCGATGATGTCACCGGCGCCGAAATTGTGGATCGCGAGCACGCGGCCGAGCGCATCGCCGGCCATGGTGACGGCGGCGAGCCCGATCAGATCGGTGTGGTAATATTCGCCCTCGTCCGTCGCGGGCAGCTTTTTCGCGCGCGACGTAGAGCTCGATGCCGTTGAGGCGCTCGGCCTCATCGCGAGTCGTGACGCCCTTGAACGTTGCAACCAGATGATCCTTGGCCGCGCGCGCCGACGCGACCTCGAACTGGCGCTTGCCGTCCTTGGACGAAAGCAGACCGTAGCTCCGCACGGCAAACGGATCTTCCGTGAAGGTCCACAGTTTGACCGCGCCGCGCACACCATGCGCGGCGCCGATCCGCGCGACGCAGACCAGCGCCGGCATGATCTGGCCTTAACCCTTCGCGGCGGCTTCGGCCTGCGCCTTGCGCTCCTTGCGCGGCACGGCCTTCTCGGGGTTGTTGCGCACTTCGCGCTTCTTGACGCCGGCGGCGTCGAGGAAGCGCGATACACGGTCCGACGGCTGCGCGCCCTTGGCGAGCCAGGCCTTCACCTTGTCCATGTCGAGCTTCAGCCGGGTCTCGTTGTCCTTCGGCAGCAGCGGGTTGAAATAGCCGAGACGCTCGATGAAGCGGCCATCGCGCGGAAAGCGCGAATCGGCGACGACGACGTGATAGACGGGACGCTTCTTGGTGCCAGCGCGGGCGAGACGGATAACGACGGACATCTAAGTTCTCCTTCAAAGTACGTTTTGTTCGGTTGATTGGTATTCCGCGTTGCGCGAGACCGCTGCGATCTCCCGCGACGAATTCCTCATTTCTTCTTGCCAGGGAAACCGCCGAGACCCGGCAGCATCGGCTTGCCGCTCAGCCCGGTCAGGCCCGGAACGTTCGGCAGACCCTGGCGCAGCCCGGCAGGTAGATCCTTCGGCAGGCTGGGCAGACCCTGTCCGCCGCCACCCTGCATCTTCTCCTGCAGCGCCTTCATCTCTTCCGGCGAAGGCGGCTTCATGCCGCCGCCAAAGCCCATCGCCTGCGCTATGCCCGCGAGCGGACCGCGCTTGCCGGAGCCCATGGCCTTCATCATATCGGCCATGTTCCGGTGCATCTTGAGCAGCTTGTTGACCTGCTCGACGCTCTGGCCGGAACCTGCGGCGATGCGCTTCTTGCGGCTGGCCTTGAGCAAATCGGGATGACGGCGCTCGTCGCGCGTCATCGAATCAATCACCGCGACCTGGCGCTTCAAAATCTTGTCGTCGATGCCGGCGGCCGCGATCTGGTTCTTCATCTTGGCGATGCCGGGCATCATGCCCATCAGGCCGCTGATGCCGCCCATATTGGCCATCTGCAACAGCTGCTCGCGCATGTCGTTGAGGTCGAACTGACCCTTGCGCATGCGCTCGGCGGTGCGCGCGGCCTTTTCGGCATCGATGTTGGCGGCAGCGCGTTCGACCAGCGAGACCACGTCGCCCATGCCGAGGATGCGGCCGGCGATACGATCAGGATGGAAATCCTCCAGCGCATCGGTCTTTTCGCCGGTGCCGAGCAGCTTGATCGGCTTGCCGGTGACCGCGCGCATCGACAGCGCGGCGCCGCCGCGGCCGTCGCCGTCCACGCGCGTCAGCACGATACCGGTGAGGCCGACGCGCTCGTCGAAGGCGCGAGCGAGATTGACGGCGTCCTGGCCGGTGAGGCTGTCCGCCACCAGCAGCACTTCATGCGGATTGGCGGCGGCTTTGATCGCTGCCGCTTCCGCCATCATCTCTTCGTCGAGCGTGGTACGGCCGGCAGTGTCGAGCAGCACGACGTCGTAGCCGCCGAGCTTGCCGGCCTCGAGCGCGCGCTTCGCGATCTGCGCCGGCTGCTGGCCGGCGACGATCGGCAGCGTCGGAATGTCGAGATCGCGGCCCAGGACGGCCAGCTGCTCCATCGCCGCGGGACGGTAGATGTCGAGCGACGCCATCAGCACCTTGCGCTTGTCGCGCTGGACCATGCGACGGGCGAGCTTTGCGGTGGTGGTGGTCTTGCCGGAGCCTTGCAGACCGACCATCATGATCGGCACCGGCGGCACGGAATTGATGTCGATGGTCTGGCTTTCGGCGCCGAGCGTGTTGATCAGCTCGTCATGGACGATCTTGACCACCATCTGGCCTGGCGTCACCGACTTGACGACGGTGGCGCCGATCGCCTGCTCGCGGACCCGCTCGGTGAAGCTGCGCACCACCTCTAACGCGACGTCGGCTTCCAGCAGTGCGCGGCGCACTTCGCGCATCGCGGCGTCGACGTCCTTTTCGGTCAGCGCACCGCGCCCCGTCAGACGATCGAGAATGCCGCCAAGCCGTTCCGACAGATTGTCGAACAATGCCGTTGTCCTTTTTCACCTCTCCCCGCAAGCGCGGGGCGAGGGAGCAGAAATCCAAACACCTTCACGCCCGAGGGCGCATCGCGCTGTCGGGCGTTGGCCTCTGGCCTCTGGGACCAGTCGGCGGGTCGAAAAGAAAGCCTTTCCGAGAAGTGCCGGGGTTAAACGCCGCTGACGCCCGAAAGTCAAGGAAAGTTAGGGTGGCCGGGGCTGCTTTGGAAGGCAAAGCCTTGAAAAGATGAACTTTCCGGCGGCGGGTTCCTTTTCCGCAGACCCCGCCCATATAGCGGTGATGTCCTCCCCCTCCGACCATCTTTGAAGCCAGTTCCGTGCCGATCACCCGCCGCCGCCTTTTCGGACTGCTCGCCGGTGCTGGCGCATTGGTCGGCGTGCCCTCCTTTGGATGTCCCGCATGAAAACCTATGACGGCCCGGTCTCCGACCATTTCGACGGCCTGAACTTCTTCGATCCGGACGGCGTGCCGCCGAAATCGCTTCGTGAGGTCCTGCGCTGGCAATTCGGCGGCAAGCGGCAGCGCGCGACTTGGCCGGATTGGGCGCCGAGCCCCCATGCCGACGCCCCGCCCGACCGCGTCCACGGCGACAAGGTGCGGCTCTCTTTCGTCGGCCACGCCAGCTGGCTGATCCAGACCGGCGGCCTCAATATTCTCGTCGATCCCGTCTGGTCGACGCGGGTCTCGCCCGTCAGCTTCGCCGGGCCGAAACGGCACAACGATCCCGGCATTGCGTTCGACAAGCTGCCGAAGATCGATGTCGTGCTGGTCTCGCACGGCCATTACGATCATCTCGACATGGCGACGCTGTCGCGGCTCGCCAAGAATTTTGCGCCGCGTGTGGTGACCCCGCTCGGCAATGACGTCACGATGCGCAGCACCGATGCGACGATCAAGGTGGAAGCGTTCGACTGGCATGATCGCGTCGAGCTCGGCGGCGGTATCGCCGTGACCCTGGTGCCGACCCGGCACTGGTCGGCGCGCGGCATGTTCGATCGCAACAAGGCGCTGTGGGCGAGTTTCGTGCTGGAGACGCCTGCGGGGAAAATCTACGTCGTCTGCGATTCCGGCTACGGCGATGGCGGGCATTTCCGCCGCGTCGCCGAGAGGCACGGGCCGCTCCGCCTGGCGATCCTCCCGATCGGCGCCTATGAGCCGCGCTGGTTCATGCACGACCAGCACATGAACCCGGAAGACGCGGTGAAGGCGCTCGCGGATTGCGGCGCGCAAGCCGCACTCGGGCATCACCACGGCACGTTTCAGCTGACCGATGAAGCAATCGATGCGCCGGCGAAAGCGCTGGTCGAGGCGCTCGATGCCGCGAAGGTTCCGCAGGAAAGATTTGTGGCGATGAAGCCGGGGCAGGTGGTGGAGATCTAGCTTCGCCGTCGCTTCGAACCCGCTGTCGTCCCGGCCTAGTGCGCAATTGCGGCCGGGACGACAATGGAGTCTGTAGCGGCAGCTGCCCCTACTGCTCTTTCGCCTTGATCGCCCAGCTCACATTCACCGTCACCGCTAGCGTTTCCTCGCCCGGCGCGACCGCGGCCTGCGGTACGGCCATGGGAGCTGCGGCCATGCGTCCTTGAACAGCGGCATCGGGGCGCCGCCTTCGGAGACGCTGAGCGGTGCACCCAGCGTGACGCCGGTCGCCTTGGCGTAGATCTCCGCTTTGCGGCGGGCGTCTGCGACAGCTTTCTCGCGGGCATCGTCGAGCAGTTTCGAGGCCTGCGTAACCTCGAAGGAGATGTTGCCGATATCATTGGCGCCGGCGCCGACCAGCGTGTCGATGATGGCGGCGACCTTGGTCACGTCGCGGATCTTCACGGTGACGCGGTTTGAGGCGCGGAAGCCGACAACGGGCGAGGCGCCGGTGGATTTGTTCTGGCCGTATTGCGGCTGCAGCGAAAGCCGCGAGGTCTGGTAGTCCTTCTCGTCAATGCCTGCACCCTTCAGGGCCAGCAGCACCTTGCCCATCGCGGCGTTGTTGGCGTCGGAGGCTTCCTTCGCAGACTTGGCGTCGTTGGCGACGCCGGCGTCGATCTGCGCCAGATCAGGCGCGGCGGAGATCGTGGCTTCGCCGCTCACCGAAATCGCGGACGGAAAATCGTCGGCGAGCGCAGGCGTTGCCAGCAGCGCGGCGGCAAAGGACGTAACAAGGGAGGTCAAAAGGATGGCAGGCTTTTTCATCGGTCTCACTTCAGCGGCACGAAAACATTGATCACGAGCTTGTCCTCCGCCGTCTTCAGGGGATCGGTGAGGTATTCCTCGATGAAGGTGTCCTTGGCTTCCAGCTTCTTGTCGTCGAGGTGATTGGTGATCGCCTCATAGGTGTTGTCCATGTTGTCGTAGGAGCCGCGATGAACGAATTTCAGCGCCTTGCCCTCCGGCGATTTGCCGACGCTCATGTCCTTGGGCAGGTTCTTCGGGTCCTGATCGACCGGGATCTCGGCAAGGAAGGTGAAGCCGGTATCGTCCGTCGAGGTGTAGACGATCATCGAATTGCCGGCGTGCTTGATGCCCTGCTTGTCCAACAGCGTGTTCAGCGCCTTGAAGGCGTCAATCAGCGTGTCGAAGGCCGAGTCCCAATTGGCAGTGCCCTTGACCATCACGACCTTCTTGGGCTCGAGCGTGGTCTCCTGGCCGAAGGGATCGGCCGTCTGCACGGGAGCCGGCGTCGCGGCCGCAGCGGGCGGCGGGGCGGCGGGGCTGGGTGAGGCACTTGCGGCGGGCGAGGGCGAGGTTGCAGGGGAAGTGGCAGGGCTTGGCGAGGCGCTGGCCGCCGGCGAGGGCGTGGCCACGGGGGCAGCGCTCGCGGCCGGGGCGGGCGAAGCCGACGGGGCCGGCGAGGGGCTAGCTGATGCGGCCGGTGCCGGGCTCGGCGTTTGGGCCAGCGTGGCGGACAGACTAAACGACAAGGCCGCTGCCGGGATCAGCGCGGCCAAAACGAGACGACGAAACCTGAACATTTTTATTCTCCCCAATAGCTTATCCGCCAAGGCCTTACGTCCCCGAAGCCTTAGCCCGGCCGCATGTCCCGGATCGCGCGAATTGCGCCGTTCTAACACGCGAGCGCCGAATTCGTCCCATGACAGATGCGTCATGGCAGCGTCCTGGCTCTTGTCGGCAAATCACTGGCCAAGAGGGCCAAGGATCGCCATATAAGGCAGGCGAAATTCGGGAATTTTCATGAGCGCGCTGGCCAACCACGCATTTGCCAAGATGAACGGCATCGGCAACGAGATCGTCGTTGTCGACATGCGCGATTCCACCTCAAAGGTCACCCCGGACGATGCCCGCGCGGTGGCATCGCCGCGAGGCGGCGTGCCCTACGACCAACTCATGGTGCTGCAGAAGCCGCGCTTCGACGGCACCGAAGCGTTCATCAGCATCTACAACAGTGACGGCTCCGAGGCCGGCGCCTGCGGCAACGGCATGCGCTGCGTCGTGCGGCGCATCTTCGAAAAGACCGGCCAGACCAATGCAACGTTCGAGACGGCCGCGGGCCTGCTCAATGCCTGGCAGGGTCCGGCGCCGGATCTTTATACGGTGGACATGGGCGCGCCGAAGTTCGGCTGGCAGGACATTCCGCTCGACCAGGAATTTCGTGACACCCGCTACATCGAATTGCAGATCGGCCCGATCGACAATCCGGTCCTGCATTCGCCGTCGGTGGTCAGCATGGGCAATCCGCATGCGATCTTCTGGGTCGATGACGTCAACGCCTACGACCTCGAGCGTTTCGGTCCGCTGCTGGAGAACCATCCGATCTTCCCGGAGCGCGCCAACATCACGCTAGCCCATATCGTCGATCCCCAGCACATCACGATCCGCACCTGGGAGCGCGGCGCCGGCCTGACCAGGGCCTGCGGCTCGGCCGCATGTGCCACGGCGGTCGCGGCGGCGCGGCTGAAGCGCGCCGAGCGCAATGTCGAGATCACGCTGCCCGGCGGCAAGCTCGGGATCGAATGGCGCGAGCGCGACGATCACGTGCTGATGACGGGCACGGCGACCTTCGAATATGAAGGCCGTTTCGATCCGGCGCTGTTCGCGCCGGTCGGGTGATGAGCGTCGACATCGTCACCTTCGGATGCCGCCTCAATGCTTTCGAGGCCGAGGTGATCCGCCGCGAGGCCGAGGGCGCGGGCCTTTCAGATGCCATCGTCATCAACAGCTGCGCCGTCACCAACGAAGCGGTGGCGCAGGCGAGGCAGTCGATCCGCAAATTGAAGCGCGAGCGGCCGGGAGCGCGCATCGTCGTCACCGGTTGCGCGGCGCAGACGCAAAGCGGCATGTTCGCCGAGATGGCCGAGGTCGATCGCGTCGTCGGCAATGACGATAAGATGCGGTCGTCCGCATGGCGCGAGGCGCGTGCGGCGTTTGATCTCGGTACGAGCGAAAAAATCGCCGTCAGCGACATCATGGCGGTGAAGGAGATGGCTCCGCATCTCATCGACGGCTTTGCGAGCGGCCTGCCGCGCGTGTTCGTGCAGGTGCAAAACGGCTGCGACCATCGCTGCACTTTCTGCATCATTCCGTTCGGGCGCGGCAATTCGCGCTCGGTGCCGATGGGCGCCGTGGTCGATCAGGTCCGGGCATTGGCCGAGCGCGGCCATGCCGAGATCGTGCTGACCGGCGTCGACCTCACCAGCTACGGCACTGACCTGCCGGGCACGCCAAAACTCGGCATGCTGACGAAGCAGATCTTGCGGCATGTGCCGGAGCTGAGGCGCCTGCGCATCTCCTCTATCGATTCGATCGAGGCGGACAGCGATCTGTTAGATGCCATTGCTGAGGATTCGCGGCTGATGCCGCATCTGCACCTGTCGCTGCAGTCCGGCGACGACATGATCTTGAAGCGCATGAAGCGGCGGCATACGCGCGGCGACGCCATCGCGTTCTGCGACCAGGTCCGCCGGCTGCGGCCGGATATCGCGCTGGGGGCCGACATCATCGCGGGCTTTCCGACCGAGACCGAGGAGATGTTCTCGCGCTCGCTCGATCTGGTCGAGCAATGCGGCCTGACGTTCCTCCACGTCTTCCCCTATTCGCCGCGTCCCGGCACGCCGGCCGCGCGGATGCCACAGGTGGCGGGCGGTGCAATCAAGGAGCGTGCGAAGCGGCTGCGCTCGGCCGGTGAGACCGCGCTCCTGCAGCGGCTGCAAGCCGAGATCGGCGCCACGCGTGAGGTGCTGATCGAGAGCGACGGTCAGGGACGGACGGAGCATTATCTGCCGGTGGCGATTGCGGGCGAGCGTGTGGGCCGCATCGTGCCGCTGCGGATCGCCGGTCGTGATGGCGCGCGGCTGACGGTGTGATGCTTCCTTCCCTTCTCCCCTTGTGGGAGAAGGTGGCGCGAAGCGCCGGATGAGGGGTTGCTTCCGCGTACTCAACTCAATGTGGACTCGCGGAGAGAGACCCCTCACCCGTCTCGCCGCTGCGCGGCGAGCCACCCTCTCCCACAAGGGGAGAGGGAAAAACTACAACGCCCGCACCTGCCAGAACCGCAGCGTCCGCCGCGCATTCTCCGGGGTCATGCGCGCGTAATGGCTTTGAGCCCTTGCGATATCGGCCGGCTTCATCGCGCCGCTCGCAAAGCGGCTTTCGAGCACGGCGGCGGTGGTTTCCCAGCTGAGCTGCGCCGCCTTGCACGGCACCAGCAGGCCGTCCTCGCGCAGGCTTTGCATCAGCGGGCGGATGACTTCGACAGTCGATCCCGACAATGCCGCCAATGCGGCCACCGCTTCTTCATAACGGCGCTGTGTTGCGAAGCCGAGCAGCGTCGCTTCGCTGAGCTGGCCGGTCGCCCTGAGACCTGCGACGGCGCGCTTGGCGCCTTCGAAATCGCGGACACCCGACATCTCGCGCTCGACACCGACGGTGACTGCGGCGATCGCGCTCTGGATCTCCTCGAACAGATGCGGCGGCGCGCGCGACAACAGGCGGGTCCGCACGGCCTCGCTCGCCGAGCGCAGCAATTGACGGCGCAGGTCTGACGGCAAATCGACGCGGACGCCGACGCTGACAGCGAGCTCGGGATCCGCCTCCGCCTGTCCGACGATGACGGCAAATCCGCTTCCGGAGACGCGCGCGCCGGGATTGGCGGCGAGCCGCCGGCTGACGCTGGGATAACGTCGCGCCAGCAATGCATCGGTGACGATCTCCTTCAGCCACCAGCGTCCGGCGACCGCGAGCAGATGCGGCTCGGACTTGGATGATGCGATCTGCACCAGCGCGCCGTCGTCGAGGCGCGCGGATTCCTGCAGCACGGGACCAGCGATGCGGATTTCGTCATTGTTGGCGAGGCGGCGAATGACCGATGGCGGCGCCTGCGCGATCGGCGCGAGCTGCGCGCTGATCTCGGCGAGCGCTACGCGCGCGCCCATGTCGCCGATGGCGCGGAGCTCGATGGTGCCGATCAGGCGATCGAGCACGTCGTCAAACAGTGCGATCTGCTCGTTGTCGAAACTGCCGGCGGATGACAGGAACAGGTCGGTGACGCGGCGGGCGGTTGCCAGGCCCTTTTCCGCCGAGCCTGTCCGAAGCGCGGACTCGACCTCGTCGATGATCGATAACTCGGCCGTGGACATGACGCGCAGCTCGTCCTGAGCAGATTGACGGAAGCTTGTTCTAAGCAACCGCTATCATTAGAGACGAGCACTGAACGTTTCGTAAACTATAGGGAGCGCTTCGCGCTCCTCACCATGAGGGGCTGACAGCACTACTCCCCGTTCCACCCGCAGGCGCGGAGGCGCTCGTGCATGTGGGGTGGGGCCGGCGCCACCACGCGGACCGGCTCCTTGTTGCGGGAGATCGGTACCACGATCTCGCGGGAATGCAGGTGCAGCTTCGGCTCGCCGAAGCGCGGGCCGTTGCCGTAGATGTTATCGCCGAAGATCGGCCAGCCGGTCGCGGACGAATGTACCCGCAATTGATGGGTCCGCCCGGTCACTGGTTCCATGGCGAGCCAGGTCAGGCCGTCGCCCCGGCCCATCACCTTCCAGTTGGTGATGGCCTTCTGGCCCTCGGGATCGGGCTTCTGCCACCAGCCGCGCTCGGCATTGAGCCGGCCGAGGGGCATGTCGATGGTGCCTTCGTCCTCGGTGGGGCCGCCCTCGACGATGGTCCAGTAGGTCTTGCCGATCTTGCCATGCTTGAACAGCAGGCCGAGCGAGGCCGTCGCCTTGCGATGGCGGCCGAGCACCAGGCAACCGGAGGTGTCCTTGTCCAGCCGGTGGGCCAGCACCGGCGGCCGCGGCAGGCCGAAACGAAGCGCCTCAAAGGAGGTTTCCAGATTGGCACCGCCCTTGGGTCCGCGATGCACCGGCAGGCCGGCCGGCTTGTCGATGACCAGCATCAATCCGTCGCGATGGAGCACGCGCGCCAGGATTTCGTCGGCCGTCAATTCGGGAACATCGAGCAATTGCAGGACTTTCGGTCAAGACTTTCGTTTGCGAGCCGGAACGGCTAACACACCGCCACCATGAACGATACCACCCCCGAGACCCCCAAGCTGAGCTGGTGGCGCCGCCTGTCCGACGGGCTGAAGCGCACCTCGTCCTCGCTCGGGACCGCGGTCGCCGACCTCGTCACCAAGCGCAAGCTCGACCGCGCCATGCTCGACGACATCGAGGACGTGCTGCTCCGCGCCGACCTCGGCACCTCCGTCGCGGTGCGGATCGCGGATGCGGTCGGCACCGGGCGCTACGACAAGGCTATCTCAGCGGACGAGGTCAAGGACGTCGTCGCGACCGAGGTCGAGAAGGTACTGGCGGCGGTGGCAAAGCCGCTGGAGATCGACGCTGGCAAGAAGCCGTTCGTTATCCTCGTGGTCGGCGTCAACGGCTCCGGCAAGACCACCACCATTGGGAAACTCTCGCAAAAATTCGCATCCGAAGGCCGCAAGGTGATGCTGGCGGCCGGCGACACCTTTCGCGCAGCGGCGATCGAACAGCTCAAGGTCTGGGGCGAGCGCACCAGGACGCCCGTCATATCAGGTGCGCAAGGTTCGGATTCGGCGAGCCTCGCCTTCAACGCGCTGACGGCCGCGAAGGAGCAGGCCGTCGACGTGCTCCTGATCGACACCGCCGGGCGGCTTCAGAACAAGGCCGAGCTGATGAACGAGCTCGAAAAGGTCGTGCGCGTCATCCGCAAGGTGGACGCGACTGCACCGCATGCGGTGCTGCTTGTGCTGGACGCCACTGTCGGCCAGAACGCGCTGTCGCAGGTCGAGGCCTTCCATCGCACCGCCGGGGTCACCGGTCTCGTGATGACGAAGCTCGACGGCACCGCCCGCGGCGGCATCCTGGTGGCGCTCGCGGAGAAATTCAAACTGCCGGTGCATTTCATCGGCGTCGGCGAAGGCGTCGACGATCTCGCGCCGTTCACCGCGCGTGATTTCGCCCGCGCCATTGCCGGAATCGAAAGCTGAAGAATGGACAAGACCCAGCCGCATCCGCTGTTCAAGCTTGCCACCGAGCTTGGCCCGCTGCTCGTGTTCTTCTTCGTCAATGCGAAGTTCAATCTGTTCGCCGCGACCGGCGCGTTCATGGTCGCGATCGTTGCGGCGATGATCGCCTCCTATGTGGTGACGCGCCACATCCCGATCATGGCGATCGTGACAGGCGTCATCGTGCTGGTGTTCGGCACGCTGACCCTGGTGCTGCATGACGAGACCTTCATCAAGCTCAAGCCGACCATCATCTACGCGTTGTTCGCTGCGATCCTCGGCGGCGGCCTGTTGTTCGGCCGCTCCTTCATTGCCGTCATGTTCGACCAGATGTTCAATTTGACGCCGCAGGGCTGGCGCATCCTGACGCTACGCTGGGCGCTGTTCTTCGCCGGCATGGCGGTGTTGAACGAGATCGTTTGGCGCACCCAGAGCACCGACTTCTGGGTCAACTTCAAGGTGTTCGGCGTCACGCCGATCACCATGATCTTCGCCATCGCCCAGATGCCGCTGACCAAGCGTTATCACCTCGAGCCGGCGTCGCTGGAAGCGAGCGAGGCCGAGGCGGGGGACGTGAGGAAGGGTTGAGCTCTCAACTCATCATTGCTGGTTGCAGCCACACACTCAACTGTCATCGCCCGGCTTGACCGGGCGATCCAGTATTCCAGAGACGGTTGTGAGATACGGAGAGGCCGCGGCGTACTGGATGCCCCGGTCAAGCCGGGGCATGACAGCGGTGTTTGGGGTTGGGTCCTTCGCTCACACTGACGACAGAGCTAGCTCCCCGCCGCCTTCAACGCCTTCTCCATCTGCGGCAACAGCACCGTCCGCAAATTCTCCGGCGTGATCGGTCCCACCAGCTTGTAGACGATGGTGCCTTCGCGACCGACGACAAAGGTCTCCGGCACGCCATAGACGCCCCATTCGATCGAGGCGCGGCCGTTGGCATCGACGCCGACGTGGCCGAACGGGTTGCCGTAGCGCCCCAGGAAGCGCCGCGCATTGTCGGCGGCATCCTTGTAGTTGATGCCGACGAGCTGGAAGCGTTTGTCTTTTGCCAATTCGGTCAGGAGCGGCGCCTCGTCGTGGCACGGCACGCACCAGGACGCCCAGACATTGACGAGGCTGACCTTGCCCTTGAACGCAGCGGGATCAAGGCCGGGGATCTGCGCGTTGTCGGCCTGCAATCCCTCGAGCGGCGGCAGCGTGGTCTGCGGCGCGGGGCGCCCGATCAGCGCGGAAGGGATTCGCGAGGGATCGCCGCTGCCGAGCCGGAACCAGAACAGCAACGCCAAGCCGATGAAGGCGATCAGCGGCAGCACCATCAGGAAGGTGCGGCGCTGCGGCGGAGCGGACGTCGATTGCTCGCTCATGATTGATCTCTCATGCTCGATCTCTCATGGCCGATCCGTCGCGCTACGGCCGGAGCGGCGGGTCACGCCGCTGCGCTCGAGCTCGCGCAGGCGCTGTGTCTGACTCCGATGATCGAGCACGATCCAGCCGATCAGGATCACGACCACAAGGGCCGCCGCGGCATAGGATGTCACGATGAAAGACGCATAGGGACCGAGCGACATGATCATGCAGCCCCAGCTTCTTTTGACGTGCTGCCTTCACGCGAGCCGGTGCCGACTTCTGCAAACGCCACACGGCTCGCCTGCATCATCTGCAGGGACCGCACGCGCCGTCGCAAAATCTCGTTGCGCATCGCAGCCAGATGCAGCGTGACGAACAGCAAGGTAAACGCGACCGCCATCACCAGCAACGGAATCAGGAACGATCTGTCGAGCGACGAGCCGCCCATCCGCATCACCGAGGCCGGCTGGTGCAGCGTGTTCCACCAGTCGACCGAGAACTTGATGATGGGCAGGTTGATGGCGCCGACTAGGGTCAGCACGGCGGCGGCGCGCGCCGCGCGGGAGGGCTCGTCGACCGCGCGCCACAGCGCCATCAGGCCGAGATACATCAGGAACAGGATCAGCACCGAGGTCAGCCGCGCGTCCCATTCCCAATAGGTGCCCCACATCGGCCGGCCCCACAGCGAGCCCGTGAGCAGCGCAAGGAAGGTGAAGCTGGCGCCGATCGGGGCGGCCGCTTTGGCGGCGACGTCGGCAAGCGGATGCCGCCACACCAGCGTGCCGAGCGAGGCAATGCTCATCACGCCCCATACGAACATCGACAGCCAGGCATTAGGCACGTGGATGAACATGATCTTTACCGTCGCGCCCTGCTGATAGTCGTCGGGTGCGGTGGCAGACTGATAGAGCCCGATCGCGAGCAGGATGATGGTCGCGGCCGCAAGCCATGGCAGCAGCCGCGCCGTCAGCGCGAGGAACCGTGTGGGGTTGGCGAGGTCGATCAGCGTCATGGTATCCTGATAATCACAGGTAAGCGCTCACGCAATCAGCACGAAAGTCCGCAGCGAAAGTTGATCGGGGTCAAGGTCAATCCAATCCATGCTTCAGGCTCGCCGCAGCCGCGAACGGGCCGATCACGAGACTGACCAGCGATAGTGCGCACAGGATCGAGAACGGCGCGCCGAACGTCATGGGTCCGACGATCGCCGCCTGTGAGGCCGCGACGCCGAAGATCAGCACCGGTATCGACAGCGGCAGCACCAGGACGGCCATCAGCAAGCCGCCACGATGCAGCGTCACCGCCAGCGCCGCACCGATCATTCCCGTAAACGTCAGCGCCGGGGTGCCAGCGAGCAGTGTCAGCGCCACAGCACCGGTTGCGACCATGTCGAGGTTGAGCAGCAGGCCGAGCACGGGGGTTGCGACGATCAGCGGCAGGCCGGCGGCCAGCCAATGCGCCAGCGCTTTCGACGCGCAGGCGAGTTCCAGCGGGGTCCGGCTCATCGTGATCAGGTCGAGCGAGCCGTCCTCGTGGTCGGCCATGAACAGCCGGTCCAGCGTGAGCAGGCTCGCCAGCAGCGCCCCCAGCCACAGGATGGCGGGTCCGAGCCGCGACAGCAGTGCCAGGTCCGGCCCCACAGCAAACGGCATCAGCACCACCACGGTCAGAAAGAACAGCACGCCAATCAACGCCCCGCCCCCGACGCGGAGCGCGATCCGGATATCCCGGCGGATGAGGGCAGTCAGGGCGGTCATGCCACTGCTCCCAGAGGTGAGGAGGCAGCGTCGGCCGGTTGCCCCGGGCGAGCTGCGCTCCCTCCCCTTGTGGGGGAGGGCGGGGGAGGGGGGTAGCCCCGAGGAAGATGGTTCTTGGGTGCGGGCCGCTAGCAACGGAGCGCCCGCCTGCCGAACGCGAGAACCGAGAGAGTGCGCCGTGTGGCACCCCCTCCCTGACCCTCCCCCACAAGGGGGAGGGAACGGAGAGGGCGGAGTTCGGCCGCTTGGAAACCTGAGGGTCGACCCGAATCACGCCGCACCCCCGATCCGCAGCTCCCGCGAATCGATCCCGAGCGGGGCATGGGTGGCGGCGACGATCAGGCCGCCGCGGGCCAAGTGCCCGCGCATCAATCCGGAAAACATGTCCTGTCCCGCGACATCGAGCGCCGTGGTCGGCTCGTCCAACAGCCAGACGGGGCGGCGGACGGTGAGCAGGCGGGCCAGCGACAGCCGGCGGCGCTGGCCGGCGGACAGGAAGGCGGCGGGCAGATCGGCGGCATGGTCGAGCCCGACGGTCGCGAGTCCCTTGCCGGTGTCGAAACGCTCGCCGCCGAGAAAATCGGCCCAGAACGTCAGATTCTCCGCCACGCTCAGGGCTGGCTTCAGGGCGTCGCGATGACCCAGATAGTGGCATTGCTCCGGCAACGTCAGCTCGGCGTCACCCCCGTCCAGCGCGATCGTGCCGCCCGCCGGAATGAGCAGGCCCGCGATCAGCCGCAGCAGCGAGGTCTTGCCCGATCCGTTGCGGCCGACGACCGCCACGGCTTCGCCGGAGCCGGCCTCGAAATCGAGCCCGGAAAACACCTCGCGCTCGCCCCGCACGCAACTGACCCCGCGTCCGGAAAGCTGCATCTTGCCTCGTATCGATCCGCTCAAAGCCGGGCCTCAGGAAAACTTGGGGTAGCGTATGGGAATTTTTGGCTCGCGGATTGCCGCGGCACGATTGTGGCTGTGGCGGCGCGGTTAGAAAGCTTCTATAAGCCCGGAACTACTTGATGCAGCAACTCAACCTGCCCCTGCAAGTGACTCAGCCTGCCTACGCCGACGGTGTTAAAATACCCTGCCGGGTATAACTGACAATTGGGATTTCCTACATGACCTCGCTCGACAGCTTCAAATGCAAAAAGACCCTCAAGGTCGGCGCCAAGACCTATGTCTATTACAGCCTGCCCACGGCCGAGAAGAATGGTCTGAAGGGAATTTCGAAACTCCCCTACTCGATGAAGGTTTTGCTCGAGAACCTGCTCCGCAACGAGGACGGCCGCTCGGTCAAGAAGGAAGACATCGTCGCGGTGTCGAAGTGGCTGCGCAAGAAGTCGCTGGAGCATGAGATCGCCTTCCGCCCCGCGCGCGTGCTGATGCAGGACTTCACCGGCGTGCCCGCCGTGGTCGATCTCGCCGCGATGCGCAACGCGATGCAGAAGCTCGGGGGCGACGCCGAGAAGATCAATCCGCTGGTGCCGGTCGATCTCGTCATCGACCACTCCGTGATCGTGAACTTCTTCGGGGACAACAAGGCCTTCGGCAAGAACGTCACCGAGGAATACAAGCAGAACCAGGAGCGCTACGAGTTCCTGAAATGGGGCCAGAAGGCGTTCTCGAACTTCTCCGTCGTGCCGCCCGGCACCGGCATCTGCCACCAGGTCAATCTCGAATATCTCTCCCAGACGGTGTGGACCAAGAAGGAGAAGATGACGGTCGGCAAGAAGACCGGCACCTTCGAGGTCGCGTATCCCGACTCGCTGGTTGGCACCGATTCCCACACCACCATGGTCAACGGCCTTGCCGTGCTCGGCTGGGGTGTCGGCGGCATCGAGGCGGAAGCCTGCATGCTCGGCCAGCCGCTGTCGATGCTGCTGCCCAACGTCGTCGGCTTCAAGCTGAAGGGCGCGATGAAGGAAGGCGTCACCGCGACCGACCTCGTGCTGACGGTGACGCAGATGCTGCGCAAGCTCGGCGTCGTCGGCAAGTTCGTGGAGTTCTTCGGCCCCGGCCTCGACCATCTCTCGGTCGCAGACAAGGCAACCATCGCCAACATGGCGCCCGAATATGGCGCGACCTGCGGCTTCTTCCCGGTCGATGCCGCCGCACTGGATTATCTCAAGACCTCCGGCCGCGCCTCGGCGCGCGTCGCGCTGGTGCAGGCCTATGCGAAGGCGCAAGGGCTGTTCCGTACCGCCAAGTCGCCCGATCCGGTGTTCACGGAAACGCTGACGCTCGACCTCGGTGATGTCGTGCCCTCGATGGCCGGCCCGAAGCGCCCCGAAGGCCGCATTGCGCTGCCGTCCGTGGCCGAGGGCTTTTCGCTCGCGCTCGCCAGCGAATACAAGAAGGCCGAGGAGCCGGGGAAGCGCTTCGCCGTCGACGGCAAGAACTTCGACATCGGCCATGGCGACGTCGTGATCGCCGCGATCACCTCCTGCACCAACACCTCGAACCCGAGCGTGCTGATCGGCGCCGGTCTTCTGGCGCGCAACGCCGCCGCGAAGGGCCTCAAGGCAAAGCCGTGGGTGAAGACCTCGCTCGCCCCGGGCAGCCAGGTGGTGGCGGCCTATCTCGCCGATTCCGGTCTCCAGGCCGATCTCGACAAGGTCGGCTTCAACCTGGTCGGTTTCGGCTGCACCACCTGCATCGGTAATTCCGGTCCGCTGCCCGAGGAGATCTCGAAGTCGATCAACGACAACGGCATCGTCGCGGCTGCGGTGCTCTCCGGCAATCGCAACTTCGAAGGCCGCGTCTCGCCGGACGTGCAGGCGAACTATCTGGCTTCGCCGCCGCTCGTGGTCGCCCACGCGCTCGCGGGCACCGTCACCAAGAACCTCGCCGTCGAGCCGCTCGGTGAAGGCAAGGACGGCAAGCCGGTTTACCTCAAGGACATCTGGCCGACGACCAAGGAGATCAACGCCTTCATGAAGAAGTTCGTGACCGCGTCGATCTTCAAGAAGAAGTATGCCGACGTGTTCAAGGGCGACACCAACTGGCGCAAGATCAAGACGGTCGAGAGCGAAACCTATCGCTGGAACATGAGTTCGACCTATGTGCAGAACCCGCCCTATTTCGAAGGCATGAAGAAGGAGCCGGAGCCGGTCACCGACATCGTCGAGGCCCGCATCCTCGCCATGTTCGGCGACAAGATCACCACCGACCACATCTCGCCGGCCGGTTCGATCAAGCTCACCTCGCCCGCCGGCAAATATCTCAGCGAGCACCAGGTGCGTCCGGCCGACTTCAACCAGTACGGCACGCGGCGCGGCAACCACGAAGTCATGATGCGCGGCACCTTCGCCAATATCCGCATCAAGAACTTCATGCTGAAGGGCGCCGACGGCAATATTCCGGAAGGCGGTCTCACCAAGCACTGGCCCGACGGCGAGCAGATGTCGATCTACGATGCCGCGATGAAATACCAGCAGGAGCAGGTGCCGCTGGTGGTGTTCGCCGGCGCCGAATACGGCAACGGCTCCTCGCGCGACTGGGCCGCGAAGGGCACCCGTCTGCTCGGCGTGCGCGCCGTGATCTGCCAGAGCTTCGAGCGCATCCACCGCTCCAATTTGGTCGGTATGGGCGTGCTGCCCCTGACCTTCGAGGACGGCACCTCCTGGTCGTCGCTCGGTCTGAAGGGCGACGAGAAGGTCACGCTGCGCGGCCTCGTTGGCGACCTCAAGCCGCGCCAGAAGCTGACCGCGGAGATTGTCTCCGGCGACGGTTCGCTGCAGCGCGTTTCGCTGCTCTGCCGCATCGATACGCTGGACGAACTCGAATACTACCGCAACGGCGGCATCCTGCACTACGTGCTACGCAAGCTCGCGGCGTAAGCGCGGATTTGTGAACGGTGGCTCACTGCGAAGTGAGTAGTAGGTTACACGAAGGCGGCCTATCACAAGGCCGCCTTCACGCGTTTGCGGCAGGCTTCAGATGGGCCCGCCCGGCACAGAACCTCCCCTTGTACGGTTCTTGGACGGACAACAAATGTGTGAGGCCCGTAAGATTACGGTGACCATCCGGCGGTAAGATTTCCCTCTCACGAGCAATGGTGTGCGGCGTTCGACATGACAACAATGACGGCTTCTCATCTGGTTTCACGCTGGTCCGGTGCCCTCTGGTCGGGAGCTCTTGGTCTCTGTGCAATCGTCGCCGTCATCCGCCCTGCCGAGGCTGATCCTCGCGCCGTTGTCGAATTGTTTACCTCGCAGGGCTGCTCCTCCTGCCCGCCGGCCGACAAGATCATCGGCGACCTCGCCCGCGATCCCTCGATCATCGCGCTGAGCATGCCGATCGACTATTGGGACTATCTCGGCTGGAAGGACACATTGGCCGATTCGCGCTTCTCTGCACGGCAGCGTGCCTATTCGCGCATGCGCGGCGACCGCGAAGTCTACACGCCGCAGGTCGTGGTCAACGGCTCCACGCATGTCGTCGGCAGCGACCGCACCGGCATCGAAAGCGCCATCGGCAAAACCGAGACGGGCACTGGTGTGATGAGCGTGCCGGTGACGATGTCGCTCGCGGGCAAGCAGATCAACGTCTCGGTGGCCGCGAGCAAGGAGCCGACGGCGTCCCACGGCGAGGTCTGGATCTGCTCGATTGCGAAGTCGGTGCCGATCGCGATCAGCCGCGGCGAAAATCGCGGACAGCAAGTGATCTATCACAACGTGGTGCGCAACCTGCTGAAGGTCGGCGACTGGACCGGCCGCCCGGAAAGCTGGACGGTGCCGATCGAGAACCTCACGCGTGACGGCGTCGACGGTGCCGTGGTCTATGTCCAGGACGGCAGCCGGGAGAGACCGGGCCCGATGCTGGGCGCGGCGTACACGTCGCTGCACTGACGCGCACTTCGAGATCGTCCGACTCAAGCACACTCTCAATCCTCATGGTGAGGAGGCGCGTCAGCGCCGTCTCGAACCATGCAGGCCCTGCTGAGGCAGCTCGGCCTCGATCCTTCGAGACGCCGCTTCGCGGCTCCTCAGGATGAGGGGAAAGGGTTTTTGCTGAGATGCTGAGATATCCGTCGAGGCAGAAACATCCCGACCCAAACAAATCGACTCAAACAAAAAAGGACCAACTCGCGTTGGCCCTCCTTGTCGTGCGAACAGACCCGATCCTGACGGCCCCGGGGGCTGGGGGCTGAGGAATCCGGAACCGAAAGGACCGGGTCAACGCACATAGGTCTTTTCGCAACGCAGGGCGGCAGTCGCTTGGCGGAAAAGCGGCGACACTATGATTCCTGCTAACGATCCCGTGACGGTTTGCCGCGACAGAGTTCCACCGCTGCGTGTGGGCGGATTGGCTCCGATTCCAAGGTCCTTCTAAGGGCCCTTGCGGTGGGGAACAGTTGGCGCGATCATGCAACCGTCATGATCCGCGGTCGAGGGACGGTCTTCGCGGACGCGGTCATGCTGATGCGACAGGAGGCGGCCTATGAGTCTGTCGGAGGACACCGATCCGAGCGAACAGCGTGCGGCAGCGCGCCCCGCCGCTTCGAATGCGCAACTGAGCCGCGTGACGTTCAACCGGCTCGAGCTGCACCGTATTCTCAATCTCTACGGCCGGATGGTTGCCGAAGGCGAGTGGCGCGACTATGCCATCGACTTCCTCAGGGATCGCGCTGTGTTCTCGGTCTTTCGCCGCGCCTCGGAAGTGCCGATCTATCGTATCGAGAAGGATCCGCGCCTCGCGCGCAAGCAGGGCATGTACAGCGTGATCTCGGCGACGGGCTTGATCCTGCGCCGCGGCCACGAACTGGAGCGCGTGCTCCTGGTGATCGATCGCAAATTGGCGGTGGTGTAGCAGGGATCCAGTAGCCCGGGCGAGCGTAGCGACATCCGGGTCTTTGCTTGCAGCGTTCCCGGGTATCGCTTCGCTCACCCGGGCTACGGGCCTTACTTCCCCGGCACGCTCTTGGCGCCCTCGCCGAGGCTCCGCTGCATCATTACCGTGTCCAGCCAGCGGCCGAATTTCAGCCCGACGCTGGGATGCGTGCCGATCATTTTGAAGCCGGCCCTGGTGTGCACGCCGATCGAGCCGGCATTGGTGGAATCCCCGATTACCGCGATCATCTGACGGAAGCCGCGTGCCTCGCATTCGACGATCAGCCGCTCCAGCAGGAGCGCCCCGATGCCGCGGCGGTGGAAGGATGGATCGAGATAGATCGAGTTCTCGACCGTGAAGCGGTAGGCCGGGCGGGGCCGGTAGGCACCGGCATAGGCGTAGCCGGCGACGCGCCCGTCGAGGATGGCGACGAAATAGGGGTAGCCGCCATCGATCAGCGTGCGGTAGCGGCGCGTCATCTCGGCAAGGTCGGGCGGCTCCAGCTCGAACGTCGCGGTGCCCTCGCGGACAGCCTGCCGATAGATGGCCGTGATGGCGGGGAGGTCGGCCTCGGTGGTGGGCCTGATATCGGGTGCGGACATGCCGCAAGATTAGAGCCTTCCCGGGGCGGCTGGAAGAGGCAACCGTGCTTCCTCATACTCCGTCCTTGCGAGGAGCCCTTGCGACGAAGCAATCCAGAAATGCACCAGCGGAGGGACTCTGGATTGCTTCGCTGCGCTCGCAATGACGGTGGGTGTTGAGAGGCTCGCCCCAAACAAAAACCCCGGCCTCTCGGCCGGGGGTTGCTGTCGTCCACTCTGGGCTGGCGCTTAGTCGCGCTGGCCGAGGAGCTGCAGGAGCAGCGTGAACAAGTTGATGAAGTTCAGGTACAGCGACAGCGCGCCGGTGATGGCCGCACGCTCTGCGATGTCACCGCCGGCCGAAGCGTAACCGTAGATGTAGTCGTTCTTCAGCCGCTGGGTATCCCAGGCGGTGAGGCCCGCGAACACCAGCACGCCGACCACCGACACGACGAACTGCAGCACCGAGCTCGCCAGGAACAGGTTCACCAGGCTCGCGATGACGATGCCGATCAGGCCCATGAACAGGAACGAACCCATTCCGCTCATGTCACGCTTGGTGGTGTAACCGTAGAGGCTGAGCGCGCCGAAAGTCGCCGCGGTGATGAAGAACACCCGGACGATCGAGGTGTGCGTGAACACCAGGAAGATCGAGGACAGCGAGACGCCCATCAGTGCCGCGAACACCCAGAACAGGATCTGGGCGGTCGAAGGAGCGAGCCGGTTGATGCCTGCCGAGATCACGAACACCATGGCGAGCGGCGCGAGCATGAACAGCCACTTCAGGGGGCTGACGAACATCGCGTAGCCGAACGGCGTCAGGAACAGCTTGCCGACCCGCACGGCTTCCGGGGTCGGAACGTCCGTCACGGCGGCCATGTAGACGCCGAGGGCGGCAAGGCCGGTGATGGCCAGGCCGATGCTCATGTAGTTGTAGATGCGCAGCATGTAGGCGCGCAGGCCGGCATCGACCGTCGCGGCGTCAACACGCCCGGCGGCCCTGCCGAAAGGAGAAGC
Organism: Bradyrhizobium lupini; assembly: GCF_040939785.1. Taxonomy (NCBI): domain Bacteria; kingdom Pseudomonadati; phylum Pseudomonadota; class Alphaproteobacteria; order Hyphomicrobiales; family Nitrobacteraceae; genus Bradyrhizobium; species Bradyrhizobium lupini. Next base: position 3,916,966 of record NZ_CP162553.1, read on the forward strand.
GTAATTGCGGTCTAGGTCCGACATGGTCGAATTCCCGTTGGTTGGTCCGGTCCGGCATGAGGGTCGCCATGCCGCCGGTTCGTCAAATTCTATCTCGGATACCGATGTCTGCCGACTAAATTTTGGCTAACAATCGGGGCTCCGAACCCATTCGATATGTGGGAAACTAACACATTCGCTGCAACCGTCCACGCGCGGCTGAATGTCGCCCTTACCTGCAATCCAGACGAGCGGACGTGGTTAATCGCTGGAATCGTGCGATTTCGCTCCCGTGCCGCCGCCCGCTACCATTTGTCACAAATTCCGCAACACCGTGGCGGGCTTTTTGTTCAACGCCAGCAGGGTGCCGGCGAGCCCGAGGCCGACCGTGACGACCAAGGCAGCCGCGACCACGCCGGCTGCGCTGCCGCCCTGCCAGACGAAAGTGAGGGTCATCAGCCGGGTCACGATCATCCAGGCCGCGACGCTGCCGGCGAAAACGCCGAAGACCGCGGTGGCAAGCCCGATCAGGAGGTATTCGAGCGCATAGGCGCCGAGCAGCCGCAGCCGGGTCGCGCCCAGGGTCTTGAGGATCACCGCATCGTAGACCCGGTGGCGATGGCCGGCGGCGAGCGCGCCGCCGAGCACCAGGATCGCCGAGATCAGGGTCACCGCGCTGGCGCCGCGGATCGCCAGCGCCAGGTTGGTCACGACCGAGCCGACCGTCTCCATCACCTCGCGCACGCGCACGCTCGTCACCATCGGATAGGCGTCAGCGACCTCCTTGATGATCTTGCCGTCGCCGGCCGCATCGCCGCCGGCTTCCGTCAGCGTCGCGATGTGGGTGTGCGGCGCGCCCTTGAATGCGTTCGGCGAGAACACGAGGACGAAATTGATGCCGAGGCCCTGCCAGTCGATGCTGCGCAGATTGCTGATCTTCGCGGGGATGTCGCGGCCGAGGATATTGACCACGACCTCGTCGCCGACCTTGAGGCCGAGTCCGTCCGCGATCTTCTTCTCCATCGAAACCAGCGGCGGGCCGGAATAATCGGCGCTCCACCACTCGCCCTCGACCACCTTGGAGCCCTTCGGCAGCTCGGCGGTATAGGTCAGGCCGCGGTCGCTCTGCAGCACCCACTCGGAATCGGTGCTGGGCTTGAGCTCCTCGGCGCGGACACCACGGGCTCCGACGATCCGTCCGCGCAGCATCGGCACGTCGTCGACTTTCGCGCCAGGGGCGATCTGGCGCAGGTATGTGTCGAACTGCTCGGCCTGCGTGCTCGGAATGTCGATGAAGAAGAACGATGGCGCGTGCTCGGGCAGCGCCGCCAGGAACTGCCGGCGCAGATTGCCGTCGATCTGGGTGATGGTGACGAGCACGGCGAGCCCGAGCCCGAGCGACAGCACGACCGAGGGCGTCAGCGCGCCCGGCCGGTGGATGTTGGCAATCGCAAGTCGCAGCATCGGCCATCGCGTGCGCGGCAGCCGCCGCGCGATGGTCATCAGCAGGGCGGCAACGCCGCGGAGCAGCGCGAACACGACCACGGAGGAGGCCACGAACACCGCGGCGATGCGCTTGTCGAAGGACAGCCCGATCACGACCGCGATGAGCAGCGCGATCACGACGGCCATGAAGACGAGATAGCTCCAGCGTGGCCGATGCCATTCGGAGCTGATGGTGTCGCGGAACAGCGCCGCCACCGGCACATCGTGCACCCGGCCGAGCGGCCACAGGCCGAAGGCAAGCGCCGTGAGCAGCCCGTAGACGAACGACAGCGCGAGCTCGTCGGCATGCACCGCCGGCACCACCGGCAGGGGCAGCAGCTTGCCGAATAGGCCGACGATCGCGAACGGCATGGCGGCGCCTAGTGCGAGGCCGATCACTGAGCCGATCGCGGCGAGCAGGAGAACCTGGGCGAGATAGATGCCGAACACGTCGCGCCCGGTGGCCCCGACGGCCTTGAAGGCCGCGATCACCTCGAGCTTGTGGTCGATATGGGCCTTGACGGCATTGGCAACGCCGACGCCGCCGACCAGCAGCGCGGCGAGGCCGACCAGCGTCAGGAACTGCGTGAAGCGGTTGATGTTGCGCTCGAGCTGCGGCGAGGCATTGGAGCGGCTGCGGACCTCCCAGCCGGCCTGCGGCGCGGCGTTGCGGGCGTCCGCGATGAAGGCGTCGGTGGCGCGCTCGTTGTTGGCGATCTCCGGCAGCTTCACACGATAGACCCAGCGCACCAGGCTGCCGGGTTGGACGAGCCCTGTCGCGCGCAGGCCCGCTTCGCTGATCAGGAAGCGCGGGCCGAAGCCGATGCCGCCTGCGAGCTTGTCGGGCTCGGCTTCGACGGCGCTGCGGATCTGGAACGTCGCAGCCCCGACGGTGACGCGATCGCCGGTCTTGAGCAACAGCCGCGCCAGCAGTGTCGGATCGGCGGCCGCGCCGAACGCGCCGTCGCGCTCCGCGAGCAACTCGGACATCGGCAGCGGCGGCGCCAGCGTCAGCTGGCCCAGCATCGGATAGGTGTCGTCGACCGCCTTCATCTCGACCAGGGCCAGCTTGCCCTCGGCCGAGCGCGCCATGCCGCGCAGTGTGGCGGCGCTCGAGACGGTGCCGCGCGAACGCAGGAAGGCGACTTCCTCCGGCTTCGCCTCGCGCTGAAACAGGACGAACGACACGTCGCCGCCGAGCAGCGTACGGCCTTCGCGGGCGAGGCCGTCGCTCAGGCTCGCCGAGACCGAGCCGACGCCAGCGATGGCCATCACGCCGAGCGCGATGCAGGCAATGAAGACGTAGAAGCCGCGCAGGCCGCCGCGCAATTCGCGCAGCGCGTAACGCAGCGACAGCGCGACGCCGTTGGGCTTCGCAAACGGTGCGGCAGCAGCACTCATGCCGGCGCCGACTGCGTGTCGATGCGCCCCGAACGGAGGCGGATCACGCGATCGCAGCGCTGCGCGAGCGAAGAATCGTGCGTGACCAGCACCAGCGTCATGCCGCGCTCGGCATGCTTGCTGAACAGGAGGTCGACGATCTGTTGTCCCGTGGCTTCGTCGAGATTGCCGGTCGGCTCGTCGGCGACGAGGATCGCTGGATCGGGTGCCAGTGCGCGGGCCAGCGCCACGCGCTGCTGCTCGCCGCCGGAGAGTTGGGTCGGATAATGATGCAGACGGTCGCCGAGCCCGACCGATTGCAGCTCCTGCGCCGCGCGCTTTGCGGCGTCGGGATTGCCCGCAAGCTCGAGCGGCACCGCGACATTCTCCAGCGCGGTCATGGTCGGGATCAGATGGAAGGACTGGAAGACGATGCCGACCTGGCGGCCGCGGAAGCGGGCCAGTGCGTCCTCGTCGAGGGCATTGAAAGGCGTGCCGTTGACCACCACCTCTCCGCTATCAGGACGCTCCAGCCCCGCCATCACCATCAGCAGCGTGGATTTGCCCGAACCTGACGGGCCGATCAGGCCGATCGTCTCGCTCCGGCCCACGCGCAAGCTGATATCCTTGAGGATGTGAACGCGTGCCGCGCCCGTACCCAATGACAGATTGACGTTGGAGATGGCGATGGTGTCGGCCGAACTGTCGGCGAGCGAAGAGGAAGAGATGCGAGTGTCCATGGTCCGGTCATATGGCAACTCCGCCCGCGCGGTCGAGAGGCGTTACGGATTGTTCATGCACATAGCCGTGTTGATGTTCGCTTTGATGACCGTCGCAAATCCGGCATGGGCTGAGGCGGCGAAACCGATCAAGCTGGTGGTTCTCGGCGATTCCCTGAGCGCGGGTCTTGGCCTCCCGGCCCAGGAAGCGTTCCCCACAAAGCTTCAAAAAGCTTTACAAGACAAAGGCATAGAGGTCGGCATGACCAATGCCGGGGTATCCGGCGACACCTCCTCGGGGGCCGTGACCGGCTCGACTGGTCGGTCCCTGACGGAACCGACGGTGTGATCATCGAGCTCGGCGCCAATGATGCGTTGCGCGGCATCGATCCCGATTTGACCCGCACCGCGCTGACCGAGATCGTCCAGCGCCTCAAGGCGCGCAAGATCGCGGTGATGCTGTGCGGCATGCTGGCGCCGCCGAATTACGGCGCGGATTATGCTGCGCGCTTCAATTCGATTTATCCGGATCTGGCGAAAAAATTCGGCGTGCCGCTCTATCCGTTTTTTCTCGATGGTGTCGCGGCCGATGCCAAGCTCAACCAGGCCGACGGCATTCATCCGACCGCGGCCGGCGTCGATATCATCGTCAAGAATATCTTGCCTACGGTTGAGGCATTCCTTGGCACCATCGCTGAGCAACGGCGTTGAAAACCAGGCAGCGCTAACCGTAATTCCCAGGGTTTTACCGGAGTAAGGCGCGCGATGCTTCGCAGGGTCACACAACTGCGATAGGAATTAGGGTACCGGTGATTCGTCGCCGGCTCTAAAATTTGGATATGATCTTGCCCTGGGATCATGCCCAAGCATCGGGAGTGCGAAACGATGCCGCGTTTGTTCACTGGTCTGGAAATTCCGGCCGAGATTGGCCAGTCGCTTTCCAATTTGCGGGGCGGCCTTCCCGGCGCCCGCTGGATCGATCCCGAAAATTACCATGTCACCCTGCGCTTCATCGGCAATATCGATGGCATGTCCGCCAACGAAATCGCCTCGATGCTGTTTCGCGTCGACCGTAAGCCGTTCGAGGTGAAGGTGCAGGGTTTGCAGAGTTTCGGCGGACGCAAGCCGCGCGCGGTGGTCGCCACCATCGTGCCGAGCAAGCCGCTGATGGAATTGCAGGCCGAGCTCGAGCGCCTGATGCAGCGGATCGGCCTCGACCCCGAAGGCCGCAAGTTCATCCCGCATGTCACGCTGGCCCGGCTGCACGACGCCACCGACCGTGACGTCGCCGATTATCTCTCGCTGCGTGGCTATTTTCCCAGCAAGGCATTCACGGCCGAACGTTTTGTTTTGTTCTCGTCCCGCGCCTCAACCGGCGGCGGCCCGTATGTGGTCGAGGACGCCTACGAGCTGTGTGAGTAGCGAAGCTCTCGTGCCCCGGACGCTGCGCAGCGCGAAGCGGTGCGCTGCAGAGCCGGGGCCCATTACGCGGCGATAGACGAACGGTCCTGTACGAAACAGTCGGTCCCGGCTCTGCGCGGCGTCACTGCGTGCCGCAGCGCGTCCGGGACACGGAATGCATAGCGCCCCGCCCCAATTCACGGCTTGCAATTTCCGCTCATCTCTGGCGGTAAAGAGCATGCTCTCGACCCCCAGTTCCTCATTCCGCGAGGCCTATCAGGCCCAGATCGCGTCCGGCGCGATCGAGCCCGACGCTGCGCAGGCTGAAATCGCCGACGCCTATGCCGCGCTCGACCAGCTGCTCGCCGATTACAAGCCGCCGCGCAAGCAGGGCCTGCTCAGCCGCCTGTTCAGCAGCGACAAGGACGAGGCGCCGCACGGGCTCTACGTCCATGGCGAGGTCGGCCGCGGCAAGACCATGCTGATGGATCTGTTCTTCCAGCACTCGACAGTCGAGCACAAGAGGCGCGCCCATTTCCACGAATTCATGGCCGAGGTGCACGAGCGCATCTACGATTATCGCCAGGGCATCGCGCGCGGCGAGATTGGCGACGGCGACGTCATCGCGCTGACCGCGCATGCGATTTTCGAGGAGAGCTGGCTGCTCTGTTTCGACGAATTCCACGTCACCGACATCGCGGACGCGATGATCCTGGGCCGCCTGTTCGCAAAGCTGCTGGAGCTCGGCACCGTGGTGGTCGCGACCTCCAACGTCGCGCCTGACGACCTCTACAAGGGCGGCCTGAACCGTTCGCTGTTTCTGCCCTTCATCAGGCAGATCACCGACCACATGGACGTGCTGCGGCTCGACGCGCGCACCGACTTCCGGCTGGAAAAACTTCAGGGCGTACCGATGTGGCTGACGCCGGCAGACACCGAGGCGGACGCCGCGCTCGACCGCGCCTGGTCGAAGATGTCAGGCGGCGCCAAATGCAAGTCGCGCGATATTTCGATCAAGGGCCGCATCCTGCACGTGCCGTGCTCGGCCCACGGCGTGGCGCGCTTCACGTTCGCCGATCTCTGCGACAAGCCGCTCGGGGCATCCGACTATCTCAGGCTGGCGCACGACTATCACACCATCCTGGTCGACCATATTCCAGTGATGGATTTCTCCCAGCGCAACGCCGCCAAGCGTTTCATTACGTTGATCGACACGCTGTATGACAATGCCGTGAAGCTGATGGCCTCCGCCGATGCCAACCCGATCTCGCTCTATCTTGCCAATGAGGGCAACGAGGCCAACGAGTTCAAGCGCACCGCGTCGCGCCTGATCGAAATGAGCTCGGAATCCTATCTGGCGCTGCCTCACGGCCGCAAGGATTCCACCGCCAGCGGCTCGACCAAGGGCTTGGTCGAGACTTAAGTCCTATTTGCCAGCGCTGTCATTCCGGGCTCGGCGCTTCCCCAAGCCCCGGAATGACGAGGTTGCGCTTGAATAGGCGGCAAGCCCGACAATTGGGCAACCCGTGACTTGAACGGGGGAGGCGAAAGGGATAACCACCCGTCTCAGTTTTCCCCTCCTTACGTGTCTAAAGGACAGGCTCACATGGCGCGCGACAAGATTGCTTTGATTGGCTCCGGTCAGATCGGCGGAACGCTGGCTCATCTCATCGGCCTGAAAGAGCTGGGCGACGTGGTGATGTTCGACATCGCCGAGGGCGTGCCGCAGGGCAAGGCGCTCGACATCGCGCAGTCCTCGCCGGTCGACGGCTTTGACGCGCACTATACCGGCGCCAACTCCTACGAGGCGCTCGACAACGCAAAGGTCTGCATCGTCACCGCCGGCGTGCCGCGCAAGCCCGGCATGAGCCGCGACGACCTCCTCTCCATCAACCTCAAGGTCATGGAACAGGTCGGCGCCGGCATCAAGAAGTACGCTCCCGACGCCTTCGTCATCTGCATCACCAACCCGCTCGACGCGATGGTCTGGGCCCTGCAGAAGGCCAGCGGCCTGCCGCACAAGAAGGTCGTCGGCATGGCCGGCGTGCTGGATTCTGTCGCGCTTCCGCTACTTCCTGGCCGACGAGTTCAACGTTTCGGTCGAAGACGTCACCGCCTTCGTGCTGGGCGGCCATGGCGACACCATGGTGCCGCTGGTAAAATACTCCACCGTCGCCGGCATCCCGTTGCCCGATCTCGTCAAGATGGGCTGGACCTCGCAGGCGCGCCTCGACGAGATCGTCGACCGCACCCGCAATGGCGGCGCCGAGATCGTCAATCTGCTCAAGACCGGCTCGGCCTTCTATGCTCCGGCGGCTTCCGCGATCGCGATGGCCGAGAGCTATCTGCGTGACAAGAAGCGCGTGCTGGCCTCGGCCGCCTACCTGAACGGCGAATACGGCGTGAAGGACATGTATGTCGGCGTGCCCGTCGTGATCGGCTCCAAGGGCGTCGAGCGCGTCGTCGAGATCGAGCTCGTCGGCAAGGACCGCGAAGCCTTCGACAAGTCGGTCGGCGCAGTGCAGGGTCTGGTTGACGCCTGCAAGAAGATCGCGCCCGATCTTCTGGGCCGCTAAACCCAACATTCCCCGCCGAAGATCGAAAAACCGGTCTTCGGCGGTTTCACTTCCGGGCCCGCGCTGCAACTCTTGTAGAGGACGGGGGCGGGCTCCGGATCGGCAGTCCAGAGATCGATGTCAGAGAATCCGGGTTGCAGTTCCTGTGGTATATGGTATGCCAGCCACGAGACTGAGGTGGGCCTACGAGGTCACCGCCCGCGGGTTCAGGGAGCGACCATATGAATATCCATGAATATCAGGCCAAAGCGCTGCTGAACGAGTTCGGTGTCGCGATCTCCAAGGGCGTTCCGGTCCTGAAGGCCGCTGATGCGGACGCGGCGGCAAAGGTACTCCCGGGCCCGGTCTGGGTCGTGAAGAGCCAGATCCACGCCGGCGGCCGCGGCAAGGGCAAGTTCAAGGAAGCCTCGGCCGGCGACAAGGGCGGCGTCCGCATCGCCAAGTCGGCCGCGGAAGTTTCCGAATTCGCCAAGCAGATGCTCGGCGCAACGCTCGTCACCATCCAGACCGGACCCGCCGGCAAGCAGGTCAACCGCCTCTACATCGAGGACGGGTCAGACATCGACAAGGAATTCTACCTCTCGATCCTGGTCGACCGCGAGACCTCCCGCGTCTCCTTCGTGGTGTCGACCGAGGGCGGCGTCAACATCGAGGACGTCGCGCACAACACGCCTGAGAAGATCGTGACCTTCTCGATCGATCCCGCGACCGGCATCATGGGCCATCACGGCCGCACCGTCGCGAACGCGCTGAAACTCTCCGGCGATCTCGCCAAGCAGGCCGAGAAGCTCACCGCGCAGCTCTACGCGGCCTTCGTCGCGAAGGACATGTCGATGCTGGAGATCAACCCGCTCGTCGTGACCAAGCAGGGCCAACTCCGCGTGCTCGACGCCAAGGTGTCGTTCGACGACAACGCCCTGTTTCGTCACCCTGGAGGTGCTCGCGCTGCGCGACGAGACCGAGGAAGACGCCAAGGAAATCGAGGCGTCCAAATACGACCTCAACTACGTCACCCTCGACGGCAATATCGGCTGCATGGTCAACGGCGCCGGTCTCGCGATGGCGACGATGGACATCATCAAGCTCTACGGCATGGCGCCGGCGAACTTCCTCGACGTCGGCGGCAGCGCCAGCAAGGAAAAGGTCGCGGCCGCCTTCAAGATCATCACCGCGGATCCCAACGTGAAGGGCATCCTGGTCAACATCTTCGGTGGCATCATGAAGTGCGACGTGATCGCCGAGGGCGTCACGGCCGCCGTTCGTGAAGTCGGCCTCAGCGTGCCGCTGGTGGTTCGCCTCGAAGGCACCAACGTCGAGCTGGGCAAGAAGATCATCCGTGAATCCGGCCTGAACGTCGTGCCGGCTGACAATCTCGACGACGCCGCGCAGAAGATCGTGAAGGCCGTCAAGGGAGGCTGAGGCCATGACCCAAGACCATCTCGCTGCATCATCCCCGCTGCCGGAGCACGCGCGTCTTGCCGCGTTCGCCGGTGAATGGAATGGCGAAGAGGTGGTCTTTCCGTCGCGGTGGACGGAGGGTGGAACGGCGACTTCTCGCGTTGTGGCCCACATGGATCTCAATGGCTTCTATCTGATCCAGGACTCGGTCCAGACCCGCGACGGCAAGCAGAGCTTCGCCACCCACGGCATCTTCACCTTCGACCGCGAAGACCGGACCTACAAATTATTCTGGTACGATTCGCTCGGCTACACGCCGCCTTCGCCCGCCTCCGGCGGGTGGGTCGGCAAGACGCTGACGCTGGTGCGCGGCTCGCTCCGCGGCAATGCGCGCCACGTCTATGAAATCATCGACGACGATTCCTATTCGTTGAAGATCCAGTTCTCGCCGGACGCGGAAGGCTGGGCCGACGTGCTCACCGGCGTCTACCGCCGCATCCACTGACCTCTCACTCGTTAGTTTCGCGAAAGCAGACCTCATGTCCATCCTGATCGACAAGAACACCAAGGTCATCTGCCAGGGCTTTACCGGCAAGAACGGCACCTTCCATTCGGAGGCCGCGATTGCCTATGGCACCAAGATGGTCGGCGGCACCTCGCCGGGCAAAGGCGGCGCGACGCATCTGGGGCTGCCGGTGTTCGACACCGTGCGCGAGGCGCGTGAGAAGACCGGTGCCGATGCATCGGTGATCTATGTGCCGCCGCCGGGCGCGGCCGATGCGATCTGCGAAGCCATCGACGCCGAGATCCCGCTGATCGTCTGCATCACGGAAGGTATCCCGGTCATCGACATGGTCAGGGTGAAGCGTTCGCTGGCCGGCTCCAAGTCGCGCCTGATCGGGCCGAACTGCCCGGGCGTCATGACCGCCGGCGAGTGCAAGATCGGCATCATGCCGGCCAACATCTTCAAGACCGGCAGCGTCGGCATCGTCTCCCGCTCCGGCACGCTGACGTACGAAGCCGTGTTCCAGACCACCCAGGAAGGCCTCGGCCAGACCACCGCGGTCGGCATCGGCGGCGACCCGGTCAAGGGAACCGAGTTTATCGACGTGCTGGAAATGCTGCTCGGCGACCCCAAGACCGAGTCGATCATCATGATCGGCGAGATCGGCGGTTCCGCCGAGGAGGACGCCGCCCAGTTCCTCAAGGACGAGGCCAAGCGCGGCCGTAAGAAGCCGATGGTCGGTTTCATTGCCGGTGTCACGGCCCCTCCCGGCCGTCGCATGGGCCATGCCGGTGCGATCATTTCGGGCGGCAAGGGCGACGCCGGTTCCAAGACCGACGCGATGAAATCGGCTGGAATTTCAGTGTCGCCATCTCCCGCGCGCCTCGGCCACACGCTTGCCGAAAAATTGAAAGCTTGATTCACACCTTCGTAATTTTCCGGGCGAAGTTTCGCAGCAAATAGGGTAAATGGTGCCTGTCGCGCTGGTCCTCTGCCGGGGAGCCCAGCGCCAGCGCCGTTTGTTATGCGCGAACCGAAATCGCCAGGAACTCAAGTATGTCTCGCCAAGACGCGAACGCAGCCTTTGCCCTCTCCTCCTTTTTGCAGGGCACCAACGCCACCTACATCGACGAAATCTACGCCCGCTACGAGAAGGACCCGTCCTCGGTGGATGCCGAGTGGCAGGACTTCTTCAAGAGCCTCAACGACCAGCCGGGTGACATCAGCAAGAACGCCCAAGGCCCGTCCTGGGAGCGCGCCAACTGGCCGCTGACCCCGCAGGATGATCTGACCTCCGCGCTCGACGGCAATTGGGCGGAAGTCGAGAAGACGGTCGGAGCCAAGATCGCTGCCAAGGCGCAGGCCAAGGGTGGCGACAAGGGCGGCGGCCTCTCCTCCGCAGACCTGCTCCAGGCCACGCGCGACTCGGTCCGGGCCCTGATGCTGATCCGGTCCTACCGCATGCGCGGGCACTTCCACGCCAAGCTCGATCCGCTCGGCATCGAAGCCCAGCGCAATCGCGAAGAGCTCGATCCGCGGACCTACGGCTTCAGCGAGGCCGATTTCGACCGCAAGATCTTCCTCGACCATGTGCTCGGTCTCGAATACGCCAGCCTGCGCGAGATCACCGCGATCTGCGAGCGTACCTACTGCCAGACGCTCGGCGTCGAGTTCATGCACATCACCAACGCGGCGCAGAAGGCGTGGATCCAGGAGCGGATCGAGGGGCCGGACAAGGAAATCTCGTTCACCCGCGAAGGTCGCCGTGCCATCCTGATGAAGCTGGTCGAAGCCGAAGGTTTCGAGAAATTCTGCGACACCAAGTTCACCGGCACCAAGCGCTTCGGCCTGGACGGTGCTGAATCGCTGATCCCCGCGCTCGAGCAGATCATCAAGCGCGGCGGCAATCTCGGCGTGAAGGAGGTCGTGCTGGGCATGCCGCACCGCGGCCGCCTCAACGTCCTGACCCAGGTGATGGGCAAGCCGCATCGCGCGCTGTTCCACGAGTTCAAGGGCGGTTCGGCCAATCCTGATGCGGTCGAAGGCTCGGGCGACGTCAAATATCACCTCGGCGCGTCTTCGGATCGCGAGTTCGACGGCAACCGCATCCATCTGTCGCTGACCGCCAACCCCTCGCATCTGGAGATCGTCGATCCCGTGGTGCTCGGAAAAGTCCGCGCCAAGCAGGATCAGCACGGCGATCCGCCGGATATGCGCATCTCGGTGATGCCGCTGCTGATGCACGGTGACGCCGCGTTCGCCGGCCAGGGCGTGGTCGCGGAATGTTTCGGCCTGTCGGACCTGAAGGGCTACCGCACCGGCGGCTCCGTGCACTTCATCGTCAACAACCAGATCGGCTTCACCACCTATCCGCGTTATTCCCGTTCGTCGCCTTACCCGTCCGACGTGGCGAAGATGATCGACGCGCCGATCTTCCACGTCAACGGCGACGATCCGGAAGCCGTCGTGTTCGCGGCCAAGGTCGCGACCGAGTTCCGGCAGAAATTCCACAAGCCCGTCGTCATCGACATGTTCTGCTACCGCAGGCATGGCCATAACGAGGGCGACGAGCCGGCTTTCACCCAGCCGGTGATGTACAAGAAGATCGCGGCCCATCCGTCGACGCTCGAGCTCTACGCCCGCCGCCTCATCAGCGAAGGCGTGCTGACCGAGGGCGAGGTCGAGAAGGCCAAGGCCGACTGGCGCGCGCGGCTCGATGCCGAGCTCGAAGCCGGCTCCGGCTACAAGCCCAACAAGGCCGACTGGCTCGACGGCAAATGGGCCGGCTTCAAGATCGCCGATCAGGAAGAAGATGCGCGGCGTGGCGTCACCGGCGTCGACATCGCCGCCCTGAAGGACATCGGTCGCAAGATCACCAAGGTGCCGGACGGTTTCCGCGTCCACCGCACCATCCAGCGCTTCCTCGAAAACCGCGCCAAGGCGATCGACGGCGGCACGGGCATCGACTGGGCGACCGGCGAAGCGCTGGCGTTCTGCACGCTGCTCAACGAGAACCACCATGTCCGCCTGTCCGGACAGGATTCGGAGCGCGGCACTTTCTCGCAGCGCCACTCGGTCCTGATCGATCAAGAAGACGAGAGCCGCTACACGCCGTTCAACCATCTCGGTCACGAGCAGGGCCATTACGAGGTCATCAACTCGCTGCTGTCGGAAGAAGCCGTGCTCGGCTTCGAATACGGCTATTCGCTCGCCGAGCCGAACACGCTCACCCTGTGGGAAGCGCAGTTCGGCGACTTCGCCAACGGCGCGCAGGTCGTGTTCGACCAGTTCATCTCCTCGGGTGAGCGCAAATGGCTGCGCATGTCCGGCCTCGTCTGCCTCCTGCCGCACGGCTATGAAGGCCAGGGACCGGAGCACTCCTCGGCGCGTCTGGAGCGCTATCTGCAGATGTGCGCGGAAGACAACATGCAGGTGGTCTATCCGACCACGCCGGCGAACTACTTCCACGTGCTGCGCCGGCAGCTTCATCGCGAGATCCGCAAGCCGCTGATCGTGATGACGCCGAAGTCCCTGCTGCGTCACAAGCGGGCGGTGTCGCGTCTCGAGGAGCTCGCGAAGGGAACGACCTTCCACCGCATCCTCTATGACGACGCCCAGATGCTGCCGAGCGAAGCGATCAAGCTCGTTCCCGACGAGAAGATCCGCCGCATCGTGCTCTGCTCGGGCAAGGTCTATTACGACCTCTACGAGGAGCGCGAGAAGCGCGGCATGGACGACATCTATCTGATGCGCGTCGAGCAGCTCTATCCGGTGCCGCTCAAGGCGCTGGTGGCCGAACTGTCGCGCTTCAAGAAGGCCGAAGTGGTGTGGTGCCAGGAAGAGCCGCGCAACATGGGTGCCTGGCACTTCATCGAGCCCTATCTGGAGTGGGTGCTGAACCAGGTGAACGGTGCGAGCCGGCGTCCGCGTTATGTCGGCCGCGCCGCCTCCGCCGCGACCGCCACGGGTCTGATGTCGAAGCATCAGGCGCAGCTGAAGGCGTTCCTGGACGAAGCATTGAGCTGAGAAGTTTTTACACCTCGTCATGCCCCGCCTTGTGCGCAATTGCGCACCGGGGCGGGGGATCCAGTATTCCGCGCCGCCCGTCTCTATCACGACTGTCACGGCGTACTGGATCGCCCGCATCCGCGGGCGCTGACATCTGCACCTATCTCCGCATTGGCGATCTCCTTAAGGAAAAGACCATGACTGAAATTCGTGTGCCGACCCTCGGCGAATCCGTCACCGAGGCCACCATCGGCCGCTGGTTCAAGAAGGCCGGCGATCCCGTCGCCGTCGACGAGCCCTTGGTGGAGCTCGAGACCGACAAGGTCACCATCGAAGTCCCGGCGCCCTCAGCCGGCACGCTGAGCGAGATCATCGCCGCCGATGGTGCCACCGTCGCCGTCGGCGCGCTGCTCGGCCAGATTACCGAAGGCGCCGCCGGCGCTGCCAAGCCGGCAGCTGCGCCCGCGAAGCCCGCGGCTGCCGCTCCTGCGGCCGCTGCTGCTCCCGCCGCGGCGAAGGCGCCACCGGCCGATGCGCCGCTCGCTCCCTCCGTGCGGAAGCTCTCGGCCGAGACCGGCGTCGACGCCTCGACCGTTCCCGGCTCCGGCAAGGACGGGCGCGTCACCAAGGGCGACATGCTCGCCGCGATCGAGCGTGCGGCCTCGGCGCCGACCCCCGTCAACCAGCCGGCCGCAGCGGTTCAGGTCCGCGCACCGTCGCCGGCCGATGACGCCGCCCGCGAAGAGCGCGTCAAGATGACCCGGCTGCGCCAGACCATCGCGCGCCGCCTCAAGGACGTGCAGAACACCGCCGCGATGCTCACGACCTTCAACGAGGTCGACATGACCAACGTCATGGCGCTGCGTTCCCACTACAAGGATGCGTTCGAGAAGAAGCATGGCTCGAAGCTCGGCTTCATGGGCTTCTTCACCAAGGCCGTCGTCCAGGGGCTGAAGGACATCCCGGCCGTCAACGCCGAGATCGACGGCACCGATCTGATCTACAAGAACTACTATCACATCGGCGTCGCCGTCGGCACCGACAAGGGCCTCGTCGTGCCCGTGGTGCGCGACTGCGACAACAAGTCGATCGCGGACATCGAGAAGGGCATCGCCGATTTCGGCCGCCGCGCCCGCGACGGCCAGCTCAAGATCGACGAGATGCAGGGCGGCACCTTCACCATCACCAATGGCGGCATCTACGGCTCGCTGATGTCGACCCCGATCCTGAACGCGCCGCAGTCCGGCATCCTCGGCATGCACAAGATCCAGGAGCGGCCGATGGTCGTCGGCGGCAAGATCGAGGTCCGCCCGATGATGTATCTGGCGCTGTCCTACGATCACCGCGTCATCGACGGCAAGGAAGCCGTGACCTTCCTTGTCCGCGTCAAGGAGAGCCTGGAAGATCCGGCGCGCCTGGTGCTCGATCTCTGATCGCTGATGCTCTGCGAGCGCCGTCGCCTTTCGCGACGGCGCGTGTCGAACTATGGAGGCGCGCGTGACGGATAAAGTCGTTGTCATCACCGGCGGCAGCCGCGGCATCGGCCGTGCGACCGCAATTGCCGCCGCGGCACGCGGCTTCCGGATCGTTGTCGGCTATGCCAGCAACAAGACGGCCGCCGATGAGGTGGTCGCCGAGATCGCGGCCAGCAACGGCAAGGCCATCGCGGTGAAATGCGACGTCGCCGAGGAAAGCGACATCCTGGCGCTGTTCAAGGCCGCGGACGCGTTCGGCACGCTCGGCGCGCTCGTCAACAATGGCGGCATCGTCGGGACCAGCGGCGTGCGCGTCGACGAGATGTCGGCCGAGCGCATCCAGCGTGTGATGGCGGTCAACGTCACCGGCTCCATCCTCTGCGCGCGCGAAGCCGTGAAGCGGATGTCGACCAGGCACGGCGGCCAGGGCGGCGTCATCGTCAATCTGTCGTCGGTTGCGGCCAAGCTCGGCGCGCCGAACACCTATGTCGACTATGCCGCGTCCAAGGGCGCGATCGATTCCTTCACCATCGGCCTCGGCTATGAGGTTGCCGGCGAGGGCATTCGCGTCGCGGGCATCCGCCCCGGCCTGATCGACACCGAAATCCACGCTGCCGGCGGTGAGCCCGACCGCGCCCATCGCTTGGCCCATATGGTGCCGATGAAGCGCGTCGGTACGGCCGATGAAGTCGCCAATGCCATCGTCTGGCTGATGTCGGACGATGCCTCCTACGTTACCTCAGCCATTCTCGATGTGTCCGGCGGACGCTGACGCGCCGCGCGGACGCTGACACATCCTTCAACGCTAAACTTACGGGACTTTCTCTCATGGCTACCTACGATCTCGTCGTCATCGGCACCGGACCGGGCGGTTATGTCTGCGCGGTGCGTGCAGCGCAGCTCGGCATGAAAGTCGCCGTGGTGGAAAAGAACGCGACGCTCGGCGGCACCTGCCTCAATGTCGGCTGCATGCCGTCGAAGGCGCTGCTGCATGCCTCCGAAATGTTCGAGGAGGCCGGGCATTCCTTCGCCAAGATGGGCGTCAGCGTCTCCGCGCCGAAGCTCGATTTGCCTGCGATGATGAACTTCAAGCAGCAGGGCATCGACGGCAACGTCAAAGGCGTCGAGTTCCTGATGAAGAAGAACAAGATCGACGTGCTCAAGGGCGCCGGCAAGATTCTCGGCACCGGCAAGGTCGAGATCTCCGCCGACGGCAAGTCGCAGGTCGTCGAAACCAAGAGCATCGTGATCGCCACCGGCTCGGACATCGCGCGGCTCAAGGGCATCGAGATCGACGAGACCCGCATCGTGTCGTCGACCGGTGCGCTGTCGCTGGACAAGGTCCCCGGCAAGTTGCTGATCGTCGGCGCCGGCGTGATCGGCCTCGAGCTCGGCTCGGTCTGGCACCGTCTCGGCGCCGAAGTGGTCGTCGTCGAATTCCTCGACCGCATCCTGCCCGGCATGGACGGCGAGATCGCCAAGCAATTCCAGCGCATCCTGGAGAAGCAGGGGTTTGCGTTCAAGCTGGGTGCCAAGGTGACGGGCGTGGACACGTCCGGCAAGACGCTGAAGGCGACGGTCGAGCCCGCCGGCGGCGGCGCTGCCGAGACGCTGGAAGCCGACGTCGTTCTCGTCTGTATCGGCCGTGTGCCGTACACGGAGGGGCTTGGCCTGAAGGAAGCCGGCGTTGCGCTCGACAATCGCGGCCGCGTGCAGATCGATCCGCATTTCGCGACCAGCGTGAAGGGCGTCTATGCCATCGGCGACGTCGTCGCGGGCCCGATGCTCGCGCACAAGGCCGAGGATGAAGGCGTCGCGGTTGCCGAGATCATCGCCGGGCAGGCCGGCCACGTGAACTACGATGTTATCCCAGGCGTCGTGTATACCACGCCGGAAGTATCCTCCGTCGGCAAGACCGAGGAGGAGCTGAAGCAGGCGGGCGTGGCTTATACGGTCGGAAAGTTTCCCTTTACCGCCAACGGCCGTTCCAAGGTCAACCAGACCACCGACGGCTTTGTGAAGATTCTCGCAGATGCGAAGACCGATCGCGTGCTCGGCGTGCACATTATCGGCCGCGAAGCCGGCGAAATGATCCATGAGGCGGCCGTTCTCATGGAGTTTGGCGGCAGCGCGGAGGATCTCGCGCGCACCTGCCACGCGCACCCGACGCGCTCGGAGGCCATCAAGGAAGCCGCGCTTGCAGTCGGCAAGCGGGCCATCCATATGTAGGTCGCGCCCAGCGCCGAATCGGGCGGGAAACACATGCTACGCCGCCTGCTTCAACCGGTCTGGGTCCTGCTTGCGATCATCTTCCTGATCGAAGCCTGGCTGTGGGACCATCTCGAACCGATCGTCGCGCGGGTTGTCGCAATTGTCCCGCTCGCCCGGTTCAAGCAATGGCTGTCGGACCGCGTCGATGCGCTGTCGCCGGCGATGACGCTGATCGTGTTCGCCGTGCCCATCATCCCGCTGTTTCCGCTCAAGCTGGTCGGCCTGTGGCTGCTCACGCACGAATACTGGACCAGCGCGGTCTTCACCATCGTGTTCGCAAAGCTGCTCGGGGTCGGCGTCACCGCCTTCGTGTTCGACGTGACGCGCGACAAGCTGATGGAGATGGCGTGGTTCGAGCGGCTCTATGATCTGGTGCTGAAGCTGCGTGCCAAGGCCGCCGAGCTGGTCGATCCGATCAAGCGACGCATCAAGGAGCTGATCGCCGGCAACGGCGAAGGCTGGTCCTCCCGCACGCTCCGCCTGATCCAGCGCTTTCGCAAGAGCGTGCACGAAGCGCGTTGAGCGTCGCCACTTGTTCAGTGTCATTGCCCGCGAAGGCGGGCAATCCAGTATTCCAGAGACAGTGAGGCTAGAATCGAGAGGCCGCGGCGTACTGGATGCCCCGCCTTCGCGGAGCATGACAGCGGAGTATGTAGCGTCAACGCCTCAATGCAGATGCAGCAGATGCGGCGACCATGCGCCGAGCATGGTCATCCCAAGTCCGGCAAGCGACAGCAGGCCCGCGATCCAGGCGAGCGGCAGCATGCCGGTGATGATGGTGGCTGAGGCCAGCACGATGCCGATCTGGAAGGCGGCGGACGCCAGCTCGAAGTGATGATATTTCGCAGTCGCCTCGTCGCGCTCATGCTCGGCGTGCTTGGCCTTTTCGGCCAGCTGCTCGGTGCCTTCGCCGGTCTCCGGCTCGGAGCGGTAGCGCTGCGCGGTCTTCTGCCAGTCCTCGATCTGCTTCTGCACGGCCACCTTGTTGGCCTCGTCGCTCGCCGCGCCGAGGATGAGCTTGCCCTGGTCGGCCATGGTCTGCACCACGGTGCGGCGGATGCTCTTGGCCTGGAAGAACGCCCAGAGGTTGGAGGCCTCGACGTTCTTGCTGATCGATTCGGTCTGGGCGCCCTTGCCGAGCGTCTCGGAGATCGCCAGGAACAGCGCCAGAACCGCGATCAGGAGCGCGATCTTCTTGTTCGAGCCGGACGCGTGTTCGGCGTGCTCGGCATGCTCCATGCTTTCATGTGCGCTCATAAATCCCTCCTGCCTGTTTACCAACGATTGACCGAACTGCGCGACGGGCGCAAGTGGCAAGCCGCGATGGCCGTTGCAATTAAGGGTTTCGCGTCGGGGCTGATCTAGTCCTGTCCCATGACCACAGCGGAATTCATCGCAGCCTGCGTCTGGCCTTCCATCCTCGTCTCCGCGTTTGCGCTGCTGAAGGCCCGCAACACCGCGGCCTTTCCGTTCGTCGGCAAGATTGTCCTCGCGCTTGGCCTGACCTACATCGGCCTGTTGCGGTTTTATGACAAGAGCTCGATCATCGCAGTCAACGACGTCCATGTCGGCCTCGTTGTTCTGGGCCTGATTATCGTCGGCTCGCAGCTGCGACAACCTCCGCTGTACGGCTCATGGCGTGACCAGGCGAAGGCGTTCGCCTCGATGATCCTGATCGTGCTGCTCGGCAGCGGTCTTGCATGGTATGCCGGACGAATGCTGTTTCTCGATCACCTGACGTCCCGCCTTGTGATCGAAGGCCGTGTCGATCGTGCGTGGAGGTCAGGTAGCCGCCGCAAAGCGGACTATCTCGTTCGCATCGCGGGCCAACCGGTGAAGGTCACGGCGCCGCTGTACGAGCGGCTGGAGACGTTCAGGCCGATGGTCCGCGTCGAGGTCGGGCGCGGCTCGAACTACGTCTACGATATCGAGTATCTCGCCAACTGAGCCGCTATCGGCGCGGATGCGCGCTGGCATAGACTTCCAGCAGCCGCTCGGCATCGATGCCGGTATAGATCTGCGTGGTCGAGAGCGAGGCATGGCCGAGCAATTCCTGGATCGCGCGCAAATCGCCGCCGCGTGACAACAGGTGCGTGGCGAAGGAATGCCGGAGGGCGTGCGGCGTGGCGCTGTCGGGCAGGCCGAGCGCGCCGCGCAGCCGCTCCATCGCGAGCTGGATGATGCGCGGGCTCAAGGGCCCGCCGCGTGCGCCGACGAAGATCGGCCCCTCCGCCGGCAGCGGATACGGGCACATGGAAGCGTATTCTTGCACCAGTGCGAGCACGTTCTGGAGCACCGGCACCATGCGGGTCTTGTTGCCTTTGCCCGTCACGATCAGCACGTCGCCTTCACCGGGACGCGGGACCTCGCGGCGCGTCAGCCCCAGCGCTTCGGAGATGCGCAGGCCCGAGCCGTAGAGGAGAGCCATCACGGCGGCGTCGCGCGCAAGAATCCAGGTCTCGCGGTCCTCGCCGGCGCGCTCGTCGGCGTCCGCAAGACGTTTGGCCGACGCCATCGGCAGCGGCTTGGGCAGGCTCTTTGCGACTTTCGGCGCGCGGATCGCCGAGAGCGCCCCGACCTTGCCCTTGCCTTCGCGCTCGAGGAAGCGGCCGAACGAGCGCAGGCCCGCGAGCGCGCGCATCAGCGAGCGGCCGGCAATATCGTCGGCGCGGCGCATCGCCATGAAGGCTCTGATATCGGTGGCCTCCAGCGCGCCGAAACGCTTTAGCGTCACTCGCTCGCCCCAATGGCCGCAGAGGAAATTCAGGCATTGCCGCAAATCGCGGGCATAGGCTTCCAGCGTCTTCGGCGACAGCCGCCGCTCCGCGCCGAGATGCGACAGCCAGCGCGTCATCTCCTGCGCGATATCAGGATCGGCGCTGGCGAGGTCGATTTGTGGGGCGGCCGCTTTGCTCATGCGCTCTGGACGTGGTGATTCCACTCAGTATATCGCATCACACTCGTTTATCGTTCGCTAAGGCCGCCTCAGGGCGCTAGCCTTGAAGCCCTCGGGTTCCGATTCCCCTCCATGGATCACACGTCGCGCAGCAACGCCGTCTCCGCCAACGCGACCCGCATGGTCGACGTGCTGGTGCCGGTCGCGCTCGACCAGACCTATTCCTACAAGGTGCCGCGCGGGATGGAGCTGAAGGCGGGCGACATTATTGGCGTGCCGCTCGGCCCGCGCGAGGTGCTCGCGGTGGTCTGGGCCGAAAACGCCAATCCTGATCCGCGCCTGCACAACCGCCTTAAGGAGGTCAGCGAAAAGCTCGACATCCCGCCGCTGAAGCCCGAGCTGCGTGCGGTCGTGGACTGGATCGCCAATTACACGTTGAGCCCGCGCGGCATGGTGCTGCGCATGTGCCTGCGGATGGGCGACAACCTCGGCCCCGAGCGGGTGCGCGCCGGCGTGCGCCTGGTCGGCGATCCGCCAAAACGTCTGACGCCGGCGCGGCAGCGCCTGATCGAGGTGCTGTCGGACCGGCTGCTGCACGGCAAGTCCGAGGCGGCCAGAGAGGCCGGGGTTTCGGCCGGCGTGATCGACGGCCTCGTCGACGAAGGAACGCTCTCGGTCGAGCCGATGCCCCCGCCGCCGCCGCCGCCGGCCCCAGATCCGGATTTCAGCCGGCCGGATTTTTCGCCGCTTCAGCGCGCCGGGGTCGATGCCATGCGCGCACTCGCCGCCAACGGCAGCTTTCACGTCGCGCTGCTCGACGGTGTCACCGGCTCGGGCAAGACCGAGGTTTACTTCGAAGCCGTCGCCGAGGCGATCCGCCGCGGAAAACAGTCGCTCATCCTGATGCCGGAGATCGCGCTCACCGGCCAGTTCCTCGATCGCTTCGCGCAGCGCTTTGGCGTGCGCCCTCTGGAATGGCATTCCGAACTGACGCCGCGCACCCGCGCGCGCAATTGGGCGGCGATCTCCGAGGGCAGCGCGCCGGTTGTGGTCGGCGCGCGCTCAGCGCTCTTTCTGCCCTACGCCAATCTCGGCCTCATCGTGGTCGATGAAGAGCACGACCAAGCCTACAAGCAGGACGAGGGCGTGCATTATCACGCCCGTGACATGGCGGTGGTGCGCGCGCATATCGCAAAGGTTCCGATCGTGCTGGCGTCGGCGACGCCGTCGGTCGAATCCGAGGTCAATGCGCGCAAGAACCGCTATCAGCGCATCGCTCTGCCGTCGCGCTTCGGCGGCCAGCACATGCCACATATCGAGGCCATTGACATGCGCCGCGAGCCGCCGGCGCGCGGCCGCTTCATCTCGCCGCGGCTGGCGTCCGAGATCAGGACCGCGATCGAGCGGCGCGAGCAGGCGCTACTGTTCCTCAATCGCCGCGGTTATGCACCGTTGACGCTGTGCCGCGCCTGCGGCCATCGCTTCGCCTGCACCATCTGCGATGCCTGGCTGGTCGATCACCGCTTCCGCCAGCGCCTCGTCTGTCACCATTGCGGCTTCTCGATGCCGCGCCCGCAAACCTGTCCGCATTGCGCGGCGGAGGAATCGCTGGTCGCGGTCGGGCCCGGCGTCGAGCGCTTGCAGGAGGAGGCGGCGGCGCTCTTCCCGGAGGCGCGCACCATGGTGCTGTCGAGCGATCTCATCACCTCGATCGAGACGATGCGCTCCGAGCTGAATGACATCGCGGAGGGCCGCGTCGACGTCATCATCGGCACCCAGCTCGTCGCCAAGGGCCACAATTTCCCGCGGCTCAATCTGGTCGGCGTGGTCGATGCGGATCTCGGCCTGTCCAATGGCGATCCGCGCGCCTCGGAACGCACCTGGCAATTGCTCAACCAGGTGATCGGCCGCGCCGGCCGCGAGCAGGGCCGCGGCGTCGGCTATCTCCAGACCCATCAGCCCGATCATCCGGTGATGAAGGCGCTGATCGCCTGCGACCGCGAAGCATTCTACGACAGCGAAATCGATTTGCGCGAACGCACGCTCTATCCGCCGTTCGGGCGGCTCGCGAGCCTGATCATTTCCGCCGGCGACCGGCCGAGCGCCGAAGGCTTTGGCCGCCACCTCGTCGCGCTCGCGCCGCGCGACGAGCGCGTGGTGGTGCTGGGCCCGGCGGAAGCCCCGCTCGCGGTCATCAAGGGCCGTTACCGCTTCCGCATTCTGGTGAAATCCGCGCGCGGCTTCGACCTGTCGGATTATTTGCGCAACTGGCTTGCCGTATGCCCGAAGCCGAAGGGCAATCAAAAGCTCGAAGTCGACGTCGATCCGCAGAGCTTTTTGTAGGCCCCCCGCTCTCTCCCCGTCATTGCGCTCCTCGCAATGACGGCGGAGGAACAAACAAAAAGCCCGCCGTCCCCCAAGACGGCGGGCTTGTTTCACGCGTCGCGCGTCTTAGGAGACGACTTCCGCGGTGACGCGGCCGACGCCGGCGCCGGTGAGGCCGATGGCACGGGCAGCGCCCGTGGAGAGGTCGAGGACACGGCCGCGGATAAACGGGCCACGGTCGTTGATGGTGACGATGACGCTCGAGCCGCCATGGGTGACACGCAGCTTGGTGCCGAACGGCAGTGAACGGTGCGCCGCGGTCATGGCGTTCTGGTTGAAGCGCTGGCCCGAGGCGGTCCTGCTGCCGGACTCGTTCCCGTAAAAGGAAGCCATGCCGGAGAAGGAACGTCCGGTGCCCTGCGACGGCGTCATCGATGCATTGGCGTTACGCCAATCGGAGGTCGTGTTGGCATCGGTCTGGGCGTGGTGGCGGTGATGATGGTGGGAATAGCGATGGTGATGGCGGGATTTGGCGGAAGCTTCGGTGGCAGTTCCCCCGATGAGAAGAGTTGCGGCAACGAAGGCGATCGCCGTACGCGGCCGGGTCACTGAGCCCAGCGTCTTCAAACAAAGCATATATTGGTCCCTAACTAGTATTGCCACATATGTGGCAAGTGGAGCCCCCGTAAGTTTGCGAGCGGGATCGCGTTTCGATTCCTAATGAGGCATGAATTGGGCAGTAAATCCGTTCTGTGTCGCCCTGTAATATCTTGTTACCGGCAGGGATATTCGGCCGACATTCCGTAATATTGGAATTTAACGATTTGTTAACCTCTATATTACTTACGAATACTGTAAAACGAAGTCATCGATTTCCGCATTTAGAATTCAGAAAGTATTCGGCGAGTGGAGCCGGGAGGGCCGGAATCACGCCTCAGCGATCCGTGTTCATGGCCGCTATGCGCTGAGGGCAGGAACCAATCGCCGGCCTCGGCTCAGGGGTGGGCTTAAGCGCTGTGGCAATTCCGCGGCATGCAAGGTCGTCGTCGCGTCGTCGTGGAGTGCGACGAACTGGCGACAGAACGTCATGCCTTTAATTTGGCGTCATGTTGCACGTGCGCGCCTGCTATGTTAGCAAAGCCGCGATTTTAACGAGCCCGGCACTTCCGTGCGGGGTCGAAAATCGAAGTCCCGCTTGAATTCCAAGGGCTTGGATCGCTAGGCGCCGCTTCGTGGCGACGGTTTTTCCCTTGCGAGTTTGACAGCAAAAAGAGCACGTCTGTGGCTGCAGAAGATACGTCCGTTTCCGGTGTGTCGGGCCGTTATGCAACGGCCTTGTTTGAACTGGCCCGCGACCAGAAAGTGGTCGACGAGGTCAAGGCCGATCTCGAGAAATTCGAGGGCATGCTGAACGAGAGCGCCGATTTGAAGCGCCTCGTCCGGAGCCCCGTGTTCGCGGCCGATGCCCAGTCCAGAGCCCTCTCGGCCGTGCTGGACAAGGCCGGCATCGCCGGCATCTCCGCCAATTTCCTGAAAGTGCTGACCGCCAACCGCCGCCTGTTCGCGGTGGCTGACGTCATCCGCGCCTATCGCGCCCTGGTCGCCAAGTTCAAGGGCGAGGCCACGGCCGACGTCACCGTGGCGGAGGCGCTCTCGGACAAGAATCTCGACGCCCTCAAGGTTGCCCTGAAGTCGGTGACCGGCAAGGACGTCGCGCTCAACGTGAAGGTCGATCCCTCGATCATCGGTGGCCTCGTGGTCAAGCTTGGCAGCCGAATGATCGATAGCTCGCTTCGCACCAAACTCAATTCGATCAAGCACGCGATGAAAGAGGCAGGCTGATGGACATCCGCGCCGCGGAAATTTCCGCGATCCTCAAGGACCAGATCAAGAATTTCGGCCAGGAAGCTGAAGTCTCCGAAGTCGGACAGGTGCTGTCCGTCGGCGACGGTATCGCCCGCGTTTTCGGTCTGGATAACGTCCAGGCCGGTGAAATGGTCGAATTCGAGAACGGCACCCGCGGCATGGCGCTGAACCTCGAAACCGACAACGTCGGTATCGTCATTTTCGGCGCTGACCGCGAGATCAAGGAAGGTCAGACCGTCAAGCGCACCCGCGCCATCGTGGACGCGCCGGTCGGCAAGGGCCTGCTCGGCCGCGTCGTCGACGCGCTCGGCAACCCCATCGACGGCAAGGGCCCGATCCAGGCCGACAAGCGCATGCGCGTCGACGTCAAGGCGCCCGGCATCATTCCGCGCAAGTCGGTGAACGAGCCGATGGCGACCGGCCTCAAGGCGATCGACGCCCTGATCCCGATCGGCCGCGGCCAGCGCGAGCTGATCATCGGCGACCGTCAGACCGGCAAGACCGCGATCGCGCTCGACACCATCCTCAACCAGAAGCCGCTCAACGCGCAGCCGGACGAGAACATCAAGCTGTATTGCGTCTACGTCGCGATCGGCCAGAAGCGCTCGACGGTTGCCCAGTTCGTGAAGGTGCTGGAAGAGCAGGGCGCGCTCGAATATTCGATCATCGTCGCCGCCACCGCGTCGGATCCGGCACCGATGCAGTACATCGCGCCGTTCACCGGCTGCACCATGGGCGAGTACTTCCGCGACAACGGCATGCACGCCGTCATCATCTATGACGATTTGTCCAAGCAGGCCGTCGCCTACCGCCAGATGTCGCTGCTGCTGCGCCGCCCGCCGGGCCGCGAAGCCTATCCGGGCGACGTGTTCTATCTGCATTCCCGCCTGCTCGAGCGCGCGGCGAAGCTGAACAAGGACCAGGGTTCGGGCTCGCTGACGGCGCTGCCGGTCATCGAAACCCAGGCCAACGACGTGTCGGCCTACATTCCGACCAACGTCATCTCGATCACCGACGGCCAGATCTTCCTGGAAACCGACCTGTTCTTCCAGGGCATTCGCCCCGCGGTGAACGTCGGTCTGTCGGTGTCGCGCGTCGGCTCCTCGGCACAGACGAAGGCCACCAAGAAGGTCGCCGGCAAGATCAAGGGCGAGCTCGCGCAGTACCGCGAAATGGCGGCGTTCGCGCAGTTCGGCTCCGACCTCGACGCCTCGACCCAGCGCCTGCTCAATCGCGGCTCGCGTCTGACCGAGCTCCTGAAGCAGCCGCAGTTCGCGCCGCTGAAGATGGAAGAGCAGGTCTGCGTGATCTGGGCCGGCACCAACGGCTATCTCGACCCGCTGCCGGTCAACAAGGTGCGCGCGTTCGAGGACGGTCTGTTGTCGCTGCTGCGCGGCAAGAACGTCGAGATCCTCAACGCGATCCGCGACAGCCGCGATCTCTCCGACGACACCGCCGCCAAGCTGAAGTCGGTGGTCGAAGGTTTCGCCAAGAGCTTCGCATAAGAGAACGGTCGCAAGGCCGGGCTTCTTGTCCCGGCCTTCCGTGCCTCACTGCATGGAAACGAAGACGTGGATGCCCGGGACACGCCCGGGCATGACGACTGGGATAGGCTAGCGGCTTGATCCAAGGGGTCGAACCGCCGGGGTGAACGAAGAATGGCGTCACTTAAAGACATGCGCGTCCGCATCGCCTCCACCAAGGCGACGCAGAAGATCACCAAGGCCATGCAGATGGTCGCGGCGTCCCGGTTGCGCCGCGCCCAGCAAGCGGCCGAGGCGGCGCGGCCCTATGCCGACAAGATGAGCGCGGTGATCTCCAACATCGCCAGCGCTGCCGCCGGTTCGCCCGGCGCCCCGGTGCTGCTGGCCGGCACCGGCAAGGATCAGGTTCACCTACTGCTGGTCTGCACCGGCGAGCGCGGCCTGTCCGGCGCGTTCAACTCCTCGATCGTGCGCCTCGCGCGCGAGCGCGCCCAGGCGCTGTTGGCGCAGGGCAAGGAAGTTAAATTCTTCTGCGTCGGCCGCAAGGGCTACGAGCAGCTCCGCCGCCTGTACGACAAGCAGATCGTCGAGCATCTCGACCTGCGCGGCGTTCGTCAGCTCGGCTTCGTCAACGCGGACGACATCGCCAAGAAGGTTCTGGCCCGCTTCGACAACGGCGAATTCGACGTCTGCACGCTGTTCTACGCGCAGTTCAAGTCGGTGATTGCCCAGGTCCCGACCGCGCAGCAGATCATTCCGCTGACCGTGGAAGAAAAGGCGGCGACCGCGCCGTCGACGTCCTACGACTATGAGCCGGAGGAAGACGAACTCCTCTCCGGCCTGTTGCCGCGGAACATCGCGGTGCAGATTTTCCGTGCGCTGCTGGAAAACAACGCCTCGTTCTATGGCGCGCAGATGAGCTCCATGGACAACGCCACCCGCAACGCCGGCGAAATGATCCGCAAGCAAACCCAGATCTACAACCGAACCCGTCAAGCCCAGATCACCAAGGAGCTGATCGAGATCATCTCCGGCGCCGAGGCGGTCTGACGCACGAACCAAACGACGGTCGTTCAAGTAAAGAATTTCGAAGGAGAGCTTCATGGCTACAGCAGCTACCCAGGTCGGTCGTGTCACCCAGGTCATGGGCGCCGTCGTCGACGTTCAGTTCGAAGGCCATCTGCCGGCCATTCTGAATTCGTTGGAAACCAGGAACGGCAACATCCGCCTCGTGCTGGAAGTTGCACAGCATCTCGGTGAGTCCACCGTGCGCACGATCGCGATGGACGTGACCGAAGGTCTGGTCCGCGGCCAGGAAGTGACCGACACCGGTCAGCCGATCTCGGTTCCGGTGGGTGCAGGCACGCTCGGGCGCATCATGAACGTGATCGGCGAGCCGATCGACGAAGCCGGTCCGATCCAGTCCGAAGGCATGCGCGCCATCCACCAGGAAGCGCCGAGCTACACCGACCAGTCGACCGAAGCTGAAATTCTCGTCACCGGCATCAAGGTCGTCGACTTGCTCGCGCCCTACGCCAAGGGCGGCAAGATCGGCCTGTTCGGCGGCGCCGGCGTCGGCAAGACCGTGCTGATTCAGGAGCTGATCAACAACGTCGCGAAGGCGCACGGTGGTTACTCCGTGTTCGCCGGCGTCGGCGAGCGTACCCGCGAGGGCAACGACCTCTATCACGAGTTCATCGAGTCCAAGGTCAACGCCGATCCGCATAATCCGGATCCGAGCGTCAAGTCGAAGTGCGCGCTGGTGTTCGGCCAGATGAACGAGCCGCCCGGCGCTCGCGCCCGCGTCGGCCTCACCGGTCTGACCGTCGCCGAGCACTTCCGCGACCAGGGCCAGGACGTGCTGTTCTTCGTCGACAACATCTTCCGCTTCACCCAGGCCGGCTCTGAAGTGTCGGCGCTGCTCGGTCGTATCCCGAGCGCCGTGGGTTACCAGCCGACGCTCGCCACCGACATGGGCGCGCTGCAGGAGCGCATCACCACCACGCAGAAGGGTTCGATCACCTCGGTGCAGGCCATTTACGTTCCGGCCGACGACTTGACCGACCCGGCGCCCGCGACCTCGTTCGCGCATTTGGACGCCACCACGGTGTTGAACCGCGCGATCTCGGAAAAGGGCATCTATCCGGCGGTGGACCCGCTCGACTCGACCTCGCGCATGCTCTCGCCGCTCGTCGTCGGCCAGGAGCACTACGACACCGCGCGTCAGGTCCAGCAGGTGCTGCAGCGCTACAAGTCGCTGCAGGACATCATCGCCATTCTCGGCATGGACGAGCTTTCGGAAGAGGACAAGCTGACGGTGGCCCGCGCCCGCAAGATTGAGCGCTTCCTGTCGCAGCCGTTCCACGTCGCCGAAATCTTCACCGGCTCGCCCGGCAAGTTCGTCGACCTCGCGGACACCATCAAGGGCTTCCGCGGCCTCTGCGAAGGCAAGTACGACCACCTGCCGGAAGCCGCCTTCTACATGGTCGGCACCATCGAAGAGGCGATCGAGAAGGGCAAGAAGCTGGCGGCCGAGGCGGCCTAAGCTGCGAAGGGCGAGCAGGGAGTAGCGAATAGTCGCGCCGCTCCCGCTCCATTCGCAATTCGCTACTCACCATTCGCAGGTTTCCAATGGCCACCTTCCACTTCGATCTCGTCTCGCCGGAAAAGCTCGCCTTCTCGGGCGAGGTCGACCAGGTCGATATCCCCGGCGTCGAAGGTGACTTCGGCGTGCTGGCGGGACACGCGCCGGTCGTGGCCGCGATCCGGCCCGGCATTCTCACCGTGACCACCGGCGGCAAGCACGAGAAGATCATCGTGCTCGGCGGTATCGCCGAAGTCTCCGAGAAGGGCCTGACCGTACTCGCCGACGTCGCGACCTCGCTGGCCGAGCTCGACCGCGCGCAGTTCGCCGCGACCATCTCGGAGATGGAAGAGGGCTTGAAGGAGCACGAAGGCAACGAGCTCGATCAAGCCATCGCCCGGCTCGACCACTTCAAGAGCATCCAGCAGCAGCTCAGCAGCACGGCGATGCACTAAGCCCCGGTGCACAGCGCCGGGGCCCGAACTGAAAATTCCTGAATAAGTTCAGCGCTCGTCACGGGAGTGGCGGGCGCTGAAACTTTGTTGCACGGCGCCGCCGATAGCGCCATTCTGCGCCCGCGAACTTTGTTCCGGGGGCCGACCGCAGATGAAACGCAAGATCGCAGCGATTTTCGCGGCCGATATTGCCGGTTACTCGCGACTGGTTGCGGAAGACGAAGAGGAGACGCTGCGGCGTCTCGCCGCCTATCGCGAGGTCGTCGATGATTTCATTGCCAGGGCGGGCGGACGCATCTTCAACACCGCGGGCGATGCCGTGCTTGCGGAATTTCCAAGCGCAGTCGATGCGGTGCGCTGCGCGATCGACATTCAGGAATCCCTGCGAACCCGCAACATGGCCTATCCGCCGAGCCGGCAGATGTCGTTCCGCATCGGTATCACCATCGGTGACGTGGTCGAGCGCGACGGCGATCTGCTCGGTGACGGCGTCAATATCGCCGCCCGGCTCGAGGGCCTCGCCGAGGTCGGGGGCATCTGCGTCTCCCGCGCCGTGCACGAGCAGGTCGCCAACAAGCTGTCGGTGCAGTTCGCCGATATCGGCGCGCAGGAGGTCAAGAACATCCCGACGCCGGTGCACGCCTACATGGTGGCGATGCGGCGCGGGGACGGTAGCTACGCGACGCCGCAGATCAAGAAGGTGACGAAGGCTGAGGCCGCGCCGAACTGGATGTGGCCGCTGGTGGTCGGTGTCGTCTCCGTCGTCGCCATCGGCGTCGGCGGCTTCCTCTATTTCACCAAGCTCGAGACGACCAGGGCGCCGGCGGTTGCAGTGACCGCGCCAAGCCCAGCATCAAGTCCGATGCCCAACGCGGCTGCGGCAGCAGCGCCAAGCCCGTCATCCACCATGGCGGCGAAAGCGCCGATGCCCATGCCGGCACCATCGGCTTCACCGATGGCCGGCAAGTTTCCTGCCGACAGCGTCCCCTTCATCAACGAGCGCATCCGCAACTACCTGGCCGGCGACTATTCCGCTGCCGGCGACTACAAGGCGTTCGCACTCAATGTCGGCGGGTTCACCGGCGCGTCGTTGAATCAGCCGAACGAGGAAGCCGCGCGCAACGCCGCACTCGATCAGTGCCAGAAGCGCGCCGATGCCGCGCAGTCGCCGCGGCGTTGCGAGCTCTATGCAGTCGGCAACAATGTGGTCTACACGCACGGCAAACCGCCGATGCCGCCGCAACCGTTCGTCCGGCATGATGCCATGACCGAGCGCGCCTTCGCCTCGAAAGACTTTCCGATGGTGCGCGATCCCGCCAAGGTCCGGCTCGAGAACATGTTCGTGCCCGCGGCAAAATCCCGCGCGGTCGCGCTCGGCCCCGGCGGCCAATATTTCATGGTGATGGGCGCATCGTCCACCGACGATGCCGCGCGGCGTTCACTGGAATCGTGCGGTGCGATCGCCGGCGTCGCCTGCCTGGTCGTTGCGGTCGACGAGAATTTCGTCGTGCCGATCCCGACCCTGCTCCGGATCACCGGCTTCTTCCATGCGGCGTCGAACGCCTCGATCATCGCAGATGCGCGCGACGAGGTCGTGCGCAAGCTCGCCGACGGCATGGGCTGGAACGCCGTCGCGGTCGGCACCGCGGGCCGGCCGGGCCTCGGCCTCAAGGCCGCGGACGAGCAGACCGCCGTCAATTCCGCGCTCGCCGACTGCGCCAAGCGCGACAGCGACTGCCACCTCATCGCAATCGGCCCGTTCACGGTGGGACCGATCAACTAGGCTCACGCAAATTTCCGGGCAAAGTTCTCTAATGATTTCAACCCCGTTCTACTGTGCATGGGGTTGTTTTTCGCGTTTTTAGTTCGCGAACGGCGCAAACTGCTGCGCCACTGCGCTGTAGACGTGGCGGCGGAACGGCACCACGACATCGGGGACGCGGTCGAGCCGCTCCCAGCGCCAGGCGTCGAACTCGGCGGGCTGCCCGTTGCGCGGCGTCAGCGGATCGATCTCGTCATCCTTGCCGGTGAAGCGTAACGCGAACCATTTCTGGCGCTGGCCGCGGAATTTCGCCAGTCGATGTGTCTGCGGCCCGTCATATGGCGGGAATTCGTAAGTCAACCAGTCGGTCTCGCCGAGATAGGATGCGCTCTTGACGCTGGTCTCTTCCCAGAGCTCGCGCAGCGCGGCATCGCGCAAATCCTCGCCCTCGTCGACGCCGCCCTGCGGCATCTGCCAGTCCAGACCCGGCAGGATGATCTCGGGTCCGTCGCCCTTGAAGCGGTGCCCGATCAGCACGCGGCCATCGGCATTGAACAGCGCGATTCCGACATTGGGACGGTAGGGTTTTTCAGTGCTCACGCGTGGATCTCTCGTCGTCATTTCAGGCTGTGCATTAGAGCGTTTTCGAGCGAAGTGGATACCGGTTCGCGTCAAGAAAACGCGTCAAAATAAAAAACTAGAGCCCCGTCCCGATTCTATCGGAACGGAACTGGCTCTAGCATCAACCTGGAATGGCGACTTGAACTAATCCTGCGCCAGCGCGGAAAATTCCTTCACCACGCGCTCGTAGACCGGGCGCTTGAACGGGACGATCAGCCCGGTCAGGTTCTTCATCGGCTCCCAGCGCCAGCTCACGAACTCGGCCTTGTGACCGCCGCCGGGCTTTTCGACGTTGATCTCGCTATCCTTGCCGGTGAAGCGGACCGCGAACCATTTCTGGCGCTGACCGCGGTAGCGGCCCTTCCAGGTGCGCCCGGCGACCGTGCGCGGAATGTCGTAAGTGAGCCAGTCCGGAACTTCGCCGAGCCGCTCAACCGAACGCACGCTGGTCTCCTCATAGAGCTCGCGCTTGGCGGCCTCCCAATTGTCCTCGCCGGGATCGACGCCGCCCTGCGGCATCTGCCAGACATGGGTGTCGTCGACATGCTCGATGCCGCCAGCGCGGCGGCCGATGAACACCAGTCCGTCCTTGTTGAGCAACATCACGCCGACGCAGGTCCGGTAGGGCAGATCCTCGTAACGCGCCATTCCGCCAGACCT
Organism: Bradyrhizobium lupini; assembly: GCF_040939785.1. Classification (NCBI taxonomy): domain Bacteria; kingdom Pseudomonadati; phylum Pseudomonadota; class Alphaproteobacteria; order Hyphomicrobiales; family Nitrobacteraceae; genus Bradyrhizobium; species Bradyrhizobium lupini. Next base: position 3,948,816 of record NZ_CP162553.1, read on the forward strand.
CTCGCATGCTGTCGGTAAGGCTTAAGCAGGCCCCGCGGGCCTGTACCATACCAATCCGTTGATTTAGCTGGATTTTGATTTCAGCATCGCGGTTGTCAATGGCACCAAAAGGATACCTCGGTCGCCCAATGTCTTGGTCCAGGCGCCGATGCGCTCGATCGAGACCGGGAGGGCGGAGGCGGTGCCCACGGCCACGCCGCGCTCGCGCGCCGCCGCTTCGAGCTTGGTCAGGGCGCGGTCGATCTCGGCCGGGGTCGGCACCGCGTCAATCGCGATATCGCCCTTGCCGAACGGCATCGCCTGGCTGCCGGCCGCTTGCGGCGCGATGCTGCGCGGCGAGGAGCCGTCGTCGAAGAAGCCGAGCCCGCGCTTGGCCGCCTCGCGGATGATCGGCTGCATCGCCGGCTCCGTCGCGATGAAGCGGGCGCCCATGAAATTGGTGAGGCCGGCATAGCCCTGCATCCGGCTCAAATGCCAGTACAGGCGGTCCATGTTCTGGTCGGCACTCAGCGAGGTCAGCAGCGTCTGCGGTCCCGGATCGTTGTCGGGGAAGTCATAGGGCTCCATCGGGATCTGGAGGAAGATCTCGTGGCGCTGGGCGCGGGCGCGCTCGGCGAGTTTTCCTGGATCGGACCCATAGGGCGTGAAGGCCAGCGTCACCGCCGCTGGCAACCGCATGATGGCATCGGTGGTCTTGGCGGCGCCGACGCCGAGGCCGCCGATCAGGATCGCGACCACCGGCATCTTGGCGGCCTTGGCGCGGTCGGCATCCGCCGCATAGACGTTGAACGGCTTCAGATCCCCGGAAACCGCGGGGATCATGCCATAGCGCGATTTCTCAAGAAGTTTTGGGTCGATCCCGGCCATGACGGGCGGCGGTGCGGAGGCCGCCGCCGTCTCGCTTTTGCCGGCGGCATCGCCGCCGATCACCACGTCGTGGCGCATGCCGGTGGAACCGTCGATCATGGTGACGGTCTTCTGCTCACCCGCCTGCTTCGGTGCGTCCTTGGTCTCTTGCTTGCTTTCCTGCTTGCTGTCCTGGCCATGGCCGGCCGCGGCCGGCTTGTCGTCGCCAGCCTTGTCTGCGGCATTGGGTTCGCGGATCGCGAGCCGTGTCATTGGCTCGCCGCCGAGCGGATCCTTGTTGAAGATGGCGAAGCCGGCAAAGGTGACCAGGAACAGTCCGAGCAGGACCGCGAGCAGCTGCATGGCCGTGAACGGCAGCCGCAGCCGACGTTTCCGGCGCGGCTTGTCCCGTCCGAGCGGGGCGCTCAGATCATCGGCCGTTTCAGTCATGCGCGATCCCGAATCACTCAGCAATGACGATACCACGCCGGGGTCAAGCGGCGGCAGGCCGGGATAGGCCGGGGGATATCAGGAGTTCCAAGCAAAAAGGGCGGCTCCGGGAGCCGCCCTTTTCGTCAGATCGCGATGCGCCGACCTAGTTCGCCGCTTTGGGCTTGTCGGTTGTGGCCTTGTCGCCGCCCGGCGTGGGCGCCGCGGACGCGCTGTTCTTGATGCCGTGGAGCAGATCGTCGGCGAGCTTGAGCGCCTTGTCGTCCTTGGCGTCCGGCGGAACGTAGGACTGCGAGCCGGTCTTCTCGTCGCCGTCGTTCTTGAGATGGCCGCGCAGCGAAGCTTCGCCCTTGGTGTCGGTACGCGACTTCAGCTCGTCCGGCACGTCCTGCAGCACTTCGATGTCGGGCACGATGCCCTTGGCCTGGATCGACTTGCCCGACGGCGTGTAATAGCGCGCCGTGGTCAGACGCAGCGCGCCGTTGCCGGAGCCGAGCGGAATGATGGTCTGCACCGAGCCCTTGCCGAACGAGCGTGTGCCGACGATGGTCGCACGCTTGTGGTCCTGCAGCGCGCCGGCGACGATCTCCGACGCCGAAGCCGAGCCGCCGTTGACCAGCACGATGACCGGCTTGCCCTTGGTGAGGTCGCCCGTATGCGCGGTACGGCGCTGGGTCTCCTCGGCATTGCGGCCGCGGGTCGAGACGATCTCGCCCTTCTCCAGGAAGGAGTCGGAGACGGTGACCGCTTCCTCGAGCAGGCCGCCCGGGTTGTTGCGGAGGTCGATGACGTAGCCCTTCAGCTTGTCGCCGATCTGATTCGAGAGGTTGGCGACCTCGCGCTTCAGGCCTTCGGTGGTTTGCTCGTTGAAGGTGGTGATGCGGATATAGGCGATGTCGTCGGCCTCGACGCGGGCGCGCACCGAACGGACGCGGATGTTGTCGCGCACCAGCGTGACGTCGATCGGATTGTCCTGGCCCTTGCGGATGATCTTCAGCTTGATCTTGGTGTTGACCGGGCCGCGCATCTTCTCGACCGCCTGGTTCAGGGTCAGGCCCTGCACCGCCTCGTCGTCGAGATTGGTGATGATGTCGTTGGCCATGACACCGGCGCGCGAGGCCGGGGTGTCGTCGATCGGCGAGACCACCTTGATCAGGCCGTCTTCCATCGTGACTTCGATGCCGAGGCCGCCGAACTCACCGCGGGTCTGCACCTGCATGTCGCGGAAGCTCTTGGCGTCCATGTAGCTCGAATGCGGATCGAGACCGGTAAGCATGCCGCTGATCGCGGATTCGATCAGCTTGGTGTCGTCGGGCTTCTCGACATAGTCCGAGCGCACGCGCTCGAACACGTCGCCGAACAAATTGAGCTGGCGATAGGTGTCCGCAGTGGCGGCTCGCGCGCTGGAGCCCATGAAGACCGCGCGCGGTTGCGTCACGAACAGCGTCAGCGCCGCACCGGTGGCCGCGCTGAGGAGGATAACTGAAGTCTTGCGCATCATCCGCGAACCTTCTCGCCTTCATTTGCGGCCCACCATGGGCCTGGATCGATTGGAGTGCCGTCTTTGCGGAACTCGACATAGAGCACAGGTTGACTCGCGTTCGTGGCGAGAATGGAGGCGACTTGAGAGGTCGACCCCATGGTCGCGACAGGCTCCCCCGTGAGCACGAATTGTCCGATGTTGACCGAAATGCGCTCCATCCCGGCGATCAGCACATGATACCCGCCCCCGGCATTGAGGATCAAGAGTTGTCCATAGCTGCGGAACGGGCCGGCATAGACCACCCAGCCATCACACGGCGTCGTGACCTGGGAGCCGGGCCGCGTCGCCAGCGAAATGCCCTTCTGGACCCCGCCGAGCCCGTCCGAACCGCCGAAATCCCTGATCTTGTTACCGTTAACCGGCAGAGGCAGGAGGCCCTTGGCCGCGGCGAAGGCCATCGCAGGGGTGGTGCGGGAACGATCCTTGAATGTGCCGGGGCCGGTCTTGGCGCTGGCGGCCGCGTTTGCAGCCGCCTTGGCCTCGGCCTGCTTGGCGGCCTCAGCTGCTTTCTCGGCCGCCTTGGCGGCGCTTTGCAGATCCTGCTCCATCTTGGCGATCAGCCCCTGGAGATCGCCGACCTGTCTTGAGAGCGCAACGGCGCGCGCGTTCTCGGCGTCGAGGTCCTTTTCGCGCGACGCCTGCTGACGCTGCCGTTCGTCGACCAGAGCCGCGAGCCGGGTCTGGTCGTTGCGCACCTTGTCGCGGTCGGAGGCAAGCTGGTCGCGCTCGGTCGCGATGGTCTTGCGCAAGGCCACGAGCTCGCCGAGCTCGCCCGCGATCTTCTCGGCACGGCCGCGCAACTCCGGCACCACGGCACCGAGCAGCATCGCCGTGCGCAGCGATTGCAGGGCATCCTCGGGCCGTACCAGAAGTGCCGGCGGCGTCCGCCTTCCGGCGCGCTGCAAGGCCGCCAGCACCTCGACGATGTCGGCGCGGCGTGAATCGAGCGAGCTGCGCATCGCCTGTTCGCGGCCGTTCAGCGATCGCAGCCGCGCTTCGGCCTCGTCGATCTTGGTCTCGACGGTGCGCACATTGGCGGCGGTGTCGATCAACTGTTGATTGAGCTGGGTGCGGTCCTGGCCGAGCGAGGTGATCTCGGCCTTGAGCTTGGCCTGCGCTTCCTCAGCGCTCTTCTTGCTGGCGCGCGCGGCTTCGAGCTCCTGCTCGCGCTGCTTGATCGCATCGGGCGCTACGGCCGCAGTCTGCGGTGCAGGCGTCTGAGCTTGCGCGAGGCTTGCGCCGGCAACGCCGGCGATCAGCAGCAGGTTGAAAATCGGCGCTCGCATCGCTTTAAGCAAAGGTGCTCGTTGTGGCGCGGATCACGCGCGGTGATAGGGGTGGCCCGCCAGAATGGTGGCGGCCCGATAAAGCTGTTCCAGAAGCATGACGCGGACCATTTGATGCGGCCAGGTCGCAGAGCCGAACGCGATCACGAGCTTGGCCTTACGGCGCAATTCGGGCGAAAGTCCGTCCGCCCCTCCGATCATGAAGATAGTATGACCGGCACCCTCGTCGCGCCAGCGCCCGAGATGCCGTGCGAATACGGTCGAATCCAGATTCTGGCCGCGCTCGTCCAGCGCCACCAGCACCGACTTTTCGGGAATATGGGCGGAGATCGCCGCGGCCTCTTCGGCCATCCGCGTCGCCGTATCGCGCGCGCGGCTTTCGGGCAATTCGTGGATGGCGAGCTCGCGGAATCGAGCTTGCGGCCGGCCTCGTCGAACCGCTCGAAATAGCGCTCGGCAAGCTCCCGTTCGGGGCCCTGCTTCAGCCGGCCCACCGCAATGACGGCTATGCGCATGATATGTTCAGGGTCGCGTTTTCTGGACCGCGCGCGATCTGCGCGCGCACGACGCTAGCATGCGCGTCAGCCGATTCGAAATCGGCCAGCAGCCTCTCAGATCGCCTTCGCCGCCCCTGGGCCCTGCGTGTACAATCTCTCGAGACTGTAGAACTCGCGGACCTCGGGTCTGAACACGTGCACGATCACATCGCCGGAATCGATCAGCACCCAGTCGCAATTGGGCAAGCCCTCGACGTGGATGTTCTTGATGCCGTTTTCCTTGAGGCCTTTGGCGACGTTCTCCGCGATCGCGCCGACGTGCCGGTTCACCCGGCCGGTGGTGACGATCATGTAGTCGGAGTAGGCCGATTTGCCGCGAAGGTCGATGGTCACAGTCTCTTCCGCCTTCATGTCGTCGAGGCGGGAGAGGATCAGGCTCAGCGTCTTGTCGGCGTCGGGTTGCGCCTTCAAGGCCGCAGCTTTGGTCGATGTTTTACGCGTCGGCTTGGCAACCTTGGGTAAAACAGACTTCGGTGAAGCCGTCTTGGGTGAGGCTGTCTTGGACAATACAGATGTGGTCAGGGACCATTCCTTTCACTGTATCGCGAACGCCGAATCCGGCGCCCACTGGTTACACTACATCATGTGGGGTTAAGGGTTTCAATATGCCAGAGAGCCCGAAGACCGCATGGCGTTCGCACAATCTGACTCACTTCGTACCTTTCCAGCTTCCGTCCGGGTTCCGTAAGCCGGTCGACGAGAGATTCAGCTTCATTCCGGTCAGGAACACCCAGGCTGGCGCGGGCCGGTCCGCGAGCAAGGCGGCCTCATTCTCCGGCATCCGATAGCGCCTGAGCGCCTGGGCGGCGGGAGAGGCGAGGGCGCGAAAACTCTGCGGCGGACGGTCGATGACCGCGATCGGCACCTGGTCGGCGATGCGCCGCCAGTGCTGCCAACGATGGAATTGAGCGAGGTTGTCGGCGCCCATGATCCAGACAAAGCGCAAGCCCGAGAGGCGGCGGCGCAAGGTGTTGATCGTATCGATGGTATAGCGCGTGCGAATGACGGATTCGAGACAGCTCACCTCGATCCTGGGATCGTCGGCCATTTCGCGCGCCGCCTGCATGCGCGCGCCGAGCTCATGCAGCGCGCCGTTCTCCTTCAGCGGATTGCCTGGCGTCACCAGCCACCACACGCGATCGAGCTGGAGTCGTTTCAGCGCGAACTGGCTGATCGCGCGATGGGCCTGGTGCGGCGGGTTGAACGAGCCGCCGAGCAGGCCGATGCGCATGCCCGAGGTATGGGTCGGTATGGCCTGCGCGAAGAAACGTGGCGCGACGAAATTGTTGCTCAATGCCCCGCGCCCTGCGTCGTCTACGGCCGCGTCTGCCCGGTGCCGTGAACGCGATATTTGAAGCTCGTCAGCTGCTCGGCGCCAACCGGGCCGCGGGCGTGGAATCTGCCGGTGGCAATGCCGATCTCGGCACCGAAGCCGAACTCGCCGCCGTCGGCGAACTGCGTCGAGGCGTTGTGCAGCACGATCGCGGAATCGACCTCGCTCAGGAATTTTTTTCGCAGCGGTCTCGTCGGCGCTCACGATCGCATCGGTATGGTGCGAACCGTGATTTTGGATATGCGCGATCGCGCCGTCGACGCCGTTCACCACCTTCGCTGCGATGATCGCATCGAGATATTCGGTGTCCCAATCGTCCGCGCTCGCGGGTTTGACGCGCGCATCGATCTTTTGCACGGCGTCGTCGCCACGCACTTCGCAGCCGGCCTCGATTAGCATCTCAACCAGCGGCTTGAGGTTTTTACCGGCTGCGGCGCGATCGACCAGCAGCGTCTCGGCGGCGCCGCAGACGCCGGTGCGGCGCATCTTGGCGTTGAGCACGATCGATTTCGCCATGGCGAGGTCGGCGCTGCCGTCGACGTAAATGTGGTTGACGCCTTCGAGATGCGCGAACACCGGCACGCGCGCTTCCTGCTCGACGCGCGCGACGAGGCTCTTGCCTCCGCGCGGCACGATCACGTCGATGGCGCCATTCAATCCCGACAGCATCTGGCCTACCGCCGCGCGGTCGCGCGTCGGCACCAGCGTGATGGCAGCCTCGGGAAGGCCCGCTTCGCGCAGGCCCTGCACCAGGCAGTCATGGATCGCGCGGCAGGAGCGGAAACTGTCGGAGCCGCCGCGGAGGATCACGGCATTGCCCGACTTCAGGCACAGCACACCGGCGTCCGCCGCAACGTTCGGCCGGCTCTCGAAGATCACGCCGACGACGCCGAGCGGCACGCGCACGCGCTCGATGGTCATGCCGTTCGGCCGTTGCCAGCTCTCGGTGACGATGCCGACGGGATCGGCAATGCCGCGCACGATGCCGATGCCCTCGGCCATGCCCTCCACCCGCGCCGGCGTCAGCGTCAGGCGGTCGATGAAGGACGAGGTGGCGTTGCCGGAGGCGCGGGCCTCGGTGACGTCCTCGGCATTGGCGGCGAGGATCGCAGCTGAATTGTTGCGGATCGCCCGCGCCATGGCCTCGAGCGCCCGGTTCTTCTGCTCCGGCGGCGCCAGCGCCAGCCACGCGCGGCAGCGCGGGCACGGGTACCGAGATCGGTCATCAGCGCCTGAAGATCGGCATTGCCGTCGACGGCTTTGAGGGGGCGGCCATGGGAGTTTCAACCTTCTGCTAAGGCAGTGTCCTAGCACGGAAATCCCGCTTTTGCGAAGGGCGGGGCGGGTATGGCTGGTCTCCCGGTGTTGTGCCACCTCGGCCACTGGCCCAGCTCCGACGTCATGGCCGGGCTTGTCCCGGCCATCCACGCCTTGCCGCCAGCAAGAAAGAACGTGGATGCCCGCGATAAGCCCGGGCATGACGGTTTGGGCGTCTGTCGGCCCTTACCCGCCCACCACCAGATCATCCCGGTGGATCATCTCGGACCGCCCGCTGATGCCGAGGATGGCCATGACATCCGGGGAGGAGCGGCCCTTGATCCGCTCGGCATCGTCGGCGTCGTAGGCGATCAGGCCGCGGCCGACCTCGCTGGTGTCGGGGCCGCGCACGATCACGGCGTCGCCGCGGGCGAACTGGCCCTCGACCTTGATCACGCCGGCCGGCAGCAGGCTGGCGCCGGCGCGCAGGGCCGCGACCGCGCCGGCGTCGATCGTCAGCGTACCCTTCGGCTCAAGCGAGCCCGCGATCCAGCGTTTTCGCGAGGTGATGGGATTGGCCGGCGTCAGGAACCAGGTGCAGCGGCCGCCATCGGCGATCGCCTGCAACGGATGCTCGATCTTGCCCGAGGCGATCAGCATATGCGTGCCGCCGGTGGTCGCGATCTTGGCGGCTTCGACCTTGGTGCGCATGCCGCCGCGCGACAGCTCGGACTCGGCGTCGCCTGCCACAGCCTCGATCTCGGAGGAGATGCTGTCGACGACGGGAATGAGCTTGGCGTTCGGGTTGTTCTTCGGCGGGGCGTCGTAGAGCCCGTCGATGTCGGACAGCAGCACCAGCAGGTCGGCGCTCGCCATCGTGGCGACGCGCGCGGCGAGGCGGTCGTTGTCGCCGTAGCGGATCTCGTTGGTGGCGACCGTGTCGTTCTCGTTGATCACGGGGATCGCGCGCCACTCCAGCAGCTTGCCGATAGTGGAGCGCGCGTTGAGATAGCGGCGGCGCTCCTCGGTGTCCTGCAGCGTCACCAGGATCTGGCCGGCGCCGATGCCGTGGGCGCCAAGCACCTCCGACCAGATGCGGGCGAGCGCGATCTGACCGACGGCGGCGGCTGCCTGACTCTCCTCCAGCTTCAGCGGGCCGCGCGGCAATTTCAGGCGGCTGCGGCCGAGCGCGATCGAGCCGGAGGAGACGACGAGCACGTCACGCCCCTCGCGATGCAGCTTGGCCATGTCGTCGGCGAGCGCGGCAAGCCAGGACGCGCGCACCTCGCCCTTGTCGGAATCGACCAGCAGCGCGGAGCCGACCTTGACGACGATGCGGCGGAATTGACTGAGTTCGGGGCTGGCCATGTGTGCAAGTGCTGGCGCGTGTGACGGATTGCTCTGCATCGGACACGGCGGAGCGAGAGCGGCGCCGATGAGGCCCTGCTTTTGCAGCAGGACGATGGCCCGCGCAAGGCGCCGGCATGCTAAAGGATGAACGCCGGGTTGCCCCGGGCGGCCGTCCGGCTCTCATGCTGCCAACCATAACGGTGGAGGAAACCCATGGATCGCCGCAAATTCATGGTCCGGTGTCTGAGCCTGCCGCTGCTGGCGCAGGTGGGAGCGACGCGCGCACAGGCTGGGCTCACCAAGATCATCTTCCCGTTCGCGGCCGGCGCGGGCGGCGACACGCTGTGCCGGCTGATCGCGCAGGAGATGGCGCCGGCACTGCAGCGGACCATCGTGGTCGAGAACCGCACCGGCGGTGACGGCCTGATCGGCATCAAGGCGGTGAAGGGGGAAGCCCCGACGGCAGCATGGTGCTGGTGACGACCGGACCCACGATGTACCTGCTGCCGATGGTCGAGACGATTCCGAGCTTCGATGCTGCAAAGGATTTCGTCCCGGTCTCGCTGCTGGCGCGCTTTGAATTTGCGCTGGTGATCAGCCCGGCGGTCGACGCTGTGGATTTCAAGTCGTTCGCGGCCTGGCTGAAGGCACATCCGGATAGGACCTCGTTCGGCGTACCCAGCAGCGGCACCATTCCGCATTTCATGGGCTCGAAGCTGGAGAAGGACCTCGGCATTCCCTTGAGCCGCGTGCCCTATCGCGGCAGCGCAGCTATCCTCAACGACCTCGTCGGCGGCCATGTTCCGTTCGGGATCACCACGCTGGCCGACGCGCTTGCGCAGCATCGCGCCAAGGGCGTGAAGATCATCGCGGTGAGCAGCGCGGAACGTTCGCCCTTTGCCTCAGAGGTGCCGACCTTGAAAGAGAGCGGCATCGATCTCGTCGCCGACGCCTGGTACGGCATGTGGCTTCCCGCCGGCAGCTCGCCGGAATTCGCAAGCAAGCTCGGCGCGGCCGCAAGCGCCGCGCTCGCCAAGCCCGAGGTGAAGGAGAAGCTCACCGCGATCGGTCTGATCCCGGTGGGCAGCAGCGCGGAAGGTCTGACCAAGGAGCTCGCCGCCAACACCGCGTTCTGGCAGCCGGTCGTGAAGGCGACGGGGTACAAGATCGAGAATTAGTTTCTGTTTGCGCTCCGCTCTCCGCCGTCATGGCCGGGCTTGTCCCGGCCATCCACGTGCACCGCCACCTAACGCAAGACGTGGATGCCCGGGTCAAGCCCGGGCATGACGAGCTGAGAGAGGCTCTTTCCGCTCACTCACAGCTTCGCGCGCTGCGCGATCCCGTCCTTGATCGACGCCAGCTCCGCTTCGTCCCAAACACCGATCAAAATCCCGCCCTTCACCTGGAGCTGGTTGTCGGCATAGGCGGCGATCTTCTCGCGCGGCGTCGTGATGTGGTCGTTGGGATGCAGCGCCCAGTCGAACAGCTCGGCCTGCAGTCGAGCGATGACGCCGGCGCACTCGGGATCGTCGCCGCGATCCAGAAACTCTTCCGGATCGGTTTCGAGGTCGTACAGCATCGGGAGGAAGCCTGAGGCGTGGATGTATTTCCAGCGGCCGTCGAACACCATGAACAGGCGACAGCGTTCGATCGGCTGATTCAGCTTCAGCCGCACGTCCTGCATGACATAGTCGTATTCGGAGAACGCCACCTTGCGCCAATCCGGCGGACTCTCGCCGCGCAGCAGCGGCAGCAGCGAGCGTCCCTCGAGGATATGGCCCGGCACCTTGCCGCCGAAATAGTCGACGAAGGTCGGCGCGAGATCGATGGCTTCGACCAGCGCATCGTTGCGCGTGCCACGCGTCGCATCCGCCTCCTTCGAGGGATCGATGATGATGAGCGGGATCTTCGCCGACTGCTCGTGGAACAGATCCTTCTCGCCCATCCAGTGATCGCCGAGATAGTCGCCGTGATCGGAGGTGAACACGATCATGGTGGTGTCCAGCAGGTCGCGCTCCTCCAGGAACTTCATCAGCACGCCCATCTGGGCGTCGATCTGGGTGATCAGGCCCATATAGGTCGGGATCACCTTCTCGCGGGCATCGTCGCGCGCCATGTTGCGGGAGTAGCGCATGTCCATATAGGCGCCGAACACCGGATGCGGGTTCTGCCGCTCGCGCTCGGAGCGGATCACCGGGATCATGTCCGATGTCGAATACATGCTGGCGTAGGGTTCGGGCGCGATGTAGGGCCAGTGCGGCTTGATGTAGGACAGATGCAGGCACCACGGCCTGCCGTCGGTCTCGGCCTCGCCGATGAAATCCATGGCGCGTCGCGTCATGTAGGGCGTCTCGGAATGCTCGTCCGGCACGCGCGCGGCCTTGTCGGCATGCACGAGCAGCCAGCCGTTCTGGAGCGAGCCGTCCTCGGCCGCGCCTGAATTGGCCCAATGCTCCCAGGGATTGGGCGCATCAAAGCCCTGCTGGCGCAGATATTCGTCGTATTTCGGACGCGGCCGCCCCGTGGGATGCAGGCCGTCGTCACGCTCATAGGGCTCAAACCCGCATTCGGCGACGTGCACGCCGATCATCGATTCCGGCGGGATGCCGAGCGCCTTCATGCCTTCGAGATCGGGCGCCATGTGGGTCTTGCCGACCAGCACGTAGCGCACGCCGAGCTTCTTGAGGTGATCGCCGAGGGTGGGCTCGCCGACCCGCAACGGCCAGCCGTTCCAGTGCGAGCCGTGCGAGCGCATGTAGCGCCCGGTGTAGAACGACATCCGCGAGGGGCCGCAGATCGGCGACTGCACATAGGCCTTGCTGAAGAGCACGCCGCGCTTCGCCATGGCGTCGATGTTCGGTGTCTTCAGCGTGGGATGGCCGGTGCAGCCGAGATAGTCATAGCGAAGCTGGTCGCACATGATCCAGAGAACGTTCTTCGCGCGCGCCATGCGTGATCCCTGCCGTTTCTTGATTGTGGGATGCTGCGCTATCGAGGGCGCGAAGACAAGCTATCAGCGATGCACGCGTCTGCGGCCGTACACTCCAGCGTCGTCCCGGCCTTCGCCGGGACGACGAAAAATCAAACCGACCACGGCTCCGCTTCGGCCGCGCTCTTCGCTTTCGCAGACACCGGGCTCTCGCCGATCACATCCGCAAGAGAGCGCAACGCTTCCTGCACGCCGTCACCGGTGACGGCGGAGAGCAGCAGCGGCGTCTTCTTGGCGGCGCGCTTCAGCCGCTCCTTCTGCTTCTTCAACTCGTCCGGCTCGATCGCGTCGATCTTGTTCAGCGCGACGATCTCGATCTTGTCGGTGAGCTGCCCGGCATAGGCGTCCAGCTCCGTTCGCACCGTCTTGTAGGCCTTGCCGGCGTGCTCGCAGGTCGCATCGATGAGATGCAGCAGCACGCGGCAGCGCTCGACATGGGCGAGGAAGCGGTCGCCGAGACCGACGCCTTCATGCGCGCCTTCGATCAGGCCCGGAATGTCCGCCAGCACGAATTCGCGGCCGTCGGCATTCACGACGCCGAGCTGCGGATGCAGCGTGGTGAAGGGATAGTCGGCGATCTTCGGCTTGGCCGCGCTGACCTTGGCGAGGAAGGTCGATTTGCCGGCATTGGGCAGGCCGACGAGGCCGGCATCCGCGATCAGCTTCAGCCGCAGCCAGATCCAGCGCTCCTCGCCGGGCTGGCCCGGATTGGCATTGCGCGGCGCGCGATTGGTCGAGGTCTTGAAATGGGCGTTGCCGAAGCCGCCATTGCCGCCCTCGGCCAGCACGAACTTTTCGCCGACAGTGGTGAAATCGTGGATCATGGTCTCGCGATCTTCATCGAAGATCTGCGTGCCGATGGGGACCTTCAGCACGATCGACTTGCCATTGGCGCCGTGGCGGTCCGAGCCCGAGCCGTTCTCGCCCTTCTGGGCCTTGAAGTGCTGCTGGTAGCGATAGTCGATCAGCGTGTTCAGCCCGTCGGCGACCTCGATGATGACATTGCCGCCGCGGCCACCATTGCCGCCGGAGGGGCCGCCGAATTCAATGAATTTTTCGCGGCGGAACGCCACGCAGCCGTTTCCGCCGTCGCCGGAGCGGATATAGACCTTTGCTTCGTCTAGGAATTTCATGGGCCATAGGTAGGCCAGCCGGTCCCGCGCGGCAACCCGGATGGACCCGCAAATCGGCCGAAACCCGGCGATTTGTGGCCTTGCTTAACCAGCTGGCCGGCGCCGGATCAGGAATTTCTGCGTGCCCTCCAGCACCAGCTCCTTGCGCTGGTTGAACACGGTGCTTTTGAGCGTCACCGCGCCGGTCGAGCGTCCCGGCACCAGCTCGGTGACCTCGAGCGCGGGATAGATTGTGTCGTCGGCGAAGACAGGTTTGAGGAACCGGCTGGATTGCTCGAGGAAGCCGACCAGGAGTCCTCGACCATGAACGGAAACAGGCCGGCGCCGGGCGCGGTGTGGATCAGCGTCTGGAAACCGTGGGCGAGCAGATGCGGCATGCCGCGGCTGCGGCAATACTCCACGTCGTAATGCACCGGGTGCGTATCGCCGCTCGCGGTCTGGAACGCCGCGAACACCGCCGTCGTCTGCGTGCGGCTCGGCAGCACGAAACGCTCGCCGACCACGAAATCCTCAAACCAGCGTTGCGCGGGGATCATGCGATGGCGGGCCGGGTCGAAGTCGGTCATGGCTAAGCTCTTTCCTGGCTCTCTTGTGAGACACCTGTCGCTACCGCGACGCGGAGAGTGCGACAATCCGTTCAATTCGTCCAACGCGGGCTTGTCGTGACGGCCTGCGTCATTACAACGGCGCTCGATGCCCCTGTTCAAGAATCTATCGGCCTATGACGAACGCTCGGCGCGCCTTGCCGGGATTGCGCTCATGGTGCTGTCGATCTTCATGTTCTCGTTTGGCGATGCCATGGGCAAGTTCCTGGTCGGGACTTATTCGGTGGGGCAGCTGCTGTTCCTGCGCGCCTGCGCGGCGCTGCTGCTGCTGTCGCCGTTGGTCTGGCGGCAGCGTCACCAGTTCCTGCATCTGGAGCGGTCGGGCCTCCAGCTCTTTCGCGTCGTGCTGTCGACGCTGGAAGTGGCGGCCTTCTTCCTTGCGACGGTCTACCTGCCGCTCGCCGACGTCATCACCTATTATCTCGCCGGGCCCATTTTCGTCACCGCGATGTCGGCGATGTTTCTCGGCGAGAAGGTCGGCTGGCGGCGCTGGACGGCGATCCTGATCGGCTTCTGCGGCGTCCTGATCGCGCTGCGGCCCTCGGCACAGACGGTGAGCCTGCCGGCGCTGATCGCGCTTGGCGGCAGTCTTTCCTTCGCAACGCTGATGCTGATCACGCGCAGCCTGCGCAAGACGCCCGATATCGTGATGGCGTCGTCGCAATTCGTCGGCACGTTCTTGCTGGGCGCGGTGCTGTCGGCGTTCCACTGGGTGCCGCCGACATCGGGCAGCCTCGTGATCTTCGCGCTGGCGGGATGCGTCTCGGTCACGGCGCTGTTCTGCGTCAACCGATCGCTCAAGCTCGCGCCGGCCAGCGTCGTCGTGCCCTATCAATATTCGATGATCGTCTGGGCGGTGATCTTCGGCTTCGTCGTGTTCGGCGACGTGCCCGAAATCGCCACCATCGTCGGCGCCGCCATCATCATCGGCGCCGGGTTCTATATTTATTTGCGTGAGCGCGATCTGGGGCGCGGGGACGCGGATGTGAATCCGCCAGCGTGATTACAGCGGAATAAATTCGAGCGTCGTCCTGGCTTTCGCCAGGACGACAGTTTGAGCCGCCTCCGTCCTACCTCACCCGCCGCGCACTGCTCCAGCTCTTCAGCGACGCCCACACGCCGCGTGAGAGGCGGAAGCAGTCGACGGGCGTGGACGAGCCCAGCGCCAGGAAGCGATGCAGCTGGACGCCGCTCCACTGGAAGCCGCACTTCTCCAGCACGTTGCGCGAGGCCGGGTTGGTGACGCGCGCGCCTGCATAGAGATGATCGTCCTCGAACTCCTCGAAGAAGAAGTCGATCGCGCCGCGCGCGGCCTCGGTGGCAAAGCCGCGGCCCCAATGCTCGACGCCGAGCCAATAGCCGAGCTCCGCATTGCCGGGCGTCGAGCAGTCGATGCCGACCATGCCGATGGGGCCGCTGTCATGCTCGATCAGGAACACCGTCTCGCCGCCGGGCGCGGCGGTGGCGCGGATGAAGGCGACGGCGTCGTCCTGCGAATAGGGATGCGGGAGGCGCCTGGTGTTTTCGGCAACGCGAGGATCGTTGGCGAGGAGGGCGATGGTCCTGACGTCGGCGAGGGTCGGCCGCCGCAACGTCAGCCGCTCGGTGGCGACGACGCTGGGTCTCGCCTCCCGCAAGGTCACGCTCGAAAAATCCTGCAACATGTCCGGCTCCGTCGAAGTCACTCAAGTGAAAAGTGAGCACGCAAACGAAAGGGGAGGCCGGTTTCCCGCCTCCCCTGGAGCCTTCGATCTCTTTTGATCTCAAGGACTCCGCCGGTTCGGTCTGGGACCCGGCGGACTCCAAATTTGATCCACCGTCTATTCAGCCGCCTCTGCGAGCGGGAGCACCGAGATGAAGGTGCGGCCGTTGGCTTTGGCCTGGAACGTTACGCGGCCCTCGATCTTGGCGAACAAGGTGTGGTCCGTGCCCATGCCGACATTAAGGCCGGGATGCCAGGTGGTGCCGCGCTGACGCGCAATGATGTTGCCGGGAATCACAACTTCCCCGCCGAACGCCTTGATACCGAGGCGCTTGCCCTTGGAATCGCGACCGTTGCGCGATGAACCGCCTGCTTTTTTGTGAGCCATGGCTCGTCTCCGAAATTCTACGTATTTCTAGATCAATTCCTTGACGGAATCATTTCACAATTTCTCACGCATCACTTCGTGACGGCGCGTGATCAAATTATGCGGCGGCCTCTTCGGTCGTGGTCTCTGGCTTGGCGACCTTCTCCCGCTTCGGACGCGGCCCCTTGGTGGGCTTGGCGCCGTCCGTCAGGATCTCCGAGATGCGCAGCACGGTGATCTCGTCGCGATAGCCGCGCTTGCGGCGCGAATTCTTGCGGCGGCGCTTCTTGAAAGCGATGACCTTGGGACCGCGCTTGTGGTCGAGCACCTCGACCGCAACGGACGCGCCGGCGACCGTGGGCAGACCCAGGATCGGCGTGTCGCCGCCGACCAGGAGAACTTCATTGAGCTGCACGATCGAGCCGACTTCGCCTTCGATCTTGCCTACTTCCAGGACATCATCCGGAACGACGCGGTACTGCCGGCCGCCGGTTTTGATGACTGCGAACATCGTTGTTTTCCTTCGTGTTCATTCCCGGCCTCGCGACATATTGTCGGGGCCGGCTTTTTGTCAGTCGTTATGGGTTTATGCGAGTTTTGTGCGGGCGGGAGTTATCCCTTTGAAAACCCACGTAAAAACAAGCGGCGCGAGAAACGCCCCGCGCCGGTTGCGGGATTTATAGCCGCTGATCCCCCGGAGTCAAGGAAAAGCCGGCGAAAACGGCCGGATTTGAAGCATTTGGGCCCGATCCGGCCCGCAGGCGAATTTCGGACCGCGCCGCAACCAACAGGTTCCCCCGCCGTTGTCCCGGCGAATTCAGTCACACGGGCAAGGGGCTTACCATGGCAACAGACGAGCTGGTCAAGACGACGACGGGCATCGCTCATCACGGCGCGGAGCGGCTGCCGTCGGTGGATATCGACAGCTTCAACATCGAGATGAAGGACGAGGATGGCTTCATCGGCGACCGCGCCAGCAAGGGCGCGTTCCGCGAGATCCTCGAGCGCTGGCGCAAGCCGCTGCGCAAGTCCGGCGAGGACCCGTTCGGCAAGGAGCCGTCGGACGAGATCAGCAAGAAGACGCTGGACGCCATCCTGGTCGGCGACGACACCGAGGCCTGGGCGGTGGTGCATAGCGCCATCGAGGACTTCGCCCAGGAGCTCGCTTACGTCACCCGCCGCTTCCTCAAGTCCAAGGCCTGGGCCAAGACCGAGCGCATCGTGGTCGGCGGCGGTTTTCGCGATTCCCGGCTCGGCGAGCTCGCGATCGCGCGCACCGAGATTATCCTCATCGCCGAGGGCTTCAAGATCGACATGCTGCCGATCCGCCATCATCCCGACGAGGCCGGCCTGATCGGCGCGCTGCATTTGGCGCCGTCGTGGATCTTCGAGGCCCATGACAGCATCCTCGCCGTCGATATCGGCGGCACCAACATCCGCTGCGGCCTGGTTGAGACCAGCTGGAAAAAGGCAAAAGACCTGTCGAAAGCCAAGGTCGTGAAGTCCGAGCTGTGGCGTCATGCCGACGACGAGCCGACGCGCGAAGGCGCGGTGAAGCGGCTGACGAAGATGCTGAAGGGGCTGATCACCGAGGCCGAGAAGGAAGGCTACAAGCTGGCGCCGTTCATCGGCATCGCCTGTCCCGGCGTGATCAACGCGGACGGCTCCATCGAGAAAGGCGCACAGAACCTGCCGGGCAATTGGGAGAGCAGCAAGTTCAACCTGCCGGCGAGCCTGCTCGAGGGCATTCCGCAGATCGGCGAGCACGACACCGCGATCCTGATGCACAATGACGGCGTGGTTCAGGGCCTCTCCGAGGTGCCGTTCATGCAGGACGTCGATCGCTGGGGCGTGCTCACCATCGGCACCGGCCTCGGCAATGCCCGCTTCACCAACCGCCGCAAGGACAACGGCAAGGACAAAGACAAAGACCGCGATTCTACGGAGAACGGGAAGAAAAAGGCCAAGTCCGACAAGGAGTAACCTTGACTGGTTAGGTTAAGGACCGGATTGCGTTGCGGTGCACCGCCCGCACGCTACGGTCAAAACCGTCGCCTCACCTGGCCGGCGAAGCCGCCCTTCCCAGCCAGTATTTCAATGAGCGGCACCGGGACCGCCAGTGTTTACCGCGTCTGGCGGTCCCACCCCGCCTTTTGCGGTGACCGGTGATTCGGGCACCGACGTGCCGCATCGGGCTCGCGCCGGGTCAGTGGCGAACGGCTCAGGCCCATTCCCGCGCAAACCGCCGCCGAAATCCGCGATCGCCCCCGATCATCACCGTGACATCGTGGGTCCAGCCGGAAAACCGGCCCGATTTTCGCCCTCGCAAGCCTTGTCTGGCCCGCCATCCTCGCCTATTAACGCCCGAACCACAGGGGCCATGCTCCTTACTTGGCGCCTTCAGGAGAGGTGGCAGAGTGGTCGAATGCACCGCACTCGAAATGCGGCATAGGTGCAAGCCTATCGGGGGTTCGAATCCCTCCCTCTCCGCCAACATCATCCGCCACAATAAAACGGCTTTCCAGAAAGCTCGGCAGATCAGTCTGATCTTGCCGGCTCTCGCTCCGCCAGCACCGTCCGCGCCGTCGCCACGAACGCCTGCGCGGCCGGCGACAGCGTCCGACCCTGGCGCTGCAGCAGCGACACCGGGCGGGTGATGGCAGGGCGTATCAGCGGCTTTGCGATCAGAGTTGGAAATTGATCGGCCGGCAGCATCGTCGCAGGAAGGATAGCAAGGCCGAGGCCCTGCGCCGTCATGGCGAGCGCGGTGTTGATCAGCGTCACTTCATAGGTCGGGTTGAGGTGCTTGCCCTGGCTCCCCAGCGCCTGATCGATCTGCATGCGTATCCGCGTCTCGCGCCGCATCGCGATCGTCGGCATCTGATCCAATTCGTCCCATGTCAGTGAGCGCCGTGCCGCGAAGTCGGGGGTGCGCCGGCCGATGGCGCTCAGGCGGCCGCGGGTCAGCGTCTCGATCGTCAGCTCCGCGAATTCTCCCTCGACGCTGCCGATCGCGAACTCCGCATCCGTCGCGATCAGACGTGGAACGAGATCGTCGGCGGCGACGTCGCGCATGTCGATTTCGATGTCGGGATAGCCTGCCCGGAATTTTGCCAGCACCGAGGGCAGCAGTGCCGATGCGGTACCGGCTGAGGCGAGAAACGCGACTCGGCCGGCGCGCGCCTGCGCGAGGTCACGCATGCGCCGCGACAGGCCCAGCGCATCGCCCAGCATCCGTTCGGCGGCATGAACTGCCTCGTCAGCGGCCCGCGTCGGCTGCACCGAACGAGTGGAGCGATCGAACAGTTTGACGCCGAGCTGCGCTTCGAGCTGTTGGATCAACAGGCTCGCCGCCGATTGCGTGATCCCCAGCTCGCGCGCAGCCCGCGTGATGCTGCGCGTACGGTACACGCCGGTGAAGGCCTGCAATTGCCGTAAGGTGACGTTCATAGGCAAAGCTCATGAATTGATGAGTTCTTTCCGGCTTATCACATAAGCGAGCATGCAATAAAATGCATGCCGTGGTCGGTGAAGCGGCGATCGCCAAGGGATTGGAAACGAACATGAGGACACAGGTGCTGGTGGTGGGCGCCGGGCCCGTCGGATTGACCGCGGCGATGGATCTGGCTTCCCGTGGGATCGACGTCGTGGTCGCGGAGATCCGCCATGCCGGCGATCCGCCCAGCGTCAAATGCAATCACGTCTCGGCGCGTTCGATGGAGATCTTCCGCCGGCTCGGCGTCGCCGCAAAGCTGCGCGACGCAGGCCTGCCCGCAGATTTCCCGAACGACTGCTCCTACCGGACCACGGCGACCGGCATCGAGCTGTGCCGCATCGACATTCCCTCGCGCGCACGCCGCTACAGCGCCACCGGCGGCCCCGACACCTGGTGGCCGACGCCGGAGCCGCCGCACCGGATCAACCAAGTCTATCTCGAGCCGATCCTGTTCAGCCATGCCGCCGCTCAGTCGCGCATCACCATTCTGGCGCGCACGGAAATCACGGACATCGAGCAGAATGACGACCATGTGGTCGCATTGGCGCGCGACCTCGACAGCGGAAGCTCGCTCCGCATCGAGGCTTCCTTTGTGATCGGTTGCGATGGCAGCCGTTCCCTGGTTCGCAGATCGATCGGCGCCAACCTGTCCGGCACGCCGGTGATCCAGCGCGTGCAATCGACCTTCATCGAAGCGCCGCAGCTCAAGGAGCTGATGGGCGCGCACAAGCCGGCCTGGATGGTGCTCTCGCTCAACCCGCGACGCTCAGGCACGACGGTGGCGATCGACGGTCAGGACCGCTGGCTGATCCATAATCACCTGAAGCCAGACGAGCCCGAATTTGATTCGGTCGATCGGGACTGGGCGATCCGCGCCATTCTCGGCGTCGACGAGCGCTTCGAATACCGCGTCCTCAGCAAGGAGGACTGGGTCGGCCGCCGGCTTGTCGCCGATCGCTTCCGCGACCGCAGAGTCTTCATCTGCGGCGACGCCGCGCATCTGTGGATGCCGTATGCGGGCTACGGCATGAATGCGGGGATTGCGGACGCCGTCGACCTGTGCTGGCAGGTGGCGGCGCATCTGAACGGGTGGGCGCCGGCTTCGATCCTGGATGCCTACGAGGCGGAGCGTCAGCCCATCACCGAACAGGTGTCGCGCTTTGCCATGGACCATGCGATGAAGATGATGGCGCAGCGTGGTGGAGTCTCCGCGGAGATCGAGGACGACACGCCGCGCGGCCACGCCGCGCGCGCAGCGCTGGCCAGGGCGGCCTACGATCTCAACGTGCAGCAATATTGCTGTGCCGGATTGAACTTCGGCTACTATTACGATGCCTCGCCGATCATCGCCTATGACGGCGAGACGCCGCCCGCTTACGCGATGGGCAGCTTCACCCCCTCCACCGTGCCGGGCGCTCGCGCGCCGCACCTGTTTCTGCGGGACGGGCGATCGCTCTACGATGCCTTCGGCGTCGGCTACACTTTGCTGCGGTTCGATCCGGCGATCGATGTAGCGCCATTGAAGTCTGCCGCAGAGCAGCGCGGCATTCCGCTCGCGCTGCTCGACATTGCGCCGGACGAAGCGAACGGCGCGTATGCCGAGAAGCTGGTGCTGGCGCGGCCCGATCAGCACATCGCCTGGCGCGGGCAGGCCGCGCCAGCGGACTCACAAGGCTTGCTGACGCGCATCACCGGCGCTTCGGCGTAAGGCGGTTTGAAGCGGACGGTCTCGCGGCGAAGTCCGCCGGCAGGTGATTTACAAAGTCGTGGTTCACAAAACAAAAAAAGACTCGCACCAGGAGGGAAACGTGTTTCACGTTGCAAGCCGCCGCATTTTGGCCGTGCTGACGGCCGCGAGTTTCGCCGTGCTGCCGCTGGAGGCGGTCCGAGCGGTCTATCCCGAGCAATTGATCAAGATCATCGTGACCTTTCCGCCCGGCGGCAGCGCCGATACCGTCATCCGCGCGCTCGAACCGCTGGTCACTGCCGAGCTCAAACAGGGTCTCGTGATCGAGAACCGCGCGGGTGCTGGAGGCAACATCGGCATGGCCGCGGTCGCGCAGGCCAAGCCTGACGGCTATACGCTCGGCATTGCGCCGGCAGGCAGCCTGACGGTCAATCCGCATCTCAATTCGTCGATGCCGTTCGATCCGAAGGATCTTGCGCCGATCACCCTGCTCGCGAAAATTCCCTTCGTGCTGGTTGCGTCAGCGAACGTGCCGGCGCATACGGTCGCGGAATCGATCGCGCTCGCCAAGGCCAAGCCGGGCGCGTTGTCGATCGGGCATGGCGGCAATTCGACCGCCATGCACTTGACCGCGGCACTGTTCACGCAGAAGACCGGGATCGCCATGGAGCTGGTCCCCTATCGCGGGACCGCGCCGGCGACGGTCGATGTTCTCGCAGGCCATGTCCCCTTCGCGGTACTGGATATCCCCGCATCGAGGCAACTGATCCTCGAAGGTAAGCTCAACGCCATCGGTGTGTCGTCTGCGCAGCGTCTGTCGTCCTTGCCTGATGTGCCGACACTCGCCGAGAGCGGTATTGCGGGTTTCGAATCCGTTGGCTGGTTCGGGCTGGTTGCTCCGGCCGGCACGCCAGCCGATATCGTCGGCCGGTTGAACGAAGCCTTCGGAAAGGCCCTGAAGGATCCATCGGTGGTCGAGAAGATCCGGACGCTTGGCGCAGAGCCTGCACCGACCTCACCGGAGGAGTTCAGCCGCTTCATCCAAAGCGAAGGCTCGAAATGGGGCAAGCTGATCAGTGAAGCGGGCATCAAGGCGAATTAAGTGTCCCACGCAGCCCTGCTGCTCGTCGGCAATCATCCCCGGCTCGCCTTCAGCGCCCGCCGCATCACGATCGCGGTCTAGAAACACGATTCCGCCCCGGCGTAAGTCATTGATCTTGCAGCTCCCGGCTACTGTGCATGGGGTTGTTTTCGCGCTTTTTGTTGTTGGGCCTTGGGAGGCTTACAGGTAATCGTCGCGACACCGGCTGGCCTCGCCAGTTCGGATCACCACCGACAAGGCGAGATGGGCATGCACTCTTCCGGCAGCGGCTTGGGCAACGGGCTTCTTGGCGTCATCATCTTCAGCGCATCGCTGCCGGCGACCCGCGTGGCGGTCGGCGGGTTTTCCGCGCTGTTCCTGACCTCGGCGCGCGCGGTCATCGCGGCGCTGATCGGTGTGGCCGTGCTCGGCCTGCTCCGTCAGGCGCGGCCGCAGCGCAAGGATCTCGTCTCGCTCGCGATCGTCGCCATCGGCGTCGTGGTCGGCTTTCCCTTGCTGACGGCGCTTGCGCTGCAGCACATCACCTCGGCGCATTCGATCGTCTTCATTGGCCTCTTGCCGCTGTCGACCGCGATCTTCGGCGTGCTGCGCGGCGGCGAGCGGCCGCAGCCGATGTTCTGGCTCTTTGCAATTCTGGGCAGCGCCACTGTCGCCGGCTTTGCGCTCTCCAACGACGGCACCGCATCGCTGACCGGCGATCTGCTGATGGTCGCGGCGATCGTGCTGTGCGGGCTCGGCTATGCCGAAGGCGCCGCGCTGTCGCGCCGGCTCGGCGGCTGGCAGGTGATCTCCTGGGCGCTGCTGCTGTCGCTGCCGCTGATGGTGCCGGTCGCGATTCTAACCTGGCCGTCGACATGGAGCGGCGTCGGTGTGCCCGCCTGGATCGGACTCGCCTACGTCTCGGTCTTCAGCATGTTCGTCGGTTTCATCTTCTGGTACCGCGGGCTTGCGATCGGCGGCATCGCCCGCGTCGGCCAGTTGCAGCAGCTCCAGCCGTTCTTCGGCCTTGCGCTTGCAGGCCTGCTCCTGCACGAACCTGTGGCCTGGAGCATGATCGTCGCGACCGCGCTGGTGGTCGCCTGCGTCTTCTTCGCACGGCGGTTTGCCTGAGGCCGGATTGATGCGGCCTTACCTCTTGCCCGGTTGCGGTTTTTCAATCCCCGGCAGCTGCGCGATTCCCTTGGCGAGAAAATCGACCAGCAGCCGGACCCGCGCGATGCCGGACCGCTCCGGGACGATCAGCATGTTGAGCGGAACGGACGGCGGCGCGTAGTCTTCAAGCACGCGCTCGAGTTGGCCGGAGGCAAGCAGGTCGTCGACGAGCCAAAGATGCGCCGGCGCAATGCCACGACCGGCCGCGAGCGCCTCGCGTGCGGCAAGCCCGTGATCCACCCGCAGCCGCCCTGCGAAGGGGACCACATGACGGCCGCCGCGGCGCCCGTGCAGCACGAGCACGTCGCTGCCGGCGATGTTCGACATCCTGACACCCTCGTGGCTGGCGAGGTCTTGCGGGCGCGCGGGCCTGCCGCGCGACGCCAGATAGTCCGGTGCGGCCACAAGCACCCGCCGCGACTGACCAAGCAGCCTGAGCTTCATCGAGCTGTCGGGGAGCGGCCCCAGACGCAAAGCGATATCGACACCTTCCCGCACGAGGTCGATCCGCTCGTCGGTCAGGCTGAGATCCACCGCCACGTCCGGATAGCGGTCCTGGAACGCGAAAACCAGACGGCTGACGTGGAGCACGCCGAAGGCGGCGGTGCAGGAGACGCGCACCGTTCCGGCAGGCGCGCCGCGCGTGCTGCGCGCCTCGTCGCCGGCGAGTTCGACCAGGCGCAGGATCTGCACGCAGTCGGCGTAATAGCGGCGCCCCTCCTCGGTCATCGTCACGCTGCGCGTGGTCCGCGTGAGCAGCGGCACGCCGACGGCCTGCTCCAGTTCCCGAAGGTGCCGCGTCACTGTCGATTGGCCGAGACCAAGCTCGCGCGCGACCGCGGACAGGCTTCCGCGCTCGGCGACCCGCACGAAGCTGCGCATGCGTTCGAGCGTCACGTCCGATTTATCCATATTTCGGCATGATCCTATCCATCGGCGACAACTACCGGATTGCAGTCGGAGGCGCTACCTGCTGCTCGCAATCGTCAACCAAGGTGCTGATCATGAAAGTGTTGATCCTCTTCGCTCACCCCGAGCCGCGCTCCCTCAATGGCTCGCTCCGCGACGTTGCCGTCAGAGAACTCGAGGCTGAGGGACACGAGGTGCGGGTGTCAGACCTTTACGCCGAGGGATGGACATCCGAGGTCGGCCGCGCCGATTTTCCGCTGCTGCCGCCGGACGGGCGGCTGGCGCCGGCCGCCGCCTCCAAGCAGGCGTTCGAGTCGGGTACACTCACCGCGGACGTCAAGGCCGAGATCGAGAAGCTGCTGTGGGCGGACGTCCTGATCCTGCAATTCCCGCTATGGTGGTTCAGCATGCCGGCCATCCTCAAGGGCTGGGTCGACCGCGTGTTCGCCTACGGTTTCGCCTATGGCGTCGGCGAGCACAGCGACAAGCGCTGGGGCGACCGTTACGGCGAAGGCAGGCTGGCGGGCAAACGCGCGATGCTGATCGTGACCGCCGGCGGCTGGCAGGAGCATTATTCGGCGCGCGGGATCAACGGGCCGATCGACGACCTGCTGTTCCCGATCAATCACGGCATCCTCTATTATCCGGGATATGACGTGCTTCCGCCGTTCGTCGTCTACAAGGCCGACAAACTGGACGAAGCGGGTTTCCAGGCGACTGCCGAACGTTTGCGCGAGAGGATGCGAACGCTTGCGACCACACCGCCGATTCCCTACCGGCGCCAGAATGGCGGCGATTACCTGATTCCGAGCATGCGGCTCCGCGCGGGACTTGGGCATTCCGGCGCGACCGGCTTCGCGCTTCACGTCGAGCAGGTCGAGGCACACAGCCCGAATGGTGAAACGAGCTCCCTGCGCTCGACGGCTGAGGGGTGCGCGGCAACAGCGTAATCCGCCGCTCGCGCACTGAATCACCCCATCACCGTCCGCGTCAGCGTGCTCCGCGCAAACTTCTTCAGCGGCATCGGCTTGCCGAACAGAAAACCCTGCACGAGGTCGAAGCCGAGCTCGTTGGCGGCGACGAGGTCGGCGCGGCTTTCGACGCCCTCGGCGATGGCGCGCACGCCATAGCCATGCGAAAGCTCGACGATGTGGCGGCACACCGTGCGCTTGAGGCGATCAGTGCCGCTGCCGGTGACGAAGTGCCGGTCGGCCTTCAGCTTGATGAATGGAATTTTTCCAAGGTCCATCAGCGACGGCCAGTTGGCGCCGAGATTGTCGACCGACAGGCCGATATTGTGCAGACGCAGTTCGCGGGCGACCTCGGCCAGGAGATCGAGATCGCGGATCGCCTCCTCGCTGTCGATCTCGATCGTCAGCCCGCCGAACGCCGGATGCGTCGGCATGCGCCGGCAGAGATCGCGCACGGCTTGCGGCTCCTTCAGATAGGACGCCGGCAAATTGATCGCGAGATCGACCGGGCTCTGCTGCTCCAGCAGATAGTGCCAGTCCTGCATGGCGCGCTCGATCACGAATTCGGAGAGGTCGCGCATATTCGGGTCGTGCTCTTCGGGGATGAAATAGGCGGGCGGCACCACGCCCCAGGTCGGATGCCGCATCCGCACCAGCGCCTCGGCGCTATTGCGAATCAGCGTGCGCGCGTCGATCTTGGGTTGGTACCAGAGCTCGAGCCAGCCGGCGTGCAGGGCCTCGCCGACATGCACGGCGGGGCTCGGCGCCGGCTCCTCGGGCAACAGCATCGCGACACGGTCGCGCAGCGTCTCCGCGGCAAACGGCGTTGTCAGCGGCGGCAGCATCTTGAGGCCGTATTCCTCGCCGACCTGCTGCACGGCCCTGACGATGATCGACTCGCGGGCGCCCACAGTCAGAACCCTGCCGTCGAAGGCCTCGCGCACCAGCGTCTCCAAAAATTTGCCGGGCTCGATGCCGTCGGCGGCGATGCCGAGCAGGATCAGGTCGGGCAATTCGCTTGTCAGCACGCTCTGCAGCTCCTCGGCACTGGCGCATTCGGTGGTGACGAAGCCGAGATCCTCCAGCACTTCCGCGAGAAACGCGCGAAGATGGCGCTTGCCGTCGGCGACGCATGCGCGCGGCTTCACCTTTCGCCGTCCGAAGGTCTTCGGCCTTCGGACGGCGAGTTCTACAATTTCGTCGTTCATCGCAAGCACTCCCGTTCCGTGCCGGTGTGTTAGCGACGTGAGCAGTTTCAAATATGGAAGGCTTCAGTCGATTGTCGAATTATCTGGGTAACGTTAAAGCGCCCATCACGTCTAAAATTGTCTGGATCTCGGTCGAGAAGTTTTTACGTCTACCCGCGCGTCGGGCGCAGGGTTGCGGCAATCACTGGAGATTTCCGCGACGTGCCGTGCGGCTGCCTGGTCGCGCACTGTCCTGCAATTGGACCAAGCCGCGCGCGCCTCGTCCAATTGAATAATGGAGCGCCACTATTTCGCGCGACGCGCGCATTTTCCCGGTTCGCTCGTGACGGTTCTGCGACAATGCGTCGGTGCGCGCTTGCGCCAATGTGAAGCACATCACAAGCGGATTGCTGCACGTGCGCTATTGCTCTGGGCAGCCGGTGGTGGGCTGTCGAGGATCGCAGCAATGACGTCGCGGCGAATAATGTATTGGTGGTTCAGGTTCGTGCTGTCAGGGCGATTTCTCGATCGCTTCCTGTGCCTGCCGCGCGCGCATTAGCGCGGGATCAGGTTTGGCCGATCAGCTTGCGCAACGCGGCCGCGCCGTCCTCAATCGCATCGCGTCCCTTCCAGGCCAGATAGGACAGCTTGCCACCGAGCGTGTCGTGGCTGCGCAACCGGCGCGAACCGAGAATGTGGCCGACATTGGAGGGGAAGCGGCTCACCTCGGCGGACACCAGCGCCGCGATCGCGTCCATCAATTGCTGGAGCCGAATGCCCCATTCGCAATGCTCGATGCCGTCGATCTGCACCTTGAGCGCATATTCGGTCTCGTAGATCTCGGCGAGCAGGTCGCGCGCAATCAGCACCCGGTTGTGCCGGAGCGCGATGCGCAAGGCGAGGCGCCTGTCGTCGAGCTGGTCGAGCACCATGTGAACGACGCAGGCATAGGGCGCGGCGGCGACATCGGCGGCGCTCTTGCTCGCTGCGGCCTTGGTGGCAAGGCGCACCAATTGCCAGAACGTCTTCAGCCGCCTCGCCACCAGCGTCAGCGCGAACGGCAGCGCCTCGGGATGGGCCTTCTTGAAGGCGTCCAATCGGGCGGTGATCTGATCAACCGTGCCGTCGTCGAACTTCGCGATCTTCTCGGGCAGCCTGTCGTTGAACTTCGGCAGCGCGGCGCCGGCGCGCAGCACATGTTGGATCTTCTTCACGTCCTCGAAGGCGGTGCGCGATGCCGTGTATTGCGCGAGCTTGCCGCGCGCGAACTCGGTGCTCTCCGCTGATGCGAGGGTGCTTTCGAGAACCTTGACGACCTTGGTCTGGAAGGTCGATGCGATCTTCAGCACTTCCTTCTGGTTGTTGGCGGCGACCTGGTCGTTGATCGCCTTGATGTAGTCGCGTGCCATGGTCGGCAGCAGGTCGCGGCAGATCCACTCCCAGATCGGGGTGAGGGTGTTGCGCGAGATCCGCCCCATGTTGGCATGCTCGGGCGCGCCGTCGATCAGAAGCAGCTCGAGCGGCGCAAAGAAATGGCGCGAGGGACTGGTGGCGCGCGCCTGGTTCGATCCGTCCTTGCGAAATTCGGCGCGCAACCGGGACTGCAGGTCGGACGAGCCCGGCATGTCGATGCCGCACAGCTCAAGCCGTTCGAGCTCGCTGAGCAGGCAGCTGCGCGACAGCGGCGTCAGCTTCTGCAGGAAGTTCGATAGCTGGTCGATCTCGTTCATGGCACGCAATCTTCCGCAACGTTTCCAGCAGGCCTACCGACCCCATGCATGGAGGCATTTGCGCGCTCTCAATTGCGACATAGAGAAGCAAGCCGCCGTTAATATATCCGTAAAATCCAAGGCCGCAGGTAATCGGCGCGGATCTGATCGTTAAGAAGGCGTCGAGCGACCCGTCTATCAATTGGGCAGGTTCAGCAACCTAAGAATGTTGAGGGACGTTGCCACTCAAGCATAAAGTGTGCCTGTGCCGGGGTTTCAGCACAAAACTGCCAAATTCACCGTAGTCTTACGGAGCAAAAAAGTTAACTACAGACCGCGTTGGGTTCCGCTAAACGAGTGACATGGGGTCACAGAATGATACGGCCACTGATTCTCGGCCGTCGGAATGGTACGAAAGCAACGCCGCTCCAACTGAAGAGCTCGATGCCGTCCGTCTGAACGCCGCCCGTGCCAAGGCGGCCGACGAAATGGCAGCCGCCATCGCCCGCGAGCTCAACGGTCCCCTCACGGCGCTCCTGCTCTACATGGGCGAGATCAAGCATCACAGCGATCAGCTCGCGCCGGTGACGGGCGACCGTGCCTATTTGCAGCGGGTCGTGGAGAATGCGCTAGTGCAGACCGAGCGGGTTTGTGGCCTCGTCAAACAGCTTGCCGGTTCTCACACGGGTGGCCTGCCGATCGCGTCCAGGGCCGAGGGCGCCGAATCGAAGTTCGCGCGCGCGCCACAGCTGCAGCGCGTGCCGAGCGCCGAAATCCTCGGCCTGTCAGGCCAGAAGCGGCTGACCAAGCGCGAGCGCGAGGTGCTGAGGCTGATCAGCGAGGGTTATTCGAACAAGCAGGGTGCGCTTCGGATGCAGATCAGCCCGCGCACCTTCGAGAGCCATCGCGCCGAGGCGATGCGGAAGCTCGGTGCGCGCAACACGGCGGACCTCGTCCGTGCGGCGCTGCTGCATTCGATCGACTGAAGGGCCTTGCGTCGGGCCGCCCGGCAGCGGGCGAGGGCCAAGCGTGAGGCATTTCTCGAAAAAGACCCGCGGCTCCGACCGTGCTCAGAAATAATCTTCGGCGAAGGGACGCGCGCGCGACGAGGGCCGCAGCGGCTTGAGCTCGTCCTTCGGCACGTTGGGAATGATCGTGATGGTCCAGCGGGGCGGCATGCTCGATTCCTGCTCCAGCACCGAACGTACGAAGCCGGTCACCGTCGCCTCGCCAGCGGCCACCGTCGCCATCCGGCCGTTGAACTGTGCGATGCGGAAGCGGCGAACTTCTTTCTGGTCCGCGGTCTCGTAGGTGAACATGGAAACCCTCCTGGTTTCCGGCGACTATCGCTGCCTATGATTAGCCATCTGTGAAAATCCCAAGCCGTAGAAGTACGGCGGGCATGCACGCGTGAGTGGTTGGAGCGTTTCGAGCGAGCGCGTCAGCCCTCCGGCTCCTGCGCGCGCGCGGCAGCGTAGGCGGCGTCCATCAGGTCCAGGAGGTCGCAAAATCCGGCGTCGCCGAGCCTCTCCGCGGTCTTCTCCAGCCGCAGCGCCAGCACCGCGAGCCTGACATAGCCGAACGTTCCGGCCGCGCCCTTCAGCGAATGCGCTTCGCGGGCGATCCTGCCGTGGTGCTGCGCGAGCGAGAGCGTGCGGAACGATTGCAGACGCGCGCAGGTTTCGCTCCAGAACACGTCGCGCACTTCGCAAGCACCATCCTCGCCGATCTCGCGCACCAGCGCCTGGTACGCGCCCGGCTCGCGCGCGGGTTCGGCATCAAGCACTGTTTGCGCAGGCGCGACGGTGACTTCGAACATGGTTTGGCCTGCCTTGATCACGGTTTGCCGCCGGCCCGTACAGGCGCGCGCGGCACATCCGTGTCTACGGCATCTGGATTTCAGTTCCGGTAGCAGGACATTCCGTGTTTGCGGGCCGGAATTAGCGGCCGGTTTACCACGCCGCAGCGCCAGTCAGCGCGGGCCGAGCAGCCGGTCATACTGCGCCTTCACGGTGGCGTAGCATTCGCACGCCGTCTGGCGCAGGCCGTCCAGGTTAAGGATCTGGATGTGTCCGCGGCTGTAGTTAATGAAATTCGCCTGCTGCAAGGTGTTGGCGACCAGCGACACGCTGTTGCGCCGAGCGCCGATCATCTGCGCCATCGCCTCCTGGGTCAGCAGCAGCCGGTAGTCGCCGGAGAGGTCATGGGTGTGGAGCAGGCAGCGCGACAGCCGCGACTCCACCGGATGAGCGGCGTTGCAGCCCGCGGTCTGCTGCACCTGCGCGTAGACCGCCAGTCCGTGACGCGTGAGCAGCGTCCGCAGGGTGCAGCTCTGGTCGGCCGCGACGCGCAGCCGGTCGAGGTCCATCATCGAGGCGGAGCCTGGAACCAGCACGATGGCCGTGTTCAGCGCGCAGGCATCGCCCATGATAGAGAGCGTTCCGAGCAGGCTGTCGCGGCCGATCATGGCGACTTGCACGTGCTCGCCCCTGGCGAGCTCCACCACCAGCGAGATGACGCCGCGATGGGGAAAGTAGGCGCGCTTGAGCGTTTCGCCGGTCGCGACCAGCACCGCGTCGTGCGGCAGATCGCCCGTCCGCAGGTGGGGGCGGATCAATTCATAATCGTCCGCCGACAGCGCGGACAGGAAACCGTTGGAGGAACGTACCATTGTTTCCAAAGTAGCCTCCCGTCTCCCGGACCAGCACGGGAAACTGCTTGTCGTTCGGCCACGTTCCATCATGTTCCCGTCGGGATATATTGGCAATTGGGACAAGACGTCCGATCGCAGTCAGTGCCGCTGCACGTCGGCCTCGCCAAGACAGATTCCCTGACCCAATTCCTACCGAGCTGGGAACCAGCAGATCCAGATGGTGCGGCTGGAGAATCGGTTTGGAGCTTGTTCGCGGTCATGGTTGATCCGGCGCGTTTCGAGGTCATCCGCGCCGCGTCGTCGTCATGGAGTTGCCTTGGCGCCGCGCGGCCGCAGATTCTGCGTCAATCGTCTTTCCGGCTCCGAAGGACGCTCTCAACAGTCCATTTCTCGAGCAAAGGAGCATGGCGTGCGCCACGGTTCAATTATTGAATCGCCAAATCGGGAAGCTCAAACGGGGACAGAAGATCTGCGCCATATTCTCGTCGTCGATGACGACCCGATGGTCTGCATGGCCATCGAGGTCTATCTCCAGCGCAACAATTTTTCGGGTGACGATCGCCGAAGGAGGGGAAGCCGGACTTCGTGCGCTCGAACACGAACAGTTCGATCTGATGATCATCGATATCTTCATGCCGCACATGCGCGGGTTCGAATCGGTCAGAATCTTTCACGAGCGCGCGCCGGCCGTTCCGCTGATAGCGATGTCCGGCTACGCGTTCGCAATCTGAATTCGCCGGCCCCGGATTTCCTCCGGATGGCGCTGGAGCTCGGTGCGGCGCGCTGTCTGCGCAAGCCGTTCACGCCGCACGCGCTGCTCGCCGCCATCAACGATTGCCTGGCGGAGCACCGTCCCCAGGGCGAGCTTGCCCCGGCCGCGCGCCTGGGTTAGCGCGGCACCGGCCGCAGCGGACGCGGGTAACGGTTCGTTTACCGCAAATGCGGGTCATGCATATCCCGGCAGAGCACCAGGCGACGTGGCGAGACCGCCCCGGATTGCAGGCGGCTCGATACAATTTGCGCGAAGACCGCGCATATCGTCCTTCACAAGCAGGGCTTTCCCGCGCGCCTGGTCCCGCCGTTATCGGCACGTTCACCTAACGCGTCTCGCCGCTGCGGCGTGGGGCCGGTTTTGCCGAAAAACGCTGTCCCATGCAGTCGAACGGCAAACTTGTCTTCAATATCCGTATTAGCACGGAGGATGAAATTAACGGGACCGTGAAAGGGGATGTCTAACGATCCAAGGTGGGGACTTCCGTTCATGCCAGCGCGGCTCGGGCGTCGAGGTCCAGATCCAGGTCTGTAAGGCGTAGCTCATGGATGATCTGTTGCGGGAGTTTTTGACGGAAACCAGCGAGAGCCTGGACACCGTGGACAATCAGCTGGTGAAGTTCGAGCAGGAGCCGAACAACGCCAAGATCCTGGATAACATTTTCCGGCTGGTCCACACCATCAAGGGCACGTGCGGCTTCCTCGGATTGCCGCGACTGGAAGCGCTGGCGCATGCCGGCGAGACGCTGATGGGCAAATTCCGTGACGGCATGCCGGTGACGGGGCAGGCGGTGACGGTGATCCTGTCCTCGATCGACCGCATCAAGGAAATTCTGGCCGGGCTGGAGGCGACCGAAGCCGAGCCCGAGGGCACCGACCGCGATCTCATCGACAAGCTGGAAGCGATGGTCGAGCAGGGCATGGCCGCCATGGCGGCCGGCGCTGCTGCTGCCGTTGCCGAAGCGCCGCCGCTGGTGCCGGACGCGCCTGTCGCCGTTGAAGCCGCGCCGACCTCCGGCGTGCTGGCCGACCAGAGCCTGGAGCGTCCGCTGCGTCCGGGCGAAGTCTCGCTCGACGAGCTCGAGCGTGCCTTCCGCGAGACCGCGATCGAAGTGCCGGTCCCGGTTGCCAAGGCCGAAGTCAAGGCGGAGCCTCCGCCTGCCGCTGAAGCCCCGGTGCCTGTTGCCAAGGAAGCCGCGAAGGAGACCAAGGCGAAGGACAAGGCCGCGCCGAAGAAGTCGATCGCCGACGAGGGCGCCGCCGAGGGAGCCAGCATCGCCAACCAGTCGATCCGCGTCAACGTGGATACGCTTGAGCATCTGATGACCATGGTCTCGGAGCTGGTGCTGACCCGCAACCAGCTGTTGGAGATCTCCCGCCGCAACGAGGACACCGAGTTCAAGGTGCCGTTGCAGCGGCTGTCCAACGTCACCGCCGAGCTGCAGGAAGGCGTCATGAAGACGCGCATGCAGCCGATCGGCAATGCCTGGCAGAAGCTGCCCCGCATCGTTCGCGACCTCTCGAGCGAACTCGGCAAGCAGATCGAGCTGGAGATGCACGGCGCCGACACCGAGCTCGACCGCCAGGTGCTCGACCTGATCAAGGACCCGCTCACCCACATGGTGCGCAACTCCGCCGACCATGGCCTGGAGACCCCGGCCGAGCGTCTCGCCGGCGGCAAGGGCGAGCAGGGCACCATTCGCCTGTCCGCCTATCACGAGGGCGGCCACATCATCATCTGCATCGCCGACAACGGCCGTGGCCTGAACACCGACAGGATCAAGGCCAAGGCGATCTCCTCAGGTCTGGTCACCGAGGCCGAGCTCGAGAAGATGAGCGAAGCCCAGATCCACAAGTTCATCTTCGCGCCGGGCTTCTCGACCGCGGCCGCCATCACCTCGGTGTCGGGGCGCGGCGTCGGCATGGACGTGGTGCGCACCAATATCGACCAGATCGGCGGCACCATCGACATCAAGTCGGTCGCCGGTGAAGGCTCCTCCGTCACCATCAAGATCCCGCTGACGCTCGCCATCGTCTCCGCGCTGATCGTGGAAGCCGCCGGCGACCGCTTTGCGATCCCGCAGCTCTCCGTGGTCGAGCTGGTGCGGGCCCGCGCCAACTCGGAGCACCGCATCGAGCGCATCAAGGACACCGCGGTTCTCAGGCTGCGCAACAAGCTGCTGCCGCTGATCCATCTCAAGAAGCTGCTCAAGATCGACGACGGCGCCGTCTCCGATCCCGAGAACGGCTTCATCGTGGTGACGCAGGTCGGCAGCCAGACCTTCGGCATCGTCGTCGACGGCGTGTTCCACACCGAAGAAATCGTGGTCAAGCCGATGTCGACGAAGCTGCGCCACATCGACATGTTCTCGGGCAATACCATCCTGGGCGACGGCGCGGTCATCATGATCATCGACCCCAACGGCATTGCCAAGGCGCTCGGCGCCGCCGGCTCCTCGGCCCATGACATGAACAACGAGAACGGGACGCACAGCATCGGATCGGGCGAGCAGACCACCTCACTGCTGGTGTTCCGCGCCGGCTCGGCCCAGCCCAAGGCGGTCCCGCTCGGGCTCGTCACGCGCCTGGAAGAGCTCCCGGCCGACAAGATCGAGTTCTCGAACGGCCGCTACATGGTGCAGTACCGCGAGCAGCTGATGCCGCTCGTTGCCATGGAGAGCGTCACCATCGCGAGCCAGGGCGCCCAGCCGATCCTGGTGTTCTCCGACGACGGCCGCTCCATGGGCCTCGTCGTCGACGAGATCATCGACATCGTCGAGGAACGGCTCAACATCGAGGTCGGCGGATCCTCCTCCGGCATTCTCGGCTCGGCCGTGATCAAGGGCCAGGCCACCGAAGTGATCGACGTCGGCCACTTCCTGCCGATGGCGTTCTCCGACTGGTTCACCCGCAAGGAGATGAAGCCGTCGCTGCACTCGCAATCGGTGCTGCTGGTCGACGATTCGGCGTTCTTCCGCAACATGCTGGCCCCGGTGCTCAAGGCCGCCGGCTACCGCGTCCGCACCGCGCCGACCGCGCAGGAGGGCCTGGCGGCGCTGCGCGCGCAGAGCTTCGACGTGGTCCTGACCGACATCGAGATGCCCGACATGAACGGGTTCGAGTTTGCCGAGACCATTCGCTCCGACAGCAATCTGGGCGCGATGCCGATCATCGGCCTCTCCGCGCTGGTGTCGCCGGCGGCGATCGAGCGCGGCCGCCAGGCCGGCTTCCACGACTATGTCGCCAAGTTCGACCGTCCCGGTCTGATCGCGGCGCTGAAGGAACAGACCGCGAGCGCCGCCGGCGCCTCCGAGCTGAGCCGCGCAGCCGCCTAAACCCCAGCGGGATGGATCAGGAGATACGCACATGACCAAGAAGACCCAGTCCGGCGAAGGCGCCATGGTCGAATACGTCACCGCGATGATCGGCGGCCAGCTGTTCGGCCTGCCGATCTCCCGCGTCCAGGACGTGTTCATGCCCGAGCGCGTCACCCGCGTGCCGCTGTCCTCGCGCGAGATTGCGGGCGTGCTGAACCTGCGCGGCCGCATCGTCACCGTGGTCGACATGCGCGCCCGGCTCGGCCTGCCCAAGCCCGAGGACGGCAAGATCCCGATGGCGGTCGGCGTCGATCTGCGCGGTGAATCCTACGGCCTCCTGATCGACCAGATCGGCGAAGTGCTGCGGCTCGCCGAGGACGGCATGGAAGAAAACCCCGTCAATCTCGACCCCCGCATGGCCAAGCTCGCCGGCGGTGTCCACCGTCTCGACGGCCAGCTCATGGTCGTCCTCGACGTCGATCGCGTCCTCGAACTCAAAACCGAAGTGCAAATGGCTGCGTGAGCCCCAAAAACATCGAAGCCGGAGAACCCAAATGAAGACGTGCTTGGTGGTCGATGATTCCAGCGTCGTGCGCAAGATCGCACGCCGGATCCTGGAAGGCCTGCAATTCGAAGTCACGGAGGCCGAGGACGGCTCCAAGGCGCTCGAGGTCTGTCAGCGCAAGCTGCCCGACGCGGTGCTGCTGGACTGGAACATGCCGGTGATGGACGGCTTCGAGTTCATGGGCCACATGCGCCGCCTGCCGGGCGGCGACCAGCCCAAGGTTGTATTCTGCACCACCGAAAATAACGTGGCTCATATCGCTCAGGCGCTCAGCGGCGGCGCCAACGAGTACATCATGAAGCCCTTCGATAAAGACATCATCGCCGACAAATTCGCAGAAGTCGGCTTGATTCCGGTCGGACAAGCCATGGTCTGAGTGTCTGGCGGAGTGTTCCAGCCAGAGTGTTCCCAGTACAGCTTCCGAGAGGCCTATCCGTGACCCCGACCGAGTATGAGTATCTGCGTAAGTTCCTGAGGGATCATTCCGGGCTCGATCTG
Source organism: Bradyrhizobium lupini (assembly GCF_040939785.1). Taxonomy (NCBI): domain Bacteria; kingdom Pseudomonadati; phylum Pseudomonadota; class Alphaproteobacteria; order Hyphomicrobiales; family Nitrobacteraceae; genus Bradyrhizobium; species Bradyrhizobium lupini. Next base: position 3,984,251 of record NZ_CP162553.1, read on the forward strand.
TCCGCAGACAAGCAATATCTGATTGAAAGCCGGCTGTTGCCGCTGGCGCGCAAGGCCGGGATCTCCGGCATCGGCGAGCTCGTGCAGAAGCTGCAAGGCGCTGGCTCGGGCGCGCTCGTCACCAGCGTGGTCGAGGCGATGACCACCAACGAGACCTTCTTCTTTCGCGACAAGGTCCCGTTCGATCATTTCCGCGACACCATCATGCCGGAGATCATCAAGGCCCGCGCGGGCCGCCGCAGCGTCCGCATCTGGTGCGCCGCCGGCTCCACGGGGCAGGAGCCCTATTCGCTCGCGATGAGCCTAAAGGAGATGGGTGCGGCCCTAACCGGCTGGCGCGTCGAGATCATCGCGACCGACCTGTCGCAGGAGGTGCTCGAGAAGGCCAAGGCCGGCATCTACAGCCAGTTCGAAGTGCAGCGCGGACTGCCGATCCAGATGCTGATGAAATATTTCAAGCAGATCGGCGAGACCTGGCAGATCAATCCCGAGCTGCGGGCGATGATCCAGCACCGGCAGCTCAATCTGCTGCACGATTTCGCTCAGCTCGGCACCTTCGACGTCATCTTCTGCCGCAACGTGCTGATCTATTTCGATCAGGACACCAAGATCAACATCTTCAACCGGCTGGCTCGCCAGATCGAGGGAGACGGCTTCCTGGTGCTGGGCGCGGCCGAAACGGTGGTCGGACTGACCGACACGTTCAGGCCGATTCCGGAGAAGCGCGGTCTCTACAAGCCGAACGACCCGCGCGCGGCGGCCGCCAAGCCGGTTCTTGCCGGCGCAGCGCCGCGCCTAGCGGTCATGGCGGGACGATAGGCATGGCCGAGGATGGCAAAGGCGCGGAACGCGTGACGTTCAGTCGCGGCTATGATGTCTGCATCATGGCCATCGACGGCACTTGGCGCCGCGACTGCAAGCTCAACGCGATCTCCGACACCGACGCTATCCTGACGGTGGAAGGCTCGATTCAGGGCCTGAACCTCAAAGAGTTCTTCCTGCTGCTGTCGTCCACCGGCCTTGCCTACCGCCGCTGCGAATTGGTGCGCGTCAACGGCGTCGAAATGGACATTCAATTCCTGCGGGGCAAGAACCGGAAGAAGCGCGCCGTCGGTGGCCGTGACGAGGCGGCGTGATCTTCACGTGCGTCGCGTCGCCGTTTTCCGCGACGTTGGTTCGCATTTGCTGAAACATCCGACTGAATTTGCCGTCGCGGCTTTACGTCGCCTAAGCGCGAACGGTGTATCCATTGCCGGTCTCAATCTCAGGATACGGCAATGCCCAGAAGCTCTTTCTCCTCTCTCCCGTCAAACCTGCCCGACGGCGCCGAGCGGCGCGCGCTTCAGCTTCTGGTGGTCGATGATGACGGCACACAGCGCAGCCTGATCACGGTCGCGGCCAAGCAGGCCGGCCACGAAGTCACCGTGGCGCCGTCCGTGGCCGAAGCGATCGAGAAACTCCGCACCGCGCGCTTCGACTGCGTGACACTCGATCTCGTGCTCGAGGATGGCGACGGAATGGACGTGCTGGGCGAGATGGCCAAGGCGAAATTTGGCGGCGCCCTGATCGTCGTCAGCGGCATGGACGGCAAGCGCCGCAGCGCCGCCCGCAGCTTCGCCCGTTCCGTCGGGATCGAGCTCCAGAGCCTGCCCAAGCCGCTGGATCTGGCCGCGTTGCGCATCAGCCTCGCCAATCTCGGCAAGACCGCGATGGGCCTGCCGGCGATCCACACCTGGGGCGGTGTTGCCACCGACGCGATCGTGGAGCGGCACCGCGCCTGATCCGCGGCCGGCCATGCGATGAAAGAATGCGGTCGCCGCGTCGCAGCGATCGCGATCTACAGCGTACCGCTGGCCTCCGACAGGCATTCCAGGGCGTGGCCAAGGCCCGCCCGGCAGGCGTCGAGCGCGGCGATCGCCCTGGCATACCGGGGTGTGACATCGTCGAGCACGAAGACGTCGGCGGAACTTTCCGGATCGCTCCCGTGTTCTTGATCCATGGCTGTGGCGGTCCGGCGCATGCTGCTCTCGATCTGCGAGATCAGCACGCGAAGGTCGGCCGCAATCAGCTCACGGCTCTCGACTTCGGGCATTGCCACGAAAGGCGGTAGCGGCCAAAATTAGCATGGATATTCTCCGTCCTCTGCAATTAGGCGCCTCGCCGCTACTTGTGCGTCAAGTTCATGTCCCGTACAAATACGGTGGGCCGAATCCGCGCCGAACGCCATAACGGTTGGGGCGGACGCGAGTCCTTCATGCCAACCGGATGTGTGGCACATGGCCGAACAAAGCTCTCGCGGTGAAATCTTCGTGGTCGACGACGACGCTGCCGTTCGCGACACCTTGTCGATGGTGTTGAAGGCGGCGGGCTATGAGGTGATCTGTTTTGCGGACGGCGCAGCATTGCTCTCCGTCGCGCGAAGCCGCACACCTGCAGCGGTCCTGCTCGACGTGCACATTCCCGGCAAGTCCGGGCTCGATATTCTCAATGAGCTGCACGGCGAGGACTATCCGGCACCGATCTTCATGATCTCCGGACAGGGCGATATCGCGATGGCGGTCGGGGCCATCAAGAGCGGCGCGCTCGACTTCATCGAGAAGCCGTTCCGCGGCAGCGAGATCGTCGGCCGGCTCGACGAGGCGATCGGCGCCTATGCCCGCAGGCAGTCGGAGAACGCAGCGCCGAAGTTCGGCTCGCTGCATTTCCCCGGGCGCGAGCCGTTGACGCGCAGGGAGCGCGAGGTGCTTGAGCAGTTCGCCGCCGGCGCTTCCAACAAGGAGGCCGGCCGCACGCTCGGCATCAGCCCGCGCACCATCGAGGACCATCGCGCCAACATCATGAAGAAGCTCGGTGCGCGCAATGCCGCCGATCTGATCCGGATCGTGATGACCGCGGCGCAGCGCGCGTCGTAAATTCCGTGGGCGACATTTCGTAGCCCGGATGAGCGAAGCGACTTCCGGGACGTGGCTCGTGGTGTTCCCGGGTATCGCTTCGCTCACCCGGGCTGCGGGCTCTCACCCGACGCGCCATCAACTGTTCAACGCCTTGCGGATGGCCCGCGCCAGATCCGATTTGCGATAGGGCTTCGCCAGCAGCAGAACGCCCGAATCCAGCCGGCCGTGATGGATGATCGCGTTCTCGGTATAGCCGGACGTGTAGAGCACCCGGAGATCGGGACGCGTTCTCTGCAGTTCGTCGGCGAGCTGCCTTCCGTTCATCTTGCCGGGCATGATGACGTCGGTGAACAGGAGGTCGAACGGTTTTCCGGCGGCGACGATTGCGAGCGCCTCCGCGGCGTTCGCAGCCTGCAAGGTGACGTAGCCGAGCGAATGCAGCTGTGCCAGCACGTAGTCGCGCACCAGCCGGTCGTCCTCGACCACAAGGATCGTCTCGTGTCCGCCCTCGATGGTCGCCGGCGTCACGCCCTCGCCGACCGCCGTCGGCGTCTTGCCGGGCGGCAGGTACATCTTGATCGTGGTGCCGTGGCCTTCCTCGCTGTAGATCTTGATATGGCCCGCCGACTGCTTGATGAAGCCGTAGACCATCGAAAGCCCGAGTCCGGTGCCCTTGCCCGGTCCCTTCGAGGTGAAGAAGGGGTCGAACACCCTGGCCAGCATGTTGGCGGGAATTCCGCTGCCGGTGTCGCTCACGGCGATCAGCACGTAGTGTCCCGGCGGGACGTCGTTGACGCTGGCATAGACCTCGTCGAGATAGGCCGCGCCCGTCTCCACGATCAGCTTGCCGCCGCCCGGCATGGCATCGCGGGCATTGAGCGCGAGGTTGAGGATCGCGGTGGTGAGCTGGCTGGGATCGACGATCGCGACGCAGTTCTCGTCCTCGAACACCGATTCGATATGGATCTGCTCGCCCAGCGTCGGCCGCAATAATTTCGCCGTGTCGATGATCAGCGCGTTGACGTCGATCTCGCGCGGCTGGAGCGGCTGCTTGCGCGCAAACGCCAGCAGGTGCTGCGTCAGCTCGGCGCCACGCCCGGCGGCCTCGTCGATCATCTTCGTGATCGCCGCGAGCTCCGGCTCGTTGGCCACCGCGTCGGCCAGGATCTCGATCGTTCCGGTGATGACGGTGAGAATGTTGTTGAAGTCGTGCGCCACGCCGCCGGTGAGCTGGCCGACCGCCTCCATTTTCTCGGCCTGGCGGATGCGCTCGTCGGCCGCGATCTTGTCGGTCAGGTCGCGGTAGAACGAATTGAAGAGAACGCCTTCGCGTCGCTGGAGCGCCGTGACGCTGAGCTCGGCCCTGAACTCCTTACCGTCGCGTCGCCGCACCAAAAGTTCGCGCCGTGGATTAGCCAGCGATTGTTGCTCGGATTCGAGAAAGAGCTTCAGTCTGGCCCTGACGCTTTCGCGCTCACTGGGGGCGACGAAAAGCTCAATCGCATTCTTGCCGATCGCCTCCTCACGGGTCCATCCGAAGAGCTTCTCGGCCTGCGAGTTCCAACTCAGGATGGCCCCGGTGTGGTCCGTCTGGGTGAAAGCATCGAGCGAGGTCTCGACGATGTTGCGCGCAAGCTGTTCGCTCTCCCGCAAGGACTCCTGTGCAAGCCTCGCTTCTGTCATGTCGCGCCCGACAAAGAAGTAGCGCTGGGCGTGGTCGGACCAGCTGCCGAGCCAGGACAGCCAGACCTCACGACCGTCCTTGTGGAAGCAGCGGGTGTCCGCGAGCTTCAGCCGCTCGCCGCGCCTGAGCGCGCGCATCTCGTCGCGCGACGGGTCGAGATGGCCGGAATGAATGAAATCGGCGCCGCTGCGGCCGATCATCTCCTCCGGCCGGTAGCCGAGAATGGCCTCGCTGCTCGGACTGATCTGCGCGATGTGGCCGCGCGCGTCCATCACCATGATCAGATCCTGGGAGGTCTCGAAGATCTGTCGCCGTTCCTCGAGCTGCTGCTGCAGCGCCCGCTCGGCCCGTCGCGCCTCGGTCAGGCTGCGCGCGGTGCCGGAGGCGCCCACGATCTCGCCCGATGGGCCCCTGATCGGCGACAGGCTGAGTGAGAGTTCGACCGGCGTGCCATCCTTGCGCAGGCGCACCGTCTCGAACCGTTCCATCGGTTCACCTCCGGCGATCCGCCGCAAATAGTCCTTGCCTTGCTCGCGTCGGTCGGGTGGGACGATGATCGAGGTGGATTTCCCGATCGCCTCATTCGCCGAATAGCCGTAGAGGCGCTCGGCGGCGGCATTCCAGCCGGTGATGATGGCGTCGAGCGATTGCATCACGATCGCTTCGTCGGAGGATTCGACGGCGGCGCTGAACAAGCGCTCGCGCGCTTCATGATGGCTTCGCGCGGCCTCGGTGCGGCGATGCTCCTCGATCTCGCGTTCAAGCGCGGTCGTCTTCGCTCTCGTTTCTTCGACCATTTGCGCGAATGCCCGCGCCAGCACGCCTGTCTCTCCGCTCGCATCGACGGGAATCTCGGCGCGCCGTCCGCTGCCGATCGCTTCCACCGCCGCGGTCAGACGCCCGATCGGCCGCGTCAATGAGCGCGCCAGCAGTACCGCAAGCAAAGCTGCGGCAAGGACAGCAAGCAGGCCGACCAGTGAGGAGGCTTTTTGAATGGCCGCCGGAACGCTACTGAACACGGATGGTGGGGCCGTCTCGATGACTGCCAACCACTCCTTGCCGGCCAGCAGTGCCGGTGCGAGCGCCGCTCCACTCGGCCGGCCCGCTTGGTCGCTCGTAAGCTGCGTGGATCCTTGCGGCAGGCCGGCCCGGGCTGCAAAGAAAGGAAAGTCCCGGCGCCAATCGTTGGCGTTGCCAAGCAATGCACCGAATTCCCGCGCACGATCAGGGTGGACAAGATAGTCGCCACGCGAATTCACGACATAGATTTCTCCTCCTGCGCTCGTGGTCGAGCGGACGCGGTCGAGCGCAGGACGCATGTCGATATTGGCGATGACGATGCCGAACGGCTTGCTATCAGGCGTGAACAGCGGAGTCGCGACGCGCAACGTCGGAATGTGAGGGTCCGTGGTTCCTCCCTGCCGCGTGGCGAGATCGACGGGCGAAACATAGATGTCGCCCGGCGCCAATCGAATCGTCTCCTGGAAGTAGGTTCGGTCGCTCTTGCGTTCCAGTTCGCCGTCGGGGACGATCCGTGCTGTTCCGTTCGGGCCGGCGCGATCGACGCGGACCAGCTCGCGCTGGTCGTCGTCAAGGCCGATGATTCGAAATTGCCCGTAGCTCGGTTTCGCGTCGATCTCGGCTGCGAGCCGGGCTGCGATGCGCTCGCGCCAGGTTTGCTCGGAAACGCCGTCGACATCGTCGAGGCCTCCACCGATGTGGGCACGGATCAGGCCGTTGATGGCCGCGGCGGAGCGATAACCGAGCAGATCGCCGCGCGCGCCGGCAACGTAGGATTCAAGATGGGTGGCCAGCAGGCTCGACTGGGCTTCAATCCGTTCCAGGACCCGCGGAATGACGGCCTGGGTGATATTGCGATAGCCGAGCCAGCCGACTGCGGCCACGGTGACCGCCACCAGCAGGATCATCGCGATGGCGAGCCGCGTAGCGAGTGTCATGGGGAATCTGCACCGCTTCCTGAATGGCCGTGCCCGCGCTCGGTTGGAACAGAATGAAGGTTCTTGTCATCGGCGGCCGGTGCTGACATCCGGATTCCTCACCGATGCCGTCCGCGCCGCGTCCAGGCAGCCAGCGACCGCGGCGAGCAGCGCGTCGGCCCGGAACGGCTTCTGCAAGCTCGCCACCGCGCCGAGCTTGGTCGCCATCTTGAGGAAGTCCGGCTCCGCATGGGCGTCCGGCGTGAACGAACGGCCGGAAATGACGACGATCGGAATCGCCGGCTGCAGCGCCCGGATGTGGCGCATCGTCTCCAGGCCGTCCATGCCGGGCATGAAGATGTCGAGAAAGAGAAGGTCGAACTGGCCGGCCTCGAACAGCGCAAGTCCCTTGCGGCCGTCTCCGGCGACGGTGATTTGATGACCGGCCCTCTCCAGGAGCAGCCGAATCGTCATCTGCACGGCCGGATCGTCATCCACGATCAGGATGTTGGCCACGTCTGGTATCCTCCCGGGCCGGATGGGGTGTCCCAGCGACCGCAAATCAAACCATCAACTCTGAAATTGTTGCGCGGATTGCATCTGGCCTGCAAGCACTTCGCCATTCGATCCCAAGATTGCTCGCAAAAGGCGAACTCGGTTGCGTCAATTTATGCACGGTGACGTGCACAAGCGCTCGCGACAACCGCGCGCCATATGCCTAGTCGGTCAAATATTCCGGATAGTGGCTTCGGATCGTGTCGAGCTCGCTCAACGTGCCCGACAGGTGCTTGCGCAGATGCTGTTGCGCAGCATCGGCGTCGCCGGCCTCGATCGCGCGCGTGATCAGCTTGTGGTGGCGGACGATGTTCTGGGCCTTGCCGGGTGAGGGCAGATGCATCCGGCGCAGCCGGTCGATATGTCCGCTACGGCTGCGCACCAGCGTCCAGAGTTCCTGCTTGCCGGCCGCGGCATAAAGCTGCGCGTGAAAATCATTGTCGCCAGCGATGAAGCTCTCGAAGTCTCCGGCCTTGGCGAATTGCTGCTGGAGCGCGATCGTGTGGTCGAGGCGTATGACCAGGGCTTCGCCGTGCTGCTGCGCGAGCAGCCGGACGATTTCGAGCTCCAGCGCCTGGCGCAGGAAATGGGCCTGCTCGGCCCGACCGACGTCGACGCGGCTGACGACGGTGGCGTGCTGCGGAAACACGTCGACCAGCCCTTCTTCCTCGAGCCGCATCAAGGCGTCGCGGATCGGCGTCGAGCTGACGCCGAATTGTGCGGCGAGATCCGTGCGCGACAGCGGCGAGCCCGGCGGCAATTCGAGCGCGAGAATGGCATTGCGCAGCCGCTCGAATACTTGCGGTGCGGCCTGCCGGGCCCGGTCGAGCCGCGCGCCGGGGCGGGGGGCTACGCGGGGCGCGGGTTCGGCTGGTTCCATGCGAAGCGCTCCGGCCAGCTTGCCTTTGATACACTAATGCATTAGTGCATTAGCAAGATCGCTCGTCAATGGCGGCCGGAGGAAACGAACAACAATGATCAAGCAATTTCAGTGTGGCCTCACGGCCGTCGCCCTGATCGCCGCAGCGGCGCTGACGGCTTCGCCAGCAAAGGCGCAGCAGAAGTCCGAGATCTCGCTGTCTCGCCAGCCCGGCATTTTCTACATGCCGAGCCACATCATGGAAAAGCAGAAGCTGATCGAGAAGCACGCCGCTCAGCTCGGGGTGGCCGGCGTCACCACCAAATGGGTCACCTTCTCCGGCGGCGGTGCGCAGACCGATGCGCTGCTCGCGGGCGGGGTCGACATCCTCAACACCGGCACCGGCAATCTGCTGCTGCTGTGGGACCGCACCCGCGGCGGCGTCAAGGGCATCGTCGCGACCTCGGCGCAGCCGATGACGCTGATCAGCCGCGACGCCAACATCAAGTCGATCAAGGATTTCGGCCCCAACGACAAGATCGCCGTGCCGACCGTAAAAGTCTCGACCCAGGCCATCGTGCTCCAGATCGCCGCCGCCGAAGCCTTTGGTCCCGACCAATGGTCGAAGCTGGACGTCAACACGGTGCAGCTCGGTCATCCCGACGCCTATGCGGCGCTGTCCAACGCCAAGCACGAGGTGCACACCCATTTCTCGATTCCGCCGTTCACCTTCCTCGAGCTGAAGAACGTGCCGGGCGCGCATGTCGTGCTGTCGTCGCCTGACGTGATGGGCGGCCCGCTCAGCCAGGCGCAGTTCTTCACCACCACGAAGTTCGCTGATGCCAACCCGAAAATCATCCAGGCCGTGCGCGATGCGACCAAGGAAGCTCAGGATCTGATCCGCAGCGACACCAGACAGGCGGTCGAGATCTACAAGGAGATCACCGGCGACAAGACCTCGGTGGAAGAGCTGCTCGATCTCCTCCAGGAGCCCGGCATGATGGAGTGGAATCTCGAACCGCAGGGCACGATGAAATTCGCCGCCCATCTGTTCAAGACCGGCACGCTGAAGACTCAGCCCAAGGCCTGGACTGATTATTATCTGCCCGTCGCCCACGATCTGAAGGGCAACTGATGGCGCTGCTCGACGTCAGCTCCGTGACGCTGCGCTACAAGACCTCCAGCGCCGTCGTCACGGCGACCGAACGGGTCAGCTTCACAGTCGACAGGTCCGACCGCTTCGTGCTGCTCGGGCCGTCCGGCTGCGGCAAGTCGACCCTGCTCAAGGCCGTCGGCGGCTACATGGCGCCGAGCGAAGGCCGCATGACCATCAACGACCGCGAGATTCGCGGTCCCGGCGCCGATCGCATGATGATCTTCCAAGAGTTCGACCAGCTGCTGCCTTGGAAAAGCGTGCTGGCCAACGTGATGTTTCCGCTGCTGACCGCGCGAAAATTGTCGCGCAAGGATGCCGATGCGCGGGCGCGGGCCTATATCGAGAAAGTGGGCCTCACCCGCGTGGTCGACGCTTATCCGCACACGCTCTCCGGCGGCATGAAGCAGCGCGTCGCGATCGCGCGCGGCATGGCAATGGAGCCCGACATCCTACTGATGGACGAGCCGTTCGCCGCGCTCGACGCGCTGACGCGGCGAACCTGCCAGGACGAGCTGCTCCAGCTCTGGAGCGAGACCAAATTCACCGTGCTGTTCGTGACCCACTCGATCGCGGAAGCGATCCGCATCGGCAACCGCATCCTGCTGTTGTCGCCGCATCCCGGCCGCGTCAAGGCCGAGGTGGTCGACGTCGACAAGGTCTCCAATGACGATGGCAGTGCCGGCCGGCTGGAGAAGGAGATTCACGATCTCCTGTTCGCCTCCGAAGCAACGGCGCATTGAGGGAGCCTCTCATGGGCGAAGCGAGAATAATGCTGCGTGACGCGCCGGTCGTCGGCAGCGCAGCCGAGGTCGAGCGCAAGCTGAGCGTGCCCGAGCTGTTGTGGAACGACGGCTTTGTCCGCAAGACCGTCATCATCCTGTTCCTCGCGGCGGTCTGGGAGGCCTACGGCCTCGCCCTCGACAATCCCCTGCTGTTTCCGACGCTGCACGACACGATCCTCACGCTCTACGATCGCGTCAAGGACGGCACGATTCCCATGCGGGCCTGGGCTTCGCTAAAAGTGCTGTTCATGGGCTATTCAGCCGGCATCGCGCTCGCCGCGATCTTCACCGTGCTCGCGATCTCCACCCGCATCGGCACCGATTTCCTTGAGACGGTCACGGCGATGTTCAATCCGCTGCCGGCGATCGCGCTGTTGCCGCTCGCTTTGATCTGGTTCGGTCTCGGCAACGGCAGTCTGGTGTTTGTGCTGATCCATTCGGTGCTGTGGCCGGTCGCGCTCAACACCCATTCGGGCTTCAAGAGCGTGTCCAACACGCTGCGCATGGTCGGCCGCAATTACGGCCTTCGGGGATTGCCGTACGTGGCGAAAATCCTCATCCCCGCCGCGTTCGGCTCGATCCTGACCGGCCTCAAGATCGGCTGGGCCTTTGCCTGGCGCACGCTGATCGCGGCCGAGCTGGTGTTCGGCGTGTCGTCGGGGCAGGGCGGGCTCGGCTGGTTCATCTTCGAAAACCGCAACCTGCTCGACATACCTGCGGTCTTCGCCGGCCTCTTGACGGTGATCATCATCGGGCTTTTTGTCGAAAACCTGATCTTCCGCGCCATCGAGCGGAACACCGTGCAGAAATGGGGCACCCAATCATGACCAAGAAGAAACTAACGCCCGACCAGCTCCGCAGCGCGCGCTGGTTCGCACCCGACGATCTCCGCTCGTTCGGCCATCGCTCCCGCACCATGCAGATGGGCTACGCGCCGGAGGAGTGGAAGGACCGCCCGATCATCGCGATCCTCAACACCTGGTCGGACGCGCAGCCCTGCCACATGCACTTCAAGTCGCGCGTTGACGACGTCAAGCGCGGCATCCTGATGGCCGGCGGCCTGCCGCTGGAGCTGCCGGCACTGTCGCTGTCGGAATCGCTGCTCAAGCCGACCACCATGCTCTATCGCAATCTGCTGGCGATGGACGCCGAGGAGCTGTTGCGCAGCCATCCCGTCGACGGCGTGGTGCTGATGGGCGGCTGCGACAAGACCACGCCGGCGCTGCTGCTGGGTGCGACCTCGATGAACATCCCGGCGATCTATCTGCCGGCAGGTCCGATGCTGCGCGGCAATTGGAAGGGCAAGACGCTCGGCTCGGGCTCGGACGGCTGGAAATACTGGGACGAGCGGCGCGCCGGAAAAATCTCCGACAAGGACTGGCTCGACATCGAGGCCGGCATTGCGCGCAGCTACGGCACCTGCATGACCATGGGCACGGCTTCCACCATGACCGCGATTGCAGAGGCGATCGGCATGACGCTGCCGGGCGCGTCCTCGATTCCCGCCGCTGATGCCAACCATATCCGCATGGCCTCGGAATGCGGGCGCCGTATCGTCGAGATGGTCTGGGAAGATCTGACGCCGAAGACGATCCAGACCCGCAAGGCGTTCGAGAACGCGATCGCGGTGGCGATGGCCATGGGCTGTTCGACCAATGCGATCATCCATCTGATCGCGCAGGCCCGCCGCGCCGGTCTCGACATCGGCCTCGACGATTTCGAGATTGCGAGCCGCAAGGTGCCCGTCATCGCCAATGTGCGGCCGAGCGGCGATGCCTATCTGATGGAGGACTTCTTCTATGCCGGCGGCCTGCCGGCGCTGATGGGGCAGATCAAGCCGCATCTGCATCTCGACTGCATCACCGTCACCGGCCTGACGCTGGGCGAGAATATCGCGCATGCCGAGGTCCACAATGACGATGTGATCCGCTCGATCGACAATCCCATCTACAAGGAAGGCGCCCTCGCGGTGCTCAAGGGCAATCTCGCACCCGACGGCTGCGTCATCAAGCCGTCGGCCTGCGCGCCGCGCTTCCTCAAGCACACCGGGCCGGCGCTGGTGTTCGACGACTACCCTTCGATGAAGAAGGCGGTCGACGATCCCGATCTCGACGTCACCGAAGACCACATTCTCATTTTGCGCAATGCAGGGCCGCAGGGCGGGCCGGGCATGCCGGAATGGGGCATGCTGCCGATCCCGACCAAGCTCGTGAAGCAGGGCGTCCGCGACATGGTGCGGATCTCCGATGCGCGCATGAGCGGCACCAGCTACGGCGCCTGCATTTTGCATGTCGCTCCCGAATCCTATGTCGGCGGACCGCTCGCGCTGGTGCGGAACGGCGACCGCATCACGCTCGACGTCGGCGCCCGCACCATCAATCTCGACGTGTCGGAAGCCGAGCTCGACAAGCGCCGCGCCGCCTGGAAGCAGCCCGAGCGCCGCTTCGAGCGCGGCTATGGCTGGATGTTCACCAAGCACATCAAGCAGGCCAATGACGGCTGCGACTTCGACTTCCTCGAGACCGATTTCGGCGCGCCGATCGGCGAGCCCTCGATTTACTAGAGAGCGTGACATGACCAAACTTGCCGAAGCCACCCGCAACAAGCTCAAATCCGTCTCCACCGCCACCGTCGCAACCGCGTTGTTCAAGCGGGGCCTGCGCATCCAGATGATCCAGGATGTGCACCCGCTCAGTGCCGACCAGCCGACCATGGTCGGTGAAGCCTTCACGCTGCGCTATATGCCGGCGCGCGAGGATCTCAACACCATCGAGGTCTTCAAGGACCGCTCCCATCCGCAGCGCAAGGCAGTCGAGGATTGCCCGGCGGGCAGCGTGCTGGTGATGGACAGCCGCAAGGACGCGCGCGCCGCGTCCGCCGGTGCGATCCTGGTCACGCGCTTGATGAAGCGCGGTGTCGCCGGGGTCGTCACCGATGGCGGTTTTCGCGACTCGGCCGAGATCGCCAAGCTCGGTATCCCCGCCTACCACCACCGCCCAAGCGCGCCGACCAATCTGACGCTGCATCACGCCATCGAGATCAACGTGCCGATCGGCTGCGGGGATGCGCCGGTGTTTCCCGGCGACGTCATTCTCGGCGACAGGGACGGCGTGATCGTGATCCCTGCGCATCTCGCTGAGGAGATCGCCAACGAGACCTTCGAGATGACCGCGTTCGAGGACTTCGTCACCGAGGAAGTCAACAAGGGCCGCGGCATTTTCGGTCTCTATCCGGCAACGGACCCACAGACGCTGACCGACTTCGCCGCATGGCGGAAGGCGAACGGAAGGTAAAGGCCGCGCGCCGACACCAAGCATATCAAGAAACAGGCCGGCCGCAGCAAGCGCCGGCCTTAAATCACCCAGGGAGGACTCCATGAATTTCACGCGACGCAACCTCTTGGCCGGCGCCGGCGCTGCGGCCACTTCCGCGCTCCTCGCCCACGCCGCCGGTGCCCAGTCGTTTCCGTTCGCGCCGAACCAGCGCTACCCCGATCCCGCCGTTCAAATCCTCGATCCCAGTTTTGGAAAGTACCGGCTTTATTCCTCGACGCTCGAGCAGGTCGCGACCGGCATGCGCTGGGCGGAAGGCCCCGCCTATTTTCCCGAAGGCGGCTATCTGCTGTTCTCGGACATTCCCAACAACCGGATCATGAAGTTCGACGAGAAGACCGGGCAGACCAGCGTGTTCCGCGCCAACGCGAACTACGCCAACGGCAACGCGCGCGACCGCCAGGGTCGCCTCGTCAGCTGCGAGCACTCGGTGACCCGCCGCATCACCCGCACCGAGAAGGACGGCAAGATCACCGTGCTGGCCGAGAAGTTCGAGGGCAAGCGGCTGAACGCGCCGAACGACATCGTGGTGAAGTCCGACGACAGCATCTGGTTCACCGACCCGCTGTTCGGCATCAACGGCGAGTGGGAGGGCAAGAAGGAAAAGGCCGAGCAAGCCACCACCAACGTCTACCGCATCGCTAAGGACGGCAAGCTCAGCGCTATGCTGACCGACCTCGTCAATCCGAACGGCCTCGCCTTTTCGCCTGACGAGAAGAAGCTCTACGTGGTCGAGTGGAAAGGTACGCCCAACCGCAGCATCTGGAGCTATAATGTCGGTGACGACGGTTCGCTCAGCGGCAAGACCAAGCTGATCGACGCGGCTGACCAGGCCTCGCTCGACGGTTTTCGCGTCGACCGCGACGGCAATCTCTGGTGCGGCTGGGGCTCCAACGGTGCGCTGCAATCCGAGCCGACCGACATCGCCGGCCGCAAGGTTTATCAGCTCAAGGCCAAGTCGGAGGATCTCGACGGCGTGATGGTGTTCAACGCAGAGGGCAAGCCGCTCGCCTTCATCAAGCTGCCCGAACGCTGCGCCAATCTCTGCTTCGGCGGGCCGAAGAACAATCGCCTGTATATGGCAAGCAGCCACTCGGTGTATGCGCTGTATGTGGAGGCGCATGGGGCCGTGTGAGGCTTCGCCTCTCTCGAGGCCGTAGCCCGGATGGAGCGCAGCGCAATCCGGGGCTGTGATGTCGTCTGCACTAATCCCGGATTTCGCTGCGCTCCATCCGGGCTACGAAGTCACGCCTCCGCCATCCCCGCCGCCCACAGCGCGAACGCATAGACGATCGCGACTTCATCGAGCCGGTTGAAGCGTCCCGATGCGCCGCCGTGGCCGGCGCCCATGTTGGTGCGGAGCAGGACCGGGCCGCCGCCGCTCATGGTCGCGCGCAGGCGCGCGATCCATTTGGCGGGCTCCCAATAGGTGACGCGCGGATCGGTCAACCCGCCCATCGCCAGGATCGCGGGATAGTCTTTCGCCGCGACATTGTCGTAGGGCGAATAGGACAGGATGGTGCGGAAATCCTTCTCGCTCTCGATCGGGTTGCCCCATTCCGGCCATTCCGGCGGCGTCAGCGGCAGCGTGTCGTCGAGCATCGTGTTGAGCACGTCGACGAACGGCACTTCGGCGACGACGCCGGCGAACAATTCGCCGGCGCGGTTCGCCACCGCGCCCATCAGCATGCCGCCGGCCGAACCGCCGTGGCCGACAATGCGCTTTGCACTGGTGTACTTCGCATCGATCAGCGCGCGTGCGCTGGCGGCAAAATCGTCGAACGAATTGGTCTTCTTCTCGCGCTTGCCGTCGAGGTACCAGCCCCAGCCCTTGTCGGCGCCGCCGCGGATATGGGCGATGGCATAGACGAAGCCACGGTCGACCAGCGACAGGCGGTTGGCGCTGAACGAAGCCGGCATCGCCATGCCGTAGGAGCCGTAGCCGTAGAGCAGCAGCGGCGCCGCGCCGTCGAGCGTGAGTCCGCGGCGATGGAGGATCGAGACCGGCACCTCGGCGCCGTCATGCGCTTTCGCCATGATGCGGGTGGTGACGTAGTCGCTCGCATTGTGGCCGGACGGGATCTCCTGCCGCTTGCGAAGGGTGCGCGTGCGCTTGACCATGTCGTAATCGTAGACTTCCGACGGCGTCGTCATCGACGAATAGGCGAAGCGCAAATTGGTCGTCTCGAATTCGTAGGAGCCCATCGTATCCAGCGAATAGGCC
The DNA here is from genome assembly GCF_040939785.1 of Bradyrhizobium lupini. Taxonomy (NCBI): domain Bacteria; kingdom Pseudomonadati; phylum Pseudomonadota; class Alphaproteobacteria; order Hyphomicrobiales; family Nitrobacteraceae; genus Bradyrhizobium; species Bradyrhizobium lupini. Next base: position 3,999,674 of record NZ_CP162553.1, read on the forward strand.
GCTTCGTCGAACGCGATCGCGTGCTCCTCGTTCGAGGCGAGGTCGCGGATCACGATGGACGGCAGCGCGTTGGCGCGCTCCAGCCGCACCATGTGGCCGGCATAGAGATCGAGGTCGATGATGTAGATGCCCGGGCGATACGGGATCAGATCGCGCCAGTTCTTGCGCTCGGGTGAGGCGAGCGGCGCGGTGACGATCTTGAAGTCGATGGCATGGTCGGCGTTGGTTAGGATGAAGAGTTCGTCGCCACGGTCGGCCAGCGAATATTGCACGCCTTCCTTGCGTGCCGCGACCAGGCGCGGCGGTGCGTCGGGGTGGGCGAGGTCGATCAGCCGCTGCTCGGAGGTCTCGTGGTCGCCGCCCGCGATCACGCAGAAGCGGCCACTGGTGCTCTCTTGCAGATGGGTGAACCAGCCGGAATCCTGCTCCTCGTAGACCAGCGTGTCGTCGGCTTGCCCAGTGCCGAGCTTATGCCGCCACACCTGCATCGGGCGGTGGTTGTCGTCGAGCTTCACGTAGAAGAACGACGTCGCATCCTTGCTCCAGACCACGCCGCCGTCGGTCTCCTCGACGACGTCGTCGAGGTCCTTGCCGGTCGCCCAGTCGCGCACGCGGATGGAGAAATACTCCGAGCCCTTGGTGTCGGCGCTCCAGGCCTGCAGCCTGTGGTCGTTCGAGTGCCGGCTGCCGCCGAACTTGAAGTATTCATGGTCCTTGGCGAGCGCATCGCCGTCGAGCACGATGTGGCCCTCGCCGCCGTCGCGCGGCATACGGCCGAACAGCTCGTGCTGACCGCCCTCGCGGAATTTGCGGAAATAGGCGAAAGGACCATCCGGCGACGGCACGCTGGAATCGTCCTCCTTGATCCGCCCCCGCATCTCGCGCACCAGCGTTTTCTGGAGCGCCGCGGTATGGCCGAGCAGGCTCTCGGTGTAGCCATTTTCTGCGTCGAGATATTTGCGGATGTCGGGATCGAGCACCGCGGGGTCGCGCAGCACCTCCTGCCATTTCTCGTCCTTCAACCAGGCATAGTCGTCGGTCACGGTGATCCCGTGTCGCGTGAAGGAATGCGGCCGGCGCGGCGCGAGGGGGGGCAGGGAAGGTGTTTTGGCTTGTGTCACTCGATCCTCATTCAGATGCGTGTTTCACCTTATATCGTCCCGCTTCCGTGAATTGCCAGCGTCGCTGCGGGCGTCGTCGCCGGGTTGTTGACGGGCCGCTTGTATGCTTTAGGGGCCGGGTCTTTAGTCCTGCCGCCGGTCCAGCCTGATGTTGTTCAATTCCTACCCGTTCATCCTGCTGTTCCTGCCCGTCGCGCTGGCTGGCTATTTCTGGCTCGGGCGGCGCAGCAATCTGGCCCCGGTGATCTGGCTGGCGGCGGCCTCGCTCACCTTCTATGCCATTGGCAACTGGCAGTTCGTGGCCCTGTTGCTGCTATCGATCGCCTTCAACTACGGCATAGGCCACCTCCTCATCGTGGCCAAGCTTACTTCGTCGCAACGAAAGGTGGCACTGGCCCTCGGCGTCGCCGGCGATCTTCTCGTACTTGGCATCTTCAAATATGCCGGCTTCGTCACCGAGAACGTCAACGCGCTGGCCGGCACGCACTTTGCGGTCCACATCCTGCTGCCGGTCGGCATCTCCTTCTACACGTTCACCCAGATCGCGTTCCTGGTTGACGCCTGGCGCGGGCAGGTCGCGGCCTACGCGCTGCCACACTATGCGCTGTTCGTGACCTACTTTCCGCATCTGATCGCGGGGCCAATCCTTCACCACAAGGACATGATCCCGCAATTCGAGCGGGAGGAAACCAAGCATCCGCATGCGCATCTGATCCTGTGCGGCCTCATCATCTTCGCAATCGGCCTGTTCAAGAAGACCTGCCTTGCCGATGGCATCCAGCCGCTGGTCGCGCTCGCCTTCGATGCGCGCGCGCCGAGTTTTGATCAGGCCTGGCTCGGTGCACTCGCCTACACGTTCCAGCTCTATTTCGACTTTTCCGGCTATTCCGACATGGCGATCGGGATATCGCTGATGTTCGGAATCTTCCTGCCGGTCAATTTCAACTCGCCCTACAAGGCCACCAGCATCGTCGAGTTCTGGCGCCGCTGGCACATGACGCTGTCGCACTTCCTGCGCGACTATCTCTACATCCCGCTCGGGGGCAACAGGCGCGGGCGCGTGCTGCGCTACATCAACTTGCTGCTCACGATGCTGCTCGGCGGGCTCTGGCATGGCGCGGCCTGGACTTTTGTCATTTGGGGCGCCCTGCATGGCGCCTATCTCTGTATCAATCACGCTTTCAACGCGCTGGTGCCGAATGTTCCGAAGTGGCTCGCGCACACGACGCGCGTCGCCGGAGCCGTGCTGACATTCCTCGCCGTCGTTGTCGCCTGGGTCTTCTTCCGTGCCGAACGGGTCGATTGGGCAATGCGGATTGTGAATGCGATGGCCGATCCCTCCAACATCGTGTTCGGCCGCGAGGAGATTGCGGCGTCGGTGATGGTCACGATCTATGCCGCGCTGGTGTGGCTGGCGCCGAACACGCAAGGACTCATGGGGTACGACCACGCCAATCGCAGGGTCGGCGACGGCCTGATGTCCGGACGGATGCGGCCGCTGGTCCTCTATGGTGCGTCGCTGGTGCTTGCGTTCGGGATTTTGGGTATCCAGAGCCACAGCGAATTCATCTATTTCCGGTTCTGATGCGCGGCGCGTTCACATATCCAGGGCGTCTTCTCCTCGCGAGCATCGCGTGCGTGCTGGGCGCGGCTGCGCTCACCTATGTCATCGATCCCCTGCAACTGTTTCGGCCCTCGCGTCTCGTCGCGCCGTTCTATTCCGATGACACGCGCGTGCAGAATGCCGGGCTGATCCGCAGCCAATCGTTCGATACCGCGTTCATGGGCACCTCGCTCGCGATCCATTTCCGCCAGAGCGACATCGACCATGCCCTCGGCGTGCACTCGCTCAAGCTGGCGATGACCGGCTCCAATTCGCGTCAGCAGGGCTTTGTACTCGAGCAGGCCATCGACCGCGGCGCGAAGCGCGTGATCTGGGCGATGGACGATTTTATCTTTGTCGATGCTGCCGACATCGAGACCGATCCTTATCTCGCTGCCGATCTCTATCGCGGGACGGCAAAGGGGATCGCGTCCTATCTGTTCAGTGCGGCGATGGCGAAGGAATCCCTGTTCGCATTGCTGCGGTCGGTTCCGCCGCTGCGGGAGCCGCTGACCCGGGCGGCGCCTTTTCTGCCCGTCAAGTTTGCGCTTGAAGACGTCGACGACATTTATGCGTTGCCGCGCGATATCGACGTCGCGCGCGCCTATAATGCGAAAAGGACGCTCGCGGCTTTCGCCTATATCACCGATCCCGTGCGCAGCCGTTTTCTCGGCGAAGGCTATCGTTACGATGCGATGGTCCGGCATTTCGAGCGTGACGCCGTCGGCCTGATCGCGCGCCATCCGGACGTGACCTTCGACATCTACTTCCCGCCCTATTCGATCCTGCAATTCGTCGCGATGCGCGACGCTTCGCCTGCGACGCTGAAAATCGTCACCGACCTCACGGCCGTCATTGCGCAGTGCCTGACGCAGCTTCCCAATGTGCGTCTGTACGATTTCCGGGCGATCAAGGACGTGACGCACGACCTCGACAATTACGGCGACGTCATCCACCATTCGCCGGTGATCGATGCGAAGGTGCTGTCGTGGCTGGCGCGTGGGGAGTATCGGGTCGATCCGACGGCGCCACTTGCCTCGCTGGAGGCGTTGAAGGCGCAGGTCGAGGCGTATCGCTTGCCGCCGCTGCCGTAGCCCGCATGAGCGAAGCGACATGCGGGGACTCGCGCAAGAATCCCGGGTGTCGCTTCGCTCACCCGGGCTACAAGATTGCTCCCACAAGAGAAGGAAAAAGGCGTCTACACCGCCACCTCTTCGCCGAGATACGCGACCGCTGCCTCAAGCCCGCCTTTGCCGTGCGGGATCTTCAGCGCGTTCAGCCCGATCTCGATCACGCCCAACGTGCCGAGCAGCATCGGGGCGTTGACGTGGCCCATATGGGCGATGCGGAAGGCTTGTCCCGAGAGATCGCCGATGCCGGTGCCGAGCACGACGCCGCACTTCTCCTTGCAATAGCGTTGCAGGATTGCCGGATCGTGGCCGTTGCTCATGGTCACCGTGGTCACGGTGTTGGAGCGTTCGCTGGCTTCGGCGACGTTGAAGCCGAGCACCTGGCCTTCCGACCACGCGCCGACCGCGCGGCGTGCGGCCTCGCCGAGCAGGCTGTGACGTCGGAAGGCGTTCTCCAGTCCTTCCTCGTGCAGCAGGTCAATGGCCTGGCGCAGCGCGAACAGCAGATGCACCGGCGCGGTGCCGGCATATTTGCGATAGTGCTCGCTGCCCTCGCGCTCGCTCCAGCTCCAATAGGGCGTGCTCATGTTGGCGGTCTTCTGCACCTCGCGCGCGCGCGCGTTGGCCGCGACGAAGCCGAGGCCGGGCGGCGTCATCAGGCCCTTTTGCGAGCCCGACATCGCGACGTCGATGCCCCATTTGTCCATCTCGAACGGCATGCAGCCGAGCGAGGCCACAGTGTCGACCATGTACAGCGCCGGATGGCCGCTGGCCTTGATCGCCTTGCCAATCGCCTCGATGTCGTTCTGCACGCCTGAGGCGGTGTCGACCTGGACGACGACGACGGCCTTGATGGTGTGCTCCTTGTCGCGGCGCAGGCGCTCCTCGACCTCGTGCGGCCGCACCGCGCGTCGCCAGTCGCCCTTGAGCACCTCGACCTCGGCACCCATCAGCGCCGCGGCATGGCCCCAGCCGATCGCGAACCGTCCGCTTTCGAGCACCAGCACCTTGTCGCCGCGCGACAGCACGTTGCTCAATGCTGCTTCCCAGGCGCCGTGACCGTTGGCGATGTAGATGTAGGACTTGCCCTTGGTGGCAAACAGTTTCGAGATGTCACTGAGCAGGCTCTCGGTCAGATCGGTCATCTGTTTGGAGTAGATGTCGATCGCCGGACGATGCATCGCCCGCAGCACCTCGTCGGGCATATTGGTGGGCCCGGGGATGGCCAGAAATTCCCGGCCCGCGCGAACGGTCATTGCTGTTGGTCCTTGTTGCCTGAGAATAGGATGGTAGGTCGCTGATTCACACTTTTACGCGGCGCCGCGGTGCAAGAAAAGGCCGGAAAACGCAGGTCTGACGTGGGTTATCTCTTAGTCTCGCGGCAGCCCGCATCTTCGGCTTCCTCCACCGAGCAGAACCAGCGCGTGCCCTTGCTGATCTTCATCTTGATCTGCGCATACCAGCGGCTGGTCGGCCGGTGATAGATGCACTCGCCGGCGCTGTTGACGTTGCCCTTGATGGTGCAGTCCGGCGAGGGCGCGACCGGGCCCGAAGCCGAAGCGAGCAGGATCGCATGTGCGCCATCGGGCGGCTTGGTGGCGCCGAGGATGGTGGTCTTCTTGTTGCGCTCGCGCCAGTCCCAGGGCGCGATGAAGGCGCCTTGCCACATGCCGGCTTTTGCCTCCCGCGCGGCGGCATCATCGGCTTCGTAGTCGCGCGAGACGCGGGTGTAGGCCAGCGCCCAGCCTGCGCGCACCAGCCATTTCTGGATATCCTCGCCGCCGACGTCGCAGCGCGCCACGGTGCGGCCGCGCCGGTCGATCGACCGCGCATGGCAGACCCAGGTCTTGCCGTCGGCGTATTTGGCGAGCTCGTCGCGGGCCGCTATGCCGCAGGTCCAGCGCTCGCCCTTGTTGTTGAGGCAGAGCTGGTCGACCGCGGGGGCGTCGATGCCGCCGAGCCTGATCCGCGTGTTGCCGATCACCACCGCGTCGCCGGCGCGGACCTTCGCTGTGCCGGTGATGTCGGCGGCCCGCGCCGGCGATGGCAAGCCGGACAAGGAGAAGCCAAGCAATGACAGCGCAATCAGGGGTTTTCGCAACATGCCGGCCCGCGTGTGATGAAAACTGCGATAGACCTCGCAATTGTGGTCGGCTTTTGTCCGCTCGGCCAGCATATGCCTGGCAATTGGGCTTTCAACTTCCTGTCATCGGGCGAAGTTTAGTAGGGTGGGTTAGCCGAAGGCGTAACCCACCTCTTTCGTCTCCACGGCGGCAGAAGTGGTGGGTTACGCTTCGCTAACCCACCCTGCGCAACCTCATCCCCGCGCCATCGCCCGCTTGGCCACCGCCAGCGCCATCAGCACGAACGCCGACGTGACCTCCGGACCGCCCACCAGGATCCGCGTCGGCGTCTTCATCTTGTTCCACTCATAGGCGCGGAACGGGCCGCGGCGGCTGCCTTCGCCGACGCTCGCGACGATCACGTTCAGCGCCGGCGCAAAGGCGCGCGGGTCGGCGCCGAGATGGCCGAGCGCGATCAGGGCGAGCGCTGCGTCGAACACGTTCATTTCGGCGGCCATCAACTCGCCCTTGACGTAGGAGAGCACGCGGTGGCGGATGAAATCGAAATCGCCGTCGGGATCGATGATCGCCTGCGCCGCCAGCGGCAGCGCCAGGAAGGCAGCATAGCAGCGACCGAAATAGGCGCTGTAAAGCTCAGGCAAATAGTAGATATGCGAGCGCGGATTGGCGAAGGCGCCGCTCGCCGCCAGCCGCTTCTGGAAGCCGAGGATGCGATGCACGGTGGCGAGCCGCGCCGGCGTCTCCAATACTTTCCAGCGCGCGAGGTTGCGAAAGCTGACCTCGAGAATGTCGAGATTGAGCGTCGGATCGAGATCATTGCCATAGGGCCGCTCGCCCTTGAGATTGTCGATCCAGGTCGCAACCCCGCCCTCGTAATCGATATTGTCGTTGATCGGCACGGTCACGCGCGGCTCGTTGACGCCGGCGCGCACCTGATAGCCGGCATAGAAATCCAGCAGCGGCTGGTCGAGGATCGGATCGGTGCAGCCGGCCTGCGTCGCCGCGGAGATCGAGCACGCCGTGGTGTCGCAATCCGGCACGTAGACGCCGAAGCCGAGGTCCTGCTTGATCTGGGCGAAGTAGCGTGAGAAGCGCGGATGCGGTGCCGGCGCGAGCGCGGTGATGACGTTGAACCGCGCCCCGTCGATGCCCTCGACCTCTTCGCGGCTGATGTTGACGCAGAAATCGACCATGTCGGCAACCGCGCGCTCCGCCGCCATCTTGTCGGAGAGCGAGGCGAGACCGGTCTCAACGTAGCTCAACAGCGCCTCGATGAAGAACGCGTCGTAATAGGCCGAGCGGTGGCGGATCTGCACCGGCTCCCACATCGGTTCGGCAACCCCTCGCCAGGGCGGATTGACGACCGCGCGCGCCGGCGATCGCGCGATGAAGACACGGGCGAGGTTGAACAGCAGCGAGGAGTTCTTGTAGCCGCGCGCGTTGAGACCCGTGAGCGCCATGGTCAGCTCTCGGCCGCGGAAATCGGGATCGCCGATCAGGTTGAACGCGGCGTAGGTCGGCAGAAAGCCATTTTTGCGGTACGAGCCCAGCAGATGCTGCGCGCAGTCGCGGATCACGCCGTCGATCTGCGATTGTTGCGGCATGGCGCCGGTGAACATGGCCGGCGGCGGCTTGGGATGATCCAGCGCGATGCTGTCGACGAGATCGGCGACGGGCTGGCCGACCGCCGCCCAATTGGGCTCGGCCTCGTCGCGGGCGCGCACCAGGGCCTGGCGCAGCCGGGCCAGTTTGCCTTCGTCGCGCAGCTCGGGCAGCCCGGCCCGGCGGAGCAGTACCCGCAGTGCGGGATTGCCGAGCGCGGTCTTGTAGAACTTGGGCAGATGCGGATCGCCGCTGGCCGCAACAGACAGTACTGGATCGCAGACGTCGTAAAGCGAGGGGCCGTCCTTCCGCGCGGTCAGCGCCCGGCAGGCGGCGCCGGCAAAATATTGAAAGCTCATGAAATAACCTGGTCGCGGGAATTGGCCGGGGGGCCGGCCGGCGCGCTCCCAGCCGCGCGCCACCCCCTGCAAGTCGTTGAAAAAGCTACCCGGATTCGCAGGAAATACAAATGTGATGAGGGTCACAGAAAAAGCCGGCACGAAGCCTGCATAATCAGGCTCCGGAAGGCTACGGGGACGCAAAAAAATCACACATTGGGCAGCACAAATTAGTTCATGTTTCCAGAGGCTTAGCTCAAATTTTCGGCGATCTATTGCCGGGGAGGCGATATCCGGTTAAGGCTTTGTTTGGTGCGGCGCCGCAAATTGCGCGCAATTCGGGGGCACACCCCCGGCCAATCCCTCAAACCCAAAGACGCTATCGCGCTACTCAAACAGTGTGCGCGTGTTTGGCTGGTCTTTGGCACTGACAGGAATGACGCGAGATGAATGTAACGCAGCTCGACATTTCCCGACGCACGATCGCGGTGGCCGCAGCCCTCATCGGCACGGTCTCGCTCGTGATCGGCGCCCATGCTGCCCTCAACATGCGGGCGCTCGATGCCGCCAAGGCCGTCTCGACCGACCAGGTCACCGGCTCGATCGGCCAAGCCTCGCGTCTCGCCCTCGTCATCGGCAATGGGCACTACCCCGACGCCAGCGCGCCGCTGACGCAGTCGATCAACGACGCCCGCGCGCTGTCCTCGTCGCTGCGCAAGAACGGTTTTGACGTCGACATGGTGGAAGACGCGACCAAGGACGACATGGTCCGCGCCGTCAATCGCCTGAAGTCCCGGATCAAGCCCGACACCGTCGTCATGCTGTTCTTCGGCGGCTACGGCGTGCAGGCCGGCCGCGAGAGCTACATGCTGCCGGTCGATGCCGTGATCTGGAAGGAAAGCGATGTCCGCCGTCACGGCGTCTCCATCGAGGGCGTGCTCGACATGATGAAGGAGCAGGGCGCCAAGGCCAAGCTCGTCGTGGTCGACGCCTCCCGCCGCAATCCCTATGAGCGCCGCTTCCGCTCCTACAGCCACGGCCTCGCGCCGATCAGCGCGACGGACAATGCGCTGATCCTCTCCTCGGCTTCGCCGGGCAAGGTCGTCGACGACGGCAAGGGCGAGCACAGCGTGCTGGTCAGCGAGTTCCTCAACAACCTCAATACGCAGGGCAGCGCCGAGAGCGTCTTCAACAAGACCCGCCTTGCCATCTCCCGCGCCAGCGAAGGCGACCAGGTCCCGACCGTCTCCTCCTCGCTGCTCGAGGACGTCCATTTCGGCGAAGCCGGCGGCTAGTTTTTCTTAGGTTCTGCGAAGTCTCGTGCCCCGGACGCGGCGCATCATGCAATGATGCGACGCAGAGCCGGGGCTTAGTTTTTAAGCTTATCGCTTGGACGAGAGATGGGTCCGGCTCTGCGCGGCAGGTCACACGCTGCGGCGCGTCCGGGACACGAGCAATCCTACTTCGCCGCTTCCGTGGCCATCACCGTGCGCACCGGATCTCCTTCGCGCAGCAGCGCGCCGGCGCGGGCGACGACGATATCGCCCTCGTTGAGGCCGTCGCGAATCTCGATATTGCCGCCCGACATCAGTCCGACCTCGACGCGCTTGGTCTCGACGCGGTTGCGGCGGATCACCTGCACGACGGTGCCGGCGGAGGAATACTGCACCGAGGTCAGCGGCACCGCGACGTTGCAGCTCTGGCCCGACTTGATCAGTGCGCGCCCGCTCGCATTCAGCAACAGCCGCTTCTGCGAGGAGATGCCGATATAGACCATGCCCTGCTGGATGTTCGGCTCGACCGTCGGGCCGATGCGGCGCACCTTGCCGTCGATATCGCCGGCGCCGGCGATGCGCACGGTCGCCACCTGGTTGACCGCGAGCTTGCGCATATCGCTGGTCGCGACGAGGGCGACGAGATCGTACTCGCTGCGCGCCACGATCGTGAACAGCGCCTCGCCCTTGGCGGAGGCGAGGTTGCCGATCTGCGCGGTCGACGTCGCGATCACGCCTGCCACGGGGGCGGTGACCTGAAGCGTGCCGCCCTCGGGCAGTGCCAGCCGCGCCAGCACCCGGCCTGCGGTGGTGGTGTCGCCGGCTTCCGCCAGCACCTCTGTCACCTTCAGGCCGGGCCGCTCCGGCCGCACCGAGCTTGCCTCGCGCGCGATGATGGTGCCGGTGCCCTCGACGATGTCGGAGAAACAGGATTTTGCGACCTTCAGCACCGTGACCGCCGGCCCCTTGGGCGCGTCGTCATCGGCGGCGGCAGCGGGCTGGGCCGACAGCAACAGCAGTCCGGCGAGCGCAACGAGATGTCTGGAAACAGAACGCGCAGGCAATGATCGCATGGGTCATTCCGGTTGGGGCCTTGACGGCCTCATCGTTAGCAGAAGCGATCGCTGCGAGCCAAGGGCACGTCAGGGCCGGCCGGATGAGAATGCCGCAGCAGCACGGGCGGCGCGATGCCGCCCGTTGAATTAGTCGCCGCACAAGCAAAGAGGTTCGTCGGCCGCCCAACAAACGCGTCATGCCCGGGCTTGTCCGGGCATCCACGTTCTTTGTGCCGCGTAGCTAGGCGTGGATGGCCGGGACAAGCCCGGCCATGACGACGAGGAGGTACCAGCGCCCGCTCACGGCAGGCTCAAAAACTCCACCCAGTTCGGCTTCTTGCCGGTGGCGTAGGATTTCAGCTTGGTCAGCACCCCGCTGCTCTGGTCGATGGCATAGACCGTCATGCTGTCGGAGAGCTCGCCCACGGCGGCAAGGTAGCGCCCGCCGGGATCGATATGGAAGCCGCGTGGCTGCTTCTCGGTCGGCACGCTGCCGATGGTGGTCAGCTTGCCGGTGGTTGCATCGACCTTGTAGGCGGTGAGCGTGCTGGTGGTGCGCTCGGAGGCGTAGAGGAAACGGCCGTCGGGGGTGATTTGGATGTCGGCTGCCCAGGGCTTTCCGGTAAATCCTTCGGGCAGCGCGCTGGTGCGCTGGATCTCGTCCCATGCGCCGCCCTTGGCCTCATAGGCGAACGCCGCGACGTCGCCGTTTAGCTCGTGCAGGAGATAGACGAACTTGCCGTTGGGGTGGAACACGAAATGCCGGGGTCCCGATTTCTCCGGCACCTTGTGGGCCGGCGGATCGCTCGGCGTGAGCGTGCCGGTCGTGGCATCGAACGTGAAGGCCAGGATCTGGTCGGAGCCGAGATTGGTCGCGAACGCGAAGCGGTTGTCGGGCGAGGGCAGGAAGGCGTGCGCGTTCAGCCCGGTCGGGATCACCTGCTTCGGTTCGCCTGCGACGCCGTTGGCGAGCAGCGGATTCAGCGCGACCTTGTTGCCGCCATAGGAGGCGCTGAACAGGAATTTGCCGCCGCGGTCGATGGCGATGTAGGCCATGCTGTCGGCGAGCGGGCCGTTGCCGAGATGGCTGAGCTGGCCGGTCTTCGGATCGATCGCAAAGCTCACCGCGAGAAACGGCTGCGAGCGGACACCGGCGATCAGCACGCGATGGTCGGGCGTGATCGCGAGCGGCGTCGAGGAGCCGGGCTTTTCGACGCCGGTGAAGCCGGCCGTCTGCACGGGCGTCATCTCGCCGCTCTCGGCCATCTTGAACACGCTGATGTCGTTACTGTCGGCATTGCCGACATAGGCGAACGTCTCGGCCATGCCGGCGCGGACTCCAGAAATGAGAGTGAGGAAAGCAAGCGTGGTGGCGATCGCGGCGCGGGGTACGCCGGATCTGATGCGTCGGGTCGATCTCAACATGGGGTCCTCCTGGATGCCGATGCGGCATTTGTCGTTTTGCCGGCGAGGATAGCGGCAGCCGCCCCGCCGCGCCAAACTCCAATGGGGATCGATCGATGCCGAAATGGTATCGGTGGAGGTCTACCGTATCGCCGCTGTGCGCGAGGGCAGATGGAGCCCGGGCCGGGTGTGGGGCGGCCCGAGCACGGTCCACACGGTGACCGCGAGCAGCGCGCAGGTCAGGATCGTCCAGGCGACGAGTCGTTTCCGCATCAGGCCGAATCCGTCAGTCATATGAAGAGAATGCTCCCGGGGAGCGGGCTTGGCGATCGTGCACTGCAAATCCGCGGCGATCCTATGAACTCGTTCACAGGCGAACCGAACCAATGCCGCGCGAGCGCATTGAACCGGCATGCCCCGTGAAAACGATCTCGAAGGTAAGCCCGACATGGGCGGCAAGCATGGCGGTCAGGCCGGCCAGCCCAAGTCGCCGCCGCGCCCGCGTCAGGGCGAGCGCGATGAGGACGTCGTGGCAAAGCGCCACACCGGCCAAACCGATCCCAACTCCGCGCCGACCAAACCAAAATAGCATCTCGCCCGCGCTGCACTCGCACCGGGAACGGCAGCCTCGTCTTGCCGTTACCCTGATCCCGCGGCGGAGCAGATCGAAACGGAGGCTGGCACGTGTTTTGGATTTATTGGGACACCGCCTGGTCGCTCATCATCAGCGGCATCATGTTCGCCACCATCGTCGCCCATCCCGACTCCGAGTTCGTCGAGATCCACGCGGCCAAGCAGGTCAAGTGAGCCCGCGCCGGCCGGTTTGACGGCGCATCATCGCATGCTGCGCCGAGACGGGACGAAGGTTGAGACCTCAAATCATGCTGCCGGGCATGAAGCAGCGGATCATGGCGCGGCCGTTGACGTAATACGGCCAGACCATGGTGCGGCCGACGCGGTTTGGCTCGGTGATCACGGCGTCGTCGGGCACCTCGATCCAGTCGCCCAGGAGTCTCACGCGATAATGTCCGTTGCTGGTGTCCCAGTCGACATCGTCCAGCGCCGTGCCATCGGCATCGGCACAGCAGGGACCGCCGCCCTTGCTGCGCAGGCTCTCGAACCAGCCCTTGAGGGGCGAGTTCGCGTAGCGACCGTCGTCGCGGGCCTGCACGGATGGGCCGATCATGGCGGCAACCGCCACGAGAGTGATCATCCTGAATGCCGCGATCGCCATGTCGCCTCGCTCGATCTCGCGCGCGCACGAACGCAGACGAGGAGCCGCCTGCGCTGCACGGACGCAATGCTGGCTGGCGCCGCCGACCGGTTCCAGCCGTCTCAGCGGGGCGATAACCGCGAGGGTCGATGTTTGATCCTATTTTCAAGGGCGCGGACTTATCGAGTCCGCGCCCTGCTTCAGCTCCAACCCGGCAAGCGGTCAGTAGTCCCAGAACACCGGCACCCAACGGAAGGCGTCGCCGTCGGCTGCCACCCGGCCCACGGACGGGAACGGCAGGTGCGTGGCCACCAGCATTTCCCCGGTCTCGGCAAGCTGTCGCAACAGACGGATGCGAACGCGCGCGGCCTCCTCGGGGTCGTGTTCGAACCCGTTAAACCAGTCGGGTTGCTCGAACCCGACGGCAAACACGGCGTCGCCGGCGAATGTCAGCGCGTCATCGCCGGACGCCATGCGAACCACGCTATGTCCGGGGGTGTGACCGCCGGTGCGACGGGCGATGACGCCAGGTGCAATCTCGTGCTCGTCATCGAACAGCCTCAGCTTATTGCCGTACTCCTTCAGGAACTGCTTGGCGGTCGATCGAAGCGCGTCCGGAAAGCCTTCCGGCATGGCAGTGCGGGAGAAATCCGGCTTTTCCCAGAACTTGACCTCGGCGGCCGCGACGTGGATCCGCAGGTCCTTGCGCAGCTGCTGCTTCACGCCGTCGACCAGCAGGCCGCCAATGTGGTCCATGTGCAGATGAGTCAGCACCAGATCGGTCACCGCCGAAAGATCGATGCCGGCGGCCGCCAGTCGCCTGATCAACTGCCCGGCGCGCGGCAAGTTCAGGTTCGGATCCGAACCCAGTCCGGCGTCGATGAGGATGGTCTTGCCGCCGCTGCGAACCATGACGGCGTTCAGCGCCCAGTCGAAAGCGTCCTGCGGCAGGAACATGTCGTGCAGCCAGGTCGCCCGCACCGCCGGGTCGGCGTTGTGCGCGAGCATCTTGGTCGGCAGCGGCAGCACGCCGTCGCTGACCACCAGCACGTCGATCTCGCCGATCTTCAGTGCGTAGCGCGACGGAACGAGCTCTTCGGGTCCCGATGACACGGGATATGAGGTGTTGTGCAGATTCATGTTGGTCTCCTGTTTCAAGGTTGAGGCACTTGGTTGGTGTTGACTCTGGCTGGTCCTGGTTGAGCAGGCCGCGCCGCCAGCGAGAGCGCGGCCGTCATCGCTTGGTGAGTTAGAGGCTCGTCACGCGCTCATTGCGCGGTCCAGCCGCCATCGACGGAGATCGTCGTCCCCGTGATCTGGTCGGCCGCGGCCGAGCACAAGAAGGCGACGGTGCCACCGATCTGCTTAGGGGAGGCGAAGTCCAGCGATGGCTGTTTTTCGGAGAGAAGCTCTTCGGCCGCTTGCTTCTGGCTGATGCCTTTCTCCGCCGCGATGTCGCTAATCTGTTTCTCCACGAGCGGCGTGCGCACCCAGCCGGGACAGACCGCGTTGCAAGTGACGCCGCTGCCGGCGGTTTCGAGGCCTACCACCTTGGTGAGGCCGACGAGGCCATGCTTGGCCGCGACATAGGCTGCCTTGTGGGTGGATGCGACGAGACCATGCGTGGAAGCGATGTTGACGATGCGACCCCATCGCTGCTTTTTCATCTGGGGCACGGCCGAAGCGATGCCGTGAAATGCGGCCGACAGGTTGATGTCGAGAATGGCCTTCCACTTGGCGGGCGGAAACGCCTCGACCGGTGCGGTGAACTGGATGCCGGCATTGTTGACGAGGATGTCGAGCCGTCCAAAGTTCTCGATGGTTGCCGCGATCATTCCGCGCACGGCCTCACCATCAGACATGTCGGCGCCGTCATACGCGACGCGGACGCCGTCCTCGCGTTCGATGCCGCTGCGGATCTTCTCGATCTCCCCCGGATCTCCAAAACCGTTCAGGACGATATCGGCGCCGAGCCTGGCCAGCTCTCTTGCGATCCCGAGGCCAATGCCGCTGGTCGATCCGGTGACGATCGCTACTTTGCCTTTCAACATGAAAAACTCCTTTCGATGATGGTTGCCGGCGAGGTCAATCGCGGCGGTGAATGTCGTGGGTGACGATGCCGAGTTCGGAAGGCGGCGGCTCGAGGCGCCGTCCGTCGGCCAACGTGCGGCGGATGTCGTCCCGTCCACTTTGCCAGTGCGCGCGCATCGCTTTCGGTCCGAACTCGTAATCCTTGGAGTGACCTTCGTGGAGCTTGGACTGGTAGATCAGGTGGATGATGTTGTGGGACCGGTGACGGGCGAGCTCGGCGATGGCGCGCATTTCGGGATCGTTTCTTGCGGCGTCCGGCAATCTGTCGATCGTCCGCTGCAGCGCCTGCCGCATCTCCTGCATCCGTAGCGCCTGGTCGGTGACGGCGCGGGTACGACTGGAATACTGAATGTCCTTCTGCCGGCTCGACACCTCCATCATGTCGTGCGGCACGCGGCCCCGCGCCGACCAGAGATCGATCTGGAACGTCAGCGTGTCTTTCGCATCGCCCGACAGGACGCGAGAGAGAGGCGTGTTGGAGACCACGCCACCATCCCAGTAGTGCTCGGAGTCGATTTCGACGGCGGGAAATCCGGGCGGCAGCGCGCCCGAAGCCATGAAGTGTTTCGGACCGAGCCGCCGCTCGGCTGTGTCGAAATAGGTGAGATTGCCGGTGCGGACGTTGACCGCGCCGACGCTGACACGCACTTCGCCCGAGTTCAGCCGGTCGAAATCGACGAGCTGTTCCAGCGTCCGTTGCAACGGCGCCGTGTCATAGAAGCTGGTCGACGCGTCGCCGGAGAAGGGCGACCACAGGGGCGAGGGGAAGCGCGGCCTGAAGAAGCCGGGCTGGCCCTGGAACAGCGCGCGCATCGCGGCAAGCGTGTTGTGCAGTGAGTTGAAGTCGAACGCGAACGGTAGCGCACCGGCCAGTCCCTCGCCGGCAGGCCATTCCACCGGGGTTGCGCAGATCGTCTCCCAGAACTCGCGCAGCCGTGCCACGCGCTCGTCTTCCGGGGAGCCCGCGATGATCGCGGCGTTGAGCGCGCCGATCGAGATGCCCGCCAGCCAGTTCGGCCGGATCCCGGCCTCGTGCAAGCCTTCGTAGACGCCGGCCTGGTAGGCCCCGAGCGCGCCGCCGCCCTGCAGCACCAGCGCAACGACATCGTAGGGCAGCGGATTGATCGGTCGTGCGGAATCGATTTGTTCGCGTGTCACGTTGAACATGGTGACTACTCCTTGCAATGCGACCTGTTCGGTCAGCCCGCGTGTGTTTCGGTCAGGATTTCAGATCCGGCTCCACGCGATCGCGCCGCCGCGGACCGCTCCAGATAGTCGTGCACCACGGTGCCTAATCCGAGCGTCAGATCGGCAACGATATGCTTGGCCGAGAGCACCTGAAGAACCGGCAGCTCGGCGACCGGTGCGAGCGCGTGGGAGAAGAGATCGAGCGCGGCGGGCCCCGTCCATGCGCCCTTCACCGTCACGTCCTCGAGATGGAAGCGCACCAGTTCGCAAATGCGCGCGGTGCCGTCGACATGCGGAATGATCTTCAACAGAAAATTGGGAGCGATGAGCTTTCGTGCTTCGGTGGAAAGATCGAGGGCGCGATGCTTGTAGCCCATAGTGCCGGTGGCGATGCGCACCGAGCCGTAGTCGAGCGTGCCGACCAGGGTATCGGTCTCGACGGCCAGCTTCGGCTGGGCCAGCTTCTTGGGAAAGCCCCACAGCTCGCGGCCGCCGGCGATCGGCGGATGATCGTTGAGGAACATCTGGTGGACGAAGCTGCCGGTCTGGCCGCGGAAGGACACCGGGATGATCTGGCCGCTTTCCGTGTAGTCGCCGAAGCCGGTGGAATCAGGCATGCGAATGAATTCGTAATTCACCACAGGCTCGGTCAGCTCCAGCGGCTCCGGCACGATCCGGCGCAACGCCTCCGGGTCGGTCCGGTACTGGATGATGAAATATTCGCGGTTGATGAAGCGATACGGGCCGGGCGGGAAAGCCGGATTCGTCAGCGGCATCGCGAAGGCGACGTTGCGGATCTGCTGGTTCATGCTGTGGGTTCCTGAATGGTCGGTGCTGTGGCGGGCCGCGCGCCCCGCGGGAGCGCGGCCATCATCACGTGAGGCGTCTAGACTTCGGTCACGCGTTCCGGATCGGCCGACGCGAGCGCCAGGGCGCGCTCCGCCTTCGGCGGATAGATCCAGACGGTGTTGATCTCACGCTTGGTCTTCTTGGCGACATCGCCGACCAGCTCGACCTTGCGCTCCCAGCCGCGTGTGAACAGCGCGCCGGCTTCGCCGAGGTCGAGGCAGGTGACGTAGGCCTTCTGGTGGTAGGGCTTGGTCGGAACGCCGAGCAATTCGGCCGCGGCATTGTTGCCGGCAAAGGCGCCCATCCGCGTGGCGTGCTGGCACGACATCAGTGCGTAATTGCCCTCGTCGTCGCAGGCGGCGCGTGCTGCGTCGCCGGCCGCGAAGACACCCTGAACGCCTGGCACCTGCAAGCAGCGATCGACCAGCAACCGTCCGAAATTGTCGCGCTCGGCGGGAATCTGCCCGGTCAGCGGCGCTGCACGCATGCCCGCCGCCCAGATCACCGTCGCGGTTTCGATGTGCTCACCGCTGGACAGGGTGACGCCGCTCTCGTCGAGCGCGGCGACGCCGGCACCGAGCCGTGTCTCGACGCCAATCTTGCGCAAGGCTTCCTCGATGACGGGGCGGGCGCCTGCACCCATGTCGGGTGCGATCGCAGTGTTGCGATCGACGATGACGACGCGAGTCCTGGCATTGGGGCCTAGGATTTCGCGCAGCCGCGTCGGTATTTCGGTGGCCGCTTCGATCCCGGTGAAGCCGCCGCCGGCGACGACGACCGTGTCGCGTCCGTTCACGGCAGGCCGCTCCGCGAGGCCATGCAGATGCTTGTCGAGCGCAACGGCATCGTCGAGCGAATCGACGCTGAAGCCGTGCTCGGCGAGGCCCGGAATGTTCGGACGGAAGAGCCGGCTGCCGGTGGTCACGACCAGGCGGTCGTAGGACAGCGTCTTTCGCGGGCCCTTCGCGGGCGCGATCTGCACCGTTCGGGCCTCGGTGTTGATCGTCTCGGCGCTGCCCTGGATGTAGTCGACGTCGATCGCCTCGAGGACGTCGAGCAGCGGGGCCGTCACGGTTTCCGGCTTCGACTCGTAGAGCCGCGGACGGACCACCAGCGTCGGCTCCGGTGAAACGAGCGCGATCTGCAGATCTTGCGGCGAGGCGCCCCGGATGTCGCGCAGCCGGGCTGCGGAAAGCGCGGCGTACATGCCGGCGAAGCCGGCCCCGATGATGACGAGTCGCATGAATTTTCTCCTTGGTTGCTGTTCGAAAGACCGCGCGCGACCGCGCTGCTGCGTTGAGAACAGCGTCCGGCGTCGGCGCGTGGGGTGGGTTGGATGGCTGGCCTCAGGGCGCGATGCAGCGTGCCTGCAGCGAATTCGGTGGCCGGCCGTAACCTAAGACGACGGGCTGAAGCTCACTTCGACTCCAGTCCTGATAGGGAAGGCCGGCGCCATTTCGGATCATGATGGAAACGGGCGGTTGTGCCGGGTGCATGGTGTAAGCCGGAATTTCCACTTCCTCGCCCGTCGCCGACGTGAAGCGAACGGCCAGCGAGAGTCCGTACAGGGTTGCGGTCGCGAGGCTTCGGCGGCGTGAGGCAATCAGCCGTCGGCTGACGAAGTTTTTCCAGGTCATCTTTGGTCTCCCTCGATTGGTCTGGACATGGAGATGATGTAGCTGACCCGATTTGCCGTTGCCCCAGCGCGATTGCCGTCGCTGTCGAGAGATTGCTGCTAACGCATACGCCTGCGCCAATCGCTCGGCGTCTCGCCCGTCAGCTTCTTGAATGCTGCGGCGAAGGCCGTTTGCGAGGAGTAACCAAGCGCCGCGGCGACCGAGACGATCGATTCGTCGCTCTCCCGCAACATGTTCATGGCCTGCTCGAGCCGGTGCTGACGCAGCCAGGCATGCGGCGATAGCCCGGTGCTCTCCTTGAAGGAGCGGCAGAAATGGAAGCGCGACAGTCCGGCATCGGACGCCAGCGCATCGAGCGAGACGTCCGCTTCGCTATCGCAGCGCAATCGTTCGATCGCACGGAGCAGGACCTTCGGCGCCAGCCCGCCCATGGTCGGCTGGAACGTGGTTGGCGAGCCTGCATGCGCAGCCAAAAGGCGCGTGGCCAGAAGATCCGTGAGCTGATGCCGGAACAGCGCATCAAGGACGCCATGGCCCTCCAGCGAATCCGCGGCGCTCAGGAGCAGTCGGGACGTGATGGTGTCGGGATGCGCCGTTCGCTCAATCAATTCGGCGGTCCCGGCGGTCCCGGCCTCGCCAGCGACGCGCTGCAGCGTTGCGTCGGGAAGGTAAAGCTGCACGACGTCGACGGGCTTCGGAATGTCCCATCGGGAGCTCGACCCTTCCGGAACGATGTTCACGACCCCCGGACGAAACGTGCCGATCGCGATCGATTTTCCCGAGCGCCGCTCCATGCGCTGCATCACGCCTTTATGCGCCATGATCACGTGGTGGCGCATGGGCTCGACGACGTCGTGCAGCGCATCATGTTTCCAATGCGCGATCCCCGCGCCGGAGGAGTCCAAGGCCATGCGAAACGGCTCGGTTCTGAGCACGCGCGCCATCTCCGCGTCGGCGGCGCGCCGCTCGGACGTCGAGCGATCGACAGGCTGTACGTCGGGTGCGGGCGGCAAGCCCTTGTGCGAGGGATTGCGCATGAGTGCAGTGTTCCCGGTCATGATGTGGCTCCTGCTGATCAGCTCGGGCTTTCGATCAGTCGTCCGTATTTGTACGGAACGGCGCGTGTTCTAGGCGCCGTGGCTGCCGGGCGTATTTCCTGAACCCGCCATGTTTTGTCCGATCCTGCTCCAAGCCGGCCGGCGCTTTCGCGAACGCACGGCGGGCGGGAGTGGACAGAGATGTTGATGACAAAGCGTGCGGCAGTGCGCCGCTAGGCCGCGGCCGCCTGCGCCGACAACAGCTGCTTCAGTTTCGCGGCCGGCACGGCCGGGCTGAACAGCCAGCCCTGCATCTGGCTGCATCCGAGCTGGAGCAGCACCGCGCGCTGCGCTTCGGTCTCGACGCCTTCCGCGGTCGTCGCCATGTGACGGGCGGCGGCCATGTGCACCACCGCCTGCACGATCGGCGAGGAATCTTCCGACTGACCGATGTCGCTGATGAAGCTGCGGTCGATCTTGATCTTGTCGAACGGGAAACGATGCAAATAGCTCAGCGACGAATAACCAGTGCCGAAATCGTCGAGCGCGATGCGCACGCCGAGCTCGCGCAGCTGCTGCAGGATCGTCAGCGCCTCCTGGTCGTCGCGGATCAGGACCGTCTCGGTGATCTCGAGCTCGAGCCGTCCGGGCGCGAGACCCGACTCGGCGAGTGCGGCTGCGACCTTCAGCGCCAGCGTCCGCGAGCGGAACTGCACCGGTGAGACGTTGACCGCGATGTGGATGTCGCCGGGCCAGGAGGCCGCCTCGAGGCAGGCCTGCCTCAGCACCCATTCGCCGATCTCGCCGATCAATCCGGTCTCTTCCGCAACCGGGATGAAGTCGGCGGGCGAGACCATGCCGCGTTCCGGATGGTGCCAGCGCAGAAGCGCTTCGCAGCCGGTGACGACATTGGCCGCGAGATCGACCAGCGGCTGGTAGTGCACCTCGAACTCGCCGCGGGCCAGCGCCTGCCGCAGATCGAACTCGAGCTGGCGGCGCAGCCGCGCCTTGGCGTCGTATTCGGGCGCGAAGATACGGAACGTGCGGCGGCCCTCGGATTTCGCCGCATACATCGCGAGATCCGCGCGCTTGAGCAGATCGTCGAGATTGTCGCCATGGTCGGGGGCGATCGCGATGCCAATGCTGGCATCGGTCGGGATTTCCTGGCCGTTGCAGTCCACGGGGGCGCGCAGCGCCTTCAGGATCTGCTCGGCGAGAGCCGTCAGCTCGGCCTCGTCGCGGCTGCCGGCCTTGACGATGGCGAATTCGTCGCCGCCCAGCCGTGCGACCATGTCGCTGCCGCTGACGCAGGCGCGCAGGCGGTTCGCGACCTGGCGCAGCAGCTCGTCGCCGACCTCGTGGCCCAGCGAATCGTTGACGCCCTTGAACTCGTCGACGTCGATATAGAGGATCGCGAACGGCTTGCCCTGGGCAAGCTCGGCGACGCGCCGCTCCAGATGGCCGCGCATCAGCACGCGGTTGGGCAGGTCGGTGAGGGCGTCGTAATGCGCCATATGCGCGATGCGCTCGTCGGCGCGGATGCGCTCGGTGACGTCGTCATGGGTCGCGAGCCAGCCGCCGCCGGCGCCGGGCTGGTTCTTGATCTCGATCAGGCGGCCATCGGAGGTCTCGACTATCGCGCTGTGGGTCTGGCCGACGCTGCCCAGAATGCCGTCGCAATAGGAATCGACGTCGCCGTCGAACGAGCCGGTGTCATGGCGATGCTGAATCACGTCGCGGAAATACGCGCCGGGCTTCACCAATTCGGCCGACAGCCCGTACATCTCGATGTAGCGGCGGTTGCAGACGATCAGCCGCTGGTCCTGGTCGAACATCAGCAAGCCCTGCGTCATCGTGTTCATCGCGGTGTCGAGCTGCTGCTTCTCCACGGCGAGCCGGCGCGTCATCTGGCGGAAGATGGAATAAAGCGTCAGCACGAGCAGGCCGATCGACAGCACGGCGACGGTCACGAAGAATTTGGTCTGCGTGTGCCATGTTGCCAGCGTCGCATCCAGCGACTTGGTCGCAACCACCACCAGCGGCTCGCCGGTCAGGAGGCGTGCGGCGACGATGCGATCCTTGCCGTCGATCGGGCTTGCGAGCTGGGTCGTGACGAAGGTGCGCTCGAACACCGCCATCTGCTCGCGCGTGCCGTTGCGGAAATTCTGCCCGATCATCGCCTCCACATGCGGAATGCGCGCCAGCAGCTGGCCGTTCTGGTGGTGCATCGCGATCGAGGAATCCTCGCCGAGCCCGCTCGAGGCGAAGAAGGATTCGAGCTGGTCGGGCGTGATCGCGCGCGAGACCAGCCCAAGGAATTCGCCGTGGGGACCGGAGACGCGGCGCGCGAACACGATCGCCGGTCCGCTGCCCAACCGTCCCGGCACGACCTCGATCTCTTCCTGCGACGCCGGATCGTTCTTGAGGCGATTGAAATAGCCGCGGTCGGCAACTGAAACATCGGCGACCGGCCAGCGCCGCGACGAGTTGATCAGCACGCCCTTGGCGTCGAACACGTTGGCGCCGGCGACGTCCGACCAGCCGCTGGCTTTGGCGCGCAGCGCCTCGTGCACAGCGAGCGTGCCCATCTCGCTGCGGAAGACGTCGGCGGAGTCGATACCATGGCTTTCGAGCTCGGCGATGATGCTCTTCTGCAGCACCGCGAAGTCCTCGAACTCGCGGTCGAAATGGCGCGCGAGCAACCGGACCGCGCTCTCCACGCTGTCGCGGCCGCTTTCGATCGCATTCTGCCGGAAGCGGTCGACGGTGAGCGCGGTGCCGATCGCCATTGCGGCCATCAGCACGAAGCCCCCTGCGATCAGCCATGTCAGCGGCGCGCCGCGCCAACGGCGCAGCAACGCGCGCATGCGCGCGCTCCATCGGATCGATGTGCCCATGCAGCCCTCCCGTGGGATGCAAGATGCGGCAAAACCGACAAGACCACGTTACCAGTGAGGGTTAGGAAAACATGAATCGGAATGGAATCAGAGGGTTGGTTCCATCGCTTGTCTGAAGGTGCGGGGCCATGGTTCCCTCAGCGTCGGATTTCCCATCGCAACGCTTCCGCATTGGTCTTGGCGAACATCGCCGGCACGTCGAAGGTCCCGGTCTTGAGATCATAGCGGCAGCGCCAGTCGGCCAATCCCTTCACGGCGACGTTCTTCGGGTGCTTGTCCATTTCGCCCGAGATCACAAGGTAACGGTTGTCCGGCCAGTGCACGCCAAGCCCGCGATAGGCCTCTTCGGTGCCTTTCACGAGATTGGCCGAGATGTGGTAGTCGAGCTTCATCTTCCCCGTGTCCGGCCGGCTGTGGAAATAGGCCCAGGCCAGATCGCTGAACGAGGTCTTCGTCACGCTGACGAAGGCGCCTTTGTCGACATGGTAGAGATAGAGGTCCTGCTCGCCGGAGCCGGTCTTCTGCATCCGCACCAGCCATTGCGAGTCGGGGGTGAAGCGGAAGCCGGCGCCGTAGCCCTGCTCGGGCTTCAGCTCCGTCATCTGGTCGCCACGCCTCGCCCAGGCCTGCCATTTGACGTCGAAATCTCCGCTGTCCTTCATGTACTGCTCGATCTTGGTGGCTTTGTCGGGCGAGGTGAAGGCTAGATCGGCATCGTCAGTGAGAGCGAAGCCAGACGGCGGGCCGGAAGCGGCGAGCGCCGGAGTTGCGGCCAGGATGAGGGCAACCACCAGCCATTGTGCGGGACGGCAAAATGCGGTCACGGAAAAAATTCCTCAAGAAAAATGCCGCGATGCGGCCTCGATCATTTGACGCCGGCGGGGGTGCGCCGGCTCATCCCGGCGTGCCGGCGCATCATCCCATCGACCGTCTTGCTGCCGTGGCCAAAACGGCGCACCTTGCCGGCTCGATTGATTTGCTAGGTTCTTCCTGATCAAGGTTCGTTTCCGATGGTGACCGCGACCAAGGCCTTCATTGCATTCTGTCTGCTCGCGGTGGGCGGCACCGTGCTGGTGATCGGCCCCACCGAGCTGCGTCGCATGCTGCCGATCGGGGCCAAGACCGATTCCGTGGTCGCCGCCAAGCCGGAGGCCAAGGTCGAACAGAAGGTCGAACCCAAGCCGGAACTCAAGCCGGAACTCAAGCCGGAAGAGCCCAAGCTGGCCGCAAGCGCGCCGCCGGTGCCGGCCGCGTCCCCCGCTGAAACGAAGGCGGGTGCGCTGGCCGAGACGCAAAAGCAGGTCACGGCCGCGCTTGCCGATCTTGCACCGGTCAAGCCGCCGCCGGCGATTGCGGATACCGGCCCCCGCTTCGACGTTGCACGCGTCGACGATCACGGCGAGGCGGCGGTGATCGCGGGCCGGGCGACGCCGGGTGCCAAGGTCGAGCTGCTGCGCGACGGCAAGCCGATCGACACAGTCGTGGCGGATGCGTCGGGCCAATTCGTGATGACGCCGCCGCAGCTTCCCGCCGGTTCCTACGAGCTGACCTTGCGGGCGAAATCGCCTGACGGCACCGTCACGCAATCCGGCCGCAGCATGCCGGTCGTCATCGCCGAAGCCGCACCGCCGCCCGCTCGCCCTGCACCGGTCGCGCGGCAAGAGGCGAAACAAGAGGCGAAGGCCGAGAAGCCCGACGACAAGTCGGATGTCGTGGCATCGGTGTCGGACAGGCCCGCAGCCCGGCCGAGATTGATGGGCGCACCGAAACCGAAGGGCGGATCGGGGGTCATGGCGCGGGCGCCCGCGGCCACGACCGTTGCATCGGCCTCGCCGGCGGACGCCGTCAGCGGAGCAGCGGCGGAAACAGGCGGCAGCCGGGTGATCTCTCGCGGCGACAGCCTGTGGGCGCTCAGCCGGCTCGCTTACGGCGACGGCGCCCGCTTTGCGGTGATCTACAACGCCAACCGCGCCAAGATCCACAATCCCAATTTGATCTATCCCGGCCAAACCTTCGTGCTGCCGCAAAAGGCGGAGTAACACCGCATCGGCTCTGCCGGGGCGCGTTGCGACGCTTTGCCCTGTACGCTTCCGGAACATTTGGTTCCCTCGCGCGTCATGGTGATGCGACGCGATGTGCGCTTGGCGCCGGAGGAGGGCCAAGGTGGACAGGTCAGTGGTCATGTCGAGATCACGCTTGGCACTCAGGCCAAGGCTGGGGCTGGCGCTATCAGGCGTAACCCTCGTGATTCTGGCCGTGCTGTTGCCAGGTCGCGCCGAGGCGCAGTTCGGCTTCCGCGGCGGCCCGCTCGGTGTTGCGCGCTTTGCCGTCGGCCACATGATCGGCATGTCTCGCTTGCGCCATGCCCGCATGGCGGTGCGGGGCAGCCGATACCGCTCCGCAGCGTTGAGGTCGCAAGATCCTCGCGGCGCAGAGCGCGGCCAGCCTGCGAATCCATACGTGCTCCGTGCGGCGATGACCGCGCAAGCTGCGCTGTCGGGCTGGCGTGGCGGCCGTCGTCCGCAGGGCTGGTGGCGCCATCCCGACGGCAGCTACGGCTGGGTCGGCCCGGTGTTCTGGCCATTCGCGCATGACGATCTCACCACCGCGATCATCCTCGGCGATACGACCAGCCTCTCGCTCTACGGCTATGGCGACATCTATGCCGCGATCTTCGCGCCCTATGCGGCCACCGAGCTTGCGGCCTACACCACGCCGCAGGGCCGGCGCGGACGGCGGGTCCCGACCGCAGAGACTGTCTGCGATGCCAGCGACACCGGCGGCCTGCCGGTCGATCGCATCGCCGCTGCCGTGCAGCCGAATGAATTGCAGCGCACAGCGCTCGACGAGCTCGCCACCGCGTGGGCATCCGCGCGCGACACCATCCGCGCCGCCTGTCCGACGCAGGTCCCCGCGATGGCCATCGAGCGCCTCGGCCTGATGCGCGAGCGCATCGAGGCCATGATCAAGGCAACGGACGCCGTCGCACCTTCGCTCGCAAAATTCCTCGACCTCCTCGACGACGACCAGAAGGCCAAGCTCGATGGCCTGGCCAAGGAGCGCCGCGCCGCGCTCGCGTCGATCCAGCAAAAGAATCCCGAGGCGGCGTCGGCCTGCCAGGCGGACAGCGATCCCCGCTACGACGAGAAGCTGCAGCGCCAATACGAGCAGCTCGTGCAGCAGCAATGGCCCGCGGCCGAGATCGCCTCCACGCTCAAGCTCGACGACACCGCCCGCGCCCGCCTCGACGTGCTCCAGGACACCACACTGCGCACCATGGAAACGCTCAGCGCCTGTCCGTCACAGGCCCCACCGACACCACAGGCACGCCTCACCGCCGTGAAGGCGCGGCTGCAGACGATGCTGCAAGCGGTGAACGGCGTCAGTGACGCGCTCGACGATTTCGAAGCTGACTTAAGCGACGAGCAGAAGGCCGGCTTCGAGGCGATCGGGCCGAAGCGCGGGGTGTGATCAACCGCACCGCCTCCAGCCAATTCCGTGCCCGCGTAAGTCATTGATCTTGCAGGCCCCTGCTACTGTGCATGGGGTTGTTTTCGCAGTTTTTTGTTGTGGCTACCCTCTTCGCCTTGCCGCGGCGGCATCCACCACGCTCTCCACCTCCTCGCGCCACGACAGGATCTCCATCGCGAGCACGGGGTGGTTGAAGCCCTTGAGCACGAGATCGTCGAGCGCGCGGGCTTCGACCCAGGGCTCGACCATGCCGTAGACGCGGCGGCTGACGACGACCTGGCCGGCCTTGGCTTCGTCGCAGAGGCGGGAGGAGAGATTCGTGACGCTGCCGATCGCGGCATATTCCAGCCGCTGCTCGAAGCCGATCTGGCCGAGCGTGGCGTAGCCCATGGCGACGCCGACGCCGAAGCCGAGCGAGTGGCCGCGGTTCTTCCATTTCTCGGTCAGCTTGCCGATCGTGTCGCGCATCTCGACCGCCATCTTCACGGCGCGCTTGGTATGGTCGGCGAACTGAATCGGCGCATTGAACAGGATCATCACGCCGTCGCCGGCAAAGCGGTCGAGCGTGCCTTCATAGCGGTGGATCAGCTCGCCGAGCGCGGCGTGATATTCGCGCAGCACGTTCATCGCCTCTTCCGGCTCGGTCGCCTCGGTGAACGAGGTGAAGCCGCGCAAATCGCAGAACACGACGGTGACCTCGCGGCGATGGCTGTCGAGCAGCGCATCGTGGCCGTCGGACGAGGCGATCAGTTGCGCGACTTGCGGCGCGAGGAAACGTTCGAGCCGCTTGATGCGGCCGATCTCTCCCAACTGCTTCTCGACCCGCTCTTCCAGGGAGCGATTCCAGTTGCGCAGCTGCTCGGTCTGCTCCTGGAGCTTTGCGGCCTGCTGCTGCACGGTTTCGTGCGCAGCCGCGAGTTCGCGGCCCTTGTGGTCGACCTCGGTGAACAGCCGCGCATTGCGCATCGCCAGCACGGCCTGGTTGGCGAACGTGCGCATCAGGCCGATGATGCTGGCGGCGAACTCGCCGCTGGCGCGGCGCAGCACCACCAGCGAGCCGAGCGTGCCCTGCTGGTCGACCAGCGGCACCACCAGCACCGAATGGAAGCCGGCTTCGATCGCGACGTCGCGCAGCGGCTGCTCGGAGGCCTGGTCGAGATCGGGTAGCGCGATCGGTTCGCCGCTCCCGGCCGCATCGCTCAGGATATCCTGGCCTTCGTCGATCGTGACATGGGCGCCGTCGGCGGATTTGTCGATGCCGTTGGCCTCGACCAGATTGAAGCGGCGCGCCTGCGCGTCATAGCCGTAGATCAGCACCGCGTCGGCATGGGTGATCTCGATCGCGCGCGCGGCGATCGTCGGCAGCACGGCGTTGAGATCGAGCGAGGCTGCGACCGCGCGGCCGACCTCTTCCAGCACCTTGAGCTCGTTGATCGACTGCGCGAGATCGCGGGTGCGCTCCTCGACCTTGGTCTCCAAGTCCGAATAGGTCTCCTGGATCTGGTCGGCCATGCGGTTGAACTGGCCGGCGAGATCTTCCAGCTCGTCCGCGGTGTGCACCTCGATGCGATGGCTGAAATCGCCCTCGCCGAGCTTGTGCGCGCCGTCGCGTAGCGCCGTGATCGGGATGATCATGCGGCGCGCCAGAAGCGTGCCGGCAAGGATTGCGACCAGCAGGCCCATGCCGATCAAAAGCGCAATGCGCACCAGCTGGTCGCGGATCGGCATCAAGGCCTGCGTGGCCGGCTGCTCGAACATCACGCTCCAGCCGAGCTTCGGCACGGTGCTCGCGGCGCTCATCACCGCATGGCCGTTGAAGTCGGTGCCCGAATTGTCGGGCTCGTGGCCCGGTGCGACCGCGGCCGCAACCTGCGGCAGCTTCGACAAATCCTTACCGATCTCGGGGCCTTTCGAGGACGTCGCCAGCACGCGGCCGCGCGGATCAACCACATAGGCGAAGGCGGCTTTGCCGACCTGGGCGTCGGTGAGGTACTCGGAGAGAAAGCTGAGGTCGAGCTCGGCCACGGTGACGCCGGCGTTGAAACCGGAATGCGCCACCGAGATCGACATGAACGGCGTCCGGTCGGAGAACCAGGCCGGCGCGTAGCTGACGCCGCGGGCGACGGTGTCGGTGAAGCGCATGTCGCGGGAGAGGTCGGCATTGCTGCCGGTCGTGGTCGACTGGCGCGAGACGCGCAGCACCTCGCGGCCGTCGCCGTTGAGCTGGAACAGCTGAGTGACGACCGAGACCTGGTGCAGCAGTTGGGCGTAGTCGGCGCGGCGCTTCTCGAGTGTGTCCTGGCTCGCCCGGGTTACCCAGCTGATCTGGCGCTCGAGCTCCGAGATCGACTGCTCGATCCGCCGCGCGGCAGCCTGCGCCTTGTCCTCGAGACCGTCGGTCAGCTGTGTCTTGGTGGCGCGGTAGGAGATCCAGCTCTCCATCGCGCCGTTGACGGCGAGCACGAACACGACGAGGCCGACGAGAGAGACGACGTATTTGGCGAACAGACCCTCGCGCAGAAACCGTGTCTTGTCGTTCGCTCCTGCCATCCCGATCCTCTCGCGCCGCCATCGGCGCCGGCGCTACGGGCCGCACGGACCCTGCGAGCCTTCTAGCACAATTTGGTCCCAGGGGACTGTGAAGGGACTGGTCAAGGGACGGCCGAGCACCCGGCGTGGTTACCGGCCTCGGTTACTCCCTTGGATGCTGGCAGGCGGAAGCATGGTGAATTGTCGCAGTCTCATCCGTTTGGAGGAAGCCGCGGCCGGGGACGCCGATGTAAGGGGATCGCCTTGGCAAGGGAGGGCTGGAGTCCAGCGCTTTGGTCCTGCAATCATCGATTAAAGAGCTGCCGCAGCACGTCGTTCATCGGCTGGCTGTCCTGCTGCGCCGCCGGCGGGTCCTCCAGGGCGGGGGACGCCGGCGAGGCTTGCGGCATCAGTGCGGATGGCGCTGCAGGCAGGCTGCGGCTGCGGCCGGTGGCAGTCCCGGTCCCGGTGCCGTTTCCCGCGCCACCGGAAAGTCCCTGCTGGATCAGATTGCCGAGCGCCTCCCCCAGGGGGCCGCTGAGCAAATTGTTCTGTCCGGCGGGCTGCTGGCTTTGCGGATTGGCAGTGCCGGCGGCATTACCGCCACCCGGCGCGGTGGCTCCCCCGAGACCAAGGCTGCCCAAAATATTGCCGAGCCCGGCCCCATCAGCGCCGAACAGCCCCCTGCCCATCTCGCGCAGCTTGGCATAGGCGGCGTCCGGATTGTCCAGCATGCCGGCCATGTCGGGATAGATTCGCGGCTGCGACCAGGTGCCCTGGATCATCACGGGAATGCCGAAGCCGACCGGCTCGGCGGCGCGGCCCTGGCCTTCGGTCGTCATCACCAGTTTCGGCTCGACGCGAAAGCCCATCATCTTGGTGTCGAGTGCGATCGTGCCGGCACCGGTCACGCGGACGAGCGGTCCGGTCAAGTTGAGATCGGTGGTCACCGCCTGGCCCTTGTCGATCCGGAACGACGCCGAGAGCTGCGACAAATCCGTGCTCTGCTCCCGACTGCTGTCTCCGTTTTCCTGCCAGCCGGACAGCGTGCCCGATGTCAGCGAGCGGATCATCTGTGCGACGTTGATGCCGCGAATGGCGCCGTCCTGGAAATTGACGAAGGCCGTGCCCTGCATGTTCGCCATCAGCGCGCGCTGGCTGCTGCCGGCGCTGCGCAGCGCGAGCTTGGCCTGCAGCTTGCCGTCGATCCGGTCGAATTCGGCGAGGCCCTGCAGCAGCGGCAGCGCGCGCACGCCGGCGAGGTCGGAATGCATGGCAAAGCTCGGCGCGCCGCTGGTCGCATCCAGGATCAATTCGCCCGTAACCTGGCCGCCATAGGCGCCGAGATTGGCGGTGCCGGCCTTCAGCACGCCGCCGGCGAGTTTTGCATCGACCGCCAGCGGCGCGAGGCGTGCCTCGCCGATCACCGCCTCATGCGCGGAGATCCTGATCTGCGCATCGACATAGTTGAGCCCGGAGACGTCGATCGGCGCATCGCTCCAGGGCTGCCCGGACGCGCCTTCCGGCGATTTCGCCAGCGGGATCGCGAGCCGCTGGAAGTCGAGATCGAGCTTGACGAGAGGCTTGCTCGCGATATCGACCGAGGCCCAGCCATTGAACGCGCCATCGCCGAGCGTGCCATTCAGGCCGTTGATCATCACGACATCGCCGCTCAGCCGCATCTCGGCATGGCCCGCGAGCCGGGACTTCAGCACGTCCGGCATGTCGATGGCGAAATCCACCGGAATGGTCGGTCGGTCGGCCGGCGGCGCTGGCGTGGTCGCCTTGATGTCGAATTTGGTCGGATGCTCGCCGACCCGTGCGGTGCCGGTGATGTTGAACTTGCGGTCGCGGCCGACGATCGCATCGGCATTGACGGCGCTGATGCGGCTCTCGACGCGATCGCGCACGCGCGCGAATGCGATCTCGCCATCGGTGACCTTGATGCGATCGATGGCGGCGCCGTCGAGATCGAGCGCGACCGGCTTCGACGTGCCGCCGGCATTCGGCAGGCGCTCACGCAGCAGCGGCTGGTAGAGCACGGGATGGGTGACGACGAGCTCGCTGATCTTCGGGCGGCCCGACCAGACGCTTGAGAGCGACATGTCGGCCCGCACGCTGTCGATGGACAGGCGCGTGATGCCGCTGCGGTCCTTGGGGTCGGCAAGCGTGAGGTCGTTCAGCGTCACGTTCAGCGTCGGCCACAAACTGATTCTAGTGGTGCCGTCGACCGACAGGCGATAGCCGGTCGCGCTCTCGACACGCGAGGCAATCGTCGAACTCAGGAAGCCCGAGGGGATCCCGACCACCAGCAGGAGTGCGATCACGATGACGATTGCGGCCACCGCCGCGCCGGCGAATTTCACGGCTCTCATATCGACTTTCCAGCGGCGGACGATCGGCGTCGAATCCGGCACATGACCGTCATTTGCACCCGTCCTTGGCTCCTGAGTTTATCCCGGGACGGGAAGCGGCTCCAAGCACGTAAAAATAGTCTGGGGGTGCTGCAAAGTTATGTGACTTATGGCACACTTCCCGGGCGCGGTTTTACGCGATCTTGATGTTGATGGTTCCAAGCGATTTGCCAACGAAATTCACAAGGATATTGAAATGAGCAAGCAGGCCGAATTTGCGGTCATCCTCAAGATGAATGCGATGTTCGCCGATCTCGGCGCAGACGAACTCCAGCGGCTGGCGAATCTCTGCCACACCCAGCATCTGGGGAATGGCGAGGTGCTGTTCCAGAAGGGCGACCCAGGCGATGCGCTGTTCGGCGTGCGCCGAGGCCAGGTCCGTATCGAGACCGGCGCCTCCGACGGCAGCCGCCTGACGCTGAACTTCATGGGGCCCGGCGACCTGTTCGGCGAGGTTGCGGTGCTGGATGGCCAGAGCCGCACTGCGGACGCCACCGCGGGCGAAGCCAGCGAGCTGTTCGTGCTGCGGCGCGAAGACTTTCTCGCCTTCCTCGAACGCGAGCCGAAAGTCGGGATCAAGATCATCGCGCTGCTCTGCCAGCGCATCCGCTGGCAGAGCGAGCGCATGGAAGAGTCCATGCTCCAGCCGCTGCCGGTTCGCCTCGCGCGGCGCCTCTGCGCGCTCGCCGCCGATTTCGGCTCGGAGGTGCACATCTCGCAGGAGCAACTCGGCGTCTTCGTCGGCGCCGCCCGCGAGAGCGTCAACCGCCAGCTTCAGGCCTGGCGCAAGGAAGCGATCCTCGATCTCCAGCGCGGCCGCATCCTGCTGCGGAACATGACCAAGCTGACGGCGATCGCGCGCAACGAGTAGGGGGGCCGTTAGGCTGGGTCGCTATCGGGGCGAAGGAGTTCGTCAGAAGAGTCTCAACTCGCGACCCACGCTTTAACGACCTCGATCGGCACAGCACGACCGGTACGTCTGAATGCCTGGTAGCGAAGACGATCCTCCGCTATGTCGGGTTCTCGGATGGCGCTCGCTGAACTGCCTCGTGTGCTTGACGCTGGTGCACATCTACTCCGCCGCAGGGTGCACGATGTTCTTCGGCCGCGGCCTCGCTTCGGCCGGCGCAGCTCCGTGATGACTTGCGCCCTCCGCATCTTCGCTGTGCACGACCAGCCGCTTGGCGAAGCGCCAGATCAGGGCGCCGAGATCGTCCATCACCATGAACATCGCGGGCACGAACACCAGCGACAGGATGGTCGAGAAGATCAGGCCACCGATCACCGCGAGCGCCATCGGCGAGCGGAACTCGCCGCCCGCGCCGACCGCGAGCGCGCTGGGCATCATGCCCGCGGCCATCGCGATCGTGGTCATCACGATCGGGCGAGCGCGTTTCATGCCTGCGTCGATCATGGCTTCTTCGCGCGGTGTGCCGGCGTGAATGGATTCGATGGCGAATTCCACCAGCATGATCGCGTTCTTGGTGACGATACCCATCAGCATCAGGATGCCGATCCACACCGGTGTCGTGAGCTGCTTGCCGGTGATCAGCAGGGCCGCGATCGCGCCGCCGATCGAGAGCGGCAGCGAGAACAGAATGGTGATCGGCTGCAGGAAGGTGCCGAACAGCAGCACCAGAACGGCGTAGACCATCATCAGGCCCGCCGTGATCGCGGTGGCAAAGCCTTCGGACAGTTCGTTCAGGCTTTCGGCGTCGCCGGAGGGGGAGACCTTCACGCCCTTCGGTCGGCTCTTCATGACCGGCAGATCGTAGATCTTCTTGGTGGCGTCGCCGAGCGCGGCGGAGCCGACGAGATCGGCCGCGACGGTCGCCTGTCGCTCGCGATCGTAACGGTTGATGCTGGTCGGACCCTGGTCGAGCTTGACGTCGGCGATGACGGACAGCGGCACGCCGCCCTTCTCGCCGTGCTCGCCGAGCGGCACGCGCAACTGTTCGAGCGTCTTCAGATTGCCGCGCGCGGCATCCTCGAGCTGCACTCGGATCGGCACCAGACGGTCGCCAACGTCGAACTTGGCAAGCGCGGGGCCGACGTCGCCGATGGTGGCGACGCGGATGGTCTGCGATAGGCTTTCGGTCGAGACGCCGAGCCGTGCGGCGAGATCGGCGCGCGGTTCGACGCGCAGCTCGGGCCGCTCCAGCGTGGTTTCCGAGATCACGTTGGAGATGGTGGGAATCCGCTTCATCTGCGTCGCGAGTTCGCTGGCGACGTTGTTGACGATGTTGGCGTCTGCGCCGGTCACGACCAGCGAGATGGCGCGCAGGCCGTTCTCGTCGAGGAACCAGAAGCGGATGTCTGGAATGTTCTCCAGCTCCTGGCTGATCGAGAATTCGAGCTCGCGCTGGGTGATGTCGCGGCTGTCCTTGGGCGTGTAATTGATGATCAAGGCGGCGCGCCGGACTTCCTGGGTCCCCGGTGGAACGCGGCCGCCGTCGACGAAGATGCTCTTCACCTCGGGCCGCTTGCGCAGGCGCGCCACGATGTCTTCGGTGACTTTTTCGGTGTAGGCGAGCTGCGTGCCCGGCGGCAGCTCGAGCGCAACCAACGAGCGCGAGCTGTCCTGCGCCGGCAGGAAACCCTGCGGCAGCAGCGTAATGCTCCAGATCGAGGCGGCGAAGACGCCGAAGCCGACCAGCACCGTAATGAAATAGTGCTTCACCGACCAGGCCACGAGCCTGTGATAGGACCGCAGCACGCGGCCGGGCGGCGGCTCTTGGTGATTGCTATGTTTGAGGAAGTAGGCGGCGAGCACCGGCGTGACGAAGCGCGCCGCGAGCAGCGAGAAGAACACCTGTACCGAGACGGTGATGCCGAACTGCTTGAAGAACTGTCCGGCGATGCCCGACATGAAGCTCGCGGGCGCGAAGATTGCGATGATCGTCAGCGAGATCGCGATCACCGCGAGGCCGATCTCGTCGGCGGCTTCCAGGGCGGCACGATAGGGCGACTTGCCCATGTTCATGTGCCTGACGATGTTCTCGATCTCGACGATGGCGTCGTCGACCAGAATACCCGTCGACAGCGTGATGGCGAGGAAGCTGACGAGGTTGAGCGAGAAGCCGAGCAGGTCCATCGCCCAGAATGCCGGGAAGATCGACAACGGCAGCGAGATCGCGGCGATGATGGTGGCGCGCAGGTCGCGCAGGAACAACAGCACGATGACGACGGCGAGGATGGCGCCTTCGAACAGGGTCGAGATCGCCGCGTGGTAATTGCCATTGGTATATTCGACCGAGGTGTCGATCACCTTCAGGTCGACGTCGGGATAAGTGGCCTTGAGCGTGTCGATGCGCTTCTGCACGGCCTCGGCGACCTTCACGTCGCTGGCACCCTTGGAGCGCTTGATGCCGAGCGCGACGATCGGCTCGCCGTTGAAGCGGGCGAAGGTACGGCGGTCTGCGATGGTGTCGGTGACGGTGCCGAGATCGTCGAGCCGGACCTCGCCGCCGCCGAACAGCGGAATCATGGTGCCGGCGAGATCGCTCAGCGTCTTGGCGCCGGCGAGGGTGCGGATCGCCTGGTCGTTCTTGCCGATCTCGGCGCGGCCGCCGGCGACGTCGACATTGGTGCCGCGCAGGCTCTGGCTGACGTTGACGGCCGTCAGCCCCATCGACTGCAGACGGTCGGGATCGAGCGAGACCAGGATCTCGCGCTCGACACCGCCGATGCGCTCGACCTGGGCGACGCCGCGCACGCCTTGCAGCGCGCGCTTGACCACGTCGTCGACGAAATAGGAGAGCTGCTCCGGCGTCTTGCCGGGCGAGATCGCGGCATAGGTGACGATCGGCAGGCCGATGACATCGACGCGCTGGATCAGCGGCTCGGTGACGTTCTGCGGCAGGTTCGAGCGCACGCGCGTCACCGCGTCCTTGACGTCGTTGAGCGCGCGGTCGGTGTTGGTTTCCAGCGCGAACTGGATTGTCGTCACCGACAGGCCGTCGGTGATCTGCGAGGTGATGTGCCTGACCCCTTCGACACCGGAGACGGCGTCTTCAACCGTCTTGGTGACCTGGGATTCGAGCTCGGCGGGTGCCGCGCCGAACTGCGATACCGCGACCGAGATCACGGGAATGTCGGCCGAGGGTAGCCGCGTCACCGCGAGCTTGGTGAAGGACACCCAGCCGAGGATCAGGAGGATGATGGAAAATACGACCGACGGCAGCGGATTGCGGATCGACCATGCCGAGATATTGAGAGCCATCAGCGTACCCGCGTGCGATCGAGTTCATCAGCGAACATGGTCTTGATCTGGTCGCCGTCATGCAGCGAAGAGCCGGCGTCGGCGACGACGATCTCGCCGACATTGAGGCCTTCCAGGATTTCCGTCGCGCTGTCCGAAGACAGCCCGACCCGTACCTTGCGCGTCTCGACAATGTTGCTCTTGACGACCTGCACGGTGAGATGGTCGATCGCGGTCTTGGGAACCGCGACGCCGCAGCTTCGCTTGGCGTCGATCGAGGCGCGGGCGAACACGCCGACTTTCAGCGAGGGATTGTTGGTGACGCTGATGCGCACGCGGCCGAGCTGGGTGGCGCGATCGATTTCGGGCGCGACTAGCCTGACCCGCCCGATCAAATCGGGCGCGTCGTCGCGGCTGATGCGCACGGTCGCGCCGGAGCTGAGCTTGGCCATGTGCACCGCGGGCACCTGCGCGTCCAGCTCGATCTCGTTGTTGACGGCGATACGGAACATCGGGCCGGCCTGCGGCGAGGCCGGCGCGCCGACGATGGTGCGGACCTCGGTGACGAGGCCCGGCGCAGAGGCCTTCAGCGAGACCGGACCTTGCGGGCCGGGCCGCGGCGGCTGGCCCGGAATCTGGGGCGGTGCGGTCAGGCGCGCCAGCTCCTGATTGTCGGTGACGAGGGTGCCTTCGGTGACGAAGAGGTCGGTGACCCTGGATCC
The DNA here is from genome assembly GCF_040939785.1 of Bradyrhizobium lupini. Classification (NCBI taxonomy): domain Bacteria; kingdom Pseudomonadati; phylum Pseudomonadota; class Alphaproteobacteria; order Hyphomicrobiales; family Nitrobacteraceae; genus Bradyrhizobium; species Bradyrhizobium lupini. Next base: position 4,035,534 of record NZ_CP162553.1, read on the forward strand.
CTCCTGGTCGGCGACGACCACGGCTTCGCGGCGCGGCACGAAGAAGCCGGTCACCCGGACCAGGTCGGAGAAGCAGGCATTGGTCGACTTGGTCACGATGACCAGCGCCTCGCTCGGCGTTTCCTTGGGCTCGGCGCGGTGCCGGTGCTCGAACAGATAATAGCCGACGCCGAGCGCGACGACGAAGATCACCGTTCCGGCTGGCTTGAGATATTGGGAGAGGTTCATTGCCGGATCGTCCTGGCCTGGCTCACGGCCATCCGCGCGCGGCCCATGGAGAGCGTTTCCCTGAAATAAAGCAGCGTCCCGCAAGGCTGCGGGACGCGCACTGGAAGCGAGACTTTACACCACATCACGACTTGTCACTTCAAAGGATTACGTCGTGGTCACTTCGATGCGGTAGTCTTGTTTTCCATGTTGACGACCTGCACGCGACGATTGACTTCCGCCATCGGCTGGGCCGGGTCCTTCAGCTTGCTCTTGCCGTAGCCGACCGTGACGAGGTCGGTCGCGGAGATGCTGTATTTGTCGACCAAATAGCGCTTGATCGAATCCGCGCGGCGCTCCGACAGATCCTGATTATAGCTCTCGCTTCCGGCGGCGTCAGTATGGCCGGCGACCACGAAGGTCGAGCCTTTCAGGTCGGGGCTGGTCAGCGCGCGGCCGAGCGCCTGGACCGAGGCAAGCGATTTGGCGCTGATATTGGCCGAGTTGTAGTCGAACGTGATTTCCAGATCGATGTTCGGCTTGTCCTTGGCCGCCGACGCGATTTCTTCACGCTCGGTCGACGACAGCGACCGTGTCGAGCGGCCGCGCACGGACTGGATCAGCTTGGTCTCCGTGGCACTCGGTGCGGGATCGGCCTGCGGAGCGATCGAGAGGCCGCGGGTCAGCGGCTTCTTCGGCGGCGGCGCCAGCGCGCGGACGATCTCGTCCTCGGTGACGTTCTTGCTGTTGCCGTCGTCGGCTGCGAATGCCAGCGGGATCGTCAGCGACAGCGCGGCGCCGACGGTGATGATGGACAGGATTGCGGTAAGTCCCTTTGCAGCCAATCTCATAGCCAGTCCCTCCTGCGCAGCCAGCTGGTGCGGTTCGAAAATCCTGCAATAAGCCCCCCGAAAGGACGGCCTGCGGCATCCGTTCGATTAGTCTTCGCCGGGCCGTCGCGGGTTCGAGGCACATCGGCCCCGATTCAAAAAAATATCAACGCACTCCGTAGCTTGCGAATTCCTGAACAATGTTCGGGTCCATCGCCTTGGCATTGGCGATGTCGAGCGCGCCCTCTTGGGCCGAGCCGTTGCGCTGCTTGGCGATCCCGCGTCCGAACAGCGAGGAGGTCAAGCGCGGATTGATCCTCAGGGCGGCCTCGAAATCGGCGATGGCGTTCTTGACCGCCCCCGATTTCAGATTGACGAGCCCCCGGCTGTCCAGCGCGTCGACGAAGTTCGGTCGCAGCCGCAGGGCCTCGTTGCAATCCTTCAGCGCGCCCTGGAGGTCGCCGACCACGGTGCGGGTCCAGCAGCGATTGTTCAGCGCCTCGACGTCCTTCGGGTTGATCCGGAGCGTCTCGTCAAAATCCTTGATGGCCAGGCTGTAGGCGCCCTTGCTGGCATAGACCTGACCGCGCCGGTAAAGCGCGTTCACGTCATCCGGATTGGCCGCGATCTTGGCGGTCAGCCCCTTGATGGTGGGGTCCTCGGCCAGGGCGGCCGCACTCGGCCCGCTCTCCATGGTCGGAGCGGTGGCGGGATCGGCCGGAATCACAGGCGGAGGCGGCGGCGGTGCCGGCGGCAAGGCAGCCTCGACCTGCGGCTTCGGTGACGGAGCGGGCGCAGCCACCGTCTCGGCCGGTTTCGGCGGCGGAGGCGGTGAAGGTGCGGGTGGAGTCGGCGGCGGGTTGTTGGCGACGACCGGCGGCGGGGGAGGCGCAGGTGGCGGCGTGGTGGTCGGGCGCGACCCGCCGGCCCCTGGAATGAAGGAGAAATCCTCGGCCAGCGACGAGGATATCCACGGCACCTGCTCGCCCCGGGAGGCGCGGGTGACGCCCATCTTGGTGCGGTTCAGCGTCTCCTCGGCCATCAGGTCGGGGACGCGGATTTCCTTGAGGAGTTCCTGGACGAACAGGCTGTGCTCGCCGCCGGCGTCGAGACCACCGAGGCCAGTGCCGCCGAATACATCACCAGCGTGCCGTTCGGCGCGATGACGGGCGTGAGGCCGGCCGAGAAGCTGCGGAACCGGCGCTCGAACGGGTTGCGCCTGGAGGCATCGACCAGCGCGATCTTGACGCCGGCGCCGCGGGTGTTGAGCTCGCCGAGCACGGTTTCGAGGCTGATGCCGTCGCGCCGCACGTCGGATTCGGTCCAGATCTGCGCATCGATCGGCAGCAAATAGCTCTGCCGCGCGGACTGGATGCCGAAGCCGCTGAAGAACACCAGTGCCACCGACCCCGGCTTGATCTTGCCGTAGAGCTTGTCGAAGGCGCGGCGCATGCCGTCGCCGGTCAGGTTCTCACCGATCTCGACGGAAAAGCCGTCGCGCTTGAGCTCGTCGGCGACGTCGCGCGCGTCGTTGAGCGGTTCCTTCAGGGGAGCGTCGGCGTCCGGATATTTGGCATTGCCGATGACCAGCGCAAAGCGATCGCCGGCCGCAAGTGACGGAGCGGTCGGGATGAGCGACACGAGCAAGGATAGAACGAAAAGCAGGCGAATTTTCATAATTAGCGCGATCCAGCCAAAAAGGCGCCGTTTCCAGCTTGCGCCGCGGCGACCTTAACTTACGCAATGTGCATTATCAAACCGGGGGAGGGGGGCGTCAACCGCTTGCGGATTCGGCGCTATCGCGACAATTGACCGCGACGCATGGGCATGTTGCGGGGGAATAAACGGGCGGTCATGATCGCACGCGATGCATTCTGGTTGTCATGCTGGTTGTCATTGCGGCTGCAAATTAGGGCAGCCATGGCGACAACAATGTGATTGGTCTCACATTGCGGACGGGCCTCCTTCAACCTGCGGTGTTTGACCTTTGCGGTGGACGATGGCTTGGTGCGGTCGATCGCCGCTGAAGGTGCATCCACAAAAAGAGCAAGATCAAAACCATGGGAAACGCCTACGAAATCTACGCACTGCGCTATGCGACGATGTCGCCGCGCACGCCCCACATGAACTTCCTCGCGCCCGACCCGCATGACAGCGCGGCGCAGGATCTCGACTATTTCGTCTGGCTGATCCGCGGCAACGGCCGCGACATCCTGGTCGATACCGGCTTCAATGCCGAGGAAGCGTCCGCGCGGGCGCGCAAGCTGACGCTCAATCCGGTCGACGCGCTGGAGCGCTTTGGTGTCGCGGCAGCGAGCATTCGCGACATCATCGTGACGCATCTGCATTACGACCATGCCGGCAATCTCGACCGCTTCCCGAACGCCCGCTTCCATCTCCAGGAGCGCGAGATGGCCTACGCGACGGGGCGCTGCATGTGCAACGGACTGCTGCGACATCCGTTCTCAGTCGAGCACGTCACCCAGATGGTCCGCCATGTCTATGGCGAGCGCGTCAATTTCTATTCCGGCGACGGCGAGGTCGCGCCCGGCGTCACCTTGCACCGCGTCGGCGGCCATTCGGACGGCTTGCAGGTGGTCAGAGTCGAGACCGCGCGCGGACCGGTGGTGCTGGCGTCCGATGCCGCGCATTATTACGCCAATCTCCAGCGCAGAAGCCCATTCCCGATCGTCTACAATGTCGGCGACATGGCGGTTGGCTGGGAGACCATCGAGCGCCTCGCCGGCCATCCTGACCGGTTCATTCCCGGCCATGATCCGATCGTGACGGAGATCTATCCGCGCGCCAGCGACAAGGTCGATGTCTGGGCGCTGCATTTGCCGCCGTCGCGATCATTTGCGAAGTGATCAATACGCCTGCTTGGCGTCGGCCTCTTCGCTGGTCTGGATCAAATCGAGGCTCTGTTCGATCTTGCCGAGCAGCGTCGATAGCTGTTTGCGCTCCTGCGCGGTGAGGCAGGCGAGGATCTCGTCTTCCCGCCGCAGCAATTGCGGAAACAGCTCCTCGTAGAGCGTGCGGCCTTTCCTGGTCAGTCGCAGACGGAATTCGCGGCGGTCGGCTTCGTTCTCGACGCGCTCGATCAAACCCTGATGCAGCAACATGGTCACCGCGCGGCTGATCGTGGATTTGTGCGTGCGGGTGCATTGCGCGACGTACTGCGCGCTGCAGGCATCGTTGCGGAAGCCGAGCGTCGCGATCACGCGCCAGGCGGGGATGTCGAGGCCGTGACGCTCCTGATATTCGACGGCGAGTGCGGAACTCACCTCCGCGGCGAGCCGGTTGAGGCGGAACGGCACGAACCTGAACAGGTCGAGCCGTGTTTTTGGCCGCGGTGAAGCCTCATCGGCCTCGCGTGTCTTCAGCGCGATGTCGCTGGATGTCCTCGCCAAGGAGAGCGCTCCGAATTCCAGTTGACGGCCGGCCGGCTCCGGTCCAAAATAGTTGCACGTGAGACTATTAGCAGATCAGGCCTCTCCTGACCAGAGCCGAGGTTAGCGCATGGCGAAGGCCAATACGCATCAGGCCAAAACCCAGTTCGGCTATCGCCGCCACCCCGATCAGGATCGTCCCGGCCAGAGCGCGGCCGAGCATCCCGTGGTGATCGTGGGCGCTGGCCCGGTCGGGCTGTCGCTTGCGATCGACCTTGCCCAACGCGGCCAGCGCGTCGTTCTTCTGGATGACGCCGACCGCATCGGAGAGGGCTCCCGCGCGATCTGCTTCTCGAAACGCTCGCTGGAATATTGGGACCGGCTCGGCGTCGGCGACCGCATGGTCGACAAGGGCGTGGTCTGGAGCGTCGGCCGCATCTTCCACGGCGAGCAGCAGCTCTACCAGTTCAATCTACTGCCGGAGGACGGTCACAAGCGGCCGGCCTTCATCAATCTCCAGCAATATTACGCCGAAGCCTATCTGGTCGACCGCATCAGCGAGCTGCCCGAGATCAATTTGCGCTGGCGCAACAAGGTGACGGCGCTGGAGAGCCGCAACGATTCCGTCGCGCTGACGATCGAGACGCCGGAGGGCGCCTATCGCCTGCACGCGCAATATGTCGTCGCCTGCGACGGCGCGCGCTCGTCGCTGCGGCAGATGGTGGGCGCGGACTTCGCCGGACAGGTGTTCGAGGACCAGTTCCTGATCGCCGACGTCAAGATGACCGCGGAATTCCCGACCGAGCGCTGGTTCTGGTTCGATCCGCCGTTTCATGCGGGACGTTCGGCGCTGCTGCACCGACAGCCCGACGATGTCTGGCGCATCGACCTTCAGCTCAATCGTTATGCCGACCCCGTCGTCGAGAAGAAGCCCGAGAACGTGCGGCCGCGGATTGCGCGCATGCTCGGCCACGACAAGTTCGAGTTCGAGTGGATCTCGCTTTACAAATTCCAGTGCCGGCGGATGGATCGCTTCGTCCATGGCCGCGTGATCTTTGCAGGCGATTCCGCGCACCAGGTCTCGCCCTTCGGCGCGCGCGGCGCCAATTCGGGACTCGAGGACGCCGAGAATCTCTCCTGGAAGCTCGACCGCGTGCTGCGCGGCGCCTCACCCGCGAGCCTGCTCGAGAGCTATCACGTCGAGCGCAGTCTGGCGGCCGACGAGAACATCCGCGAATCCACCCGCTCGACCGATTTCATGGCGCCGAACTCGCATCAGGAAGCGCGGCTGCGCAAGGCGGTGCTGTCGCTGGCCAAGGAAACGGAATTCGGCAAGCGCATGGTCAATGGCGGGCGGCTCTCGGTGCCGTGCAGCTATGACTCGCCGCTGTCATCGCCGGATGCGGATGCGTGGCGCGGTGGCCCGCTCCCGGGTTGTTCGATGCTCGATGCTCCCGTTACGACGCGCGCGGGCGAGCAAGCCTATTTGACGGATGCATTCCGCAAGGGTGGAACAGACTTCACCTTGCTGTCGTTCGGCAACGGCGCGGCGATCGATGCGCCTGTTGGTGTGAAGGACATCTGCATCGGCGGTGAGGACGGGCTCGCAGATCCGGCAGGGCTCACTGCAAAGCGCTATGATGCGGAACCAGGCTCAGCCTACCTATTAAGGCCGGACGGTTACGTTGCGGCGCGCTTCCGCCACCCCACGCGCGCTGGCGTCGCGGCAGCGCTGTCACGGGCGCAGGGCTTGAATCAAGAATTTGCTTGAATTGAGGATTCGCATGCCGCTCTCCACCAGCTCCAACTTCGCGCGACCCGACGACGCCTTTCGCGCCATTGTGGAGGCGCATCGTGGCTTCACCGACGAGCAGAGCGCGGACTTCGACGCGGCGCTGGTGCTGATCCTCGCCAACCATATCGGCGATATCGTCGTGCTGCGGGAGGCGATTCTCCTCGCCAAGCGGCGCATGATCGACGGCCAGCAGCAGCAACAGCAACAACAATAGCCCCAAAGACTTGAAGGATGAATTGATGGCGAAGAACTTCGCATCCACCGGCGACCTCTCCGAGAAGAAGATCACCTTCTCCGAGATTGGCACCGATCTCTACGCCTTCACCGCGGAGGGCGATCCGAACACCGCGATCATCGTCGGCGACGACGGCTGCCTGGTGTTCGACGCGCAATCGACGCCGGCGATGGCCAACAAGGTGATCGAGCGCGTCCGTGCCGTCACCGACAAACCGATCAAATATGTCGTGCTGTCGCATTATCACGCCGTGCGCGTGCTCGGCGCCTCCGCCTACAAGGCGCAGGGCATCGTCGCCTCGCAGGAGACCTATCGCCTCATCGAGGAGCGTGGCCAGCAGGATTGGGATTCCGAGTACGGCCGCTTCCCGCGCCTGTTTCAGGACGCATCGAGCATACCCGGCCTGACCTGGCCGACGCTGACCTTCGAAGGCGAGATGTCGATCTATCTCGGCAAGCGCGAGGTACGCCTGATGCAGCTTGGCGCCGGCCATACCTCGGGCGACCTCGTCGCCTGGGTGCCGGATGCCGAGGTGATGTTCTCCGGTGACCTGATCGAATACCACTCGGCCTGCTATTGTGGCGACGCACACCTGCGCGAATGGCCGCTGACGCTGAACGAGATCCGCAACTTCAATCCCAAGGCGATCGCGCCGGGCCGCGGCGATGCGTTGAAGGGTGTCGCCACGGTGCGCGAAGCCATCGCGATGACGCGCGACTTCGTCACCTCGCTCTACGGCGCCGCCGAAATCTCGGTCGCCAAGGGCCGCACGCTGAAGGAATCGATGGCCGCGACGCGCGAGGTCATGGATCCGAAATTTTCGAGCTTCGCCATCTACGAGCACTGTCTGCCGTTCAACGTATCTCGCGCCTATGACGAGGCGTCGGGGATCGACGACCCCGTGATCTGGACCGACAAGCGCGACCAGGAGATGTGGGCCGCCCTGCAAGGAGGAGGATCATCATGAACATCAACACCTCGCCCGATCAGATCATTCGCAGCACGGCCCAGGTCACGCCGGGCTACATGTCCGGCTTCGGCAACAGTTTCGAGACCGAAGCGCTGCCGGGCGCGCTGCCGATCGGACGCAACTCGCCGCAGCGCTGTGCCTACGGCCTCTATGCCGAGCAGCTCTCCGGCTCGCCCTTCACGGCGCCGCGCGGCAGCAACGAGCGCTCATGGCTCTATCGCATTCGCCCGTCGGTGAAACACTCGGGTCGTTTCGAGAAGGTCGACGGCGGCCTGTGGCGTTCGGCACCGTGCCACGAAAACGACCTGCCGATCGCGCAATTGCGCTGGGATCCGGCGCCGATCCCGAAGGAGGACATGACCTTCCTTCAGGGCGTGCAGACCATGACCACCGCCGGTGACGTCAACACCCAGGCCGGCATGGCCGCCCACGTCTATCTCATCACCAAATCGATGGTGGACCAGCACTTCTACAATGCCGACGGCGAGCTGATGTTCGTGCTGCAGCAGGGCAATCTTCGCATCGTCACGGAGTTCGGCCGCATCGACGCCGAGCCCGGCGAGATCGTGGTGATCCCGCGCGGCGTCAAGTTCCGGGTGGAGATTCCGAGCGGACCGGCGCGTGGCTATCTCTGCGAAAACTACGGCGGCGCCTTCACGCTGCCGGAGCGCGGACCGATCGGCGCCAACTGCCTCGCCAATGCCCGCGACTTCCTGACGCCGGTCGCGCACTACGAGGACAAGGACACACCGACCGAGCTTTACGTGAAATGGGGCGGATCGTTGTTCAGGACGCAGTTGCCCCACTCGCCGATCGACGTCGTCGCCTGGCACGGCAATTATGCGCCGTATAAATATGATCTGCGCACCTTCTCGCCGGTCGGCGCGATCGGCTTCGATCATCCCGATCCCTCGATCTTCACCGTGCTGACCTCGCCGTCGGAGACCGCGGGCACGGCGAATATCGACTTCGTGATCTTCCCCGAGCGCTGGATGGTCGCCGACAACACCTTCCGCCCGCCGTGGTATCACATGAACATCATGAGCGAGTTCATGGGCCTGATCTACGGCGTCTACGACGCCAAGCCGCAAGGTTTTGTGCCGGGCGGCATGAGTTTGCACAATTGCATGCTGCCGCACGGCCCCGATCGCGATGCCTTCGAGCACGCCAGCAACGGCGAGCTGAAGCCGGTCAAGCTGACCGGCACCATGGCCTTCATGTTCGAGACCCGCTACGCGCAGCGCGTCACCGCGCACGCCGCGAATTCCGCGACGTTGCAGCATGACTACGCGGATTGCTGGAAGGGCCTCGCGAAGCGGTTCGATCCGAGCAAGCCGTAAGCTTCTTACCCTCTCCCCTTGTGGGAGAGGGTGGCTCGCCGCATAGCGGCGAGACGGGTGAGGGGTTCTATCCGCGCGTGAACCTCTCCTTCGGACTCGCGGACAGATACCCCTCATCCGGCGCTTCGCGCCACCTTCTCCCACAAGGGGAGAAGGGAAAGACCGAGCCAAGTGATGCCCCATCCCAACGACCCCAGCCTCCGCTCCTTCATCGGCGTCGATCCCGCCTCCGATTTTCCGATCCAGAACCTGCCTTATGGTGTGTTCTCGACCGCGGCCAATCCGACGCCGCGCGTCGGCGTGGCGATCGGCGACTATGTGCTCGATCTCTGGGAGCTTGAGCAGGACTCGCGGCTCGACGTGGGGCCGCTCGGCGTGTTCTCGACGCCGTCGCTCAATGCTTTCATGGCCTTGGGGCCAAAGGTCTGGACGAAGACGCGGGCGCGGATCAGCGAACTCCTGCGCGCCGATCATCCCGAGCTGCGCGACAACGAGGAGTTGCGCAAGCAGGCCTTGGTGCCGATACGCGACGCAAGATTGCATCTGCCGTTTGCGGTCTCCGGCTACACCGATTTCTATTCGTCGAAAGAACACGCCACCAATGTCGGCGTCATGTTCCGTGGCAAGGACAATGCACTGCAGCCGAATTGGCTGCATATGCCGATCGCTTACAACGGCCGTGCCTCGACTGTCGTGGTCTCCGGCACGAAGGTGAAGCGCCCGCGCGGGCAGCTCAAGCCGCCGAATGTGGAGGCGCCGAGCTTCGGACCGTGCAAGCGGCTCGATTTCGAGCTGGAGATGGGCGTGGTGGTCGGCCAGCCGTCGCCAATGGGCGGCATGCTCACGGAGCCGCAAGCCGAGGAGATGATCTTCGGCTTCGTGCTGCTCAACGACTGGAGCGCGCGCGATATCCAGCAATGGGAATATGTGCCGCTCGGGCCGTTCCTCGCCAAGGCGTTCGCGACCTCGATCAGTCCGTGGGTGGTGACGCGCGAGGCGCTGGAGCCATTCCGCCTCAACGGGCCGCAGCAGGAGCCGGTGCCGCTCGACTACCTCAAGCAGGGCAAGCCGCAGAACTACGATCTCGAACTCGACGTCTCCTTGCGCGCCGCCGGCGCCAACGCGCCCGCCGGCATCAGCCGCACCAATTTCAAATACATGTACTGGTCGTCGGTGCAGCAGCTGATGCACCACGCCTCCTCCGGCTGCGCCATGAATGTCGGCGATCTCCTCGGCAGCGGCACCATTTCCGGTCCGGAGAAGAACCAGCGCGGCAGCCTGCTGGAGATCAGCTGGAACGGCACCGAGCCGATCGAATTGCCCGGCGGCGCCAAGCGGTCGTTCCTGGAAGACGGCGACAGCCTCGTCATGCGCGGCTGGTGCCAGGGCGAAGGCTATCGCGTTGGTTTTGGCGAGGTCGAGGGGACGATTTTGCCGGCGGAGTGATTGCTGGGAAGCGATGCGACCTCTATCCACATTCTCCGTCATTGCGAGCGTAGCGAAGCAATCCAGAGTCTTTCCGCAGTGGCAGTCTGGATTGCTTCGTCGCAAGGGCTCCTCGCAATGACATGGTGAGAGTCTACCGCTTCTCCGGCGGCACCTCACGTAACCGCGCGCAATGCGTCGCGACGTCCTCCAGACTGTACTTCAGATGCACCCGCTTGTCCGACGGCGCCTGGTTGGTCGTGCACACGCCCGGTCGCCATTCCTGCGTGGGCCTGATCGGGCGCGGCGCAAAACCGCCGCCGCAGTTCGGGCAGACGTTGGAGAGTTCCGTCTCCACGCAGTCCGCACAGAACGTGCATTCATAGGAACAGATCCGCGCATCGGTTGCGTTCGGGGGCAGATCGCGGTCGCAATATTCGCAGTTCGGTCGAAGCTGGAGGGCCATGGCTCAATCTCCGCAGATTGGCCGGGATCATCGCAGATCGCGCGCGCAGCGCGAATGCCGGATTTCCCTCGATTTCAGCCGGGCTTGATTTCCTTCAGCGGCAGACGCGTGCTTTCCTTCAGCCTGTCGAGCACGATCGAGGAGCGCACATGCGCGACGCTCTGGTGCGGCATCAGCACGTCGTTGACGAGGTTGGAGAGGCCCTTGAGGTCGTGCAGCACGGCCTTGAGCACGTAGTCGGCGTCGCCTGTCAGCGAGTAGGCCTCCTGGATCTCGTCGATGCGGTTGACCAGAGTCCGAAACCGCTTGGAATTGTCCGGCGAGTGGGTCGCCAGCGTCACCTGGATGAAGGCGACCACGCCGAAGCCGAGCGCCTCGCTGGAGAGATCGGCATGATAGCCCGCAATGACCTTCTCCTCTTCCAGCCGCATCCGTCGCCGCGAGCATTGCGAGGCCGAGAGCCCGGCGAGGTCGGCGAGCTCCTGGTTGGTGAGACGGCCGTCGTCCTGGAGCGCGCCCAGGATCTTGAGGTCGAAGGCATCCACCAAAGTCATGCGCGTTTCACCCACTTCATGCACAAACTGTGCATATGTTAATCAAAAGCCGTCTCATTTGCACGCCCCTTGCGCGTCCCATGAAGGATAGTTCCTCTCAGCAGCAATTTGGGAGAACACCATGGGTCCGTTTCCGCACGATGCACCGCCGGCCACGATCAGCGCCGAGAATCCGATGGGCACCGACGGGTTCGAGTTCGTCGAATATGCGCATCCCAATCCGCAAGAGCTGCACGCCTTGTTCAAGCTGATGGGCTATGTGCCCGTCGCGCGGCACAGAACGAAGAAGATCACGGTTTATCGCCAGGGCGACATCAATTACCTCGTCAACGAGGAGCCCGGCACCCAGGGTCACGATTTCGTCGCCGCGCACGGCCCCTGTGCGCCGTCGATGGCGTTTCGCGTCGTCGATGCGAAGAAGGCCTATGACCGCGCGATTTCGCTCGGTGCCGAACCTGCCGATGCGTCCTCCGCGCAGAAGACGCTCGACGTCCCCGCGATCAAGGGCATCGGCGGCAGCCTGCTCTATTTCGCTGATCGCTATGGCGCCAAGGGATCGGCCTATGACAGCGAGTTCGAATGGCTGGGTGCGCGCGATCCGCGTCCTGCCGGCGCCGGCCTGTTCTATCTCGATCACCTCACCCACAACGTCCACCGCGGCCGCATGGACGTGTGGACGGGCTTCTACGAGAAGCTCTTCAATTTCCGCCAGATCCGCTTCTTCGACATCGAGGGCCGCGCCTCGGGCCTGTTCTCGCGCGCGCTGACCAGCCCCGACGGCAAGATCCGGATTCCGATCAACGAGGACGCCGGCGATTCCGGGCAGATCGAGGAATATCTCAATATCTATCGCGGCGAGGGCATCCAGCACATCGCCTGCGGCTGCCGCGACATCTACCGCACCATCGAGGACTTGCGCGAGGCCGGTCTGCCCTTCATGCCAGCGCCGCCCGCGACCTATTTCGAGCGGATCGACGCGCGGTTGCCGAAGCATGGCGAGGACATCGCGCGGCTGCAGAAGAACGGCATCCTGATCGACGGCGAAGGCGTGGTCGACGGCGGCCAGACCAAGGTGCTGCTGCAGATCTTCTCGGCCAACGCGATCGGCCCGATCTTCTTCGAGTTCATCCAGCGCAAGGGCGACGACGGTTTCGGCGAAGGCAATTTCAAGGCGCTGTTCGAATCGATCGAGGAGGACCAGATCCGGCGCGGGGTGCTGAAGGTGGATGCGGCGTAGGCGGCCGTTGTCTGGAACGCGGTGGCATTAAGTGCCGCCGTCGTCCTGGCGAAAGCCAGGACCAATTACCCCAGGGAGCGGTCATTGGGCGAACTGGTAACTCCGAGTCTTCGTCAAACCGCGTTGGTGGCTATGGGTCTTGGCCCCCGTGCGCAATTGCGCACTAGGCCAGGACGACCCGGAGTGTGATGCGACAGCGGAGGACTTAACGCTCCGCCTTCCAGGCTTTGGTCACCGCGCCGATCTCCGCCACTTCCGGCTCGCGCACCGCCGATGGAGTCCGCGAAAAGCGCGGCGCCGGCGCCGGCTGCTTCACGCCGTGGCGCTCGACGAAGACGTTGCGGGCGACCATGTGCGGATGCTCGGTCGCTTCCGACATGGTCAGCACCGGCGCGAAGCAGATGTCGGTGCCTTCCATAATCTTGCACCAGTCCTCGCGCGTCTTGCTCTTGAACACCGTCTTCAGTTTTTCCTTCAGCGCGGGCCAAGCCTTGCGGTCCATCTGCGCATCGAAATCGGGGTCGGTCAGGCCGGCGTGCTCGCGCAGCAGCGCGTAGAATTGCGGCTCGATCGAGCCGATCGAGACGAAATGGCCGCAGGCGCATTCGTAGACGCCGTAGAAATGTGCGCCGCCGTCGAGAAAGTTCTCGTTGCGGCCTTCGGTCCAGCGGCCGAGCGTGGTCATGTCGAAGAAGAACGACATCAGCGATGCCGCGCCGTCGCACATCGCGGCATCGACGACCTGGCCCTTGCCTGACCGCGAGGCCTCCAGCAGCGCCGCGAGCACGCCGACCACGAGATAGAGCGCGCCGCCGCCGAAATCGCCGACGAGGTTGAGCGGCGGCACCGGCGCTTCCTTCGTGCCGATCGCGGCGAGCGCGCCGGTGATGGAGATGTAGTTGATGTCGTGGCCGGCGGCATTGGCGAGCGGGCCTTGCTGGCCCCAGCCGGTCATGCGGCCGTAGACCAGCTTTGGATTGCGCGCGAGCACCACGTCAGGCCCGAGACCGAGCCGCTCCATCACGCCGGGACGGAAACCCTCGACCAGCGCGTCGGCATTCGCAAGCAGATCGAGTACCTCCGCGATCGCCGCCTGGTCCTTGAGGTCGAGCTCGACCACCTTGCGGCCGCGGCCTGCGACCGACTTCATGTTCTTCCTGGCGCCGACCCGATCGAGCGTGACGATTTCGGCGCCCATGTCGGCCAGCATCATGCAGGCAAACGGGCCCGGTCCAATGCCGGCGAATTCAACGATGCGGAAGCCCGACAGCGGGCCGGAGGTGCGGACGGAGGAGTTTTGGGCTGATTGATCGAGCACGTGTTTGTTTCCTCGGATCCAAGGCGCATATTGCCGATGGTCGGCAAGCGCCAAGGCGTTCCTCTGCGGGGCGAGTTAATTGGCCGATTAACTTTTCTCGCCTTCACGCCAGTGAGGCAAGCGGTTTTCATGTCGCGTGGCTAAAATAAAACGGCGCGCACCGAAGTGCGCGCCGTGGAAAATTGCGTCGAGGCGCTAAGGCCCGATGGTCAGCGAGCGGCAGCCACCGCGCGCTGCGCCATCACCTTGATCAGGTTGGCGCGGTACTCCGCCGTGCCGTGGATGTCGGCCAGCAGATTGCTCGCCGAAATGCTCACGCCGTCGATCGCCGACGGTGACCAGTTCGCCTTCAGCGCCGTTTCGATGGCCGGGACCCGCATCACGCCGCTTTGCGAGGCGCCGGTGGCGGCCACCCGAACCTCGCCCGACTTCGTCTGCGCGACGAACACGCCGGTCAGCGCAAAGCGAGACGCAGGATGGCGCATCTTTTCGTAGCCAGCCTTCGCCGGAACCGGGAACGACACGGCGGTGATGAGCTCGCCGTCCTCCAGCGCGGTCGTGAACATGCCCTGGAAAAAGTCATCCGCCGTAATCGACCGCCTGTTGGTCTTCACGGTGGCGCCGAGCGCGAGCAGTGCGGCGGGAAAATCCGCGGCGGGATCGTTGTTGGCGATCGAGCCGCCGATCGTGCCGCGATAGCGCACGGCGGGGTCGCCGAGCACCGAAGTGAGATAGGCAATTGCGGGAATCGCCTTCTTCACGTCGGCATTCTGCATGATGTCGAAATAGGTCGTGCCGGCCTTGATGGTCAGCACGTCGCCCGAGAGCTCGACGCCCTGCAGCTCCTTGATCTTGCCGAGGTCGATGACGTCGGACGGACTGGCGAGGCGTTGCTTCATCACCGGCAGCAGCGTCTGGCCGCCGGCGAGGAACTTGGCTTCGCTGCTCTTGGAGAACAGGCTGACGGCTTCGTCAACCGAGGACGCGCGATGATAAACGGTCTGGTACATCTTCGTTCCTCCCTTAAGCCGCGTGGATCGTGCGCCACACCCTGTCCGGGGTTGCGGGCATTTCCAGATTGTTCTTGCCGATCGCATCCGTGATCGCATTGATCACGGCCGCTGACGCCCCGATCGCACCGGCCTCACCGCAACCCTTGATGCCGAGCGGATTGCCCGGGCACAGCGTCGTGGTGTGGGAGAGGTTGAACGAGGGAACGTCGTCGGCGCGCGGCATGGCGTAGTCCATGAACGAGGCCGTGACCGGCTGCCCGTTGGCGTCGTAGATCGCGTGCTCGAGCAACGCTTGTCCGATGCCTTGCACAAGACCGCCATGGACCTGGCCCTCGACGATCATCGGGTTGATCAAACGGCCGAAATCGTCGGCCGCAACGAAGTTGACGAAGGAGGTCTTGCCCGTACCGGGATCGACCTCGAGCTCGCAGATGTATGTGCCGGCCGGAAAGGTGAAGTTGGTCGGGTCGTAGAAGGCGCTCTCCTTCAGGCCCGGCTCCATCCCGTCGGGCAGATTGTGCGCGGTATAGGCCGCGAGTGCGACCATCGGGAAGGCGATCGCCTTGTCGGTGCCGGCGACCTTGAACTCGCCGTTCTCGATGACGATGTCGCCTTCCGAGGCTTCCAGCGCATGCGCGGCGATCTTCTTGGCCTTGGATTCCATCTTCTCCATGGCCTTCAGGATCGCGGTGAGGCCGACGGCGGCCGAGCGCGAGCCATAGGTGCCCATGCCGAACTGCACCTTGTCGGTGTCGCCATGGACGATCGAGACCTGACTGATGGGAACGCCGAGGCGTTCGGCTACGAGCTGGCAGAACGTGGTCTCGTGACCCTGGCCGTGGCTGTGTGATCCCGTCAGGACCTCGATGGTGCCGACCGGGTTGACGCGGACTTCGGCGGACTCCCAAAGACCGACGCCGGCGCCCAGGCTGCCGACGGCCTTCGACGGCGCGATGCCGCAGGCCTCGATGTAGCAGGACACGCCGATGCCGCGCAGCTTGCCGTCGGCCTTCGCCTTGGCCTTGCGCCCGGCAAAGCCGGCATAGTCGATCGCTTTCATCGCGGCGTCGAGCGAGGCGTTAAAATCGCCGGTGTCATAGGCCATGATCACCGGCGTCTGGTGCGGGAAATGGGTGATGAAGTTGGTCCGGCGCAGCGCGGCCGGATCGACCTTCAACTGCCGCGCCGCCGTCTCCATCAGACGTTCGATCAGATAGCTCGCCTCGGGGCGGCCGGCGCCGCGATAGGCGTCGACCGGCGTGGTGTTGGTGTAGACCCCGACCACCTCGGCATGGATCGCCGGGATGTTGTACTGGCCCGACAGCAGCGTCGCGTAGAGATAGGTCGGCACCGACGACGAGAACAGCGACATGTAGGCGCCGAAATTGGCGTAGGTCTTCACCTTCAATCCGGTGATCTTGTTGTTGGCGTCGAACGCCATCTCGGCGTGGGTGACGTGGTCGCGGCCATGCGCATCGGTGAGGAAGGCTTCGGTGCGGTCGCCGGTCCATTTCACGGGACGGCCGACCTTCTTCGAGGCCCACAGCGCCACCATCTCTTCGGGATAGATGAAGATCTTGGAGCCGAAGCCGCCGCCGACGTCGGGTGCGATCACGCGCAGCTTGTGCTCGGGTGCGATGTTGTAGAACGCCGACAGCACGAGGCGGGCGACGTGCGGATTCTGCGACGTGGTGTAGAGCGTGAAATGCTCTTCCGCCGAATCGTAATCGGCAATTGCCGCGCGCGGCTCCATCGCGTTCGGCGCGAGACGGTTGTTGGTGACGTCGAGCTTCACCACGTTGGCGGCCTTGGCGAAGGCGGCATCGGTGGCGCCCTCGTCGCCGATCACCCAGTCATAAACCTGGTTGCCGGGAGCTTCGGGATGCAGCTGCGGCGCGCCGGACTTGATCGCGGCGTGGACGTCGGCGACCGCGGGCAGCTCTTCATAGTTCACGACCACGGCTTCGGCCGCGTCGCGTGCGAGATTCTTGGTCTCGGCGATCACGACTGCGACGGCCTGACCGACGAAGCGCACGGTCTCCGGCGCCATTGCCGGCCATGCGCCCATCTTCATCGGGCTGCCGTCCTTGGAGGTGATGGCCCAGCCGCAGATCAGGTTACCGACCTTGTCGTCGACGATTTGCTGACCGGTCAGCACAGCGACCACGCCCGGCATCTTCAGCGCCTCGGCGGGATCGATCCCCTTCACCTTGGCATGCGCGTGCGGGCTGCGGATGAAATGGGCATGGGTCATGCCCTGCAATTTGATGTCGTCGACGTAGCGGCCCTTGCCGGTAATGAAACGCTTGTCTTCCTTGCGCACGACGCTCGCGCCAATGCCTTCAACGCCCATGTCTGGTCCTCCCGACCGGAATTTGTCTTGACCGCGCTTTCCCTCGAAAGCGGCGGCGATCGTTCTTATTTCGAGGCGGGCCGCTTACTCGGCCGCCTGCGAGACCTTCATGCGGCCTGCCGCATCCAGCACGGCTTTGACGATGTTGTGGTACCCAGTGCAGCGGCAGATATTGCCTTCGAGCTCGTGGCGGACGGTGGCCTCGTCGAGCTGGCCACCATAGCGGTGCACGATGTCGATCGCCGACATGATCATGCCCGGCGTGCAATAGCCGCACTGCAGGCCGTGATTGTCGCGGAAGGCCGCCTGCATCGGGTGCAGCTCGTCGCCCTTGGCGATGCCTTCGATCGTGGTGATTCTGGCGCCGTCGGCCTGTCCTGCCAGCATGGTGCAGGATTTGATCGCCTTGCCGTCCATATGGACGACGCAGGCGCCGCACTGGCTGGTGTCGCAGCCGACATGGGTTCCGGTGAGGTTGAGGTGGTCGCGCAGCAGCTGAACCAGCAGCGTGCGGTCCTCGACGTCGACAGCAACGGCCTTGCCGTTCACCGTCAGTTTGACTGTAGACACGGTTGAAGTCCTCCCGGGATCGATTTTGATTGTTTCTAATTAGAGACAGCGACCCGGAACTTTGCAACTACGATTTTGGCCGCCCGCGTCATGGAAAAGTCATTGATCCAGAATGCCCAACATTGGTTTGGGGGGCGAGTCGGCCGGATCGGGTTGCGGCTCCGGGGCGCCAGCTGGGATGCCAGCCTCTATATCCCTATCCGGCTCGCCTTTGCAGTCCGCCTTGGCCGATAGAGCCGGAAGCTCTGCGGACGCACCGAATTTACCGCCCCTTATCGATTCTGCCTTAGTTTTGCGCAGCCAGGTCAGGGGCGGGGCGCCACCGGATCTCGGCTGAATGAAAATGGGGGTGGGAATGTCCGGGCGTATCGCGTCGTCGTCGAAGCGCACAATAATGCCGACCCTCAGGTTCCGCGCCAAGATCATTCTGGGCTTTGCCGCGGTGCTGGTGATCTCCGCCGGCAGTATGGCCTTCTCCTATTTTGGCTTCGAGCGGGTCTCGTCCGGGGTCGGGTCCTACCGCACCAGTGTCACCGAGGCCGATCTCGCCCGTAACATCGACCGGGAGCTGCTCGCCTATCGCTCGGCCGTCAGATATTTCGTCGTCACCGGCAAGGAGGACGACGCCAAGACGGCGCTGGACGCGGAGACCGGCCTGAAGAGCGCCATCGACCAGGCGGTCAAGAGCGCCAAGAAGCCGGCGCGGCAGGAAAGTCTGGACAAGCTCGCCAAGGAGTTTTCCAACTTCTCCGCGACCTTCGCGAAAGTCCTCCAGGCCAAGCGTGACAGCGCGCTGCTGGTGCAGAACCAGCTCATGCGCAACGCCAACCTCCTGAAATACAAGCTCGACGACATCGGCAACAATGCCTCCGATTCCGAGGCGCAGGCGATCGAGTTCGGGACCAAGCAGGTCAATGCCCAATTCCAGACCGCGAGCGGGGCGGCGACCAATTTCGTGCTGACGTCCGACCAGGCGATCGCGACCAGCGCGCTGGCGCGGTTGAAATTCGTCGAGAACTCGCTCAACGCGGTCTATTCCATGGACGACAAGATCGTCGCCGGCCTGAAGGACGCCAAGGGATTGCTCGGTGCCTATCGGGAATCGCTGGAGAAACTGATCGCCAACGCCAAGATGATCGACGAGCTCGTCACCGAGATGAGCGGCTCGGCCGGCGCGATCCTTCAGGGTGCCACCGCCATGAAGGCGGACCTCGTTGCCGAGCAGCAGCGGTTGGAGTCCGAATCGGAAGCGACCATCGGGAAGACCGAGCAACTGGTGCTGATGCTGGCCGTCGGCGGTACGCTGCTCGGCGCGGTCCTCGCTTTCCTGCTCGGCACCGGCATTTCGCGTCCGATGATTGCGATGTGCAAGGCGATGCGCGAGCTCGCCTCGGGCAATTTCGACGTCGTGCTGCCGGGCCTCGGCCGCAAGGACGAGATCGGCGAGATGGCCGGCGCGGTCGAAGAATTCAAGGTGCAGGCCGTGGCCAAGGCCGAGCGCGATGCCGCCGCCAACGAACTTCAGAACAGGGAGCAGGCCGCAAGCCGCCGTTCCGAGCTGATTTGTTTCGCCGATGATTTCGAGAGCGCGGTTGGTGCCATCGTCTCCAACGTCTCGGCTTCCGCCGTGCAGCTGGAATCGGCGGCCTCGACGCTGACCCGCACCGCCGAGACCACCCAGAGCCTGTCGAGCCAGGTCGCCGACGTCTCCGAGCAGGCCTCCAGCAACATGCAGTCGGTGGCGACCGCGACCGAAGAGCTCTCGGCCTCGGTCGAGGAGATCGGCCGCCAGGTCCGCGATTCCAGCCGCATTGCCGAAGCTGCCGTGGTGCAGGCAAAGGAGACCGATAATCGCATCGGCAAGCTCTCGCATGCCGCCCAGCAGATCGGCGAAGTCGTCAAGCTCATCACGGCGATCGCCGAGCAGACCAATCTTCTGGCTCTGAACGCGACCATCGAGGCGGCACGCGCCGGCGAAGCCGGCCGCGGCTTTGCAGTGGTCGCCAGCGAAGTGAAGTCGCTGGCGAGCCAGACCGCGAAGGCCACCGACGAGATCTCCTCGCACATCACGGGCATGCAAGGCGCCACGGCCGAGTCGGTTGCGGCGATCAAGGAGATCGGCGCCACCATCGGCCAGATCTCGTCGATCTCGACCTCGATTGCGAGCGCGGTGGAGCAGCAGGGCGCGGCGACGCAGGAAATCGCGCGCAGCGTCCAGACCGTCGCGCAGGGCACTCAGACCGCCGCCACTGACATCGGCCAGGTCAATCGCGGCGCGGCCGAAACCGGCTCGGCCTCCGAAGAGGTGCTGCACTCGGCCAAGACGCTGTCGTCCGAGAGCACCCGCCTGCGCGCCGAGCTCGACCGCTTCATGGGGAATATCCGGGCGGCGTAGGGGCATTCCGCTCAATGTCGTCCTGGCGAAAGCCAGGACCCATTACCCCAGCGAGAAGTTGCGGCGCGGGCCGGTAAACCCGAATCTTCGCCAAACCGCTCTCCGGGGTAATCGGTCCGGGATCAGCACTCCGCTCCGCTTGTCCAGGACGACGAGACCCTGCGTCACGTAACCGCCGGTTGCGGCGCCACAAATTTACCGCAGCTTATCCTTTGCCATTTACCGTGCTCACGCGTCAGGAAGCGGGCTGCTTCCGGGCTGCGCCTGGTTTTCCGCGAATGGAATGGGGTGGGGAATGCCCGTCAAGTCGAAGCCGACCACATCGAAGCTGCTCACCTTGCGTTTTCGCGCAAAAATCATCCTCGGCTTCGTGGCGGTGCTCGCCATCCTCGCCGTCAGCATGGCTTTCGCGTATTTCGGCTTCGAGCGGATTCAGGCCGCCGTGGCCTCCTACCGCTCCAGCGTCGCCGAAGCGGACCTTGCGCGGACGGTCGATCGCGAGCTGATCGCTTACCAGGGCTTGGCGCGGGCCTACACGCTGACTGGCGCGGCGGATGATGAGACCGCGGCCAAAGCAGCCGAAGAGAATCTGAGGGCGGCGATCGCCAAGTCGGCGGCGGCCACCACGGGCGCAGCGCGCCGCGAGCAGGTCGGCAGGCTCGAGGCCGACTTCAAGAGCTTCACCAAGGTGTTCGGCGAGATCATCACGTTGACGCGCGAGAACGGCAAGATCGCGACCGAGGAGCTCAACAGCGTCGGCAACAAGATCCGGTTCAAGTTCGACGATCTTGCCGATACCGCGGCATTGGCGGGCCTGAACTCGGTTCAGGGTACGGCCAAGGATATCACATCGCAATATCTGGCGGTCTCCACCTCGGTCAGCGCCTTCGTCGCCAAGCCGGAGCCGAAGACCGCCGACGGCGTGACCGCCCGCATCAAATTCCTGGAGACCCTGCTGGTCTCGATCTATGCCAACGACCAGAAGATCACCGACCGCGTCACCGAGATCAGCAATCTCCTCAAACAGTACCGCGCCTCTTTTTCAAAGCTCACCGAGAACGTGAAGGTCATCGTCAAGCTGAACGGCGAGATGACCAAGACAGCCGCGTCCATTCTCAAGCTCTCGGGTGAGCTGCGATCGGAGCTGACGGCGGATCAGCAGCGCATCGAGGTCAACGCCAATGCCACCATCGGCGAGACCGAGCGGCTGATGCTGATGATGGCGCTGGGCGGCCTTGCCGTCGGCGCTGCGCTCGCCCTGATGCTGGGCAATGGCATTTCGCGTCCGATGATCGCGATGTGCAAGGCGATGCGCGAGCTTGCCGCGGGCAATTTCGACGTCGTGCTGCCGGGCCTCGGCCGCAGGGACGAGATCGGCGAGATGGCCGGCGCGGTCGAAGAATTCAAGGTGCAGGCCGTGGCCAAGGCCGAGCGCGACGCCGCCGCCAACGAACTTCAGAACAGGGAGCAGGCCGCAAGCCGTCGTTCCGAGCTGATCTGTTTCGCCGACGATTTCGAGAGCGCGGTCGGTGCCATCGTCTCCAACGTCTCGGCTTCCGCCGTGCAGCTGGAATCGGCGGCCTCGACGCTGACCCGCACCGCCGAGACCACCCAGAGCCTGTCGAGCCAGGTCGCCGACGTCTCCGAGCAGGCCTCCAGCAACATGCAGTCGGTCGCGACCGCGACCGAAGAGCTCTCGGCCTCGGTCGAGGAGATCGGCCGCCAGGTCCGTGATTCCAGTCGCATTGCCGAAGCTGCCGTGGTGCAGGCAAAGGAGACCGATAATCGCATCGGCAAGCTCTCGCATGCCGCCCAGCAGATCGGCGAAGTCGTCAAGCTCATCACGGCGATCGCCGAGCAGACCAATCTTCTGGCGCTGAACGCGACGATCGAGGCGGCACGCGCCGGCGAAGCCGGCCGCGGCTTTGCAGTGGTCGCCAGCGAAGTGAAGTCGCTCGCGAGCCAGACCGCGAAGGCCACCGACGAGATCTCCTCGCACATCACGGGCATGCAAGGCGCCACGGCCGAGTCGGTTGCGGCGATCAAGGAGATCGGCGCCACCATCGGCCAGATCTCGTCGATCTCGACCTCGATTGCGAGCGCGGTGGAGCAGCAAGGTGCGGCGACGCAGGAAATCGCGCGCAGCGTCCAGACCGTCGCACAGGGTACTCAGACCGCCGCCACCGATATCGGCCAGGTCAACCGCGGCGCCGCCGAAACCGGCTCGGCCTCGGAAGAGGTGCTGCATTCGGCCAAGACGCTGTCGTCCGAAAGCACCCGCCTGCGCGCCGAGCTCGACCGCTTCATGGGGAATATCCGGGCGGCGTAGCGCTCGACCTTCGCGCCACGCCTCCGCCGTCGTCCTGGACAAGCGCAGTGCCGATCCAGGACCCATTACCCCAAGGCGGAGTTGCCGGGCGAACTGCCAACTCCGAGTCATCGCCAAACCGCTCCCTGGGGTAATAGGTCCTGGATCGGCGCTGCGCTTGTCCAGGACGACCTGGCGCTCACTCCCTCCCGAACGCCCGCTTCAGCTCCACCTTTGCCCGCTCCAGCCGCGTGCGCTGCGTCTGCGGCAGCGTCTTGCCGGCGCGGTTGATGTAGAACGTCAGCATCGACAGCGCCGAGCGGTAGGCGCCGGTCTTGCGACGCGCGCTGTGCTCGGCCGAGCGCTTCAACGGAGCCGCGATCTTCTTCGCACTGGTCAGCTTGAACACGCCTTGTTTGAGGTCGAGCGCGTCGCTCTCTTTCGTCACCGCTGTGACCAGCGCTTCGGTGCGGCGCGTCTGGTGCTCTTGCGCGCCGATGTTTTGCGAGAATGTGTCGTCTTTCTGGCATGAGCCATGCGGCAACTCCTTGCGGCTCCACCGAAAACCAGCGCCGCCAGCGGTCGTTCCTGCTGGAACCCGCCCCTGCCGCAGACGTTGTCGCAGGTGGCAGGCGGAATGCCGCACCCCTTGATCGGATCGCCCCCATCCACGCCATGTGAACCGGGGCCATGTCCATTGGTCAGATGCAACAACGCGATGGAATTGCAGCGAAGCCCAGCGCCGAACGATGGACCTGTGGTCTCCACGGTGGCCGCGGCCGATCGCATCATCGAAACCAGCATTCCTGCACGGCTTGACGCGCTGCCGTGGAGCGGGTTTCACACCCGCGTCGTGCTTGCGCTCGGCATCACCTGGATTCTGGATGGCCTCGAGGTGACCTTGGCCGGCGCCCTCTCCGGCGCGCTGAAGCAAAGTCCCGCCCTGCATTTCTCCAATCTCGATCTCGGCATAGCCAATTCAGCCTATCTCGCGGGCGCGGTGCTCGGCGCGCTCGGCTTCGGCTGGCTGACCGATCGCATCGGCCGCAAGAAGCTGTTCTTCATCACGCTCGCGCTCTATCTCTCGGCGACGGCCGCGACCGCTCTGTCATGGAATGTCGCGAGCTACGCGCTGTTTCGCTTCCTCACCGGCGCCGGCATCGGCGGCGAATATACTGCGATCAATTCGACCATCCAGGAACTGGTGCCGGCGCGCTATCGCGGCTGGACCGATCTCGTCATCAACGGCAGCTTCTGGATCGGTGCCGCCATGGGCGCCGTGGCGGCCATCGTGCTGCTCGATCCCGCGGTGATCGGCCCCGATCTCGGCTGGCGCCTCGCTTATCTCATCGGCGCGGCCATCGGCCTCGTCGTGCTCTTGATGCGGATGTGGATTCCGGAGAGTCCGCGCTGGCTGATGATCCACGGCCGTCCCGACCAGGCCCACGCGATCGTCGACGAGGTCGAGCGCTCGGTGCTCGGACACGGCCAGGATACGAGCGACGCGCGTTTCGCCAGGATCCGCCTGAAAATGCGGACTCACACGCCGATCCGCGAGGTGGTGCACACGCTGTTCTCGGTCTATCGCCAGCGCGCGATGGTCGGTCTCGTGCTGATGATCGCGCAGGCCTTCTTCTACAACGCCATCTTCTTCACTTTTGCGCTGGTGTTGACCGACTTTTACGGGATCAGCGCCGATCATGTCGGCTGGTATCTGCTTCCCTTCGCCGCCGGCAATTTCCTTGGTCCGCTGCTGCTCGGCCGCCTGTTCGATACGCTCGGCCGCCGGACCATGATCATGTTCACCTACGGCGCGTCGGGCGTGTTGCTGGCGCTGTCGGGTTATCTGTTCTCGATCGGCGCCTTGAGCGCGCAGGGGCAGACCATCGCCTGGATGGTGATCTTCTTCTTTGCCTCGCCCGCCGCGAGCGCCGCCTATCTCACCGTCAGCGAGACTTTTCCTTGGAAGTCCGCGCGCTCGCGATCGCGGTGTTTTATGCGGTCGGCACCGGCATCGGCGGCGTGATCGGCCCCGCATTGTTCGGGGCGCTGATCGACACGGGATCACGCACGAGCGTATTCGCAGGCTATTTGCTGGGGGCGTTCCTGATGATCGCGGCCGCGATCGTGGCGTGGCGCTATGCCATCTCGGCGGAACGCAGATCGCTCGAAGAAATCGCGCGGCCGCTTGCGTCCATGGAGTAGACTATGAAATCGGAACTGGCTGAATTGGATCTAAAGCGCACCATGGTCGACGATGAAGCGCCCGATGCGGTGCCGGTGCCCCACGCACTCGTGCCGCATCTCAATGAAACAGCGATCCTGCTCGACATCGACGGGACACTGCTCGACCTGATGCCGACGCCGCGTGAGGTGTGGGTGCCGCCAGGCCTGTCGGAAACGCTGAACCGGCTGACGGAGCGCACGTCGGGCGCGCTGGCGATGGTCAGCGGGCGTTCGCTCAACGACATCGACCTGATCTTCGCGCCCGATGTCTTTCGCGCCGTCGCCGGCCACGGCGCCGAGATGCGGCTTTCCATTGACAACGAAGCCGATGCCGTCAGCGCGCCGCCGCTGGATAAGGAGCTGAAGCGGCGGCTCGCGGCGGTGGCCAAGCTCAGTCCCGGCATTCTGCTCGAAGACAAGGGCTATTCGCTGGCGCTGCACTACCGCCTTGCGCCGCATGCGGAGAAAGCGATCTACGAAGCCGTTTCGCTGATCCGCGCCGACCTGCCCAATGCGCCGATCGAGGTGCTGCCCGGAAAGTTCGTTTGCGAGATCAAGCATTCCGGTTTTACCAAGGCGACCGGCGTGCGCGAGTTGATGAAGCACGAGCCTTTTAGGGGACGCCGCCCGATCTTCATCGGCGACGATGTTACCGATGAGACCGTGTTCGCGATCATGCCCGACATGAACGGGCTCTCTTTTTCGGTTGGTCGCCGCGCCATGGGGGTCAACGGGCACTTCGACGCCCCGAACGATGTGCGCACGTTCCTTGCGCGGCTGCTCGACGACTCAAGGTTGGAATAAGGCACCGACATCTCGGAGCCACATATCGCGTGCGTAATTCCTCCAGCGCGTCGCTTCATGCTGCGCGCGCCACGGTTCCAAATCCGGCTTTGTGTAGCGAAATCGTCAGGTTGCCTGGAGGTAAACCGGTTCCAACGCGCACGCCCGATTTTGGTTTCAATTGGTGCAAAGGATGATCAGGAACCATATTGATGAACGGCAGTTAAATGGGGTGGAATGAAACAGGAGGGGACGACCTGTGAACTTAGTCGTCGTTTCGAATCGCGTCGCGCGCGGCAAGCCCAATGAGCCCATGACGGGTGGTCTCGCGGCGGCCTTGCTACCCGTTGTGGAACATTCGGGCGCGATCTGGGTGGGATCCTCGGGCCGTGTGCGTGACGGTCATCAGAAGGAGCCGTTCGCCGAGATCGAAGCACTGGGTTCGGGCGCGATTGCGACGCTGGATCTGCCGGCGGCGCACTATGGCGGCTATTACGAGGGCTTTGCCAATTCGGCGCTGTGGCCGGCGCTGCACTCGCGCAGCGATCTGATCCGCGTCTCGCGCGACGACTATGTCAGCTATCGCGAGGTCAACGCCTTCATGGCGCGCGCCTTGATGCGCTTCCGGAAAGCGCAAACCGCGTTCTGGGTGCAGGATTACCATTTCCTCGCGCTCGGCGCGGAGCTGCGGGATCTCGGCGTCGACGATCCGATCGGCTTCTTCCTCCATACGCCATGGCCTGTCGCCGCGGTGATGCAGGGCGTGCCCAATCATCGTGAGCTGATCACGGCGATGCTGGCCTACGATCTGATCGGCTTCCAGACCAATGACGATTGCCAGAATTTTCTCGGCTATGTCGCGGGCGAACTCGGCCTCGCCGTCGAAGACGGCGTTGCGATCTCGCAGCATGGCCGAACGCGCTGCGAGGTGTTTCCGATCGGCATCGACGCCGAGAAGTTCGCGCAATACGCGGCGAAATCGGCGTCGCATCCGGACGTGTCGCGGCTGCGCCGCAGTCTCAACGGTGAACGGCTCGCGATCGGCGTCGACCGGCTCGACTATTCCAAGGGCCTCGTCAACCGCATCAGCGCGTTCGATCGGCTCTGGACCGAGCATCCGCACTTTGCGCGCAGCATCTCGCTGTTGCAGATCGCAAATCCCTCGCGCGGTGCCATCGAAGCCTATGGCAATTTGCAGAACGAGGTCGCGCGGCTCGTGTCCGACGTCAACGGCCGCCACGGCGAGGCCGACTGGACACCGATCCGCTATCTCAACAAGGGCTTTAGCCAGGCCGTGCTCGCGGGCCTCTATCGCACCGCGCAGATCGGCGTGGTGACCCCGCTGCACGACGGCATGAACCTTGTCGCCAAGGAATACGTCGCTGCGCAAAATCCGGCTGATCCCGGCGTGCTGGTGCTGTCGAAATTCGCCGGCGCGGCCAACGAGCTCGACGCCGCGCTGCTGGTCAATCCGCATGACATCGACGGCATGGCGCGCGCGATCGCCGTCGCGGCGGCGAT
This sequence comes from Bradyrhizobium lupini, assembly GCF_040939785.1. Lineage (NCBI taxonomy): Bacteria > Pseudomonadati > Pseudomonadota > Alphaproteobacteria > Hyphomicrobiales > Nitrobacteraceae > Bradyrhizobium > Bradyrhizobium lupini. Next base: position 4,062,469 of record NZ_CP162553.1, read on the forward strand.
GCCGCTCACCGAGCGCAAGATGCGCTGGGATGCGATGATGAAGAAGCTTCGCGGCCACACCATCCAGCAATGGTCGGCGGATTTCGTCGCTGAACTGGAGAAGTGCCGGACGGAGAAGGCTGCAGTCGCGCCGCTCGCCAACCAGCCGCCGCAAGCGCTGCGCTGGCTCAAGTCGGCGATCTCAGGCGTGCGGTTGATCTAGTCTTCTTCTCCCCCGTTCTTTACAGCGAGGGCAGGGGCGAAGACGACAGCCTCAATAGCAGTACGACACGCCCTCCAGAATCGCACACTGCCGCTTGTTCGGCGCGTTCGGATCGTCGAGCGGCACCATGCCCTTGCCCTGGCCGACGAACACGCCGGGCCCGACATGCACTGAGCTCTTGTGGCCGATGATGATGCTTTGATGCGGCGTCGCGCTCGAGCGCGTGCCGTCCGGCCAGAGGATGGCATCGCCCGAAAGCATCCCGCGCCGTCCGTCGTCACAGCTGACATCAACCCCGTGCCGGGTGCAGACCTGGGCGGCGGCCGGTCCGGCGAAGGCAGCGGCAAGGGCCCAAATCAGGCTCAGCGCGGCAATGGTGTTGCGGATGGTCATGGTGCCCCCGGACGTGTTTGACGGTCTTGAGTGAATCGTCGCGCCAAACCCGCCGCCGGTTCAGCGGGCGGCGGTTCCAAGCGTCGCCGTGGCGCCTGATATTGTCTATAAAGTACAATATCTTACGGAAAAATCATCCGATTTCCCCGCGATCCCTTGCAAAATCACCGGCGCCCCTTCAAGAGAGTGCGCTCCGGAGAGATGGCCGAGTGGCTTAAGGCGCACGCTTGGAAAGCGTGTGTGCGGGAAACCGTACCGTGGGTTCGAATCCCACTCTCTCCGCCATCAGCCCCGTTGTCCGGCCCGAAGACATGGGTAACGGAACGTACCTAAGACATGGGTGACAGCCTCGTGCCGAACGGGTTGTCGAGAGGTTGCAGGGTTTTCTGCTCCAGGTCGAAGTATCCCAGATCATAGTGCATGAAGCTGACGAGCCAAATGCCCTCGTCGACCTCCTTGATGCCGAGCTTCTGGCCCGCCAGCACGGTTGAGATGTTGATCCGCTTGCGGTGCAGGCAAAGGCGGCCGCACGCGGTTACAAGGACCTCGCGATCGTGGAACGGATAGGTCAGCTCCGGCAGGCCGGCATAGGAACGTGCTGAGGCGACGTAGAGCTCGGCAGGACGTTTCATGTCGAGGGCCTCGTGCGGGCGTTCGGAGTTGAACTCGCGGACGAAGGCATCGAAGCGTTCCTGCTGCTGCAAGCTATTGCCGCCCGGCGGCCGGGTGGTTTCCTTTTTGAGGGTGAGGTGCATGCGCTCATGACGTCCGTTCTGTTGCGGGTGGCCCGGCTTGATGCGTTCGATTGCAATACCAAGTCGGAGCCACCACACCGAGAGCTTGGAGAGGTTGAACAAGGCGTTGGGACTGGCGAAGGGCACGCCGTTGTCGGAGCGAATGGCGAGCGGCAGGCCGCGCTCGAGGAACAAACGCTCGAAGGCAGTAATTACAGGGTCTTCACGCGTTGAATCGAGCGCTTCGCACAACAACAGGAAGCGCGAGGCATGATCGGTAACGGTGAGCGGATAGCAGTAGCGGCCATTGCCGAGCTTGAACTCGCCCTTGAAGTCGGTGCACCACAAATCATTGGGTCCGGTACCCGTGGACAGCGGCGTGCCGCGCGCGCGGTGGCGCGGCCCGCCGCCACGCTTGACCAGGCCATGGCGATCGAGCACCGCATGGATGGTGCTTTTGGCCGGAATCCTGACATCGCCATCGAGCCGCCGGACCAGCAGTTCGCGGATCTTGCGCGCGCCCCAGTGCGGTTTCTCGGCTTTGAGGCGGACAATCAGACCCTCGATTTGCTCCGGGAGCTGATTGGCATAGCGTACCGGCCGTCTGGACCGATCGCTCAGGGCGGCCAGCCCCTGCTCTTTGTAGCGATCGAAAATCTTATAGCCGGTCTTGCGGGATACGCCGAACTCCCGGCACACATCCGTCATGGCTTCCCCATCCAGAAGCCTGGCCACAAAGCGAAGGCGTTCTTCCATGACCGAACTCGCTTTCCACGGCATCCACACCTCCCGCAGAACAAAAGCGGAAAGTGTAATCCATGTGTCCGGTACGTTTTGTCACCTATGTCTCGGGCCGCTCACGTTGTCCGCTCCAATTGCCGCTGTCCAAATGGCGGCGTCAAAACCCGGTCGCGATGCGGCAACCTGGCCGCAGTTTATTCCATCATTCAACCAGTACATGCGTCGTGGGAAAAGCCCCAAAGGCTCATGAGCGTCTCTCCCGCGCCTTCGGCCGCCACAACGCGTCGTGAAGTCGCGCCATGCAGAAACGCGCCTGTACACGGTGGCGTGACCTCCATAACTTCCGCGGCGCAATGTGAGGAGATGCGACGTGGCGAAGAAGACGGCGACCAGGAAGAAATCTGCTGCGAAGAAAGCAGCGAAGACCTCCAGCAAGACAAGCGCCGTTCGCAAGGGCAAGGTCGCGAAGGCTGCAACCAAGCCGGTCAAGCAGGCAGCTCCGCGCAAATCATCGGCACCACGCCGCCCAAAAGGCCCGGCCTGGCAATGGTCGGCGGTCGAGACCGCAGCCGCCATCCGCTCCAGCGCCATCTCGGCGGTCGAGACCGTCGAGGCGCATCTCGAGCGGATGCGGGCCGTCAATCCGCGACTGAACGCGGTTGTCGTCGATCTCTCTGAGGAGGCGCTGGCCGCGGCGCATGCGGCCGACAAGCGGCGCGCGAAGGGCGGCGAGCTCGGCCTTCTGCACGGCGTACCGATCACGATCAAGGAGAACGTCGACTACGAGGGCCGTCCGAACTTCAATGGCGTCCCCGCCAACAAGGACCTCATCGCGCCGTCGGATTCGCCGGTGGTGCGCAACCTGAAGAAGGCTGGCGCGATCATCATCGGCCTCACCAACACGCCGGAATTCTCCTTCCGCGGCTTCACCGACAATCCCCTGCACGGGCTGACGCTCAATCCCTGGGATCCCAATATCACCTGCGGCGGCTCCTCGGGCGGTGCGGGTTCGGCGGTCGCCGCCGGCATAGGCACCATCGCGCACGGCAACGACATCGGCGGCTCGCTGCGCTGGCCGGCGCATTGCAACGGCGTTGCGACCATCAAGCCGACGCAGGGACGTATTCCGGCCTTCAACGCAAGCGCAACCGCCGAGCGGCCGATGCTGGCGCATCTGATGTCGGCGCAGGGGCCGCTCGCCCGCCACGTCGCCGACGTCAGGCTCGCGCTGGAGGTGATGAGCCAGCGCGATCCGCGCGATCCCTGGTGGGTACCGGCGCCGCTGGTCGGGCCGAAGCCGAAGGGGCCGATCAAGGTCGCGCTCGCCAGGATTCCTGAAGACATGGACGTCGATCCGCACGTCGCGGCGGCGTTGCGTCAGGCCGCCGATCACCTGGAGCGTTCCGGCTATCGCGTCAGCGAGGTCGATGTGCCCGACATCGACGGCGTCTGGCAGACCTGGTGCGACATCATCACCAACGAGACGATGGTGATGCAGGAGGCCGGCATGCTGAAGGTGACGTCGGAAGACTTCCACAAGGCGTGGGGCGGCATGAAAGCCAAGGCCAACGTGCTCGACCTCAAGGCCTGGATGCAGGCGACCGCCGCGCGCAACGGCCACATTCGCGCCTGGCAATTGTTCTTCGAGGAGTATCCGGTGGTGCTGGCACCGACCACGGTGAAGCCGACGCCTAGCCCGCGCGAGGACACTGTCAGCCCCCAGCGCGTGCGCGAGATTTTCTGGGGCGAGATCCGCTTCATCTCCGCGATCAACGTGCTGGGCCTGCCGGGCGCCGTGGTGCCGGTGACGCTGCACGATGGCCAGCCGATCGGCGTGCAGCTCATTGCCGGGCGCTATCGCGAGGATCTCGCGCTCGATGCAGCGGCCGCGATCGAGAAGCGCGCCGGCGTGCTCGCCCATCGGCTGTGGGAACAGATGGACTGATAGGGCAGCGAAGTTGTTTCCCTCTCCCCTTGTGGGAGAGGGTGGCTCGCCGCGCAGCGGCGAGACGGGTGAGGGGTCTCTCTCCGCTAACGCAAGCTTGGCCGTATGGATAGAGACCCCTCATCCGGCGCTTCGCGCCACCTTCTCCCACAAGGGGAGAAGGGAGTGCAGCGTGTTCGCTGCCGCCAACCGCAAAACTTCATTAATCCAATTTGACTTGAATTTTGGCCAATTCCCCAACAACCGTTAGGGTTACTTCCTCGATCTCTAGACGAATTATTGTCCGCTTTACCACCCGCCTCTAACAGAGGGACGGCGGACAACGCACATGCCTCATACAGGCCAATAAGTGCGGCCCGCTCCACGCGGAGGTGGCACGATGCGCAACGAGACGATCGCTATTCACGCCGGCTACGAGCCCGAAGCCACCACGCACGCGGTTGCCGTGCCGATCTACCAGACCGCGGCTTACGCCTTCGACAGCGCCGATCACGGCGCGGCGCTCTTCAATCTCGAGACCGAAGGCTATCGCTACAGCCGCATCGCCAATCCGACCAGCGCGGTGCTGGAGAAACGTATCGCCGAGCTCGAGGGCGGCGTCGGCGCGCTTGCGGTCGCGACCGGGCAGGCCGCGCTGCATTTCGCCTTCGTCAACGTCGCCGACCACGGCGGCAACATCGTTTCCGTGCCACAGCTCTATGGCACCACGCATACGCTGCTCTCGCACATCCTGCCGCGGCAGGGCATCACCGGCCGCTTCGCCGAGAGCGACAAGCCCGAGGCAATCGAAAGGCTGATCGACGAGAACACCCGCGCCGTGTTCGCCGAAACCATCGGCAATCCCGCCGGCAATGTCTGCGACATCGAAGCACTGGCGAAGGTCGCCCACGCACACGGCGTGCCGCTGATCGTCGACAATACCGTTGCAACGCCCATCCTGCTCAAGCCGTTCGAATACGGCGCCGACATCGCCGTGCATTCGCTGACCAAGTTTCTGGGCGGTCACGGCACCACGCTCGGCGGCGCCATCGTCGACTCCGGAAATTTCCCCTGGGCCAAGCACGCCGACCGCTTCCCCGGCTACAACAAGCCGGATGCCTCCTATCACGGCCTCGTCTATGCCGAGCGCTTCGGCCGCACAGCCTATATCGAGCGCGCGCGCAGCATCTATCAGCGCACCATGGGTTCGGTGCTGTCGCCGTTCAACGCCTTCCTGCTGCTCCAGGGCATCGAAACCGTCGCGCTGCGCATGGAGCGCCACTGCGAAAACGCCCGCAAGGTCGCCGAATTCCTGCGCAAGGATCCGCGCGTGGCCTGGGTCAACTACACCGGCTTCCCGGACAGTCCCTATTATCCGCTGGTGCAGAAATATCTCGACGGCAACGCCTCGTCGCTGTTCACCTTCGGCATCAAGGGCGGCATGGAAGCCGGCAAGTCCTTCTACGATGCGCTGAAGCTGATCACGCGCCTCGTCAATATCGGCGATGCCAAGTCGCTGGCCTGCCATCCGGCCTCGACCACGCACCGGCAGATGTCGGCGGAGCAGCAGCGGGTCGCCGGCGTTTTGCCGGAAACGATCCGCTTGTCGATCGGCATCGAGCATTGCCAGGACATCATCGAGGACCTCGATCAGGCACTGGAAAAGGCCTGCCGGTCCGCGCGCCTCCAGGCCGCGGAGTAGGCGGCGGCGCCAATGACGATCCTGATCGACAGGGATCAAGCTATATCGAGCCCGGCGCTGGTGCCGGGAGCGGGCGATCTGGCGCGCGAGCCCGGCGGCACCGAGCTCACGATCGGGTTGATCAACAACATGCCGGATCCGGCGCTGAAGGCGACCGAGCGGCAGTTCATGAAGCTGCTGCAAGCCGCAGCAGGTCCGCGCCGCATCCGCTTTCACTGCTTCTCGCTGCCCTCGGTGAAACGCTCGCCGGAAGCGAGATGGCATGTCGAGAGCGAATACTCGGAACTCACCGAGCTCAGACGCCACAAGTTCGACGGCCTGATCGTGACCGGCGCCGAGCCGATCGCGCCTGAGCTCGACCAGGAACCGTATTGGCGCGATCTCACCGAGCTGATCGACTGGGCCAAGGTCAACACGCGCTCGACGATCTGGTCGTGCCTCGCTGCGCATGCCGCGGTGCTGCATCTCGACCGCATCGAACGGCGGCCGCTGCCGGCCAAATGTCACGGCATTTTCGACTGCGAAGCCGTGACCAGGGATCCGCTGACGCGGGCCGCGCCCGCTCCACTCAAGGTGTCGCATTCGCGTCTCAACGAGATCGCCGAGAGCGACCTCGTTGAGGCCGGCTACCAGGTGCTGACGCGTTCGGCAAAGGCCGGCGTCGATACCTTCGTCCGCCAATATGCGAGCCGATTCGTGTTCTTCCAGGGCCATCCGGAATATGACGCACTGTCGCTTCAGCGTGAATATCTGCGCGACATCGGCCGTTATCTCGCGTGTGAGCGCGACAATTATCCGCATCTGCCCGTGAGCTATTTTGACGCTTCGACCGAAGAGAAGCTGGTCCGCTTCGAGAAACAGGCAAGGCACCAGCGCCACCCCGCGCTCAGCAACGAGCTGCCCGCGCTGAATTTGCGTGCCGATATTGCCGCGGGCAGCGCCGCGGCGGCATTGTTCCGGAACTGGCTGCAATATCTCGGCGCGGGGACCGACGCGTCGGTGCTTGCACGTTAGGTCGGGACGACGGCATCGACGTTAGGACTAACGAAGTGTGTAGCTTGCCTCGAGCGGCGCACGAATGCTTCAGTGACGGCGGGGCAGACAGGAAATGCGAGTCGTGTGGTCGGCACTCCAGGGACGCGTGAGCAATCGGCTGGCCCGGCACTTTCGTGCCGCGCCGCACCGTCTGCCCGCGCATGCGCCCATGGTGAGCTTCACCTTCGACGATGCCCCCGATAGCGCCGCAGGCGAGGGCGCCGAGCTTCTGGAGCAGCATGGCGGCCGCGGTACCTTCTATCTCGCGGGCAGCCTGGTCGATCGTCCCTCGGACCATTGGCACGGCCTGTCGAACGACGCGATCGTGCGGCTTCACCGGGCCGGGCACGAGATTGCGTGCCACACCTTCTCGCACCAGAGTGCGGTCAATCTCGACGAGACCGCCATGGCCCGCGAGATCGAGCGAAACCGCAGCCATTTTCGCGGCATCGATTCCTCGATCACGCTCGAAAATTTTGCTTACCCCTATGGCATCGCGTCGGTGTGGCGCAAGCCGCAGCTCGCCAAGACCTTCCGCTCGGCGCGCGGCATCCTTCCCGGCGTCAATCGCGACGTCATCGATCTCCAGTTCCTGCGGGCCTCGCCCCTGGTCGATCGCGAGATCAATACGACGGGTGTCGATGGCTATTTCGACGAGGCGGTCGAGAGCGGCGGATGGCTGATCTTCTACGGTCATGACGTCGCCAACGCGCCGAGCCCGTATGGCTGCACGCCGGACCTGATGCGCCATGCGCTGCAGGCCGCCGCGAGGCGCGACATGCCGATCGTGACGGTCGCGGAAGCGCTGCGGAGGATCGGGGCGTAAGAAAGTTTTCTTCCCACGAAGGGTGGAAGGCGGCGTCCTGCGGAGCAAACAGCCTTGCCACGCCTGCGCGGTCATGCGACTGGCCTTGTGACGAATCTCACGGCCTCACCCCGACATGCCCATGTCCTCTCCTTCCACCGCTCCGCTGCCTGCGCCGGCCCAGGGCCGCGATGCGCTGTCGGTGCTGCGTTCGGTGTTCGGCCTGCCCGGGTTCCGCGGCGCGCAGGGCGAGATCATCCGGCACGTCACCGGCGGCGGCAATTGCCTGGTGTTGATGCCGACCGGCGGCGGCAAGTCGCTGTGCTATCAATTGCCGGCGCTGCTGCGCGAAGGCTGCGGTGTCGTGGTGTCGCCCTTGATTGCGCTGATGCGCGACCAGGTCGCCGCCATGCTCGAAGCCGGGGTCAACGCGGCCGCGCTGAACTCGTCGCTGACCCCGCAGGAAGCCTCCGACATCGAGCGGCGCCTGATCGTGGGTGATCTCGACCTGCTCTATGTCGCGCCGGAACGGCTGCTGACGCCGCGCTGCCTGGCGCTGCTGGCGCGGGCGAAGGTGGCGCTGTTCGCGATCGACGAAGCGCATTGCGTCTCGCAATGGGGCCATGATTTCCGCCCCGAATATGTCGGCCTGTCGATCATCGCCGAGCGCTTTCCCGACGTGCCGCGCATCGCGCTGACCGCGACTGCCGACGAATTGACCCGCAAGGAGATCGTCGAGCGGCTTCAGCTTGCAGACAGTCCGCACTTCGTCTCCAGCTTCGACCGTCCCAACATCCGTTACGAGATCGTCGACAAGCGCAACGCGGTGTCGCAGCTCAAGGATTTCATGCGGGAGCGTCACGCAGGTGATGCGGGCGTCGTTTATTGTCTCTCCCGCAAACGGGTCGAGGAGGTCGCCGCGGCGCTCGACGACGCCGGCATTGCCGCGTTGCCCTATCATGCCGGGCTCGACAGCGGCGTGCGCTCGCGCAACCAGGACCGCTTCCTCAACGAGGACGGCATCGTCATCGTCGCGACCATTGCCTTCGGCATGGGCATCGACAAGCCGGACGTGCGCTTCGTCGCGCATCTCGATCTACCCAAGAGCATCGAGGCCTATTACCAGGAGACAGGACGCGCCGGCCGCGACGGCAAGCCGTCGGCGGCCTGGATGGCCTACGGTCTCTCGGACATCGTGCAGCAGCGCCGCATGATCGACGAGTCGAGCGGCTCCGACGAATTCAAGCGGGTCTCGATTGGCAAGCTCGATGCGCTCGTTGGCCTCGCCGAAACGCCGCACTGCCGGCGCCGGCGGCTGCTCGCCTATTTCGGCGAGATCGTGATGGGCGAGGGCTGCGGCAATTGCGACAATTGCCTGACGCCGCCGAAAATGCGCGACGGCAGGGTGCTGGCGCAAAAACTGCTATCCTGTGCCTATCGCACCGGGCAGCGTTTCGGCGCGATGCACCTCATCGACGTGCTGATCGGACGCCTGACCGAGAAGGTGACGCAGTTCGGTCACGACAAGCTCACCGTTTTCGGCATCGGACGCGAGCTCAACGAGAAGCAGTGGCGTACGGTGCTGCGGCAGCTCGTGGCGATGGGACATTTGCTGAGTGAGAGCGAATCGTTCGGCGCGCTGAAGCTGACGGATTCGTCGCGCGGCGTGCTGCGGGGCGAAACGGAAGTGTGGCTGCGCGAAGAGGCGCCCGGCGTCCGGATCCGTTCGAGCCGCGCCAAGTCCCGCCGCAGTGATCTGGCCCCGGCAGCCGACGCGCCGCAGGGCGATGTCGATCCTGAATTGCGCGCGCGGCTACGAGCGTGGCGCTCGGACATTGCCCGCGCACGTGGCGTGCCGGCCTACGTCGTGCTGCATGACGCCACCATCGACGGCATCGTTCGCGCATGGCCGACCACGCTGGACGAACTGCGCAATGTGCCCGGCATCGGAGACAAGAAGCTCGAGCATTACGGCGACGAGCTGCTGCAGATCGTCAGGACGCGGTAGGGCGCGGGCACACCTCCGCCGTCATCCCGGACAAGCGCAGCGAAGCGGAGCGCCGATCCGGGATCCATAGCCACGGGCCGTAGGAAAAGGCACGCTGACTGCCTCAGCGTGTTTCAACAATTGGCAGTCGGGGTAATCGGTCCTGGCTTTCGCCAGGACGACACTCGTCGGGAGGTGCGCGCCGCCTCACATCACCGACGCGCTAGCCGTTCCGGAACGCATATCCATAGCCGTTCAGCGCCGGCGCGCCGCCGAGATGGGCGTAGAGGATCTTTGCGCCCTTCTCGAAATAGCCCTTCTGCGTGAGATCGATCAGGCCCTGCATCGACTTGCCCTCGTAGACGGGGTCGGTGATCATGGCTTCGAGACGCGCGGTGAGGCGGATTGCCTCCTTGGTTTCTTCCGACGGCACGCCGTAGGCGGGATAAGCATAATCCTCGATCAGCACGACGTCGTCGGCGACGAGATCCTTGCCGAGCTCGACGAGCTTGGCCGTGTTCTGTGCGATCGAGAGCACCTGCGCCTTGGTCTGCGCCGGGGTGAAGGAGGCGTCGATGCCGATCACCTTTCGCGCGCGGCCATCGGCGGCGAAGCCGACCAGCATGCCGGCATGGGTCGAGCCGGTGACGGTGCAGACCACGATGTAGTCGAACTTGAAGCCGAGTTCGGCTTCCTGCTTGCGCACTTCCTCGGCGAAGCCGACATAGCCGAGGCCGCCGAATTTGTGCACGGAGGCGCCGGCGGGAATCGCATAGGGCTTGCCGCCCGCCGCCTTCACCTCCTCGATCGCGTCCTCCCAGCTCTTGCGGATGCCGATGTCGAAGCCGTCGTCGACCAGGCGCACGTCGGCGCCCATGATGCGCGACAGCATGATGTTGCCGACGCGGTCATAGACGGCGTCCTCGTGCGGCACCCAGGCCTCCTGCACCAGGCGGCACTTCATGCCGATCTTGGCCGCGACGGCCGCGATCATGCGGGTGTGGTTGGACTGCACGCCACCGATCGAGACCAGCGTGTCGGCGTTCGAGGCGATCGCGTCGGGGATGATGTATTCGAGCTTGCGCAGCTTGTTGCCGCCATAAGCGAGGCCGGAATTGCAGTCCTCGCGCTTGGCATAGACCTCGACATTGCCGCCGAGATGCTTTGACAGCCGCTCCAGCTTCTCGATGGGCGTCGGACCGAAGGTCAGCGGATAGCGCGCGAATTTTTCGAGCATCGTCAGGTCATCCCGATTGGCGTTAATGTCTGATAAAACGCTAGCATCGCTGCGTAAAAAGGTGCTTTCAAATACTGCGGCTCTGTTGCGCATGTTCTTGCAGAAAGTGCCATATAGCGTAGTCTTCCTTTCGCCGAAAACCCTAATTTCGGAAGCTTCTTCCATGTCCGTTCGTCTTGACCGTATCGACCTTAAGATGTTGCGATTGCTGCAAAATAACGGCCGGCTCAGCAACGCCGAGCTGGCCGAAACCGTCGCCATCAGTCCCGCCACCTGTCATCGCCGCACCCAACGCCTGTTCGAGCACGGCTTCATCGCCGCCGTGCGCGCCATGGTTGCGCCGAAGAAGGTCGCAAAGGGCACGCTGGTGATGGTCGGGGTCGTGCTCGACCGTTCGACGCCGGAGAGCTTTGCGATCTTCGAGCAGGCGATCACCAGGCTGAAATTCGTGCTCGACTGTCACCTCGTCGCCGGCGACTTCGACTATTTCCTCAAGATCCGCGTCGGCGACATGGAGGACTTCAACCGTATCCACGGCGAGCAACTGATCGCGCTGCCCGGCGTGCGCCAGACCCGCACCTTCTTCGTGATGAAGGAAGTCGTCGACAACGCGCCGCTGGAGTTTTGAGCGGAAGCTATTGATGCGCGTTCCGCATCATGGGAGATTCAGATGATGCAGACATTCCCCTTCCGCCACCTCAATCCGGCGGGGCCGGCCTATCGGCGCGGCTGGGTCGACGAAGCCGTGGCCGCGATCGAGGCCGACCAGTGCCGCACGGCCGACACGCATCTGATCCGGCTGATCGTGCCGGCGCTCGCTGGCATCGACATCTATCTGAAAGATGAGTCGACGCATCCGACCGGCAGCCTGAAGCACCGGCTCGCGCGCTCGCTCTTCCTTTACGCGCTCTGCAACGGCCACATCCGCGAACGCACGCCTGTCGTCGAGGCCTCGTCGGGATCGACCGCAGTGTCGGAAGCCTATTTCGCGCAGATGATCGGTGTGCCCTTCTATGCCGTGATGCCGCGCACGACCTCGGCGGAGAAGATCGCCGCGATCGAGCATTACGGCGGTAACTGCCATCTGATCGACGACGGCCGCGCGCTGTATGCGGAGGCCGGCGCGCTGGCCGCACGGCTGGGCGGCCACTACATGGACCAGTTCACCTTCGCCGAGCGCGCCACCGACTGGCGCGGCAACAACAACATAGCCGAATCCATCTTCACGCAATTGCAGGGCGAGCCGCGCCCGCTGCCGGACTGGATTGTGATGGGCGCGGGCACCGGCGGCACCTCGGCTACCATTGGACGCTACTTGCGTTATCGCCAATATCCGACGCGGCTGTGCGTCGCCGATGTCGAGCATTCCGCTTTCTTCGACTGCTTCAGCTCGCAGGACCGCTCCCATGTTTGCGACCGCCCCTCGCTGATCGAAGGTGTCGGGCGGCCGCGCTGCGAGCCGTCCTTCGTGCCGGGCGTGGTCGACCGCATGATGAAGATCCCGGATGCGGCGACGATCGCGGCGATGAACGTGCTGTCGCGCCGGCTGCGCCGCGCGGTGGGGGGCTCTACGGGCACCAATTTCCTGGCGCTGTGCCGGCTCGCCTCGGACATGCGAAAGGTGAATCAGACGGGGTCGCTGGTGACGCTGATCTGCGATTCCGGCGAGCGCTACCGGCAGACCTATTATGAGCCCGCCTGGCTGAAAGCGCGCGGACTCGATCCAGCGCCGTTCGAGGCGGCCTTGTCGTCCTTCCTCGATACAGCGCACCCACTGGCACTTGAGTTCGAAGACGTAACGAATCCGCAGAACTTGCTAAATCCTGAGGCCTGATAGCTGGCGCTTCCCTGCCATTTGCAAGATTGCACGGCCGTCACGGCAACTTCACTTGCCTTGCGCGTGCGTGCGGGCGAGCTTCGCGGCTTCTTAACGAGGAGACCTGCCGTGCGCCTTCCCATTCTCGATCCGAAAGACCTGAGTGCCGAACAGAAGCCGCTCTATGACGACATGCGAGCGGGCATCAAGGACCACTTCAAGGGCTTTGTGAACATGCGCGACGACGGCGCGCTGCTCGGGCCCTGGAATCCATGGATCCGCGAGCCGCGCTTCGGCAAGCCTGTGTGGGAGCTGGTCAAGGCGATCGCGGCGAACCCGCTGCTGCCGGCTCCGGTGCGTGAGGTCGCGATCCTCGTCACCGGTTCGCATTTCCGCTCCGGCTACGAGCTCTATGCGCATGTGCTGGTCGCCGAGCAGCGCGGCCTCTCCGACGAGAAGCTCGCGACCATCGTCGCCGGACAGCGGCCGGTCGATCTCACCAAGCAGGAAGCCGTCGCCTACGACGTGGCGTCCGCATTGGTCAGCGGCGGCGTGCTGCCGGAACTGACTTATCGGGCCGCGGTCAAGGAATTCGGCGAGCACGGTGCGGCCGAACTGTCCTATCTCGTCGGCGTTTACTGCATGGTGTCGGTCACGCTGAACACGTTCGACGTGCCGGTGCCGGACTGACCACACTGCCCCAGCTGCTGGACTGGACGGAAGCGTCACGGTACCCTGCCGCCGCCATGGCGATGCATTCGCCGGTCACGATCGAAGTGCAATGAAGAGGGAACGACAGCCATGGACACGTCACGCCGCATCCTGCTCGCCGGACTGGCGGGACTCGCCGTTGCGCCGACCGCTGCGGGAGCCGCGCCCTCGGCCGCTGCCGATGACGTGACGGTCGCCGAAGAGCGCTTTGCGCGCATGATCGCGGCTGCGCATGCGCCCGAAATCACCTGCGCGCGACAGGCCGAGCGTTACGCGGATGCGCATTGGCCGAACTACGTTGCGGCGGCGCGTTCGGTCATCGAGGCGAGAGCGTGAGGCATTCTCTTTCCTCTCCCGTTGCGGGAGGCGGCAACACCAGGTGCTTCACGTCCCCACCGCCCGCCTGACCTGCTCACCGATCTGCGACAGCACGAGCTGCGCCTGCGGCAGAATTGCGCCCATGGCGTGGAAATTGTGGACCATGCCCTCGTGGCAGACGTGCTCGACCGTGACGCCCGCGGCGAGCAGCTTGCGGGCATAGGCATTGCCCTCGTCGCGCATCGGGTCGAACTCCGCGGTGTGAATGACGGCGGTCGGCAAGCCCGCAAGCCGTGTCGCGCGCAAGGGCGAGATGCGGGGATCGGCAGCGTCCAAGGCTTCGGGCAGATAGTCGGCGAGATCGGCTTCGATCGTGACGCGGTCGATCAGGTGGCCCTCGGCGAACGCCTCGCGCGAAGGCGAGGCCTCCTCGAAATCCAGCACCGGGCAGATCAGGCATTGCGCGACGATGGAAAGACCAGCTGTCTGCGCCGCCTCCTGACACACGATCGCAGCGAGCGTTGCACCGGCGGAATCGCCGCCGAGCACCAGACGCCCGGCGTCGATGCCGAGCGATGCGGCCTCGCGCGCCACCCATTCGGTGGCAGCAATCGCATCGTCCACGGCGGCGGGGAATTTGTGCTCTGGCGCCAGCCGGTAATCGACCGAGACGAGGCGGCAACCGGTCGCATGTGCCAACGCCGCCGCGATGCGGTCATGCGTGGCGATGCTGCCGGCAACGAGCCCGCCGCCGTGAAAGAACACGAAGCCGGGCGCGCGATCATCGGCGCCTGCGGGTGAATAGAGACGATAGGGCAGCGCGCCGCCGGGACCAGGCAGCACGCCGTCGGACGTCGTCACGTCAGGCGCATCGGCGCGCGCAAACTGCATCAGCTTTGCCAATGATTGCCGCCGTGCTTCCACGCTCGGCCGGCTCCGTGCCTGCGGCGCAGCCGCAGCCATCATGGTCAACAAGCGCTTTGCGAGCGGATCGAGCGGCATGGTGCTTCCTTTCCCCTCGCGGGAGGGTAACTCACCATTTTCCCGCAGGGAATCATTTAGAAATTGCGCCCAATAGTGGCGCTATAATGCGGCACCACGCCAAGGGAGAGGCCGGTCATGGCCGAGATCAAAAAGCCCATCGAATATTCGCCGAGCTGGACCTTCTTCGAGGGCAAATGGCACGACGGCAATGTGCCGATCATGGGCCCGCGCACGCATGCGGCCTGGCTCGGCTCGGTCGTGTTTGACGGCGCGCGGGCGTTCGAAGGCGTCGCGCCTGATCTCGACCGCCACGTCGCCCGCGCCAATCAATCCGCGATCAACTTTGGCCTGAAGCCGGTGGTCGATTCCGGAACCTGGATGACACTCGCAAACGAGGGCATCGCACGCTTCGCGCCGAATGCCGAGCTCTACGTTCGTCCGATGTACTGGGCGCGGAACGGCGCGGGCGGCGGCGTGCTGTTCGACCCCGAGACCACCGATTGGTGCCTGTGCATCTACGAGGCGCCGATGCCAAAGCCGGTCGGCAACGCGATCACGCTGTCGCCGTTCCGCAGGCCCACCGCCGAATGCGCCCCGGTTGAGGCCAAGGCCGCCTGTCTCTATCCGAACAATTCGCGCGCGCTTGCCGAGGCCGCCTCGCGCGGCTTCCAGAACGCGCTGATGCTCGACATGCTCGGCAACGTCGCGGAGTTCGGCAATTCCAACGTGTTCATGGCCAAGGACGGCGTGGTCTACACGCCGGTGCCGAACGGCACCTTCCTCAACGGCATCACCCGCCAGCGCGTCGTCAGCCTGCTTCGCGCCGACGGCGTCACCGTGGTCGAGAAGACGCTGCGTTACGCCGACTTCCTCGCCGCCGACGAGATCTTTTCGACCGGCAATTTCGCAAAAGTCGCGCCGGTGATCCGCATCGACGATCGCGAGCTGCAGCCGGGCCCGCTCTACACCGCGCGCGCAAGCTCTATTGGGACTTTGCCCACGCAGTGAAGCTGGCGGCGTAGCTTCCCCACCTTCGCCGGTACGACGGCGGAGTTGTGGCAGCAAGGCGCGTTAGCGCGTGGCAGGAACCCCTACTCGTCCTTCTTCGACATCCGCTCGAGGCGTTCCTGCATGTCCTTCATCTGCTGGCGCAGATCGTCGATATTGCTGTCCTTTGGGGCTTCGGCGGCCGGCTCGGGCGCCGGCTCCGCGGAGCCCGCGGGGCGGGCTGCGCCGGGCGCGAAAGGCTTGAACATCGAGAAGGTCTGCTGGAACAGCTCCATGTTGCGGCGGACCTGTTCCTCCAGCGGCGCAAACGGGGTTCCCGACAGCGAGGTGGCGATCTGCTTGCGGAACTTCTCCTGCTCCTGAGTGAGCGAGGCGATGGCCTGCTCCAGATATTTCGGCACCACCATCTGCATGCTGTCGCCGTAGAAGCGGATGAGCTGGCGCAGGAAGGTGGTCGGGAGCAGGTTCTGGCCGGCCTTGTTCTCCTGCTCGAAGATGATCTGGGCAAGCACGGAGCGGGTGATGTCGTCGCCGGTCTTGGCGTCGTAAACTAGGAAATCTTCGCCGTCCTTGACCATGGCGGCGAGGTCTTCCAGCGTCACGTAAGTGCTCGTCCCGGTGTTATAGAGCCGGCGGTTCGCGTATTTCTTGATGGTGGTGGGTTGGTCTGATTTCGCCATGGGCTCTCACTTGCAAGACGCGGAGAACGGGAACCTGACGGGCTATGCCGCAGGGCGGGAAGAGTACGCAACGCAACAAAATAAGCATTTTCAAAGGGGTCACGCTACCGTTTTGTGCGCCACGGTTAATCGGGCAGCAAAAACGTGCTTGCGAAAGCGCCAAGAACGCTATTTTGAATGCGCTGCGGGATGAATTCGGCCACCGGCCGATTGACATGCCTCAACGACGTTAACAGGATGCCGTCCGAGACTGGCGAGCCGTTTCCCCAGCCCCGTCTGCCCCCATTCAACCCAGGAGATGCCCATGTCAGACGATGTCGTCATCGTCAGCGCCGCCCGCACCCCGGTCGGAAGCTTCAACGGAGCGTTCGCAACCCTTCCCGCCCATGATCTTGGCGCCATTGCCATCAAGGCCGCGCTGGAGCGCGGCGGCATCGAGCCCGGCCGGGTCTCCGAAGTCATCATGGGCCAGATCCTGACCGCCGCCCAGGGCCAGAACCCCGCCCGCCAGGCTTCGATCAATGCCGGCATTCCGGTCGAGAGCCCGGCCTGGGGCGTCAACCAGCTCTGCGGCTCGGGCCTGCGCACCGTTGCGCTCGGCTATCAGGCGCTGCTCAACGGCGATTCCGAGATCGTAGTCGCCGGCGGCCAGGAATCCATGAGCATGGCTCCGCACGCCCAGTATCTGCGCGGCGGCGTCAAGATGGGGGCAGTCGAATTCATCGACACCATGATCAAGGACGGCCTGTGGGACGCCTTCAACGGTTATCACATGGGCAACACCGCCGAGAACGTCGCGCGGCAGTGGCAGATCACCCGCGCCCAGCAGGACGAGTTTGCGGTGGCCTCGCAGCAGAAGGCCGAGGCCGCGCAGAAGGCCGGTAAATTCAACGACGAAATCGTTCCCGTCACCATCAAGGGACGCAAGGGCGATGTCGTCGTCAGCGCCGACGAATATCCGCGCCATGGCGCAACGGTCGACGCGATGGCGAAGCTTCGTCCCGCCTTCGAGAAGGACGGCACGGTCACCGCGGGCTCGGCGTCCGGCATCAACGACGGCGCTGCTGCCGTGGTGCTGATGACCGCCAAGCAGGCCGCCAAGGAAGGCAAGAAGCCGCTCGCGCGCATCGTGTCCTGGGCGCAGGCGGGCGTCGATCCGAAGATCATGGGCTCGGGCCCGATCCCGGCCTCGCGTGCCGCGCTGAAGAAGGCCGGCTGGAATGTCGGCGATCTCGACCTGATCGAGGCCAACGAAGCCTTCGCGGCGCAGGCCTGTGCCGTCAACAAGGATCTCGGCTGGGATACTTCCAAGGTCAACGTCAACGGCGGCGCGATCGCGATCGGCCATCCGGTCGGTGCCTCCGGCGCCCGCGTGCTGGTGACGCTGCTCCACGAGATGCAGAAGCGCGATTCGAAGAAGGGCCTCGCCACGCTGTGCATCGGTGGCGGCATGGGTATCGCGATGTGTGTGGCGCGCGACTGAGATAGTTGACGCGTCATTTGCGCGTGCGCTGCACACGTGACTGAGTGCGTTGCACGCGATTAAAAAGGCAGCGGTTGCAAATCAAATATTCTTCGCAACCGTACAAGCCTCGACTAAAGAGAAACGCCCGGCTCGACGCCGGGCGTTTTGTTCTTGATGTCCGTCAAACGTCCCCCATAATCCGCACTTAAAAACGATCACTCAGAAACGTCCGAAGAGTCCAAGGGAAGGAAATACGATATGGCACGTGTTGCATTGGTGACGGGTGGTACGCGGGGCATCGGAGCTGCGATCAGCAAAGCGCTGAAGGCGGCCGGCTACAAGGTTGCGGCGAGTTATGCCGGCAACGACGCGGCGGCGGAGAAGTTCAAGGCCGAGACCGGCATCGCCGTCTACAAATGGGACGTCAGCAGTTTCGATGCCTGCGCCGAGGGTGTGAAGAAGGTCGAGGCCGAGGTCGGCCCGATCGACGTGCTCGTCAACAATGCCGGCATCACCCGCGACACCGCCTTCCACAAGATGACGCTCGATCAGTGGAACGCCGTCATCAATACCAATCTCGGTTCGCTGTTCAACATGACGCGTCCCATCATTGAAGGCATGCGTGCGCGCAAGTTCGGCCGCATCATTTCGATCTCGTCGATCAACGGTCAAAAGGGACAGTTTGGCCAGGTCAACTATTCCGCGGCGAAGGCCGGTGACATCGGCTTCACCAAGGCACTCGCGCTCGAGAACGCCAAGGGCGGCATCACCGTCAACGCGATCTGCCCCGGCTACATCAACACCGAAATGGTGCAGGCAGTGCCAAAGGACGTCCTGGAAAAGAACGTGATCCCGCAGATCCCGGTTAACCGGCTCGGCGAACCGGAAGAGATCGCACGTGCGGTCGTGTTCCTGGCGGCGGACGAGGCCGGCTTCATGACCGGCTCGACGCTGACCATCAATGGCGGCCAATATCAGGCCTGATGGCGCCCATTCTCTTGGCGCAACGTCGCTGAGGCAAAATATGTAGCTTCAGTCGCGACAAGGCGATAGTGAAGACGAAAATGCCCGGCCTTGTGCCGGGCATAAACGTCCTCAGAGCCTCTGATCGATGACTCCCCGCACCGCAACGCTGATCGGATTGACCGCGATCCTGATGTGGTCGCTGCTGTCAGTGATGACGGTGGCGACCGGAAAGATCCCGGCATTCCAGCTGGCCGCGATGACGTTCGCGATCGGCGGGCTCGTCGGCCTGCTCACCTGGATCGGCCGCGGCGCAGCGGCCAAAAGCCTGCGTCAGCCGCTGGTCGTGTGGATCGTCGGTGTCGGCGGACTGTTCGGCTATCACGCGCTGTATTTCCTCGCGCTGCGCTTTGCGCCACCGGCTGAAGCCGGCCTGCTGAATTATCTGTGGCCGCTCCTGATCGTGCTGTTCTCGTCGTTTCTGCCGGGCGAGCGGCTTGCCGTGCATCACGTCGTCGGCGCCGTGCTCGGCCTCGTCGGCACCGTGCTGCTGTTCGCCGGGAACACCTCCGGCTTCACGCAGGGGCAATTGCCGGGATTGGCCGCGGCCTTCATCGCAGCGTTCGTGTGGGCGATCTATTCGGTGTTGTCGCGGCGATTGAAGGCGGTGCCGACCGATGCGGTCGCGGGATTCTGCCTCGCCACCGCGGCGCTCGCCGCGCTGATGCATGGTCTGCTCGAAACCACGGTATGGCCGGACACGACGCTGCAATGGCTCTCTGTCATCGCGCTCGGCATCGGTCCCGTCGGTGCTGCGTTCTACGCCTGGGACATCGGCATGAAGCGTGGCGACATCCGCGTGCTCGGCGCCGCCTCCTATGCGACGCCGCTGCTCTCGACCGGCTTCCTCATCGCCGCTGGCTTTGCCAATGCCAGCGCCAACATCACCATCGCCGCGATCCTGATCGCCGGCGGCGGCCTGATTGCGGCGAAGGACATGTTGCTGCGGAAGCGGTAGCATCATTGCCGGCGCAAGCCGAAGCGACAGGGCCTTAGGGCTCCCAGCCCTTCGGCGCGAGCTCGAACTTCGCGAACTCGAAGGCGGGCGCCACGGTGCAGCCGACCAGGGTCCACTCGCCGGTGGTCTCTGCCGTCTGCCACGCATCGGCCGGCACGATCGCCTGTGGCCGCTCGCCGTTCAACAGGTCCGTACCGAGCCGTACCTCGTGCTGGGAGCAGCCTTCGTGCGCTATCCGCAGGGTCAGCGGGCTGCCGGCGTAATAGTGCCAGCTCTCGACAGCATCGATGCGATGCCAGTGCGAACGCTCGCCGCGCGCCAGCAGAAAATAGATCAGGGTCGAGCGCGCGCGGCCGTTGGCGTCGGTGGTCTGGTCGCGAAACGTCTCTCGGTAATGCCCGCCTTCGGGATGCGGGCGGAGTTCGAGGCGCGCGATGATCTCGGCTGCGGTCGGCATCGATTCCCGTCAGGATCTGTTCTTCAAGACTTGTTCTTGCGCTCGCGCAGCTCGCCGAACACCGCGGTGGCATCCGCGCCCTTCATGTGCAGCCTGGCTGCGATCGAGGGTTCGTCGGCGCGCAGGAACACGTTTGTCCGCTTCTCGTCACCAAGCAGCGCGGGAATGGTCGGCTTGTTCTCGGCCCGCAGCCTCGCCACCTCCGCCGCGCGCGCCTGCAGCGCCGCGTTGTCGGGGTCGACGGTCAGCGCGAACTTGACGTTGGAGGCCGTGTATTCATGGCCGCAATAGAGCTTGAAGTCGTCGGGCAGGGCACGCAGCTTCAGAAGCGAATCCCACATCATCGGATAGGTGCCCTCGAACACGCGGCCGCAGCCGATCGAGAACAGCGTGTCGGCGGCGAACAGCGCTTTGTCGGTGTCGAACACATAGGAGATGTGGTCGAGCGTGTGGCCGGGCGTCTCCAGTACGCGCCCCAGCAAGCTGCCGACCCTGACGATTTCGGCATTGGCGACGCGCAGGTCGACGTCTGCGATCTCCGTCGTCTTGTCATGCGGCGCGACGACGCGGCAATTGTATTTCTGCTTGAGTTCGGCGACCCCGCCGACATGATCGCTATGATGATGGGTGATCAGAATGTCGGTGAGCTGCCACCCCTCGCGCTCGAGCGCCCTCACGATGGGGCCGGCCTCCGGCGCGTCGATCGACGCCGTCGCCTTGGTTTCCACATCGTGGATGAGGTAACCGAAATTGTCGTTTAAACAGGTGAAAGTACGAATTTCGGCGGCCATGTCATCTCCGATCGCGCTCAGCTCCGTCAGACAAATATGGCGTTAACGTTGCGCAGGCAATGCAATATTCCGCGCGCGGGGGCCGCCTCGTGCATGTTACATTGCGATCATGACCATTGATGTCGTCGACCTCCGCGAGTTCTACTCCCGTCGCCTCGGGATTGTGGCGCGGCAAATGATCAATCGCGGCATTCGGGAGCGCTGGCCGCGCGTCGATGGCCAGCGGGTGCTCGGCTTCGGCTATCCCACGCCCTATCTCGGGTTGTTCCGCGAGGACGCGGAGCGCTGCATCGCCTTCATGCCCTCGGCCCAGGGCGTCCTGAAATGGCCCACCGGACGGCCGGCGCTTGCCTCGCTGGTGGACGAGTTCTCGCTGCCGCTTCCCGACGCCGCGGTCGATCGCATCCTGCTGGTCCACGCACTGGAAATGTCGGACGATCCGGCCGCGCTGCTGCGCGAGGCATGGCGCGTGCTGTCGCCGTCCGGTCGCGTGATTGCGGTCATCCCGAACCGGCGCGGGGTGTGGACCCGCACCGACAGCACGCCGTTCGGTCACGGCCGGCCCTATTCGCGTTCGCAGATCACGGACCTGTTGCGCCAGACCTGGTTCACCCCGACCGCCTGGGGCGAGGCGCTGTTCATGCCGCCCTATGCCGGGGGCTGGGTGCTGAAATCCGCACAGATGTGGGAGCGGGCCGGCGCGGCGCTGTCGCTGCCCTTCGCCGGCGTGCACATCGTCGAGGCGACCAAGCAGGTCTACCGCGCGATCCCCGCCAAGCGCGAGCGGGCGCGGCTCATTCCATCACTGGCGAAGCCGGTGCTGGTACCATCCTCGACGACGGCGACGCGCGGCTAAAAACAAATCGTCCCGGACATGCCGGGACGATTCGGGTCAGGACATCTGGCGCAAGATGTCCGGCGAAAGGCTTACTCGCCGGGAGCCACTTCGTCGCTTGAGGCGGCCGGAGCGGCTTCGCGCTCGGGGCGCGGGCCATTCGGGCGGCGGCGCCGCCGCGGAAAGCGCTCGCCACCACCACCTTCGAAGCCGGCCTGGCCGGGCGCGCCACCGCTCACCTGCGGCTGCGGGCCGGTGATGAAGGAAGGCAAACGATCGACGCTGACGGCGTCGGCGACGACGGGCTGAGGCTGGTTCAGCGGTAGCGGTTGCGGCTGGGGCTGATATTGCGGCTGCGGACGATGGTCGCGTTCGCGATGCTCGCGCGGCTGCTGGTTGTCGCGCTGATAAGCATGGTTGTCGCGGGGCTGATGATCACGCGGCTGATGATCGCGCGGGCCGTCGCGGTCGCGGGTGAAGGGCGGCGGTGGCGGCTGTGGGACAAAACCCGGTTCCTGGCCGAAATTCGAGAAATTCTCGCCGTCGTCCTCGCCGTCGTCACCGCTGTTGTTGCTGATGGGCTCGTCGCCGCGCGGTTGCTGGTTCTGCCGGAACTGTTCCTGAGCCGTCGCGATCAGACGAAAATAATGCTCGGCATGCTGGTAGTAGTTCTCGGCCGCAACGGGGTCTCCGGAGGAGCGCGCGTCGCGCGCGAGCTGGAGATACTTTTCAGCAATATGCGAAGCCGTGCCGCGGATCTTGATGTCAGGTCCGTTGGACTCGTAGACCCGGGTCATCGGGTTCTGGCCGCGCCGGTTATTATTGTTGTTATTGTTATTATTATTGTTGCGGTTGCGCATCCGCTGCTTGTTCTGACCGTTTCTCATGTCCTGCCTTTAATTCCAGCCCTAAAGGTTGCACGCATTACTGATTGCCGAGAGTGACCTGATGACAGCGGTTCACATCGCTTGCGCGCAACCGCACGCAAGAGCGGATTGATCCCTGCCGATGTTCGTCGACCGTCGCGTTCAACAAAAGACGCGTTCCCCACCGCCAGCATCCATCGCCAGCGAACCCATTCATATCGCCTGCCGAAACAAGCCCTGCTTTGTTGCGTAAGTCTTCAAGCGCAATATCAGGCTTTCGTTCACGTTGCGGTCGGTAAGCAGCGCAGCTCAAATGGCCATCGCGCTCAACAGGACCTGCGGCTTGGAACCATTATCAGTAAGCTCTCGCCCGAGAGCCCGGCTTTCGCCCGTAGGTCTACGGGGCCGGCACCGATGTGTTGATAGGAAGGTAGTCGTTCCCAAGGGATATTCCAAGAGGTTTTTTGCAGCCCAATCCGGCTTTTATGGGGGCATTTTCCGGGCCGAAACCGCCCGTGGGATGCCCGCCAGATCGGCCTTGGGCGGCCTGTCCACGACCAACGCGGCAGCCGTCATCAAGGTTTCAATATTGCGGGCCTGGCCCTGTCCGGCCTCGACGATCAGTGCTCCGCCGGGAGCGAGACGTTCAGTCGCCTGCGGGATCAGGGCGCGATAGGCGTCGTAACCGTCATTGCCGCCGTCGAGCGCCAGGTGCGGATCGTGCTCGCGCACCTCGATGCTCAATTTCGGAATTTCGGCCGACGGGATATAGGGCGGATTCGACACGACGAGGTCGAACGGGCCGCGGAGCGCCGCTGCGTAGGAGCAGCCGACGAAGCTGGCGCGGTCGGCGAGGCCAAGAGCCGCGGCGTTGTCTCTGGCGGTCTTGAGCGCGGTCAGACTGAGATCGGTGCCGACGCCGACGGCGCCGGGAATTTCGTGCAGCAGCGCGAGCAGGATGGCGCCGGATCCGGTGCCGATATCGGCGATGCACGGGCGCCGTCCCGAATTCGTAAGCCCATGAAAGATCTCGAGCGCCAGTTCGACCACGGTCTCGGTATCCGGCCGCGGGACCAGCGTCGCCTCGGATAGCTGGAACGGCAGGCCCCAGAATTCCCGAGCGCCGAGAATGCGGGCGACGGGCTCATGCGCGAGCCGGCGCTGCGCATACGCTTCCAGCCGCGCAGCCTCTTCAGGCGCGAGTTGTCGGCCCGCCTGCGTCACCATCCCGGTCAGATCAAGCCTCAGCGCAGCTCCGACGAGCAGGCGCGCATCGAGGGCGGGCTGCTCGATGCCGGCCGATTGCAGCCGTGCCGCAAGCACGCGCCGCGCACTCTCGATGCTGTGTCCGGGATCGAAATCTGTCGCCAATGGAACCATCCTGCCTAGCATCGTGGATAGATCGGCTGGCTTGCTTGCGTCAATGAAAAGGAGCGCGTCAGATCGCGCCTCGCAACCAAGGAGGGTCCATGACGCCCTACGACGATCAGAACGTCTTCGCAAAGATCCTGCGTGGCGAGATCCCCTGTTTCGAGGTTTTCAGGGACGACCGTAGCCTCGCCTTCCTCGACATCATGCCGCGTTCGCCCGGGCACACGCTGGTCGTTCCCCGGGCGCCGGCACGCGGCATCCTCGACATCGCGGATGACGACCTCGCCGCGGTCGCCCGAACCGCCAAGCGGATCGCGATTGCCGCGATGAAGGCGTTCGACACCGAGGGCATCATCCTTCAGCAGTTCAGCGAGCCGGCCAGCGGCCAGGTGGTCTTTCACCTGCACATGCACGTCATGCCGGTCAGGGCCGGAATCGAGCTGCTGCCGGCGCAGACGCGCAAGGAGGACACGGCGGTGCTCGCCGCTCACGCCAGGCGAATGATCGCCGCTCTCTAGACGCCGAGATAGCGCTGGAGCAGCTCCGGCTGGGCCTTGAGCTCCCGCGCCGGCCCTTCGTGCACGATATGTCCGTTGTTGATGATGTAGATCCGTGTCGCCAGCGCCAGCGTCGCCGCCAGGTTCTGCTCGACCAGCACGATGGTCTGGCCGGCGGCGGCGAGCTCGCGGCAGGCCTTGACCAGATCGTGGACGATGACGGGCGCGAGTCCCTCGAACGGCTCGTCCAGCAGCACGATCTTGGGATCACGCACGAGCGCCCGTGCGATCGCGAGCATCTGCTGTTCGCCCCCGGATAGCTCGGTGCCGCGGTTGTTGCGCCGCTGCTTCAGCCGCGGAAACATCTCGTAGATGCGATCGAGCGGCCAGCGTTTCGGCGCGGTGATGCCGGCGAGGACGATGTTTTCCTCCACCGACAGGCTGCCGAAAATGCGGCGTTCCTCGTGCACGAGCTGCATGCCGGCCTGCGCGATTCTGTGGCTCTTGCGCCCGGCGATATCGATGCCGTCGAATTTCACGCTGCCGCTACGCGGCGTCACGACGCCCATAAGGCTCTTCAGCGTGGTGCTCTTGCCGGCGCCGTTGCGTCCGAGCAGCGCCACCACCTCGTGACGCTCGACATGCATGGCGACGTCGAACAGGATGTGGGAGTCCCCGTAATAGCTGTTCAGGCCGTTGACCTCGATCAGGCTCATGCCGCGATCTCTCCGTGCACGCCACCGAGATAGGCTTCCTGGACGGCGGCGTTGGCCTTGATTTCCTCCGGCGTGCCGGAGACCAGCACCCGGCCTTCCTGGAGCACGGTGACGCGCTCGACCAACTCAAACAGCGAATCCATGTCGTGGTCGATGATGATCATGGTACGGCCGCGCGCGATCGACTTGAGCAGCTTGACGGTCTCGAGACGCTCTCGCGGGCTCATGCCGGCGAGCGGCTCGTCAAGCAGCAACAGGCGCGGCGACGTGGCGAGCGCAAGCCCGATTTCCAGCCTGCGCTTCTCGCCATAGGCGAGCTCGGACACGGGCGTGTCGGCACGACGGGTCAGGTTCACCAAAGCGAGCGTGTGCGCCACCTGCTCCGTCAGGCCCTTGACGCCGCCGAGCGTGCGGAACAGGTCGAGCCGGAATTTTCCGCGCAGTTCGGCAAGGGCTGCGATCGTCAGGTTCTCCCGCACCGTCAACCCGGTGAAGAGCTGGTTGACCTGGTAGCTTTTGGTCAGTCCGAGCTGGCAAACCTCGGTGACCTTCAATCCCGTGATGTCGCGGCTCTCGAACACGATCTGGCCGGAGCTCGGCGCGATCTCGCAGGTCAGCATCTTGAAAAAGGTTGATTTGCCGGCGCCGTTGGGGCCGATGATCCCGCGCAGCTCGCCCCGATTGACGCTGAAATCGATGTCGCTGTTGGCAACGAGGCCGCCATAGCGCTTGGTCAGGCCGGTGGCTTTCAGGATCGGCCCGGAATAGGCGGGGTGCTCGACCTCCTTGGCCTGCATCGGCGCCGGCGGAGGTTGCAGCCTGGCCTCGGTGTCAGCGGCGTCCTGCTCCATCTCCGCATCCGCCTGCTTTCGCTTTCCCAAGACGAGGCGGTAGAGATCGGCAAGGCCGCCGATGATGCCGCCGCGCAGGAAGCAGACCAGCAGCACGAACACGACACCCAGCACCAACTTCCAGGCTGCGCCGAGGCCCAGTGCGGACTGCAGGAAGTCCTGAAGGAACAGCCAAACGGTTGCGCCGACCAGCGGTCCGAACAGCGTGCCCCTGCCGCCGATGGCCGTCTGCATCACGAGCTGGCCCGAGGTGTCGAAGGTGAAGGCGTCGGGCGGCATGAAGGCCTGGAGCACGCCGAGCAGTCCGCCGGCGAAGCCCGCGTAAGCGGCTGCGATCACGAAGGCGGTCAGCTTGTAGCCATGGATGTTGTGGCCGACCGCCGTGGCGCGCAGCGGATTGTCGCGGATCGCACTCAGAACCGCGCCGACCGGCGAGCGCACGACCCTGAGGGCGATGACGACGCCGACGAAATAGCACAGCGCGATGAACTGATAGAGCGACCAGCCATTGGTGAAGTGGATGGAGGTGAAGCCGAGATTGAAGCTCGGCGTCGGCACGCCGGGCAGGCCGTTTTCGCCGCCGGTGAAATCGGAAAGTGGATTGAATTCGACGAAGAAGAACACTTCCGCGATTGCCACGGTGATCATCGCGAAATAGATGCCGGTGCGGCGCAATGCGATCAGGCCGATCAGGTAGCCGGTCGCTGCGGCCGCGATCATGCCGATGAGCAGCGCGCCCAGCACGTTGCCGAAGCCCGCGCGGGTCAGCAGGTAGGCGGCGACGAAGCCGCCGGTGCCGTAGAAGGCGGACTGGCCGAACGAGAGCAGGCCGGTGAAGCCGAACAGGATGTCGAAGCCGAGCCCGAACAGGCCCCAGACCAGGATCCTGTTCACGGTGTTCGGCGCGAAGCCGAGATGAGGCAGCACGAAGGGGGCTGCGATCAAGCCGATCGCAGTCAGGGCTTCGATCAGGAAGGGGCGTTGCTTGAGCATCAGGTGATCGCTTACTCGCGGCCCTGGACGCCGAGCAGGCCATGCGGTCGTACCACGAGTACGAGCGTCATCGCCGCAAACAGCATCACATAGGCATAGCCGGGGTTGAACATGGAGGTGACGCTGATGATCTCGCCGGCGATCAGGCCGCCGAGAATTGCGCCGGGGAACGAACCGACGCCACCGATCACCACCACCACGAAAGTCTGGACCAGGATGTCGTCACCGATGCCCGGTGTCAGCGACACCACCGGCGCGTTGACGATGCCGGCAAAGCCGGCGGCCATTGCGCCGATGCCGAAGACCGCCATGAAGACGCGATAGACATTGATGCCAAGCGAATCCACCATCACCGAATCCTCGATGCCGGCGCGCACAATCATGCCCAGCCGGGTCCGGTAGAGCACGATGAACAATGCGCCGAGGGCGATCGCGACGATGCCGACGACGGCGAGGCGGTAGGTCGGATAGAACATGAAGCCGAGATTGGTGATGCCCTGGAATAGCGCCGGCGGCGGCACCAGCTGCGACTGGCTCGAGAAGATCAGGCGCACGAGCTCGACGAAACAGATGCCGAGCCCGAAGGTCACGAGCAGCTGATCCTCGTGCGGACGATGATAGAAATGACGGATGATGACGCGTTCCATGAGAACGCCGAGCAGCATCACGAATAGGGAGCCCGCGATCACGGCAAGGATGAACGACTCCGTGTACTGATAGGCGACGAAGCCGGCATAGCCGCCGATCATGAACATCGCGCCGTGTGCGAGGTTGAGCACGCCGAGCGTGCCGTAGATGATGGTCAGGCCGGAGCTGATCAGCGCGAGCAGGGCGCCGAGCGCGAGCCCGTTGAAAAGCTGTGAAACGAGGTTGGGCCAACTTATCATGGGACAATCGCTGTTGTGGCGCGCGCTGTTGCGCGTCAGAAAAAGGCGACGCCGCGGGACCGGAGTGCAGTCCGCGGCGTCACAGGGGTTGGCGAGGTCTCAGCTGTAGTCGCCGAGATGGCAGCCGAAGGCGTCGGGCTTCTGCATCAGGCCCTCACCCGGGACGATCTCGACGACGTCGTACCAGTCTTCCTTGTTCTTCATGTCCTTCTGCTGCTTGCCCTTGACGATGATCACCGGGCGGACGCATTGGTGATCCTCCGGGCGGTAATGGACGTCGCCGACCAGGGAGGGGATCGTCTCGCCCTTCTCGTAGGTCTTGATCACGTCAGGCGGACTGAAGCTGCCGGCCTGCTCGCACATGTGCGCCCAATGCGCGAAGCTGACATAGGCGTTCTCGGCGCCCCATTCGGGCTTGTAGCCGTACTTCTTCTCGAACGCTTCGTTGAACATTTTCGCCAGCGGGAACTTGTCCTCGATGGTCCACCAATAGTCGGTGGCGGCGTAGACGCCCTGCATCAGGCCCCCGGTCTCGCGCGCGATGAAAGGCACCTGGTACGGCACGACCAGCTTCATCTTGTCGAGCACGCCAAACTGCTTGGCCTGTTGTGTCGACAGTACCGCGTCGTGGCCCCAATTGACGTTGATCAGCACGTCGGCGCCGGAGTTGGCGACGTTCAGCAGGTATGAGGAATAGTCGGGGGCGCCGAGCGGGGCGACCTGGTTGGTCACGGTGGTCCAGCCGGCGGTCGCCAGGAAGTCCTGCATCGATTTGGTAACGGTGTGGCCGTAGGTGTAGTCGGGAGTCAGATACGCCGCCTTCTTGCCCTTGCCGAACTCACGTACCATCACCGGGCCGATCGCTGCGGCCGCAGTCTGGCCGTAGAAGTTCTGGCGAAAGCCGTAGCGGACGCAATCCTTGCCAGTGGTATCGTTCGAGCCGGAAATGCCGCACACGAAAATCACATGTTCGCGCTGGGCGAGCTTGTTCAGCGCCACCGCAACGGCGCTCGACGTGCCGCCGGTGATCATGATCGCCTTGTTCTCGCTGATGAAGCGCTGCTGCGCCTGCACCGCCTCGTTCGGCTTGGCCGCGGAATCGGCGACGCCGAACTTCAGCTCCTTGCCGAGCACGCCCTTGCTGGTCTTGGGCGAGATCTTCTTGATCAGCTCGTGGCCTTCATTGATGTGCTCGATCGCGAGCTGGTAGCCCTTGAGCTCGTCTTCACCCTGCACGGCATAGGTGCCGGTGCGCGGCACCGAGATGCCGATGAAGGCGGTGGAGCCCGAGACCCCTGCGGGGTAGGAGCCGATCGCCGGCTTGTCCTCGGCAAACGCCGGCATCCCCGGCAGAACCGCGCCACCGATGAGGCCCGCGGTGGTCTGAAGCAGGCCACGGCGCGAAAGGCCGCGGCGGATGAGATTGTCAGTCATGATCGTTTCCTCCGAACGTCGTTCTTGTTTGCAGGCAAAGCACGACCTGTCCGACGGCAGCCGGCCTCGAAGGCCTGTCCGCGCCGGGCACGTCACATCCGCGTGTAGCTCTTGGACGTAAGCATTGCTTGTGAACACCTTCTGTCAATTTCGTCTTTGGTCGAACGCCGAAAATTATCTCGTGAAAACATATCGCATCACGATATATATTAGCCTTTGTGAGTACGAGGCTGGTGGGTTCGGCGAGAGAAATGGCGCGGCAGACGACAGTGGCGGGTACCCGAAAGCGACGGTCGTGGCCGCAAGATGCGGAGCGGCAGGAGGCGGCGTGGCCGGAAGAGGTGAGCGGGCAGCGGGCGACACCGCAGTCCGGCGATGCCTCGCGCATGCCCGATCCGCGCAACTGGCCGGCCGGCCGGCGCGGGCCCGCCGTCGGCCCCGTTCAGGCGAAGCGCGCGCCCGGTCCGATGCAGAAGCTGAGCGTGCGCGCCCAGAACGTCCTCAAGGAACTCGCGGTCGAGCTCACTGCCGAGCAACCGCCGAAGGGGAATTGGTCGCCCTCGCGCGAATTGCTGCTTGCGCTGACGGCCGAACGCCTCGCGACCGCGCGCAATTGCGGTCCTCACACGATGAGGGAAATCATCGACTGGGCGCAGGGCTGTGGCGTGACGATCAAGCCGGTGATCCCGCCCGGCGGCTCGCTGTCGCAGATGTGGGCCGAGTTGATTAGCAATGCATCCGCGGGTGCCTTGACCAGCGCCGAGATTGCCGGCGCGCTGCAGCGCTCGATCCGGCGAAAGAGCGTCCGTATCCCGATCGCGTTCCAGGTCATCCTGGTGAAGATCCTGCTGTCCAGCTTCGAATAGGTGGCGATATTTGTGTGTCCGGGGCGCCGGTCGGTTGGTTCGGCTTGGCCTTCCTTGCTAGTCTCGGTGAGGCCGCCCGTTGCACCGGCTGGCTCGACGTCGCAGGCAGGGAATGGCCCCATCGAAGCGGAAGACGACACGCCCGGCGCGTGCTGTGCCCACAAAGGGTGGCGCGATGCGCGAGGCCGACTACGGGGCGCTTGCGCAGTTTCGCTATCAGCTCCGAACCTTCCTGGCCTTCAGCGAAGCCGCGGCCCAGAGCGCCGGCTTGACGCCGCAGCAGCACCAGGCGCTGCTGGCGATCAAGGGATTGGCTGCCCCTGACGGCGCCAGCGTCGGCGACATCGCGCGCTTCCTGCTGATCCGGCACCACACCGCGGTGGAGCTGGTGGATCGCATGGCGAAACTGAAGCTGATTGGCCGGGAAGCCGACCCGGATGATGCGCGGCGCGTCCTGGTCAAGCTGACAGCGAAGGGCGAGCGGAAGCTGCGATCCCTCTCGCGCATCCATCTGGACGAGCTCAGCGCCGCCGCGCCCGGTTTGGGCAAGATCCTGCGAGCGTTTCGAGCCAAGAGACGCTGAGGACACGCTGAAGAAAGCGCGAAGCCGCGAGCTCTACGCCGCCGCGCCCTGAGCGGCGAGCTGCGCGGCCTGGTGCTCGGTGGTCAGCGCGTCGGTCAGTTCGCCCAGCGCTTCGCCCGCCATCACCTGCGGCAGCTTATAGAGCGTCAAATTGATGCGGTGATCGGTGACGCGTCCTTGCGGGAAATTATAAGTGCGGATGCGCTCGCTGCGGTCGCCGGAGCCGACCTTCTCCTTGCGCTCGGCCGAGCGCGCCGCGTCGAGGCGTTGCTGCTCGGCGTCGTAGATGCGCGAGCGCAGGATGTTCATGGCGGAAGCGCGATTCTTGTGCTGCGAGCGGCTATCCTGCATCATCACCACGATGCCGGTCGGGATGTGGGTGATGCGGATCGCTGATTCGGTCTTGTTGACGTGCTGGCCGCCGGCGCCTCCGGCGCGCATCGTCTCGATACGCAAATCATCGTTCCGGATCTCGACGTCGACCTCCTCCACCTCGGGCATCACGGCGACGGTGGCGGCAGATGTGTGGATGCGCCCCTGCGTCTCGGTGTCCGGCACGCGCTGCACCCGGTGCACGCCGGACTCGAACTTCAGCTTCGAGAACGCGCCGCGGCCCTGCACCTCGGCGATGATTTCCTTGTAGCCGCCGACGCTGCCTTCGCTGGCCGAGATCACCTCGACCTTCCAGCCCTGCAGGGCCGCGAAGCGCTCGTACATCCGGAACAGGTCGCCGGCAAACAGCGAAGCCTCGTCGCCGCCGGTGCCGGCGCGGATTTCCAGCACCACGTTGCGATCGTCCATGGCGTCCTTCGGCAGCAGCGCGACGCGGATCTTCTGGACCAACTCCTCGATCTTCGGCGTCAGCTCGCCGCGCTCGGCTTCCGCCATGGCGCGCATCTCGGCATCGGTCGCGGGATCGGCGATCAGCGCCTCGGTGTCGGCGAGCTCCTTGAGGGCCGAACGATAGGTCTTGACCGCTTCGATCAATGGCGTGAGCTCGGCGAGCTCACGCGTGATCTGCACATAGCGTTCGGAGGCGAGCTGACCGAGCGATTCGGCCTCGAGTGAGGCGTGATGCGCGAGCAGGACGTCCAGTTTGGCTTCGGGGAGTGACGACATCGGTTCGGTCTCAAATGCGGAAAAGGGCGAGGCGGCAGGAGGGGGCGACAGGCCCGCTACAAGGCCAGGCCTTCGGCCTCGGCAAATTCCGTCAGCTTCTGCCGGATCGAGACGCTGCCGGCGGGCGCGTCCAGCAACGGCCCGAGCATCGCCTCGGCCTTCTTGGCGTCGAGATCGAGCACCATGGCCTTGACCGGGCCGAGCGCGGTGGCCGAGAGCGACAGCGAGCGATAGCCCATCCCGATCAGCGCCAGCGCGCCGATCGGTTTCGACGCCATCTCGCCGCAGAGCGACAGCGATTTGTTCGCGGCTTGCGTCTTGCGTGCGATGTCGCGAAGCGCGCGCAGGATCGGCGCCGACATGGTGTCGAAGCGCTCCGAGACTTTCGCGTTGCCGCGGTCGACCGCGAACAGGAACTGGAACAGATCGTTGGAGCCGACCGAGATGAAGTCGACCTTCTTCAGGAGCTCGTCGAGCTGATAAAGCAGCGCCGGCACCTCGACCATGGTGCCGATGTCGATCCGCTCCGGCAGCGTGTGGCCGTGCTGGCGCAGATAGGTCAGTTCGCGTTCGACCAGCGCCTTCGCAGAATCGAATTCACCCACCTCCGAGATCATCGGGAACATGATGCGCAGCGCGCGGCCGCCG
Organism: Bradyrhizobium lupini; assembly: GCF_040939785.1. Taxonomy (NCBI): domain Bacteria; kingdom Pseudomonadati; phylum Pseudomonadota; class Alphaproteobacteria; order Hyphomicrobiales; family Nitrobacteraceae; genus Bradyrhizobium; species Bradyrhizobium lupini. Next base: position 4,095,106 of record NZ_CP162553.1, read on the forward strand.
CCGGCGCGCAGCAGTGCGCGGATCTGCCCGCGCAACAGGCCGGGACGGTCGAGCCCGAGCCGGATCGCGCGCCATCCGAGCGCGGGGTTCTCCTCGATTACCGCCTCCATATAAGGCAGCGCCTTGTCGCCGCCGATGTCGAGGGTGCGGAAGGTGACGGGCTTGGTGCCGGCGGCATCCAGCACGGTGCGATAGAGCGCGAGCTGGTCGCTGGTGCGCGGCAGGCTCTGGCCGACCATGAATTGCAGCTCGGTGCGGAACAGGCCGATGCCGGCGCTGCCGGTGTCTTCGATGTGCGGCAAGTCGATCGCTAGACCCGCATTGATCATCAGCTCGACCTTCTGGCCGTCCTTGGTGACGCAGGGCCGGTCGCGCAGCGCCAGATACTGCGCCTGGCGGCGGGCCCGGAAGCGCACGCGCTCGGCGAAGGCCGCTTCGACCTCCTGCGATGGGCGCACATAGATCATGCCGGAGGTGCCGTCGACGATGACGGCGTCGCCGGGATCGGCGATACCAGGCGCGTTCGGGACTTCGCCGACCGCGGGAATGCCGAGCGCGCGCGCCACGATCGAGACGTGGGAATTGGCGGTGCCTTCCTCCAATATGATGCCGCGCAGGCGCTTGCGGTCATAGTCGAGCAGCGCCGCCGGGCCCATCGCGCGCGCGATGACGATGGCGTTGTCGGGCAATTGTTCGCGTGACGGCGCGTGATCCTGGCCGACCAGCTGTCGCATCAGGCGATAGCCGAGATCCTCGAGATCATGCAGCCGGTCGCGCAAATAGGGATCTGTCGAGCGCAGCATGCGCGCGCGGGTGTCGGATTGCACACGCTCGACGGCGGCTTCCGCCGTGAGGCCGGTGGCGACCGCCTCGTGCAGCTTGTGCGACCAGCCCTGGTCGTTGGCGAACATGCGGTAGGCTTCCAGCACCTCGCGATGCTCGCCGCCCTCGGCGACGTCGCCGCGCTCCAGCATGCGGTCGAGATCGGCGCGCAGCTTGGCGAGCGCGGTGTCGAGCCGCTTGATCTCCTTTGGCAGGTCCTCGGCGATGTAGTCCTTGATAACCACGCGCGGCTCGTGCAGCACGACATGGCCGAGTGCGATGCCTTCCGACAGGATGGCGCCGACCTTCTGCGCCGAATGGCGCGCCGCGGGCTCATGGCCTGGCTGGGCCAGCGCAGACAGCTCGCCGGAGGCGATCAGCTCCGCCAGCACCATCGCGGTGGTCTGAAGCGCCTCGAGCTCCTCCTCGACATAGTTGCGCTTGGCGCGATTCTGCACCACCAGCACGCCGAGCGTGTTGCCGGCGCGCAGGATCGGCACGCCGAGGAAGGAGTGGTAAATCTCTTCGCCGGTCTCCGGGCGGAACGAGAAGGCCGGATGGCTTTGCGCATCGCTTAGGTTGAGAGGCGTTGCCTCGCTCGCGACCAGGCCGACCAGGCCCTCATGGGCGCTGAGCACGGTGTGGTGCACCGCCTCGCGGTTGAGGCCTTCGGTGGCATAGAGCTCGAGCGTGTTGTCGACGCGCAGCACATAGACCGAGCACACCTCGGCCACCATGTTGGCGGCGATCAGCACCACGATCTTGTCCAGCCGCTCCTGGGCCGAGACCTGCTCCGCCATGGTTTCGCGGAGCCGTCTCAACAAGACGCGGGGACCTCCCGACGCGCTCCGCATGAACCGTCAATCTCCTCCGTCTGCCGGGGCCGAAAGGACCCGCGGCGGCTCGCCCAGAAATCCAGAAAAACAACAAATTTGCTCGTCCGGCGCCAGCCCCGGCGGTTGCCTGGGCCGAATCAGCACCGCCTCAACTGGGGCACAGTTTCTGGCAGCCCACCCAGTTCGCCGTATAGCGAATTGGGGCTTGTTTTGCCAAGCAAAACGCCTGCCAAACGCGAAAGTGTGGACACCTTCGCGTTTGCTGCGACCGCTAAGAGAAAATTAGCCTAAGCCTGATCGAGACCGTAGAGCGTGTGCAGGGTGCGCACCGCAAGCTCGGTATAGGCGGTGTCGATTAGAACCGAGAATTTGATCTCGGAGGTTGTAATGGCCCGGATGTTGATATTCCGTCCTGCGAGGGCCGAGAACGCCTGGGCGGCAACGCCGGCATGGCTGCGCATGCCGCTGCCGATCACCGAGATCTTGGCGACATCGGTAGCCGTGTCGAGCCGGGCATAATTGATCTGGCTCTTGGCCGCGGTAATCGTCTCCTTGGCCCTGGTGTAGTCGGCGGCCGGGACCGTGAAGGTGAGGTCGGTGGTCTTCCCGTCCTCGGAGACGTTCTGCACGATCATGTCGACGTTGATGTTGGCATTGGCGAGCGGGCCGAAGATCGACGCCGCCACGCCGGGCTTGTCCTCGATCTGGCGTACCGAGATCTGGGCCTCGTCCTTCGAAAAGGCGATGCCGGTGACGATGTGGCTTTCCATGATCTCCTCCTCGCTGCAGATCAGCGTGCCGGGCGGCTGGTTGGCATGCGGGTCGATATCCTCGGGCTTGTCGAAGCTCGAGCGGACGAAAATTGGCATGTTGTGGACCATGCCGAGTTCCACCGAGCGGACCTGGAGCACCTTGGCGCCCTGGGAGGCCAGCTCCAGCATGTCTTCAAATGCGATCTTGTCGAGCCGGCGCGCCTTCGGCACGATTCGCGGATCGGTGGTGTAGACACCGTCGACGTCGGTGTAGATGTCGCAGCGGTCCGCCTTCACGGCGGCGGCGATCGCCACGGCCGAGGTATCGGAGCCGCCGCGGCCGAGCGTGGTGATGCGGTTGGTCTCGGGGTTGATGCCCTGGAAGCCGGCGATCACGGCGACTTCCTTGCGCTCCCTGAAGCGCTTGATGATCTCGCTGCCGTCGATGCCCTCGATCCGGGCCGAAGCATGGGCGTCGCTGGTCGTGATCGGGATCTGCCAGCCCTGCCAGGAGCGGGCCTGGATACCCATGCCCTGAAGCACGATGGCAAGCAGGCCGGACGTCACCTGTTCGCCCGAGGCGACCACGGCGTCGTATTCGCGCGCGTCGTGCATCGGCGAGGCCTCGGTGCACCAGGCCACCAGCTCGTTGGTTTTACCGGACATCGCCGAGACGACCACGGCCACTTCATGGCCGGCGTCGACCTCACGCTTCACATGGCGTGCGACGTTGCGGATACGTTCGATGTTGGCGACGGACGTGCCGCCGAATTTCATCACGAGGCGGCTCATGACGACGCGTGCATTCCTTCATAAGGATCAGTATGGTGGCCCGCACTGGACGGGCCTCGCGGACACCGACCGCGCGTATACATAGCGGCGGGGCCGGGGGCAAGCGGGTTCCTGCGGGGCAGGGTGCGGGGTAGTGGGTTAACCGAGATCATGGCGCGCTATATCGACGAGATCCTGCAGCCTGGCGAGAAGGTGCTGTATTCGACCAATGCGCACTGGATCTTCTATTTTCCGGCGATCCTGGCCTGGATCGTGGCGCTGGTCCTGTTCGTCCTGTCCCGGCAAACCACCGTCGAGGGGCTCGTCATGCTCTGTCTGGTTGCGGCCGGCCTGGTCGCTCTGGCGGCGCTGTACTGGACTGTGAAGGGCTGGTTCCATCGCTTTACCACCGAGACCGACGTGACCAATTTGCGGGTCGTGCACAAGACCGGCTTCATCAAGCGCCGCACCTTCGAGATGGCGCTGGACAAGGTCGAGAGCGTCGATGTCGATCAGACCATTCTTGGACGAATTCTCAACTACGGCGACGTGACGATTCGCGGCGTCGGCGAGGGGATCGAGACGATCAAGACCATCGCCTCGCCGCTCGCCTTCCGTAGTTCGATCACCACGCGGTAGGACCGCGCGTAACCATGAGCATGCAGCAAGATACTTCCGTAACCGCAAGCACCTCGCCGGGCTCGACCGTCGATGCCGCCGAGATCGCGAAATTCTCAAAGCTCTCGGCGGAGTGGTGGGATCCCAACGGCAAGATGGCACCGCTGCACCGGATCAACCCGCTGCGGCTCGGCTATATCCGCGATGCCGCCTGCCGCAAGTTCGAGCGCAACGCGCGCAGCCTCAACTGCCTCGGCGGTCTGCGCGTGCTCGACATCGGCTGTGGCGCCGGCCTGCTCTGCGAGCCGTTGTCGCGCCTGGGTGCGCAGGTCATCGGCGTCGATCCGTCGGTCAGCAACATCGCGGCCGCCAAGCTGCATGCCGACAAGGCGCACCTCGCGATCGACTATCGCTGCACCACGGTTGAGGAGATCGACCCGCGCGAGCGCTTCGACATCGTTCTGGCGATGGAGGTGGTCGAGCACGTCGTCGACGTCGGCGTTTTCCTGAAGCGCTGCGCCGCGATGCTGAAGCCGAACGGCCTGATGGTGGTCTCGACGCTGAACAGGAACTGGAAGAGCTTTGCGCTTGCCATCGTCGGCGCTGAATATGTCCTGCGCTGGCTGCCGCGCGGCACCCACGAGTGGAACAAGTTCGTCACCCCCGACGAGCTGACGAAATACCTGCTCGACAACCGCCTGGTCATCACCGAGCAGACCGGCGTCGTCTACAGCCCCTTCGCTGACAAATGGACCCTCTCGTCAGACATGGACGTGAACTACATGGTGGTGGCGGAAGGCATGGTGTGAGGCGTTGCCGCTTCCAAACATTCGGCGTCGTCTGACGAAAGCCAGGGTCTAGTTAGGCGAAAACTGATAATTACGAGTCTTCGCCAAACCACTCCCTGGGGTAATGGGTCCTGGATCTGCGCTTCGCTTGTCCAGGACGACACCGAATTCGTCAGGCAAGCATCGCACCCATGACATCCGCGTGATTGACCTGCTTGAGCGCGAGCGGCACGTTGACTCAACGTCCTCTCGCTCCCAGCGCAGTCCCACCCATGTTGACCATCGCCAGCCTCTGGATTCCCTTCACCGTCATTGCCTCGCTTGGCCAGGTCGCGCGCAATGCGATGCAGCGGTCGCTGACGAAGCCGCTGGGGACCTGGGGCGCAACCAATATCCGCTTCCTGTTCGGCTTTCCGTTCTCGCTGCTTTTCCTGGCGGTGGTGCTGGTCGCCACCGGCGATCATCTCGACATGCCGCCCGGTGTGTTCTGGCTGTGGCTCCTGCTCGGCGCGCTCAGCCAGATCGTCGCGACCGGCCTGATGCTGCTCGCCATGAACGACCGCTCCTTCGTGGTGACGACGGCCTATCTGAAAACCGAGGCGATCCAGACCGCCATCTTCGGCTTCGTCTTCCTCGGCGATCATCTGACATGGCTGAAGGTGCTTGCGATCGTGATCGCGACAATCGGCGTCGTCATCACCGCGCTGCGGCCCGGCGGCGAGAAGAGCTTTGCCGAATTGAAGCCGACCATCACCGGCCTCGTCGCGGCCGCGGCCTTCGCGCTCTCTGCGGTCGGCTTCCGCGGCGCCATCATCAACGTGCCTGATGTCTCGTTCGTGACTGCGGCATCGTTCACGCTGGTGCTCGGCCTGTTCGTGCAGACGCTGATCCTGACGGTCTATCTGCTCTGGCGGGCGCCAAAAGTGCTTCAGTCGATCCTGAGGCTTTGGAAGCCATCGCTGCTCGCCGGCTTCATGGGCGCCTTCGCCTCGCAGTTCTGGTTCCTAGCGTTCGCGCTGACGGCCGCCGCCAATGTCCGCACCCTCGCTTTGATCGAGGTGCTGTTCGCGCAAGGCGTGGCGTACTATTCGTTCAAGCAGCCGATCGCGCCGCGCGAGATTATTGGCATCGTGCTGATCGTGGTCGGCGTGGCGGTGTTGGTGGGAGTCTAATTCCGATCTTCCGGCAGCGTCGGCAGCGGCGACACCTCGATGCCTTCGTCGATCAGCGACTTGGCCTCGTCGGGCGAGGCCTCGCCATAGATCGGACGGTGCTCCTTGTCGCCGTAATGCATCGCGCGGGCTTCGGTGGCGAATCGCTCGCCGACATTGTCGGCGTTCTTCACGATGTGATCGCGCAGCTCCTTGAGCTTGGCGCGCAGCTCGCGCTCCTGCGCCATCAACAGCGAGGTCGGTGCGGATTGCGCAGCCTGAGGCGCGGTCGCCGTGGCGGTGGGCTCAGGCGGCGGCGTGGCGCGTCCGCGGCCCTTCTTGCCGACGATGCGCGGCGCCATGATCGCCTTGTCGACCTTGGCCGAGCCGCAGATCGGACAGGTCACGAGCTTGCGCTTCACCTGCTGGTCGTACGCGGCCGAGCTCTGGAACCAACTCTCGAAGTCGTGGCTCCGGTCGCAGCGGAGCGCGTAGCGGATCATGCCGATCCCCGCACCAGGTGCAGATGATCCGGCCCCGCCTTGGGGTCGGCGACGCCGAAGCGGCGGCCGTGCTGGAGTGAGGGTATCGCGCGGCGCGCGGTCTCGACCTTGGCCGGATCGATTTTTGCCATGATGATGCCGGGCTCGACATCGCCTTCGGCGAGGATCTCGCCCCAGGGATCGATGATCAGCGAATGGCCATAAGTCTCGCGCTTGTTCTCGTGCAGGCCTGCCTGTGCCGCGGCGAAGATGAAGCAACCGGTCTCGATCGCGCGCGCACGCAACAGCACGTGCCAATGCGCCTCGCCGGTCTTGCGGGTAAAGGCCGAGGGCACCGTGATGAAGTACGCGCCGCTTTCGGCCAGCGCGCGGTAGAGCGCGGGGAAGCGCACGTCATAACAGATCGTCAGGCCGACGCGGCCCCAGGGCAGGTCGGAGATCACGGCCGTCTCGCCCGGCTGGTAATTGGCGGATTCGCGATAGCTCTCGCCGTCAGGCAGCTCGATATCGAACATGTGGATCTTGTCGTAGCTCGCGAGCACATTGCCCTCGGGCCCGATCAGGAACGAGCGGTTGACCGCTTTCTCGTCCGAAAAGCGCAGCGCCAGCGAGCCGACATGGATGTGGATCTTCAGTTCCGCCGCGAGCGCCCGGTACGCCCTCAGCGAGCTGTCGTCGTCTTGGCTCTGGAGGTGCTCGAACAGGGCCTTGCGGTTGAGCTGCATCATGTTGCTGACTTCGGGCGTCTGCACGTAGTCGGCGCCATTGGCTGCAGCCTGGCGGATCAGCCTGGTGGCCTGCGCGAGGCTGGGCTCGGGCATGAGGCCGGTGCGCATTTGCACCATCGCCGCCGTGAAGGTCCTGTTGTCGCTCATGACTCCGCCTTGACGCTTTCGAGCATGGCGTCGAGCTTGCCTTCGCGATCGAGCGCGTAGAGCTCGTCGCAACCCCCGACATGGGTTCCGGCGATCCAGATCTGCGGGAAGGTCGAGCCCTCGCCTGAGCGATCGTACATCTCCTGGCGCCAGGACGGGTTCTTGGCGATATCGAACTCCGTGAACGTCGCCTTCTTTCGGGTCAGCAGCGACTTGGCGGCGGAACAATAGCCGCAGCCCGGCCTCGTGTAGATCTCGACAGCAGCGGTCATCTTGTCTGGCGCTCTCATGTCATGAATTCATTGAATTATATGGGACTTCACCGGCTCTCGACAACCCGGGCAAACACCAGCACGTCCACTTGCGCCGCTTTGGCCCGGAGCAGGGCCCGCGCACAGGCATCCAGCGTCGCGCCCGACGTCAGGACGTCGTCGATGAGGACAATGCGCCGACCCTGGACGTCCGCCTGGCGGTCGGGGGATACCTGGAATGCGCCTTGCACATTGGTGGCGCGCTGGGCCCGCGACAGGCCGATCTGCTGCTCGGTCGCGCGTACCCGGCGCAGCACCTCAGCCTTCGCCTTCACTCCGCTCTGCCGCTCGATGATCCGCGCCAGCGCCCCGGACTGGTTGTAGCGGCGGCGCCACGCCCTTCGCCAATGCAGGGGAACGGGCACCAGCATGTCGGCTTCGGCGAGCAGTTCGCCGCCCGCGCGCGCCATCCAGCGGCCCATGGCGGGCGCCAAATCCGTCCGGTCCTGGTATTTCAGCGCATGCACCAGGGTGCGCGCGACGTCGTCATAACGCACCGCGGCGCGCGCCCGCTGGTAGGCCGGCGGGCTCGCGATCGCCTCCATCGACAGCATGTCGGGCCCGGGATCGTACACAAAGGGAATGCCGAGCCGCGGGCAGTAGGGCCGTTCGATGAACGACAGCCGCGCCCAGCACGCCGCGCACACGCCCTCGCCGTCGACCGGCTCGCGGCAGGACACGCACAGTGTCGGCAGCGCAACGTCGAGCGCAAGCCTTGGCAGATGCGCCATCACACTGCGGCAGGCCTGAAGCGCGCCGCGCAAATGGCTGGAAATGGAGCGTGGTGGTGATGCCTCGGCGTCCATTGGGCAAGGCTAGCGCCGTCCTGCGCCACGCTCAAGTCAATGGGCTGTTCTCGTCCGCGCCCGGCCTACGGCTCTTTCGGCAGCACGGGCCGGAAAAACGATCGCTCATAACGGCGAAAGCAGCGCGTTTGCCTTGCGAACTCGATCGCTTTCTGGACGTCCGGATCTTCGGCGCTGTCCTTCCGATATTGTTCGTACGCCGCGAAGCTCGGGAAGCTGAACATCGCGAGGGCGACGTCGCTGGCGCCTTCCGATGGCAGGAAGTACCCGTGGTGGATGCCGCCGAATCTTGGCACTAGTTCCAGCCACATCCTGCCATAGGCTTCGAATTCGGCGAGCTTGTCCGGGGGGATCTCGTATCGCAGATAACAGGTGATCATCGTTTGACGCTCCGGCGCCGCGGGCCTGGTGCGGATTGCTAGTTTGGAACACGGGGCCGGTGCCGGCTCCATGAGGCAAGGCTAGCGCCGCGCGCAGTGGATTGCCAGAACCAGCATGATCGGCGTAACCAGCGGCATGGCTCAAGACCCGCAAACCCCGCCCGCTTTGTTCGATCGTGCCTTGCTGCGCGCGCGACAGCGCCGCGCGCAGGCGCAAGGTGCCGCGAGCTTCCTGCTGGATCGGGTCGCCGAGGACATCTCCGACCGGCTGGCCGCGGTGATGCGAGAGTTTCACACAGCGGCCGATCTCTGGACGCCCGGCGAGGGTCTCGCGGTGCTGCGCGCGCGACTGCCCTCGATCGAGCGCATTGAGCTCGATGCGTCGGGTGCGGAGAAGCTGCCCTTTGTACCGGAGAGCCTCGATCTCGTGGTCTCGGCGCTGGCGCTGCAATTCGCCAACGATCTGCCGGGTGTGCTCGCGCAGATCCGTCGCGCGCTGAGGCCGGACGGGCTGCTGCTGGCGGCGATGATCGGCGGCGACAGCCTGACCGAGCTGCGCCAGGCCTTTGCCGCCGCGGAGGCCGAATGCGAGGGCGGCGTATCGCCGCGAGTCGCACCGTTCGCCGATCTGCGCGACGTTGGCGCGCTGTTGCAGCGGGCGGGGTTTGCGCTGCCGGTCACCGATGTCGACCGCGTCGTGGTGCGCTACGCCAACGCGTTCGCGCTGATGCAGGATATCAGGCGCATGGGCGCCGCCAATGTGCTGATCGAGCGGCGACGCACGCCGAGCCGGCGATCGACGCTGCTGCGGATGGCTGAAATCTACGCGGAACGCTTTGCCGACGCCGACGGCCGCATCCGTGCGACATTCGACATCATCTGGCTTTCCGGCTGGGCGCCGCATGCGAGCCAGCAGCAGCCGCTCAAGCCTGGATCAGCGAAGGCGAGCCTGGCGGGAGCGGTGAAGAAGGCCGGAGGGACGTAAGCTCTCTCCGCCGTCATGGCCGGCATGCCGTCCGAAGGACGGCGTCGCTTCCGCTCGCCTATGTCCCGGCCATCCACGCCTCTCGGTTCAGCACGAAGATCGTGGATGCCCGGGACAAGCCGGCATGACGCCGAGAGTGTGGTGCCCGCTTCGAATTCACATCAACAAATCAATCAAATGCGGGATCAGCGGAATGTCCGCGGGCGGCATGGGATAGTCGCGCAGCTTGTTGGCGCGAACCCAGGCCAGGGCCTGGCCTTCGCGCGGCGTGACCTGTCCGTCCCAGCGCCGGCAAATGAAGAGCGGCATCAGGAGGTGGAAGGTCTCGTAGCCGTAGCTCGCGAACGTCAGCGGCGCCAGGCAGGGTTCGGCGACGGTGATGCCGAGCTCCTCGTGGAGTTCGCGGATCAGGCTCTGTTCCGGCCGCTCGCCGGGCTCGCACTTGCCGCCGGGAAATTCCCAAAGGCCGGCCAGCGTCTTGCCCTCGGGGCGCTGCGCGATCAGGACGCGCTTGTCGGCGTCGACGAGGGCGCAAGCCACCACGAGCGTCAGTTTGAGATCAGCCATGCCTGGAATTCCGCTCGCTGAAGGATCATCCGCAACGGTTCGTTAACCCTGTTACGGCCCGTGTTTCCGAGGTCTCCATAAGTCATATTTAATCCACGGTTCCTAGAGTGGAAACGCTGAAACCATTTCGGGCCAGATCCATGCGCGCTGAGTGTCGTACCATCTTCCGTCGGTTCCTTCGCGACCGGCGCGGCAATGTCGCGGTGATCTTCGCAATCTGCTGCGTCCCCCTGATCACGTTCATCGGCACCGCGATCGACTACTCCCGCGCGACGCAGGTCCGGGCCAAGCTTCAGGGCGCGGCTGACGCGGCCAGCGTCGGTGCGCTCGCCAAGGCATCGCCGGGGTTTGCCGCCGCGGGCTCGATGACCACGGACGGCACGATCACGGCCGGCGTCGACGACGCCCAGAAAATCTTCGATGCCAATCGCGCCAACCTGACCGGCTATACGCTCGACAGCGTCACCCCGACCGTCGTCAAGACCGGCTCGACCATCAACTCGACCGTCTCTTTCACCGCCACCATCAACACCATGTTTCTCGGCCTGATCGGCAAGACCACACTGACCATGAGCGGCACGTCGTCGTCGACGGCCAATATGCCGCTCTATGTCGACTTCTATCTCCTGCTGGACAATTCTCCGTCGATGGGCGTCGCAGCGACACCGACCGACATAACGAAATTGCAGGGAAAGACGGGTGGATGTGCATTCGCGTGTCACGACACCACCAAGGCCGCCGGCACAAGCAACTACGACATCGCCAAAGCAAACGGCATCACGACCCGAATTGACGTGGTGCGCCAGGCGAGCGCGAACCTGATGGACACAGCCCAGAACACGCAGACCTATTCGAACCAGTTCAGAATGGCGATCTACGATTTCGGCGCTTCGTCAGCGACGATCGGATTGAGAAATCTGTTCGCGCTGTCGTCGAGCCTGAGCTCCGCCAAGACTGCGGCGGGAAACATCGACCTGATGGCGGTCGCCGGTCAGAATGACTCGTATACTAAAGACAAAGATACTCCCTTCACCACGATTTTTCCCGCGATCAATAGCGCAATCGCCTCGCCGGGAGCCGGCACATCCGCGTCACCGCTGAAATATCTGTTTTTTGTATCCGATGGGGTCGCTGACGAAACCAACTCAGGCACGACGATGTGTAGTGTCTCGTCTTCTTCGTATCCTCTCGCGTCATCGAATCGCTGTCAGTCGCCGATCAATCCGGCGCTCTGCACGGCCATCAAGGACCGCGGTATCAAGATCGCGGTGCTGTACACGACGTATCAACCACCTACCGACACCTGGTACACCACCTGGATCTCGCCCTTTAACCCCGGGCCGTGGGGGCCGTCTCCGAACAGCAAGATCGCGCAGAACATGCAGAGCTGCGCTTCGCCGGGATTCTATTTCGAGGTCAGCCCCACCCAGGGCATTTCGGAAGCGATGAACGCGCTGTTCAAGAAGGCACTCGCGGATGCGCGGATCTCGGGGTGATTTTGATCACCCCGCCCGCTTGCGGGTCAAGCGGACTCACCGCGAGTCCGGCTACGACCTGTAATCCCCGTTGATCGCGACATACTCCTTGGTGAGGTCGCAGGTCAGCACGCGGTCGCGGCCCTTGCCGAGGCCGAGCGAGACCTTGATCGCGATCTCCGGCGCCTTCATCGCTTCCGACACCTGCGCCTCGTCATAGGACGGATCTCGCGCGCCGCTCCTGGCGACGCGGATGCCGTTGAAGGAGATCGAGAGCTTGTCGCGGTCAGCCGGCTCGCCGGCCTTGCCGACCGCCATCACCACGCGGCCCCAATTGGCGTCCTCGCCGGCGATTGCGGTCTTCACCAGCGGCGAGTTCGCGATCGACATCGCGATCTTGCGCGCCGAGGCCTTGGTCTTGGCGCCCTCGACGGTGATCTCGACCAGCTTGCGCGCGCCTTCGCCGTCGCGGGCCACTTGCTCGGAAAGATTGGCGAGCACCTGGTTGAAGGCCTTGACGAAGGCTTTCAGGCGCGGGTCGGTGGCGCGACTGATCTTCGGCGCGCCGTGTTCCGCAGCAGCACCGGTGGCAAAGGCCAGCAGCGTGTCCGAGGTCGAGGTGTCGCCGTCGATCGTGACCGCGTTGAAGGTGTCCTCGACGCCGCTTTTGAGCAGCGCCTGCAGCGCGGCAGGCGCGATCGGTGCGTCGGTGAAGATGAAGGACAGCATCGTCGCCATATCGGGCGCGATCATGCCGGCACCCTTGGCCATGCCATTGATGGTGACCTTGGCTTTGCCGAGCTTCACGGTCGCGGTCGCGACCTTCGGGAAGGTGTCAGTGGTCATGATCGCCTTGGCGGCCGCCAGATAATCGCCGGCCTCGGCGGTTTCCGCGAGCCGACCGAGCACGCCATCGAACTTGCTCGCATCCAGCGGCTCGCCGATCACGCCGGTCGAGGCCAGGAAGATCTCACCCTCGGTGCATCCGACGGCCTTGGCCGCGATCTTCGCGGTCAGTGCCGTGGAGCTGCGGCCGGTCTTGCCGGTGAAGGCATTGGCGTTGCCGGAATTGACCACCAACGCGCGGGCCTTGCCGCCTTTCAGCTTGGCGCGGCACCATTCCACCGGCGCGGAGGGACATTTCGACTTGGTGAAGACGCCTGCGACCGCGGTGCCCTTGTCCATCACCGCCAGCAGCACGTCGGTGCGGTTCTTGTAGCGAATGCCGGCTTCGGCCGTCGCGAGACGGACCCCCGCGATCACGGGCATGTCGGGAACGTGTTTCGGGGCGAGGGGGAAACGGAGGAGGACATCGGGGCGCCTTGGTGGGATCTGGACATGCAGATGCCCGGCGCGGGGGCCGGGCATCACAAAGGCTTAGATACTCTTCACGTCACCGAAGTGACAGCGAATTCTTACTTCTTCGCCGGGGGCGCCATCTTGCTGTCGGACGGCTTGGCGTCAGCCGGCTTGGCCGCATCGGCCGGCTTGGCGTCCTTTGCCGCATCCGCCGGCTGGTCCAGCCGCTCGACCTTGGCTTCCGCGCGCAGCTTGGCGACGTAATCGGCCTGGGCCTTGCGGGTGACATACTGCTCGATCTGCGCCTTGACCTGCTCGAAGTCCGGCGCCTTGCGGCTGCGCTTTTCCTCGACCTTGATGACGTGCCAGCCGAACTGCGACTTCACGGGGTCGGAGATCTTGCCCGGCTCGAGCGCGAAGGCGACCGCCGAGAATTCCGGCACCATCTGCTCCTTGGTGAAGAAGCCGAGGTCGCCGCCGTCGGCCGAGCCCGGATCCTTGGACTTCTTCTTGGCGAGTTCGGCGAAATCGGCGCCCTTGTCGAGTTCGGCCTTCACCGCCTTGGCCTCGTCCTCGGTCTCGACCAGGATGTGGCGGGCGTGCACTTCCTGCTCGCCGGTGATCTGCTTGGAGGCCTCCTCATAGACCTTCTTCATGGCATCCGGGGTGGTGGCGGCCTTGCCCTCGCCGGCGAGCAGGCTGTCCATCAGCAGGCGGTTGCGGGCGAACGCGAGCCGCTTCTTGAACTCCTCGCCCTCGGCGAGCTTCTTGTCCTCGGCGGCCTTGCCGACGATCTTCATGTCGATCAGGAAGGACAGGACGTTCTCGTCCTTGGTCGCCGGGTCCATCTGGGCGAGGCTCGGCCCGAGTTCCTCTTCGGCCATGGCGACGTCGCTCTTCTTGATTTCCGCGCCATTGACCTTCGCCAGCACCGGATCGTCGGCAGCCCGGCCGGGACCCGCGATCAGCGCCAGCGCAAGGCAGCCCACGAGGGCGGTGGCGAGGCCGAAGCGCAGGCCGGTTCTGGTTACCGGGAACGAGGTGGTCATGGAAAATCCTTTTGTTGAAGCAGGGGGCTGCTCGAGCGGGGCGGACACTCGCCCAATTCAGGGGGCCTTGGCAACGCGAAAAGTCTGTCAAAATGATGAATTAGCCGCAATGCACCCGCCGTTGACAAGGCCCTGACCGGGCCATATCTCTGCCCGGTCGCGTCCATGCGATGGCGTTTATTTTGCTGCGTTTTTGGCCGTTGAACCCAGACTTGCCCAACTCCCACCCATATGGCGGATGGACCCCCCGCAGACGGGGCTCTGGCGCCCAGCAGGCGTCACGGTGAGTTGATAGGCAGGCGGGTGACAACCTCTTGGCTGCAACGCGAACGCGGTTGAATCGCGAACACAGGAACTAAGCATGATCGGCGCGCTCGCCCGCAAGTTTTTCGGCTCCGCCAACGACCGGCGGGTGAAGGGATATCAGTCCCGCGTCAACGCGATCAACGCGCTGGAGCCCGAGGTCTCGAAACTCTCCGACGAGGCCCTCAAGGCCCGCACCGTCGAGTTCAGGAAGCAGCTCGCCGAGGGCAAGACCCTTGACGACCTGCTGGTCCCCGCTTTCGCCACGGTCCGTGAAGCCGCCAAGCGGACGCTCGGCCAGCGCCATTTCGATGTCCAGCTGATCGGCGGCATGGTGCTGCACGAGGGCGACATCGCCGAGATGAAGACCGGCGAAGGCAAGACCCTGGTCGCAACGCTCGCGGTCTACCTCAACGCGCTCGCCGGCAAGGGCGTCCACGTCGTCACGGTCAACGACTACCTCGCCCGCCGCGACTCCGCCTGGATGGGCCAGATCTACGGCTTCCTCGGCCTGACCACCGGCGTGATCGTGCACGGCCTCGACGATTCCGAGCGCAAGACGGCCTATGCCTGCGACATCACCTACGGCACCAACAACGAATACGGCTTCGACTATCTGCGCGACAACATGAAGTACCGGCTCGAGGACATGGTCCAGCGGCCGCACTTCTACGCGATCGTCGACGAAGTCGACTCCATCCTGATCGACGAAGCGCGCACGCCGCTGATCATCTCCGGCCCGCTCGACGACCGCTCCGACTTCTACAACACCATCGACGGCTTCCTGCCCAAGCTCGACAAGTCCGACTACGACGTCGACGAGAAGCAGCGCACGGTGACGCTGACCGAAGCCGGCATGGAGAAGATCGAGACGCTGCTGCGCGATGCCGGCCAGCTCAAGGGTGAATCGCTCTACGACGTCGAGAACGTTTCCGTCGTGCACCACATCAATCAGGCGCTGCGCGCCCACACGCTGTTCACGCGCGACAAGGACTACATCGTCCGCGACGACGAGGTCGTCATCATCGACGAGTTCACCGGTCGCATGATGCAGGGCCGCCGCTATTCGGAAGGCCTGCATCAGGCCCTGGAAGCCAAGGAGCACGTGCAGGTCCAGCCGGAAAACCAGACGCTGGCCTCGATCACCTTCCAGAACTATTTCCGGATGTACGAAAAGCTCGCGGGCATGACCGGCACGGCGCTGACCGAAGCCGACGAATTGTTCGACATCTACAAGCTCGAGGTCGTGGAGATCCCGACCAATTTGCCGGTCGCCCGTCTCGACGAAGACGACGAGGTCTATCGCACCCAGAACGAGAAATACGCCGCGATTCTGGCCGAGATCGAGCGCGCCAATGCGCGGCTGCAGCCGGTGCTGGTCGGCACCGCCTCGATCGAAAAATCGGAAGTGATCGCCGAATATCTCAAGAAGCACGGCTATCGGCAGATCGATTTCGGTAACGAAAATTCGATGCAGAAGCTGTACGCGGCGGCCCGCGCCGGCAAACCGGCAAAGCTGTTCGCGGTGCTCAACGCGCGCTTCCACGAGCAGGAAGCCTACATCGTCGCGGAAGCCGGCGTCCCCGGCGCGATCACGATCGCGACCAACATGGCCGGCCGCGGCACCGACATCAAGCTCGGCGGCTCGCTGGAAATGCGCATCCAGCAGGAGGCCGCTTCGATCGAGGACGAAGCCGAGAAGGCCTTGAAGATCGAGCAGATCAAGGCCGACATCGAGCACTTCCGCGACATCGTGCTGAAGGCCGAGGAAGAGGTCGAGATCGAGCCCGCGAAGGGTTCGAAGCCCGCCAAGACCGTGAAGAAGCCCGGCGGCCTCTACATCATGGGCTCCGAGCGCCACGAATCCCGCCGCATCGACAACCAGCTCCGCGGCCGCTCCGGCCGTCAGGGCGATCCCGGCCGCTCGAAATTCTTCCTGTCGCTGGAAGACGATCTGATGCGCATCTTCGGCTCGGATCGCCTCGACAGCATGTTGCAGCGTCTCGGCCTGCAGGAGGGCGAGGCCATCATCCATCCCTGGATCAACAAGGCGCTCGAAAAGGCGCAGCAGAAGGTCGAGGCGCGCAACTTCGATATCCGCAAGAATTTGCTCAAGTTCGACAACGTCCAGAACGACCAGCGCAAGGTGATCTTCGACCAGCGCGTCGACCTGATGAAGGACGACAGCGTCGCCGAGACCGTCGCCGACATGCGCCACGCCTTCATCGACGACCTCGTCGCCAAGCACGTGCCCGAGCATGCCTATGCCGAGCAGTGGGACGTCGCGGGCCTGAAGGAAGAGCTCAAGCGCGTGCTCGATCTCGACCTGCCGGTCGAGGACTGGGCCAAGGAAGAGGGCATCGCCGACGAGGAGCTGCTCACGCGCATCGAGACCCGCGCCGACGAGCACATGGCCGCAAAGGTCGCGCAATGGGGTCCCGACGTGATGCGTTACGTCGAGAAGACCATCCTGCTGCAGACGCTCGACCATCTCTGGCGCGAGCATCTGATCATGCTCGACCATCTGCGCCAGGTCATCGGCCTGCGCGGCTACGGCCAGCGCGATCCGCTGCAGGAGTACAAGACCGAGGCGTTCAACCTCTTCCAGGAGATGAGCGCGCATCTGCGCGAGGCCGTCACGGCGCAGCTGATGCGGGTCGAGATCGTGCCGCCGGAGCAGGAAGCCCCGGTGCTGCCGCCGATGGAAGCGCACAAGTTCGACCCGAACACCGGCGAGGACGAAATGGCGCTCGCGAGCGTCACGCTCGGAGCGCAGGCCACCGACGCGGCGTTGCGCGATCCCAAGAACCCGGCAAGCTGGGGCAAGATCGGCCGCAACGAGGATTGCCCCTGCGGCTCAGGCAAGAAGTACAAGCACTGCCACGGGCGGTACGCTTAGCGATCAGGTGTGAGGTGCGACGTCGGCGCCTCACATTCCACTGTCGTCGCCCGGTTTAGCCGGGCGACCCAGTACGCCACGGCTTCTCGGTTCAATCACGTCAGTCTCTGGAATACTGGATCGCCCGATTAAATCGGGCGATGACATCGAGTATGGGGCGCGCGGCTCCATCTCCTTCGCCGGGACGACCGTGTGGAGAGAGCTTGCTAAACACGCCAGCTCAATTCGAGCTGTCGATCAAGCTCTCCAGCAGCCGCTTCAATTCGCTCGTCGATTTGTCGCCGTAGCTCTCGAGGATGTGCTCTTCCTGGTCGACCGCGAGCGAGTTGAGCTTCTTGCTCAGCACCTTGCCGCGATCGGAGATGAACATCAGGACCTTGCGGCGGTCGTTCGGGTCCTGCACGCGGTAGACCAGCGTGTCCGAGACCATGCGATCGATCATCTTGGTCAGCGTCGGATGGTTGAGCAGCACGGCATCCGCGAGCTCTCCCATCGAATGGCCGTTGCCATCCGACAGGACTTTCAGAATGCGCCACTGCTCGACGGGCACGCCTTCCTTGCTCAACCGCAGTTCGAGCTGCCGGTTGATCTCCCGGTTGGCTTGCGCGAGCAGGTACGCGAGGTGTTCGGTGATCGGGGTGTTCGGTTTTGCCACGGCTAAGACTTTGTCTTGACCCAAATGAGTGAATGTCTTGCAATCGATGCTGCATCTATATGCACTTCAATTCTTGAATATTCAATATTTTCAAAATAGGATATTGCCCAACAATAGGGCGGGTGCCGCGGCCGCCTGCTGAATGAGCTTTCAAGTCTGGTATCAGACAGGAGTTGGCGTGCGCGCGACGGTAAACTTCCCGGCTCACGGCGGTCCGGCGTTACCGCCGTCCTTGCTGTTCAGGAATCTGTCGCCCGCGGCAGCGGATTTCGACCTGTCGCCGGCTGATGCGCATTTCATGAAGCGCCGCGGCGCACACAACAAGCTCCGCATCGGGGGCTTCATTTGCTGCACCGGCTCGCCCGGTGTCTGGGGCCCGTGCGCGACAAGCAGCGCGCAGCTCGCGGTCGCCGAGATCAACAAGCGCGGCGGCATTCTCGGGCGCGAGATCGAGCTTTCGATCTACGATGCCGGCGGGCCGCTCGACGGGATTCTGAGCCGCGCCGAGCAGGCGATCGCTTCCGATGAGATCGACCTCATCGTGGGACTGCATACCAGCGCGGTGCGTGTGGCGCTGCGCAAGGTCACGACCCGCCACCGTATCCCCTACATCTATACGCCCGTCTACGAGGGCGGCGAGCAGACGCCGGGTGTCATGGCGATCGGCGAGACGCCGCGCTGGCAGAGCCGCCCCTCCATCCACTGGCTTGCCGACGTCAAGAAGGCGGCGCGCTGGTACCTGATCGGCAGCGATTATGTCTGGCCCTGGCAGTCGCACCGCGCGGTGAAGCGCTACATCAAGGAGGCCGGCGGCCATGTCGTCGGCGAAGAGTTCGTTCCCCTCGGCGAAGACAACCACGAGCCGCATCTGGAGCGCATCCGTGCCGCGAGGCCTGACGTCGTCCTGATCTCGTTGATCGGCACCGACAGCATCACGTTCAATCGCGCGTTCGGCGAATGCGGCCTCGGCGCCACGACGCTGCGGCTGGCCGGGGCGATGGACGAGACCGTGCTGCTCGGAATCGGCGCCGACAACAGCGAAAATCTGTTCTGTGCCTCCGGCTATTTCCCGGGCATCGGATCGCGGGCCAACGACGACTTCCAGAGCCGCTATCGCGCGATGTTCGGACCGAACGGCCCCCCGATCGGCTCGCTCGGTCAATCCAGCTATGAGGGACTGCGCTTCCTTGAGGCCGTGGCAAACAAGGCGGGCACGTTGGCGATGGGGCCCATGCTCGCGGCCGGCCGCAACATCGTCTATGGCGGCGCGCGCGGTCCCGTCACCGTCAGGAACGGTCATACCCGGATGCAAATGTATCTCGCCGGCGCGGATGGCCTCGATTTCAAGCTGATCAAACCGATCTGACGCCGGCGCCCCATCTGCAAACGCCCGAATCCAAAATAATACTTGAAAAGGAAAATATTTCCGTCTGTAATATCGAGGTAGAGCCGATGGGCGCGCGCCGCACACGCGCGCCAATGAGGCTCCAATGCCAGGGATTCCAATTCCAGGGATCAAGAAGCCTTTGAGGAGAGCGCCGTGACAGTTGTCCTTCCCACGCCAGCCCAATTGCGCAGTGTCGCCGACCAGTGCGGCCTTTCGCTGACCGACGACGATGTCGCCTCGTTCCGCGGTCTGATGCAGGGCTCGATCGAGGCCTACAATCTCGTCGGAGCCATGCCGGACGAGGTGCCGGAGGTCAAATATCCGCGCACGCCGGGCTATCGGCCCTCGCCGGAAGAGAACCCGCGCAACGCCTGGTATCGCAAGTCGACCGTGAAGGGTGCGGCGAGCGGCAAGCTCAAGGGCAAGACGGTCGCCCTGAAAGACAACATCATGCTCGCCGGCGTTCCCATGATGAACGGCTCGGCGACGCTCGAAGGCTACGTCCCCGATTTCGACGCCACCATCGTCACCCGCATGCTCGATGCCGGCGCCGAGATCGCCGGAAAAGTTCATTGCAGATCCTTCTGCATGTCCGGCGGCAGCCACACCAATGCGGTCGGCGCCGTCCACAATCCGCACAAGATGGGCTATTCGGCCGGCGGCTCGTCGTCAGGCAGCGGCGTCGTCGTCGCGCTCGGCGAGGTCGACATGGCGATCGGCGGCGACCAGGGCGGTTCGATCCGCATGCCGTCCTCGTTCTGCGGCACTTATGGCATGAAGCCGACCTGGGGCCTCGTGCCCTACACCGGCATCATGCCGATCGAGGTGTTCGTCGACCACACCGGCCCGATGACGGCGACCGTCGCCGACAACGCGCTGCTGCTGGAGGTGCTGGCCGGTGACGACGGCTACGATCCCCGCATCAAGGCGCCCAAGGTCGAGGAGTACACCAAGGCGCTCGGCCAGGGCGTCAAGGGCATGAAGATCGGCATCCTCAAGGAAGGCTTTGAGCAGGCGACGGCCGAAGCCGCCGTCAACGAGAGCGTGCGGGAGGCCGCAAAGCGTTTCAAGGATCTGGGCGCCACGGTCGAGAACGTTTCGATCCCGATGCATCTCATGGGCCCCGCGATCTGGACGCCGATCGGCACCGAGGGCATGACCCAGACCATGATGTATGGCGACGGTTATGGGCTGAGCCGATCCGACCTCTATTCGACCACTCTGATGGATTTCCATCGGGGTTGGCGCCGGCAGGCGGATTCCCTGTCCGAGACCACAAAGCTGTTCCTGCTGCTCGGCACCTACATCAACAACACGTTTGGTCCGCGCTATTACGGCAAGGCTCTCAACATTTCCCGACGCCTGACCGCGGCTTACGACAAGGCCTTCAAAGACTACGATTTGCTGCTGCTGCCGACGACGCCGATGAAGGCGACGAAGCTGCCGGAGCCCACGGCCAGCCGCGAAGACTATGTCGCGCGTGCGCTGGAGATGATCTCCAACACCGCGCCGTTCGACATCACCCATCATCCGGCGATGTCGCTGCCCTGCGGCATGGTCGACGGCCTGCCCGTCGGCCTGATGCTGGTCGGCCGCATGTTCGAGGAATCCACCATCTACCGGGCTGCCCACGCCTTCGAGCAGATCGGCGACTGGAAGAAGATGTGAGCGAGGCATTGATGCGGGCCAACGGAACAGGGAAGCGTTTTCGGACGCGTCAAGACAACGAGCCGGAGCCCCGTTCCGATTCCTTCGGAACGGGAAAGGCTCCGGCGCATGGCTAACGCGTTCGTCGCGGCGTTCGAGATCCTGAGCTTCGGCGCGATCATCGTCCTGATCGTGCTGGGGCTCGGGATCATCGCCAGCATGATGGGCATCTTCAACTTCGCGCAGGGCGAGTTCGTCCTGCTCGGGGCCTACATCACCTATCTCGCCTACGCCAAGGGCCTGCCGATCTGGGCCGGCATGGTCGCCGCACCATTCATTGTCGGCGCGCTCGGCTTCGTCCTGGAGGCGCTGATCATCCGACGCTTCTACGCAGCCCCCATCGTCGCCATGCTCGGCACCTATGCGCTCGGCCTGATCATCCGCGAATCCGTGCGCGGCTTGATCGGCGGCTTCTATCTCACCGTGCCGGAGCCGATCGGCGGCTCGATCGATATCGGTGCCATGCACATCTCGGCCTGGCGCTTCACCATCATCATCATCACGGCGCTGGTGATGGGCGGCTGCTATCTGCTGCTGGCGCGCACCAGCTTCGGCCTGCGCGTGCGCGCTACCCTGGAAAATCCTTCGCTGGCCCGCGCCTCCGGAATCTCCACGCCGCTGATCTACGGCGCCACCTTTGCGTTCGGCGCGGCGCTTGCCGGCCTTGCCGGCGCACTGATCGTGCCGGTGTTCAGCCTGTTCGCCGATCTCGGCCTGCGCTTCCTGATCCAGGGCTTTGTTGCGGTCATGGTCGGCGGCGTCGGCTCCTTCATCGGGCCGGTCGCGGGCGCCGGCGTCATCGGCACGCTCAGCGCCGCGCTGCCCTGGGTGATGGCGCCCGTCGTGGCCGATGTCCTCGTCTTCGTTCTCGCCATCGTCTTCATCAAATTCCGGCCGCAGGGCCTCATCGCTGGAAAAGGGGTTTAGTCACATGTCCGATCGTTCTCAGCTCTCCCGTCGCCGGTTCCTTTCGAATCTCGCCTTTGCCTCCGGTGCAGTCGCAACCGGCGTCGGCAGTTGGGTGATCCCGGCGCCCTGGGCCAATGCGGCCGAAGCCCCGATCAAGGTCGGCATCGCCACCGACCTCACCGGGCCGATTGCCTACGCCGGCAATGCCGACGCCAACGTCGCCAAGATGGTGATCAAGGAGATCAACGCCGGCGGCGGTCTGCTCGGCCGCCCGCTCGAGCTCTTTGTCGAGGACACCGCCTCGAACGAATCCGTCGCGGTCGGCAACGTCCGCAAGCTGATCCAGCGCGACAAGGTCGACATGGTGTTGGGCGGCATCACCTCGTCGATGCGCAACGCCATCAAGGACCCGATCGTCGCGCGCGGCAAGACGCTCTACATCTATCCGCAGCTCTACGAAGGCAAGGAGTGCACGCCTTATCTGTTCTGTACCGGGCCGACGCCGGCGCAGCAGTGTGACGAGTTCATTCCCTGGCTGATCAAGAACGGCGGCAAGAAGTTCGCGCTGCCGAGCGCCAACTATGTCTGGCCGCACACGCTCAACGTCTACGCCCGCAAGGTGATCGAGGCCAACGGCGGCGAGGTCGTGTTCGAGGAATACTATCCACTCGACCAGGTCGACTTCTCCTCGACCGTCAACCGCATCATCTCCAACAAGGTCGACGTCGTCTTCAACACCGTCATCCCGCCCGGCGTCGGTCCGTTCTTCAAGCAGCTCTACGAGGCCGGCTTTCTCAAGAATGGCGGACGGCTGGCCTGCGTCTACTATGACGAGAACACGCTCAACATCAATCAGGCGGCCGAGATCGAGGGTCTCGCCAGCTGTCTCGATTATTTCAAGGTGCTCACCAAGGAGAACCCGTTCGACGCAAAAATCCAGGCGGCCTACGAGAAGGATTTCCCGGGCAACTTCCTGTTCGCTGCCGGCAGCGCCGCCACCGGCACCTATCGCGGCCTGAAGCTGTGGGAAGCCGCCGTCAAGGAAGCCGGCAAGGTCGATCGCGACTCGGTCGCCGCTGCGCTCGATCATGCCAAGATCGCCGAAGGTCCCGGCGGACCTGCCGAGATGGTGCCGGGCAAGCGCCACTGCAAGATGAAGATGTACACCGCTGTCGCCAAAGGCGGGAACTACGAGATCGTCGGACGCAGCGACGGACTCGTCGATCCCAAGGAATGCTAGAGTCGAATGCCGAAAGCGATGGGCGCAGTGAAGCAGGCAGTCCCCGCCGAGATCGGCGGGGAGCAGAACGTTGCCATGGTTGAACACGGATCAGCAGGGCAAGCCGGTTCGGCGCGGAAAATCCTGCCGATCGTGGAGGGCGTCGTGCTCGTCGCGGCGCTGCTCGCGCCGCTGGTGCTGCAGGACTACCTCACGGTGTTCGCGACGCGCGTGATCATCCTCGCGCTGTTCGCGCTGTCATTCGACCTGGTGTGGGGCTATGCCGGCATCATGAGCTTCGGCCAGGCGCTGTTTTTCGGCTCGGCCGGCTATGGCGTGGCGCTGCTCGCGCGCGATCTCGACATTACCAACATCTTCCTGGTGCTGCCCGCGGGCACCATGATCGGGCTCACCTTTGCGCTACTGCTGGGCGGCTTCCTGCTGCTTGGACGGCATCCCTCCAGCGTGATCTTCGTCTCGCTGGGCACGCTGACCGGATCCTACGCCGCCGATCGGCTTGCGCGCGGCTGGTACTATCTCGGTGGCCAGAACGGCATCCCCTCGATCTCCTCGATGACGCTCGGCAGTTACGAGTTCTCGGAAGGGCCGCCGTTCTATTATCTCGTGCTTGGCCTGCTCGTCGTGGTCTATCTCCTCTGCCGCTTTCTGGTGCGCTCGCAGTTCGGGTTGGCGCTCGCGGGATTGCGCGAGAACGAGCAGCGCATCGCCTTTTTCGGCTACAAGGCGCAGCATCTGAAGGCGATCATTTTTGCGATCGGAGGCGCAGTGGCCGGCCTCGCCGGCAGCCTCTATGCCTTCCACGAAGGTTTCGTCTGGCCCAACATGGTCGGCGTCGTGGTCTCGACGCAAGTGGTGCTCTATGTGCTGTTCGGCGGCTCCGGCACGCTGATCGGTGCCGTCATCGGTGCCGTCATCGTTGAGGGCGTCAGCTTCTGGCTCTCGGACAATTACCGCGAGGTCTGGCCGATCATCCTTGGCGTGCTGCTCCTGCTGGTGATTCTGTTCCGGCCGCTCGGCCTGATCAGCTTCGTGCTCGGCGAGCGCGAGCGGGTCGGCAGCTTTGGTGGCAAATCCAGGAAGACCGGGAAGGAGAAGCGCGATGCCGCTCCTTGAAGCCAGCGGCGTCAAGAAGATCTTCGGGAAGCTCACCGCGCTCGACGGCGCCGCGCTGACCGTCGGCGAGAACGAGTTTCACGGCCTGATCGGCCCGAACGGCTCCGGCAAGAGCACGCTGATGAAGTGCATCGCCGGCGCCGAGGTGCCGACACAGGGCAAGGTCTCCTTCGTCAACGCCGATATCACCGCGTTCACGCCGACCGAGCGTGCCCGCGCCGGTATGAGCTTGAAATTTCAGATCACATCCGTGCTGCCGACGCTGACGCTCTACGACAACATTCTGCTCGCGCTGCAGGCGCAATCCTCGCTGTTCGATCTCGTGTTCTCGCGCACGCGCGGGCTCTTGCACGATCAGGTCATGACCATGCTGACGCAATTTCGCCTCGCCAACCGCGCTTTCGACGCGGCGGCGGCGCTGTCGCACGGCCAGCAGCAATGGCTGGAGATCGCGATGGCGCTGGCCTGCAAGCCGAAGCTTCTGCTGCTGGACGAGCCGACCGGCGGCATGAGCCTGGAGGAGCGCCGCGTCACCGGTGAATTGCTGCAGCCGATCAAAAAGCATTGCTCGCTGGTCATCGTCGAGCACGATCTCGATTTCATCCGCGACATCTGCGATCGTCTCACCGTGCTCGACCAGGGCAAGGTGCTGGCGTCCGGCACGGTGTCGGAGATCCAGGCCAACAAGGCCGTCCAGGAGATTTATTTGCGCCGTGCCTGAATTTTTGGACATCAAGCATCTCGACGCCGGCTATGGTCGCAGCCAGGTCCTGTTCGACGTCAACCTCGGCATTCCCTGGCGCGGCGGTGTCGCCGTGCTGGGCCGCAACGGCGCCGGCAAGACCACGCTGATGAAGACCATCGTCGGCGAACTGCCGGCGTGGAAGGGCGAGGTCGCCTTCGATGGCCGCGACATCAGCCGCCGCGCGACCCAGGAGCGCGTGCGCGCCGGCATCGGCTACGTGCCGCAGGAGCATTCGGTGTTCGCGCGCCTGTCGGTGCGCGACAATCTCGCGGTCGGGTCGCTCGCGAGCAGGAAAGCCGACGCGGTCGAGCACGTGCTGACCATCTTCCCAAAGCTCGGCCAGCGCCTCGACCAGCCCGCCGGCACGCTTTCCGGCGGCGAGCGCAAGATGCTCGCCATCGGCCGCGCCATGCTGGGCGATCCAAAACTTCTTCTGCTCGACGAGCCGACCGAAGGCGTCTGGATCGGCGTAATCGAGGAGATCACCGAGCGCCTGATCGAGCTTGCGAAAACCATCGCCGTCATCATCGTCGAGCAGCACCTCGACCTCGCGCTCCGCGTCGCCGATTACGCCTACGTGCTGGACCGCGGCCGCGTCGCGCTGCAAGGCGAAGCGGGCGAGGTGAGGGGCAATCCGGAGCTGCTGCGGTATCTGGCGCCGTAGGGCGCGCGTGAAGCGCGTCGCTCTCACACCGAACTCGGCTGTCATGCCCCGCGAAGGCGGGGCATCCAGTACGCCGCAGCTTCTCGATCGATAAGGGGTGCCTCTGGAATACTGGATTCCCCGCCTTCGCGGGGAATGACGGCGTCAGGCTGGGATGGATCGAAGAGATTAAGCGGAGCGCCCGCTTTACTTCACCGCCCCAAACCGGCTGTCGAACGAGTTCGATTGCACCACCGGCGCGGCGCCCATGATCTGGGTCGCTTCACCCGCGCCATCCGACACCGACGGCTTCAGCGTCGGGCGGGTTGCGGCGAGGCGGGTGTCGGGCTTCGCAGGTTCGGCGGGTTTGGCAGCGGCAACAGCCGGCTTCGGTGCATCCTTCGCTGCGTCCTTGGACGTGTCGCGGCCCGGTACGAACCGGGTCACCGCGGCCTTCAGCCGGGACGCTGCGGTGGGCGGCGTCGTGGTCGTCGTTGCAGCCGGAGCGACGGATGCCGTGGCCTGCGGCGGCGGCGTGGTCGCGGTGGCGTCGGCATTGCCCACACCCATCTTGCGGCCGAGATTGGAGAAGAAGCCGGATTTCTCGGGCGGAGCTGCGGTGGCGACGCGGGCGCTGGCGGCGGGCGCGCTGACGGCGACGACCGGCTCTTCCTGCGGCGAGGGCGCGGCTGCATCGAGATTCGGCTTCGGCGGATTGACGTGTCCAGGGATGGTGCCCGGCGCCTTCGCCATCGCCAACATCTGGAGCGTGGTGCCTTCGGCGCCCTCCGACAGGCCGGTCGAGCCTTCCGGAATCTTTGCGGCAAAGATCTTGTTCATGCCGCCGTCGATGCCGGTGTTCATGCGCGCAACGGGCGTGCCGCGCGAAACCAGCTTGTTGTACTCCGCCTGGTCGCGCGCATCCTTCTCGCGCACGGCGCTGGCGATCTCCTCGGGGATCACATAGGCCGGGCACTTTGCCGATGCATCGAACACCGGATCGCGCTTGGCGTCGGGCGGCTTCGCCGCGTCGAACACGTACTTCTTCTCGCAGAAATCGACCTTCGGCTCCTGCCGCGTCACCTCGAAATGATCATAGCCTTCCTTGATCATCTTCCAGAACGGCATGTTCGGATTGTTCCGGTGCTTGGCCATGTTCACCGGCGTCATCTTGAACGGATAGGCCTGCAGCTGGAACGCCTTCTGGCCGCCGAAGAAGGATTCGCGCCCGAGCGAATAGATCTCGGCGATCTGCTCGTCCGTCATCGCGTAGCAGCCGCGCGACGAACAATCGCCATGCACCATCAGCTGCGAGCCGCTGCGGCCCAAAGCCTTGTCGAACGCGTTCGGATAGCCCGTGTTGAACGACAAATAGTACGCCGATTGCGGATTCATCTGGCCCGGATTGATCGAGTAGAATCCTTCCGGCGCCTGGCGATCGCCTTCGCGCACCTTCGGGCCGAGATCGCCCGACCAGCGACAGATCGGATAGGTCTTGAGCAGCGCGAACTGGCCGTTGCGGGTCTGCTTCCAGACCTCGAGCTCGGCCTCCTGCTTGAACAGGCGCACCAGGATCGGTGATTGCAGATCCATGTTCTTCTCGACCATCGCGGCGAGAAGCTTTGGCGGCACCGGCTGGTTGGCCTTGGCATTGGTCGCAAGCGAAACCTGGTCGGTGTCGCAGCCGGCCAGCACGAAGCTGGCGGCAAGCGCCACCGAAACCAGAAACGCGCGAGCAAGCGAACGAGAAATCAAGATGGACCCCACACCGTCCAAGGCATCGCGCGCAAACCCCAATCTTGAAGCATGATCCGACCGGAGACCGGGACCCGTCGCGACGGGCTTTTTCGCAATCACGCTCCAGCGCTTATGCCCTGAAGCCATTGATTAAAATTCTAACCTCTGGGTCATGTGGTCGCAACCCGCACGGGGATCACGAGCCCGTTGGCCCAAAGGCGTGGTCAACGAAGACTTAAACTGGGCTGAAACTTGGGCCTTTCGGCCAAACCAGCACTGAGATCGCTGATTTGGGCAAAAAAAGGGTTAACGCGGGGTTACCGGGGGCCTCCGGGACGGTTTGGCCGGCCTCAAATTCAGCGTCGTCTCGGCGAAAGCCAGGACGACGGCGGAGGGGGACGCGTCCAACGGGCCCCAAAGCCCGCCCGAATCAGCCCAGTTTCCGGCCAATATCGAGGAATTTCTGCCGCCGATGCTTGCGGATGGCGTCCCCGTCCAGACCCCGGAGTTCGTCAAAGGCCTTGGCAATGGCGTCGCCCGTGGTGGCGATCATGGCGGCGGGGTCGCGATGGGCGCCGCCGACCGGCTCCTTCAGGATGCTGTCGATCACGCCGAAGCGGAGCATGTCCTGGGCCGTGATCTTCATGTTGTTGGCGGCTTCCTGCGCCTTGGAGCCGTCGCGCCAGAGGATCGAGGACGCCGCCTCGGGCGAGATCACGCTGTAGATCGCGTGCTCCAGCATCAGGACCTTGTTGGCGGTGGTGATGGCGATGGCGCCGCCCGACATGCCCTCGCCGGTGATGATGGCGACGTTCGGCACGGTCAGCGCCATGCAGGCATCAGTCGAACGCGCGATCGCCTCGGCCTGGCCGCGCTCTTCCGCGCCGATGCCGGGATAGGCGCCGGCGGAATCGGCGAGCGACAGCACCGGCAGGCCGAACCGCTCCGCCATCTCCATCAGCCGCACGCATTTGCGATAGCCCTCGGGCCGCGCCATGCCGAAATTATGCTTGATGCGGCTCTCGGTGGAATCGCCCTTTTCCTGGCCCATCACGCAGATGGCCTCGCCGCGGAAGCGGCCGAAGCCGGCCACCAGCGCCTCGTCCTCGCCGAACTTGCGATCGCCGGCGAGCGGGGTGAACTCGGTGATCAGGCCCTTGATGAAGTCGTTGAAATGCGGCCGCTGCGGATGCCGCGCGACCAGCGTTTTCTGCCACGGCGTCAGGTTCAGATAGAGGTCGGCCATCGCCTGCGCCGCCTTGTCCTCGATCCGCCCGATCTCCTCGGCGATGTCGCTGCCGGAGGCCGCAAGCGTCCGCAATTCATCGAGCTTGGAATCGAGCTCGGCGACGGGCTTTTCGAAATCGAGATAGCTGCGCATCTGGTCTGGCATCAACTCAATATAGGGAGGACGGGGCGAGGCGGCGAAGCGGATTCGATGTCGCGGAAAGAAGTGTAGGTTCGTCAATGAGTTGGCTTGTGTGCTCGCAACGAGCGCAGGCCAAATCATCGTGAGGCCCCGGCTCTTTCTGCGGAGATGTGGCCGAAGTCAAGGCGGTTTCATCGTTCCAGTACCGTAGCCCGGATGAGCGAAGCGATATCCGGGGCAGGTCGCCCGATCGTCAATCCCGGATGTCGCTTCGCTCATCCGGGCTACTGCAGCTACGGCAGCAACTATTTCTCCGCCAGCGGGTGCAGGTCGCGGACCAGGCTCTTCAGCCGCTCCTCGACCACGTGGGTGTAGATCTGGGTCGTCGAGATGTCGGTGTGGCCGAGCAGCGTCTGCACGATGCGCAAATCGGCCCCGTTGTGCAGCAGGTGGCTGGCGAAGGCGTGGCGCAGCACGTGGGGGAGACCAGCCGGGCCTGCAGGCCCGAAGCGACCGCGAGCTCCTTCAAGTCGCGGGCAAAATGCTGCCGCGTCAGATGTCCGCTCTCGCCGAACGAGGGGAACAACCATTTCGAGGCCGCCACGCTGTTCTTCTTGTCGGTCTTGTTGTTGTCCTTGGCCGCCTCGGTCGCCGCGAGATAATCGGCCATCGCCTGGCGCGAGGCCTCGTTGAGCGGCACCAGCCGTTCCTTGTTGCCCTTGCCGCGCACCACGATCATGCGGGCGTCGCGCTTCGCGGCCGTACGTGGCAGCGCCACCAGTTCGGAGACGCGCAGGCCGGTGGCGTAGAGCACCTCGAGCAGGCAATAGAGTCTCAGGGCGCGCAGCCGTTTCGAGAGCGAAGCATCCTCCGCCTCGCTCAATTCCTTGGCGCGGCGGAGCATGCGGTCGACATCCGCAATCGACAGCACCTTCGGCAGGCCGCGGCCGCGCTTGGGGCCGGACAGGATCGCCGCGGGATCGTCGGTTCTGATGCGTTCGTTCAGGAGGAAGCGATAGAGATGCCGCATCGCCGACAGCCGTCGCGCGACGCTGGTGGACTTGAAGCCCCGCGTATCGAGATCGGCGAGATAGTCGCGCAGCGTCTGTGTTTCCGCGTCCGCGAATGCATGGCCGGCGCGACCAAGAAACTCGGAGAAGTCGGTGAGGTCGCGGCGATAGGCGTCGAGCGTATTGGGGCCGGCGCCCTGTTCCGCCGCGAGCATGTCGAGGAACAGGCCGGTGAGCTTGGCGTCTGAGGACTTGTTATCGGAAGATCTGGCACGCATGCCGGCAGCCTAGCTGCTATTTCTTGAGAAACTTATCCGGCGGGATCGTCACCGTCATTTCCCGCGGCTTGGGATTGACGAAGTTCGCCAGCGCGAAGACCACGCCATAGACGATGCCGGCGATCACGGCGACGACCGTCAGGAAGCGGAACAGGCTGGGCATCGGCAGGATCTCGGAGAGGGTCTCGGTCAGGGGCTTGGCGGGCAAATTAACCAATGAAATCATCCAACACGTTCGCCGTTTCGTGGCAAGAGTCCTCTGGCGAGGGCCCCTGCGGGGTCGTATAGGTGGCCAAAGGATGCCGCCTTTGGCGGCAGATCGAGCGAGACCCATTCGAGCGAGACAAATGCCCGACGCCGCGTTGCCGATCCAAGCCTCGCCCGAGGCCGACATCCTGTCGGCGCTGGGGACGCGCTCGATCGTGCTCGTCGGCATGATGGGGGTGGGCAAATCCACCATCGGCCGCCGCATGGCTCTCCGGCTCAAGCTGCCCTTCGTCGATGCCGACACCGAGATCGAGGCGGCGGCCGGCATGACCATACCGGAAATCTTCGAGCGCCATGGCGAGCCGCATTTCCGCGACGGCGAGGCCCGCGTGATCGCGCGTCTGCTCGACGGCGGTCCCATCGTGCTGGCGACCGGCGGCGGCGCCTTCATGCGCGAGGAGACGCGGACCCGGATCGCGGCGAAGGCGATATCGATCTGGCTCAAGGCCGATCATGATGTCATCATGCGCCGCGTGCGCCGGCGCGCCGACCGTCCGCTGCTCCAGACCGCCGATCCCGAAGGAACCGTGACGCGCCTGCTCACCGAGCGCGAGCCGGTCTACGGCCATGCCGACCTCACCATCGCCTCGCGCGACGTGCCGCACGACAAGATCGTTGAGGAGACCATCGAGACGCTGCGCGCGCATCTTTGCGGCGAACGGGCGTCCCCGCCACCAGCCGACGTCGCGAGTGCCGCACGATGACCGCGCCTTTGAAACATTCAGATCCTGTCAATGTCGAAGTCGCGCTGGGGAATCGCGCCTATGACATCGTCATCGGCCGCGGCGTGCTGGCCTCGCTCGGCGAACGCGTCGCGCGCCTGCGCCCCGGCGTGCGCACCGCGATCGTGACGGATCGCACCGTCGCGAAATACTGGTTCGAACCCGCCGAGGCCTCGCTCGCAGCCGCGGGCATTCCGACATCGCGCATCGTCGTCGAGGAAGGCGAGATCTCCAAGACCTATGCCGGTCTCGAAAAGGTCAGCGAAGCCCTGATCGCCGCGAAAATCGAACGCAACGATCTCGTCATCGCGCTTGGCGGCGGCGTGGTCGGCGATCTCGCCGGCTTTGCGGCGGCGATCCTGCGCCGCGGCGTCGATTTCGTGCAGGTGCCGACCTCGCTGCTGGCGCAGGTCGATTCCTCCGTCGGCGGCAAGACCGGCATCAACTCGCCGCAGGGCAAGAATCTGCTCGGCGCCTTCCACCAGCCGGTGCTTGTGATCGCCGACACCGCCGTGCTCGACACGTTGTCGCCGCGGCAGTTCCGCGCCGGCTATGCCGAGGTCGCCAAATACGGCGTGCTCGGCGACGAGGCCTTCTTCGCCTGGCTCGAGAACAACCATTCCGACATCTCCAAAGGCGGTTCGGGGCGCGAGCATGCGATCGCGACCTCCTGCCGCGCCAAGGCCGGCGTCGTCTCGCGCGACGAGCGCGAGACCGGCGAGCGTGCGCTGCTCAATCTCGGCCACACGTTCGGCCATGCACTAGAAGCCGCGACCGGCTTCTCCGACCGCCTGTTTCACGGCGAGGGCGTTTCGATCGGCATGACGCTGGCGGCGCAGTTTTCGGCGAAGCTCGGCATGATCGGCGAAGCCGATGCGATGCGAGTCGAGCGTCACCTCATTGACGCCGGCTTGCCGACGCGCTTGCAGGACATCGCGGGCTTCGCGCAGGAGGGGCTTGCCGATGCCGACGCGCTGATGACGCTGATGGCGCAGGACAAGAAGGTAGAGCGCGGCAGGCTCACCTTCATCCTGCTGGAGGCGGTGGGGCGGGCCGTCGCCGTGAAGAACGTCGAGCCGGCTCCGGTGCGCGACTTCCTCAAGGACAAGCTCGCGCAAAAGGCATGACGCGAGGCTGAACGGCGCTACAGCGTTTTCGCGCGAAGTGGGTACCGGTTCGCGTAAGAAACGCGTCAAAACAAGAAACCAGAGTGGTTCATGGATTGGCTCGGATTCACCATCGTCATTCTCTGCCTGCTGGTCTCCGGCTTCTTCGCCGCGAGCGAGACCGCACTGACGGGCGCCTCGCGCGCCAGCATGCTGCGGCTCTCCAAGCAGGGTAATCGCGACGCCGACGTGGTTTCGCAGCTTCTCGACATGCGCGAGCGCCTGATCGGCGCCCTGCTGCTCGGCAACAACATCGCCAATATCAGTGCATCCGCCCTGGCCACCAGCATTTTCACGGCCTGGTTCGGCGACGTCGGCGTGCTCTATGCCACCGGCTTGATGACCGCACTGGTCGTGATCTTCGCCGAGGTGCTGCCCAAGACCATCGCGATCAACGCGCCCGACCGTATGGCGCTCGCGGTCGCGCGCCCGATGCGGCTGACGATGTACGTGCTGGGGCCGCTGCTGCGGATCGTGGAAGTCATCGTGCGGCTGTTGATGCGCCTGTTTGGCCTTGCCGGCGAGCACCAGGCGATCCTGTCGCCGACCGAGCGCCTCCGCGGCGCGGTCGACCTGCTGCATCATGAAGGCAAGTTCGAGAAGCACGACCGCGACATGCTCGGCGGGCTGCTCGATCTGCGCGAGCTCCAGGTCTCCGACGTCATGATCCATCGCACCGAGATGACGATGATCAACGCCGACCTGCCGCCGGAGGATCTGGTGCGCGAGGTGCTGGCGGCCGAATACACCCGCATCCCGCTGTGGCGCGAGAAACCGGAAAACATCATCGGCGTGCTCCACGCCAAGGATCTGCTGCGCGCGATCCGCGCGTCCGACGGCGACACCTCGCGCATCGACGTCTCCACCATCGCGCTGCCGCCCTGGTTCGTGCCGGAAATGCGGCCCGTCTCCGAGCAGCTCAAGGCGTTCCGCCGCCGCAAGACTCATTTCGCCCTGGTCGTCGACGAGTACGGCGAAGTTGAAGGCCTCGTGACGCTGGAAGACATTCTGGAAGAGATCGTCGGCGACATCTCCGACGAGCATGACGTCGTGGTCGCGGGCGTGCGCGCCCAGCCGGACGGCTCGGTTGTCGTCGACGGCTCGGTCCCGATCCGCGATCTCAACCGCGCCATGGACTGGCACCTGCCCGACGAAGAGGCAACGACGGTCGCCGGCCTCGTCATTCACGAGGCGCGCTCGATCCCCGACCGCGGCCAGAGTTTCACCTTTCACGGCTTCCGCTTCCGCGTCCTCCGCCGCGAACGCAACCGCATCACCGCGCTCCGTATTTCACCGGTGCCGCGCGAGACGGAAATGGAGGAAGCCAAGCGGCGGCGGGCGGGGACGTCGTTTTGAAGCGGTAGCTGTCATCGTCCGCCTTGTGCGCGCTTGCGCACTGGGGCGGACGATCCAGTAAGCCGCAGCGGCTCGATTCTAGCCGCGCCGCCTCGGAGTACTGGATGCCCGCCTTTGCGGGCATGACAGCCGCATCGGCGAGCTAGCTGCCGCCTTCTCCCGGCGCTTGCGCGTGGATCGCCAGCGCGTGCACGCTGCCGGAGAGTTCCGCGGCCAGCGCCGAATTTATCATGCGGTGGCGATCGACCCGGCTCTTCCCTTTGAAGGCGGAAGACACAATATAAACCCGAAAGTGCGTCTCGCCGCTCGGCCGATGGCCGGCGTGGCCCTCATGCAAATGTGACTCGTCGACGACTTGCAGGCTTTCCGGCGTGAAAGCTTCCTGCAACTTGTTGCTGATAGTGTCTCTGATGGCCATCTGGGTCATTACGGTGCGAGATCGCTCTCCGTATTGGATAGGCCGCCTCTAGCGGCCGTTCAAGGACGCCTCAGCATAGTTTCGGCTATGCTTTTCAGCTAATTGCAATGTCAAGACTTGAAGGTTTTTGCATTGCGTAGTCAAAGTCAGCCATGCCGATCGATTCATCAAAGTTCTTCGACTCCATCCGGATCAAGCCGAAAGGCAAGCAGCCGGAGGTGAAGCCGCGCGACGCCGTGGTCAATTGCGAATGGACCGGGTGTCAGAACAAGGGCGCGCATCGTGCGCCCAAGGGTCGCGACAATCAGCGTGAGTACTGGCACTTCTGCCTGAACCACGTGCGCGAGTACAACCAGAACTACAATTTTTTCTCCGGCATGAATGCCGACGCTGTCGCGCGCTATCAGAAAGATGCGCTGACCGGTCATCGTCCGACCTGGAAGATGGGCGCCAATGGCGGCGTCAAGAAGGGCGCCGAGGCCGAGATCGACGGCGCCTTCGATCCGTTCAGCATGTTCCAGGAGCTGAACGGCCGCACCGGCTGGCGCGCCGGCCCGCAGGCCGCGCCCAAGGCCGAGACGCGCAAGATCATGAACGCCGAGCGCAAGGCGCTTCAGGTGATGGGCCTCGGCCCCGAGTCCACGCTCGCCGACGTCAAGTCCAAGTACAAGGCGCTGGTGAAGCAGCACCACCCCGATGCCAACGGTGGCGACCGCTCCACCGAGGATCGCCTGATCGAAATCATCAAGGCGTATAATTATCTGAAGACCGTGGTGCGCGAGGCGTAGGCTTCGCGCGCGCTTTCTTCCCTTCTCCCCTTGCGGGAGAAGGTGGCGCGAAGCGCCGGATGAGGGGTTTCTCTCGGCGAATTCAACTGCAAGATATGAGGGTGTCGAGACAACCCCTCACCCGTCTCGCCGCTTTGCGGCGAGCCACCCTCTCCCGCAAGGGGAGAGGGGAAGCACGCGCTCCGGGCTACGCATTCCCTACGCCTTCGGCATCGCGCCCACATATGACGAGCTCGGCCGGATCAGCCGCCCGGTCCGCTGCTGCTCCCGCGCATGCGCCGTCCAGCCGGCTGCGCGCGCCACGGCGAAGATCGGCGTGAAGGCCTGCCTCGGAATCGCCAGCGCATCGAGCAGGATCGCGGTGAAGAACTCCACATTGGTCTCCAGCGGCCGGTCCGGATTCTTCTTGCGCAAGGCTGCGCGGATATAGGCCTCGACCTCGCCGGCAAACGGCAGGTCGGCGCCGTCCGAGGCCAGCGCCTCGATCGCGGTCTTGAGCACGTCGGCGCGGGGATCGCGCACGCGATAGACGCGGTGGCCGAAGCCCATCATTCGCTCGCCGCGGGCGAGTGCCGCGTCCACCCAGGGCTGGATGCGCTCGCGCGAGCCGATCGCGTCGAGCATTTCCAGCACCGGCTCCGGCGCGCCGCCATGCAGCGGACCCGTCAGCGCGCAATAGCCGGCGGTGACGGCGGCAAACAGATCTGCGTGCGTTGAGGCCACCACGCGCGCGGTGAAGGTCGAGGCGTTCATGCCGTGGTCGCTGGCGGTGACGAGATAGGCGTCCAGCGCCCTGACCTCGCGTGGTTCGGGCGCGCGCCCGTGCAGCATGCGAAGCGTATCGGCAGCCTGGCTCACGTTCGGATCGGGCGCCACGGGATCGAGACCCCTAGCCCGGCGGACGAGCGCGCCCGCAATCACCGGGAATGCGCCGACGATCGTCGCCTCATGGGCGAGCCCGTGCTCGGCGCGAACTCCCGCGACCGCCGCGCGAAATCCGTCGATGATGCCCATGCCGCGCGTTGCCGGCAGCAGCTCATCCAGTCGCGCGAAGGCGCGCTCGCGTGCGGCGCCCAGGCTCGCGCGCACATCGGCTTCGCTCAGCGTGGTCGTGCTGGCGCCGTTCCAGAGCCGGGCGGTGACGCCCTCAAAGCTCGACTGGCTCGCCAGTCGGCCAACATGCTCGCCGGCGATGATCAACTCGCCGCGCTCGCCGTCGACATGGCTCAGCACGGTTTCGGCCGCGGGAACGCCGTCCAGCCCGATCTGGCTCTTGGTGAGGTGGATGTTCATGGCCCAAATCTCCTTTGCACCAGCCAAAGATCAGGCCTCTCGACAGATTGATCAATCTTGATTACATCAATCAATATGAAAAATTCGGAAGGTCTCTACCTCTCCGCCCGGGAAGCCGCCGCCGAGCTCGCGATCTCGCCGGCCACGCTCTACGCCTATGTCAGCCGCGGCCTGGTCCGCTCCGAGCCGACGCCCGACTCGCGCAAGAACCGCTATCGCGCCGAGGACGTCCGGGCGCTGAAGGAGCGTCGGGTACCGTCGCCGGAGCCGCGCGGCCTGCGCAGCTTCGATGCCGATCTGCCGGTCATGGACACGGAGATCTCCACCATCACCGAGGAGGGCGCGATCTATCGCGGCGTCAATTGCGTCGATCTCGCGGAGAACGACACGCTGGAGCACACGGCGACGCTTCTGTGGGACGTCTCCGGCGTCGATCCCTTTGCGCCGGACAATTTTCCCGCGGTGTCCGATGAGATGCGCCTGATCGCGCAGGCCGCGCGGCGCGCCGCGCCGATCGATCGCGCCATTGCCGTGCTGGCGCTCGCATCGAGCGCCGATCCCCGCGCCTTCACCCGCGCGCATGATGGACGTGCGATGGTCGGTGCGCGCATCGTCCGGCTCCTGGTCGCGACCATGCTCAATACGGAGCCGTCCGCCGAGCCGCTGCACCAGCAGATCGCCAGTGCCTGGGCTCCCGACAACAAGCACGCGGCCGATCTCATACGCCGCGCGCTGGTTCTGCTCGCCGAGCATGAGTTGAACGCGTCCACCTTCACCGCGCGTTGCGCAGCCTCGACCGGTCTTAATCTTTATGATTCCGTCATCGCCGGCCTCGCCGCGCTGAAGGGACCGAAGCACGGCGGTGCCGGCGTGCTCGCCTCGCAGCTCGTCAAGGCGCTGGTCGATCGTGACGTCGAGCCAATGGTCCGCGAGCGTGTCGCGCTCGGCGAACGCTTTGCCGGCTTCGGTCACGGCGTCTACAAGCGGGGCGATCGGCGCGCGCAATCGCTGCTCAACGCGCTCTCTCGCGCAGGCGCACCGCGTAAATTCACCAAGGAGGTGCCCGAGCGGATCGCGGAGGCGACCGGCGAACTCGTCAATATCGACTACGCGCTCGCGGTGCTCGTGCACGCGATGCGCCTGCCTGGCGGCAGCGAGCTCGCCCTGTTCGCGATGGCCCGCAGCGTCGGCTGGATCGCACATGCGAGCGAGCAGTTGCAGTTCGGCAAGCTGATCAGGCCACGGGCGAGGTATGTCGGGCCGGCACCGGGGCGGAGGGGAGGCGCTGCTAGCTAGGATCGCTGCTGCGGTCGTCCTGGCGGAAGCCCGTGCTCGGGTACCTGATCAATCCGCAAGCCCTAACACGAACGCCAAAGCAATCCCGATCCGCGCCATATCCTGGCTGCCGAGGCGCCCGATCTTCTGTCCGATCCGTTCGCGTCTCACGGTGATCGGCTTGTCGGCCATCGCCTGCGATCTCAGTCGTAATCCATTTTCGCGGGTTGGCTCGATAGTCACCCGAAAATCCGGGGCGTGCGCCAGTTCGGAAGTCAACTGGCAGATCACGACGGAGGCATGAGTTTCAGGGAAAGCGTCGCTCTGCACGATGACCGCCGGGCAGGGTCTGCCATAGTCGCCCGTTGCAGCGACCGTCACGACGTCACCGCGTTGCATCTGCATCAAACTCGGAGACCGACTCGATCCACTGCAGCGCGTTGCGCTCGCGATCGGGGTCGAGGCTGGCAACTTGCTTCGCCACCCGTCGTCGAACTGACCGCGAGCGAGCATCAGCTACGACCAGGCGCAGTTCGCGCAAGCCCCGCAGCCGCCTCCGCTGGCGCATCATTTTCATTCTTTCAGCGGGTGCAGTCATTGGAAACGATCCCATGTAACGCGTTACAATGTAACGCGTTACGGCTTGGAGGCAAGGGCCGCCACGTTGCGAAGTCCCCAAACCGCAGTGCGCCGCTCGACGCTATCACCCTCGCGGCTTCGCCACCGCCACGCCGCCGCCGTTCCGGCGGCGATAGATCCAAACCGCCAGGCCTACGACGATTGCCACGCCGACCACGGTCAAAATCCACATATGCTTATACGGATGCCCATGGTGCGGCAGCCCGGCATATTCGTGCAGGGCCGACACCGCCAAAACGCCCGGCAGCACATGCGCCGGCGCCCAGACCAGGATCGCCGGGATGTTGATGGCGTAGAAGCGGGCCGGGGGCATGCCGAGCGCGCCCGCCGTGACCGGGACGAAGGCACGGATCGGCGGCACGAAGCGGGCGAAGAACACCGCCCAGGTGCCGAAGCGGTGGAAGAAATTCTCGCTCTGTTCGACCACACGCGGATAATTGGTCAGCGGCCAGGTGTTGAGGATCTCCCGTTGTTGCCGGTGTCCGATCCAGTAGGCCGAACCATCGCCGAGCACTGCGCCGAGCGCCGCCGCCAGCAACACCCATTGCAGCTTGAGCTCGCCGCCTGGGACCAGGGCGCTCAGCGCCAGGATGATCGTCGAGCCGGGGATGACCGACCCCACCACCGGAACCGCCTCGAGCAGGGCCGCCAGAAACAGGGTCAGATAGGCCAGCCACGCATGGGCCGAGACGAATGAAATGAGGGGATCGAGAAAGGACGTCACATCGTCTCTGTGGTGGGATTGGGCCTTGGGGTTCGAACCCTATATCCAGACCCTACATAAGTAACGAGCGGCGGTAAAAGTGCCACCCGCGGGGGCAAGGACGGTGCCTTCGGCACGAAATTCAGGCGTGATTCGCAGGGCAGCCTTCCAAAAATCGCGTTCCTTGCCTATCTAGATGAAAAGACAACGGAACTTTGATCGGGGGGCGGGCTTCTGCCCGCCCGTTGTCTCTGATAGGTTCGCGATCGCACCCAGCCGCAGCCAACGTGCAATAACTGGTCTCGGGATCGCCCGGGACCTCGGAGGATTGATGACGACCGCCGCGATGTCCAAAGTTGAGGAAGTTTCCGGTTTGCCCGACATGAAGGTGTCGGTGCGCCAGGTGTTCGGGATCGACAGCGATCTCGAAGTCCCCGCTTATTCCGAAGTCGATCCTCACGTCCCCGAAGTCGATTCCGATTACCGCTTCGATCGTGCCACCACGCTCGCCATTCTCGCCGGCTTCGCCCACAACCGCCGCGTCATGGTCACGGGCTATCACGGCACCGGCAAATCCACCCATATCGAGCAGGTCGCCGCGCGACTGAACTGGCCCTGCGTGCGCGTCAACCTCGACAGCCACATCAGCCGTATCGACCTCGTCGGCAAGGACTCGATCGTGGTCCGCGACGGCAAGCAGGTCACCGAATTCCGCGACGGCATCCTGCCCTGGGCGCTCCAGCATAACGTCGCGCTGGTGTTCGACGAATACGACGCCGGCCGCCCGGACGTGATGTTCGTGATCCAGCGCGTGCTGGAAGTCTCCGGCCGCCTGACGCTGCTCGACCAGAACAAGGTGATCAAGCCGCATCCGGCATTCCGCATGTTCTCGACCGCCAACACCGTCGGCCTCGGCGACACCTCGGGCCTCTATCACGGCACCCAGCAGATCAACCAGGGTCAGATGGACCGCTGGTCGATCGTCACCACGTTGAACTATCTCAGCCATGACGAGGAAGTGGAGATCGTGCTGGCCAAGGCCAAGCACTATCGCACCACGGAAGGCCGCGACATCGTCAACAAGATGGTTCGCCTTGCCGACCTCACCCGCAACGCTTTCGCCAATGGCGATCTGTCGACGGTGATGAGCCCGCGCACGGTGATCACCTGGGCGGAGAACGCCGACATCTTCAGCGACATCGGCTTTGCGTTCCGGGTCACCTTCCTCAACAAATGCGACGAGCTCGAACGTCCCCTCGTCGCCGAGTTCTACCAGCGCTGCTTCAACGCGGAGCTGCCGGAATCGTCGGTGAACGTGGCGCTCAGCTGATCGCTCTCGGTGTGTCGTCCCGGCCGAGTGCGCAATTGCGCACGGGGCCGGGACCCATACCGCGAGGTCTCTCTGTGAAGCGACGCTGCTAATTTCTCCTGACGCAATGATCGCCGGTGGTTATGGGTCCCGGCCTTCGCGGGGACGACGGGTAAGGGCGAGATGAGCACCACCTCCAACTCCAAATTCCGCAACACCAAGGAAGCCCCGACCGAGCCGTTCAAGCGCTCGGTGGCCTCCTGCCTGAAGGCGATCGCCAAGGCGCCCGAGCTCGACGTCAGCTTCGCCGCCGAGCGTCCCGGGCTCGCGCCGGGCAAGGCGCGGCTGCCCGAGCCCGCGCGAAAGATGACCAGGCGTGATGCCGCCATCGTGCGCGGCCACGCCGATTCCATCGCGCTCAAGCTCGCCTGTCACGATCCGAAGGTGCATCGCAAGCTGATGCCGGGCAATCCGCAGGCGCGCGGCGTGTTCGAGGCGGTGGAGCAGGCCCGTGTCGAGGCGATCGGCGCGCGGCGCATGGCGGGCGTTGCGAAAAACCTCACCGCGATGCTCGACGACCATTTCCATCGCGGCAAGTTCGACGAGATCACCGACCGGGCCGACGCCCCGCTTGCCGACGCGCTGGCGATGCTGGTGCGCGAACGCCTGACCGGCATGGCGCCGCCGACGGCCGCGAAGAAGATGGTCGATCTCTGGCGTCCTATCCTCGAAGACAAGATCGGCAGGCGGCTCGACCGGCTCGATACCGTGGTCGAGGACCAGACCAGGTTCGGCGATGCCGTGCATGATCTGCTGACGGCGCTCGAGATCGGCGACGAGCGCAGCGCCGACAGCGAAGACAATGACGAGAACGACGAGAACCAGGACGGCGACAACGATCAGTCCGGCGCCGAGGGCTCGCCCGATTCCGACGCCGCGCAGGAGATGAGCGCCGATCAGGCCCAGGCGTCGAGCGAGGAGATGAGCGAGAGCGCGATGGAAAGCGCGCAGGCCTCGACCTCCGACACCTTCGACGACGGCGAGCTCGGCGACGACGAGACGCCGGGCGAGGCGACGCGGCCGAATTCGCACGGCAAGAACGAGCCGCGCGGGCCGGAATATCACGCCTTCGCGCCGAAGTTCGACGAGGTCATCGCCGCCGAAGACCTCTGCGACCATGACGAGCTGGAGCGGCTGCGCGCCTATCTCGACAAGCAGCTCGCGCATCTGCAGGGCATCGTCGCCCGTCTCGCCAACCGGCTGCAGAGGCGCTTGATGGCGCAGCAGAACCGCGCCTGGGAGTTCGATCTCGAAGAGGGCATTCTCGACCCCGCGCGGCTGTCGCGCGTGGTGACGGATCCCTATCACCCGCTGTCCTTCATGCACGAGAAGGAGGCGACGTTCCGCGATACCGTGGTGACGCTGCTGCTCGACAATTCCGGCTCGATGCGCGGGCGGCCGATCACGGTCGCGGCGACCTGCGCCGACATCCTCGCCCGCACGCTGGAGCGTTGCGGCGTCAAGGTCGAGATTCTCGGCTTCACCACGCGCGCCTGGAAGGGCGGGCAATCGCGCGAGGCGTGGCTTGCCGCTGGCAAGCCGGCCAGCCCCGGCCGCCTCAACGATCTCCGCCACATCATCTACAAGTCGGCGGACGCCCCCTGGCGTCGTGCGCGGAAAAACCTCGGCCTGATGATGCGCGAAGGGCTGTTGAAGGAGAACATCGACGGCGAGGCGCTGGATTGGGCGCACAAGCGCCTGCTCGGCCGGCCCGAACAGCGCAAGATCCTGATGATGATCTCGGACGGCGCGCCGGTCGACGATTCCACGCTGTCGGTCAACCCCGGCAACTATCTCGAGCGGCACCTGCGCCACATCATCGAGGAGATCGAGACCCGCTCGCCGGTCGAGCTGATCGCGATCGGCATCGGCCATGACGTGACGCGCTATTATCGCCGCGCGGTGACGATCGTGGACGCCGAAGAGCTCGGCGGCGCCATCACCGAGAAGCTCGCCGAACTCTTCAGCGAGACCAACACCGCGCCCACGCAGCCGGCCAACCGCCCGCGCCGCAAACTGCATTCGTGAGCAACCATCGATCCCGCCGCAGCTTCATCGGCCACGCGGCGGCGGGATTTTCCACTCTCGTACTGTCTCGCCTGGCGCAGGCACAGCCCGCGCCGAAGCCGGCGCTGATCGAGCACGCCGTCGCCGCGCCCGTTGGCATCGAGGTCAACGCGCGGCCGATCCCCAATTTCGAGCCGCGCGACCGCGCGCGCACGCGGTTCGGTTCGCTGGACTATCGCGGCGGCCTGGTGCTGACCTCGCCGCATCGCGGCTTCGGCGGCCTGTCCGGCTTCCGCTTCCTCGACAGCAAAGGCGAGCGCTTCCTCGCGATCTCCGACCAGGGCACCTGGTTCACCGGTCGCATCCGTTATTCCGGGCGGAGCATGACGGGTCTCGACGACGTCGAGGCCGCGCCGGTGCTCAATGCGGAGGGGCGGCCGATCACGGAGAAGCGGCTGTGGTACGACACCGAGTCGCTCGCGCGTGACGGCGACCTCGTCTATGTAGGGCTCGAGCGCGTCAACCAGATCATGCGGTTCGATTTTGCGAAGGGCGGCACACGCGCGCGCGGCGAGGTGCTGCCGACCCCGCCGGCGGTGCGCAAGCTGCCCTACAACAAGGGGCTCGAGGCGCTGGTGTTCGTTCCAAAGGGGCAGCCGCTCGCGGGCACCTTGATCGCGCTGTCGGAGGGCGGCTTCGATGCCGACGGCAATCTGATCGGATTTTTGCTCGGCGGCCCCACACCGGGCCAATTCAGCATTCGCCGCACCGACCAGCAGCTCATCAGCGACGCCGTGCTGCTGCCCTCGGGCGATCTCCTGATCCTCGAACGCAAATTCTCCTGGTTCACCGGCATCGATATCCGCATCCGCGCGATCCCCCTGAAATCGATCGCGCCGGGCGCATTGGTCGACGGCCCCGTGCTGTTCAAGGCCGATCTCGGCCACGAGATCGACAACATGGAAGGCATCGACGCCCACGTCACGGCCGACGGCGAGACCGTGCTGACGCTGGTGTCCGACGACAATTTCTCGATGCTCCAGCGCACGCTGCTGCTGCAGTTCGCGCTGGTGGAGTAGGGCGGCGCGGCCGCAATGCATCCCCCGCGAGCTGCCATGCCCCCCGCGCGGCTGGCAATCGGCGCATCGCCCACTACACTCTCTCCATCTCCCTGCCCTCCATCCTTTTCGGAACTCCCCCGCATGAGCGCCCTGTTTTCCCCGATCAAGCTGCGCGGCCTGACTTTGAAGAACCGCGTCGTGGTGTCGCCGATGTGCCAATATTCGGCGGAGGACGGCGTTCCCACCGACTGGCACTTCACCCACATCAACAATCTCAGCCTGTCGGGCGCGGCGATGTTCTGCATCGAGGCGACCCATGTCGAGGCGATCGGCCGCATCACGCCGGGCTGCCTCGGGCTCTACAGCGATGCCGCCGAGGCCGCGCTGAAGCAGATCCTCACCTCGGTGCGGAAACATTCCTCGACCGCGGTCGCAATGCAGCTCGCGCATGCGGGCCGCAAAGCCAGCAGCGCGCGGCCGTGGGACGGCGGCCAGCTGATTCCGCAGGATGCGGGCGGCTGGCAGACCGTGGCGCCGTCGGCGCTGCCGCACAAGGAGGGCGAGGCCGCGCCGCTGGCGCTCGATGCCGCGGGCCTCAAGCGCATCCGCGAGGCCTTCGTCGATGCCGCCAAGCGCGCCGATCGCATCGGCATCGACGCGATCGAGCTGCACGGCGCGCACGGCTATCTCCTGCATCAATTCCTGTCGCCGATCTCGAACAGGCGCACCGACGAATATGGCGGCTCGCTCGAGAACCGCATGCGCTTCCCGCTGGAGGTCTACGACGCGGTCCGCGCCGTATTCCCGCACGACAAGCCGGTCGGCATGCGGGTGTCGTCGACCGACTGGGTCGAGGGCGGCTGGGACCTGGCGCAGACCATCGCATTCGCAAACGCGCTGAAGGCGCGCGGCGTCGACTGGATCGATGCCTCCTCCGGCGGCGTCTCGCCGCTGCAGAAGATCGCGCTCGGCCCCGGCTATCAGGTGCAGTTTGCCGAGGCCATCAAGCGCGAGACGGGTTTGCCTACCATCGCCGTCGGCCTGATCACCGAGCCGAAGCAGGCCGAAGAGATCGTCGCATCCGGCAAGGCCGACATGGTCGCGCTCGCCCGCGGCTTGCTCTACGACCCGCGCTGGGCCTGGCACGCCGCAGCCGAGCTCGGCGGCGAGGTCGAAGCCCCGCCGCAATACTGGCGCTCGCAGCCCTCGACCCAGAAGGCGCTGTTCGGCAAGACGACGTTCGGGGCGCGGTGAGGGGGCGAGTGTGGCGCGAGGACCGCGCCGCAAACTCGTCATTGCGAGGAGCCCTTGCGACGAAGCAATCCAGGCTGTGTCCGCGGAAAGAGCCTGGATTGCTTCGCTGCGCTCGGCAGCCATGCGACACACGCCAAGGTCGTTGCTCCGCGTACCTTTTGGTCCCGTGCCGTTCCGCCTCACGCATCCGTAAACCCTCTCAGCTTCCACCCCACCCAAATCTGGCCTAACCTCGCGTGCGTCCAACGC
The DNA here is from genome assembly GCF_040939785.1 of Bradyrhizobium lupini. Lineage (NCBI taxonomy): Bacteria > Pseudomonadati > Pseudomonadota > Alphaproteobacteria > Hyphomicrobiales > Nitrobacteraceae > Bradyrhizobium > Bradyrhizobium lupini. Next base: position 4,139,656 of record NZ_CP162553.1, read on the forward strand.
CTCGCGGAGGCCCGCCATGCGATTTCGTGTTCGAAAAGCTGCCCACGTCATCGAGCGCGTGGGCCTTGCGATGGCGGGCGCGGCGTGCGGGCTGTTTGTCGGCGCTTATGTGGGATCGGCGATCCCCGCGCTCACCACCGAGGGGTTCCTGCTGCTGATGATGGTGCTGGGCTTCGTCGGCTTCTATCTCGGCATCGACACGCCGCAATTGCCGTTCGACGAGGCCCACGGCGACATCGACGCCGCGGAACTGTTGAGCGCCGCCGGCACGCTCTGCGCCACGCTCACCGCACTCGCCTCCGTCGCCATCATCGTGCTCCGCCTCGATCCGCACATCGCCTGGAGCTGGTTCGCCTTGTTCGGCTGGATCGCCGGCGTCGCGATGCAGATCGTCGCGGGCGCAAAGGCGCGGATGCGGAAGCCGTGAATTTGTTGTGTTGGGAGAGATCGCGCCGCAAGTACACTGCGTTCCCTCCCCCTTGTGGGGGAGGGGTAGGGAGAGGGGTAGCCACACGGCGTGCTCTGTCGAATGAAGCGACACTCTGTTGCCATCGCTTCGCACGTAACTAACACCTTTTGCTGGGCCACCCCTCTCCCCAACCCTCCCCCACAAGGCGGGAGGGAGCCGAGCGGAGTGTGGAGCGCGGCCTTGTTCAGCAGCTGGAAGGAGTCAAAACACCACGCCCACCTTCGAGCCGCGCTTCCACGCCACGCGGCAGCGTTTTTTCGTGTTCACATGCAGCAGCTCGAAGCGATCGGGAATCTTCACCTGGCCGCCGAGATCGACGCAGGCGCCGCCCGGCGAATAGTCGATCAGCGTGCAGGGGATCACCGGCGCGCGCGGGTCGGTGATGATCTTGGCCTGGCGGGACACGAGGCCCGCAGGCTTGACACGGGCATGTCGTCGCGGATGCATTGGCACTCTCCTCCAATTTCCGCGGATGGCGCGGGTGGTCTGGGAGATGATGCCAAGGAGTTGATTCGATCCGGCTAAGGCGGGCTGGAGAATTTTAATGAAAAGTGTCGGCGAGTGGAGAAAGCGGCGGTAGCGGGGTGGTCTGCTTTCCCCTCTCCCCTTGTGGGAGAGGGTGGATCGCCACGAAGTGGCGAGACGGGTGAGGGGTCTCGCACGGCATACGAAGCTTTCGCGTTCGCGGCGACAACGCCTCATCCGGCGCCATAGCCGATGCGAAGCATCGGCGTTTTCAAGAACGGCGGCCGAAGACCGCCTATGCCACCTTCTCCCACAGGGGGAGAAGGGAAGGCCCTCACCCCACCACGATCTCCCCCGACTCCGCCGCCATCCCCACACCCGGCGGCACCGGCATCGGCACCGTCACATACTCCTTCGGCAGATTCACCGGCCGATATCCCGGCTCCACCGCCATCCGCTTCAACACGCTCTCATGCACATGCGCGCCCTCGGGGATCAGGCGCGGCTCGCAATTGGGGATGTAGAGCCCGAGAAACACCTTCCGCGCCGGCCATTCCTTGTAGGTCGCGCTCTTCGGCAGATACTCCAGCACGCGCCAGGGCGCCGTCATCGAATCATGCAGCTCGCCGGTCTTGCCGGTGTAAGCCGGCGGCACGTATTGGAACGGCGAGTTCTTGCGCTGGATGCCCCAGGCGAGCTGGTTCACCGTGCGCGGGTTGAAGTTCAGCCCCGCCTTGGTCGCCTCCTCGATCATCCAGAGCAGCGGATACTTGGACTCGCCGCTCTCGACTTCCGGATAGCCGCCACCGACGTCGCAATGCACGCCGGCGAACCACACCTGCAAAATGTCCTGCGGCTCCTTCTTGTCGTCGGGCACGAAGCGGTTGCGCCAGTACTCCTGCGGCTCCTCATACTGCTTGAGGCGGAACATGCAGCGCCGCTCGTCGATCGCGATCGCCTGGCGGAAGATGTTGACGCTGGGATTGCGCAGCGTGAAGGCGAGCTCCTCGAAGCTCGGCAAATAGCCCCGGTCGGCGCGCGGCACGATCACGCTCGCCACCGTGTCCCAGACGCCGATGAAGTGGATGGTCGGCCAGCGCGACGAGGTGATGCGTGCGAACTGCGCGGCGAGATCGAACTTGTTTTTCGGCAGCGGCCCGCTGTCGTCAAACCCCTCATCGATGAGGTCGCTGACATCGTTGCCGCGCCCGCTGCCGGAATATTGCTTGTAGGCGACGAGGCCACTGCCTGCGAGGTTGGCCTGCTCCGGCGAGATCAGGCCGATCTTGTGGATCAGCCCCGCCAGCACGCGAACCGTGTAGGCACCGCGCGAAAAACCGAACAGATAGATCCTGTCGCCGGGCGCGTAATGCTGGACCAGGAAGCAATAGGCCGACAGCGTGTTGTCATCGAGCCCGTAGCCGGTGGCGAGCCCCAGCACCAGATTGACGTTGGCTTTCCAGCGGTGCCACGTCGACGGCTCCGTCACCGTGCCGACCCCGGGATCGTAGAACACCAGCTGCCGCGGCCGCGTCTTGTCGGTCTTGCGCAGGCAGCGATAGAGCTTCAGGACGTTGGAGATGTTCTCCGAGATCTCGTTGCCGGTGCCGTCACAGCAGATGACGAGGTTCTTCGGCTCGGATGTATGCTCGGCGTTGCGCTCGTGATCCACAGGATGCCCCTCCCGCTGATGCTACCCGGGCGAGTATAGCGGAAAAGCGTGGGGAGAGGGAGATGGCGCTTCTTCCCCTCTCCCCTTGTGGGAGAGGGTGGATCGCCGCGAAGCGGCGAGCCGGGTGAGGGGTCTCTCTCCGCGTGCGAATCTCTCGCGTCAGAACTCCCGGAGACAGACCCCTCATCCGGCGCCATAGCCGATGCGAAGCATCGGCGTTTTCAAGAACGGCGGCCGAAGGCCGCCTATGCCACCTTCTCCCACAAGGGGAGAAGGGAAAACAGCGCCCGCACCTCTACTTCTTCTTCTGGCCGATCTCCGGCTGCCACGCCGCGTCCTTGCGGCTCGGCGCTGCGGCGCTGGTCTTGATCTTGTCCTTTTTCGGCTTCTTGGTCTCGCGGTTGCTGCGTTGCTGTCCCTTGGCCATGACGTCGTCTCCTCCTGGGTTTCGAGTTCGTCCGCGTGCGAGATCGGCGTTGCAATGGTCGCTGGGCAGGGCTCTGAGATGCACCCGCCCGAACCAATGAAGATCGCCGCTGCGCACACGAGGCGCGAAAGATGCAGCGCAACATCGACGCGCGGCAATTGCGTGAGCTGCGCTGACGTGGTCGAGCGTACGCCCGTGCCCTGCCGATTGCGAGGACTAAAACGCCGCGTGCGAGCACCGCGCTTGCGCCTTAAGTCCCGGCCCACGCTGACATAATGCTGGCTATTGCCGGGTAACAAGCGCATGGTTCGCCTTAGCTGGTGTCGGTTGGGGCCCCTTCTTTGCGAAAGGCAGGCGCGCATGACCATCCGCTCGCGGCGAGAAACCATCACCTTCAAGCATCCATTCCACATCCGCGGTCTCGAGCGCGAATTGCCGGCCGGCGCCTATGAGGTCGTCACCGACGAGGAGATGATCGAGGGCCTGTCCTTCGCGTCCTATCGCCGCGTCGCCACCATGATCACGGTGCCCTCCGAAGGCGTGCGCGGTGCGACGGAGATGCTGTCGATCGGCTCGGTCGACCTGGCGGATGCCCAACGTATCGACGCGAGTGCCGCCAATGACTGAAATTCCGGTCGATCTCGACAGCCACCGCGGCATGGCCGCCCAGAAGGCAACCGATCTGCGCCGCGCGCTGGCCGATGTCGAGGCCCAGGTCAGGGAGCTGCGCGAGCGCGAGGCCGAGCTCGAAAACCGCATGATGTCGGTGCCCGCCACGTCCTGGCCGGAGGCCGCCGTGAAGGCCCGCCATCTGCTCAACCTCTATGCTGCGAGCCTGCCCACCGAGGACACCCGCCACCGCGCGCTGGTGGCCGCGCTGTTCGACGATTTCGCAAGGCTCAACGGCGACGGCTGACGGCGAACCAAGTCACCCGTCGTCCCGGCGAAGGCCGGGACCCATAACCACCGAAGTCAGTTGTTGTGCACCCTCGTGCCACAGCCTGCTTCGATAACGCTGACCGGCGCCCCCAGTGCGCGACGCGCGGCCGCAAAAGGAGTACCCCCATGACGCTCACCAGCAGCCGCTTCATCGCCCACGACCAGGACCGCGGCATCGTCCAGTTCTCGATGCAGGACGGCAGTAAGGAGATCGCCTGCGCGATCTCGACCTCCGCCATGGACGACCTCGAGCGCGGCCCGCGCGCCAGGCCCAGCGAGCGCGAAGAGCAGTTCACTCGCCTGCGCGAGCGCATCGAAGCCTGCACCGGTCGCAAATATCAGGCGACGGAGTTCGAAGGCACGCCGCCGGGGATCGTGCTGCGGAGCATTGATTTTCGGGGGTAGGGACGCGGTGGAATCGCGAGCACTTCCTCGTGGACACCGCAGCCGGTGGCGAGCCCCAGCACCTGATTGACGTGGCATCCAGATACGCCGCGCGGTTAGTGCCGTTCCGTTACCTCCAGACGGAGAATACCGTCCGCCACACGCTCAGTCTCTCCGTGTTGCACAGGCAGTGATGGAGGTGCTTTCCGAGATCCTGTTGCCGGTGCCATCATAGTAGATGACGAAGTTTTCCGACCATGTGTTCCTGTCGGGCTCCACGGCGCCCTCAGGCGATGCTACCTAGGCGAGTATAGAGTAAATTAACTTTTGATTCGCAAACGACGTGGGCCGCTCGAGTCCACGTAAATTAGAGGGTTATTAACTTCCTCGTGAGAAAATATTAACCATGATTATTAATGGTTCGGTCAGCTATATCAAATTGCCGGCCGACGTCGAGGAATTGCTCGTTGCCGGCGCGCGAGACGAAAGTCCTGTTCGGGGGCTAACCCACAGCTTTTACAAGTATCCTGCTCGGTTTAGTCCGAGCTTCGCTCGTGCCGCTATACAGGCCTTTACGCAGCCAGGGGATGTTTGCCTCGATCCTCACGTCGGAGGAGGCACGACCCTCGTCGAAGCCATCGCCCTTGGTCGTAAGGGTATTGGGGTTGATATTAGCGAACTGGCGGAGTTCGTCGCAAAGATCAAAACCACCATCTTTGAGGAGGCCGAATTAGAGGCTCTGGCCGATTGGGCAAATCGTACCAGCGCGAGCATCAACATGAGGTATCCCAGTTCATCGCTCCGCGAATACGAAAGCCTCGGCTACTATAAACATCTGAACGATCCTCTTCGTTGGCGATTGCGCAAAGCGATTGAGCAAAGTGTTCACAGCGCGGTCCAATTATCCCCTCCTCGCCTCGAGAACTTCGCTCGGTGCGCAATATTGCGGGACTGCCCAATGGGCACTGGACGGGCGGAGGCGGTTGCCGAGCCTCGATGACTTCAGGGCGATGCTCCTCGATGTGACACTTGATATGATAGCCGGCGCTCGGTCGTTGCGGTCTGCGGTGAGGTCTGCTGATCCAAAAGGGCGAGCTGTCGAGGTACTAAACCGCTCGTCCGTCGGCTTAGAAAGAGATCTCCGTCTAAAAAAGTGGGAAGCTCCCAAGTTGGTGATTACCTCACCACCCTACCCGGGAGTTCACGTGTTGTATCACCGATGGCAAGTGGATGGCAGAAAGGAGATCCCTCTTCCATTCATGATAACGAATAAGCTCGATGGCGCCGGCGGGAGTTACTACACGATGGGAGACCGAAAGGTGCCCAAGCTAAAAACTTATTTCGATAATATACAAGCGAGTATGACTTCTGTCGCCGCAGTTGCAAGCAGCGAGACGATATTTGTCCAGATGGTAGCGTTTAGTGATGCTGCTTGGCAGCTCCCGACTTATCTGCATGCAATGGCGGAAGCAGGTCTCACAGAGCTAAAGTTACCGTCTCAACGTGGCCATGAGGATGGGCGTCTTTGGAGGGACGTGCCAAGTCGTCGATGGTACAGCGAGCAACGCGGTAGAACGCCGGCGTCGAAAGAGGTGGTACTATTTCATCGCAGAAAGTAGGCCTACGCTTCTGAATGTATAGGGCGCGCCTCCTGGGGGCGGAAGAACCTACTCAGCGCCGGTATTGCCGTCCCCAAAGCCGGGGGCCATGTAGTCCAGATCGAATGCCCGGCGACTCATGATACTCACGAACTGGTCAAGGAGCGATACAGAGTAGGGCATGCGTACTCGCCCACATCTGCGGAGTTGCCACGTGGCGCGCTTAGGCAACGCAGGTGCTCCAATTGCTGGCCTGGCCGCTTGCTGCATTTTTACCGTTCCACAGTGGACATTCTTGAATGTAGCTTCGGCACTGAAAGTGAGTTGTAGTCCAGGGTGAACCGCGAGAGCACTGACAGAGGTCGGCTGCCCCGTAGCGATCGCCTCTAGTGCGGCGGTGGTCCTCTTTGCGTAGATACGGCTCTGAGCTGCCAAAAGATCCGACGGGGCCGTACACCCCTCATCCACTCTGACTCTTCCGTCTTCTCGGAAGGAAGCCAGATCTAGGATCGCCATCCTCGCCACCGACGCGCTTCGGAAGTCGCAAGACCAATGATGGTCGTCGATCTTGCAGGGAAGCAAAGGCAGTTTTGCGTCCTTCTCGGATGCAACGAAATTGCTCAATTTCTTCAGGGGTACCAAAAACGCGGTTTGCTGTGCTCGCTCTTTTCCGAGAGGTCGGAGAGCAATATCGCAGGGTTGAGCGAGTACGATGTACTTCCGGATTGCGATCTGAGGGGCGACTTCATAGCTGTCGACCTCAAATACGTCGCCACAAGCAATTGGGGTGCGAGCAGCATTTATCAATTCATCGCTCTCCCATACCTCCGCGAGGCGAAATGCCGCTAGATGAGAATCTGGTTCTCCCTTCAGATCCTGTAATTGGATCTCCCGAAGAGCGCGAAGATGTCTTGTGCTTTCGAGTACGCCCTGATCCGTGCCAAAGAAGCCTCTCAGCTGTTGGGCAATGTGGGAGGTCAGAATGCGCTCGACTACATGTAGCTCCGACACGCCTTCCTTGTAGCCGCGTTCGAAAACGTGTGCCTCAAGCTGTTCTGGAGGTATACTTAACAATCCCTCGGCGGCCGTGACAAAAGCCTTATAGACCGTTCCTTGCGTTCTCGACACGACGTTAGATAAATTCTTCCGGAGTCCGGCGCGCTTGATACTCACTTTCAGCGACTCTTTGAGGCGATCCTCATCGTCGATCTCAAAGAGTCGATCTTTCGCGATTACACAGATCGGAACGCCGAGTGGATCATCTTCACTCTCCTTTAGTAAATTTCGAAGTTCTGCCTCTTTTGCGGCCTCTCCCGAAGAGCTTACTTCGTGCGTCAGAATGAAGGCCGTGCCCTGAGACTTCTTTCCCCAGAGTAACCGTATGACGTCGAGCCCCCGATTGCTGGAAATACCAGATTCATTTAGATCGACGATATAGCTGATATTTGCGTCGCCAGCGGCGCACACATCCGCAAGCCCACTTTCCGCTCTGTCGAACGTCCAGCAATCGTCCTTGGCAATGCCGAGGAGCGTACAGATTTTTGCCGTTGACGAGCCGGATAGTTCGTCAGACTCGAAATCTCCTTCTACAGTCTCTTCGAAAAAGAAGGTTTCTTTAATCTCCTTCCGCCGCTGCGGAGTTAGCTCTGTAATGCGCTCGACTAGCTCAACGCGCGTGCTCTCAGGATCGAACTCGGCCTTTTGCAGAATATCGTTGAGCTCGGGGAAATTACATTCCAGAGCGGTCTCCCAACTTCGCAATAGCAAGTCGCTAAGTTGTTCGGGAGTCTCATTGAAAACGTCGTCGATCCAAATTGTACGTTCCGATCCGAGGCAGGAAAGGGCGTCACTCACCAGCATGGAATTAAACTTTCACAAGTGGGCCGAGATTCACGGCAAATTTATACCTGCGACCATCTTCGTTTCGGTCATCTAAGAGCACGACGTCGCAGGCGTCGAGTTGAAGTAATTGCTGTATGATGAATAATCCCAATCCTTGTCCGCTATCACGCTCTGGCTTCGCAGTGACAAACATATCAAACAGAGTTTCCTCATAGCGAACGTCTACGCCTGGCCCAGTGTCGGCGACTATAAAGCCAAACTCAGTGAGCTGAATTTTGATCTCTTTAGCTCGATCTGTTTCGCCGATTGCTTCACCGCGCCGTAGCCAATAAATGCTATTGCGTACCAAGTTATCGATGACTTGAATCAGTCTCGCCCGATTGGCTCTCACAGTACGCGCCGCGCCCGTAATGCTGGTCCTGATTCCAGCTCCGTCCAAACTTGCTTGCCGAGTTTTTATGTATTCCTCGATCAAGTCCCTAAGGTCGATGCTTTCCTTGACTGCGCGAGTGCGCGGGAGCATTGGGTCAATCAAGGAGGCGGCGCTCACAATTGCATTGCATGAGCCTCGTATTGCTCGAAGATCGACGATGCTATTCTGAGCATCCCTGTCTGTTCGTTTTATAGCTTTCTCGAGAGATGTGGTTCGCTTCCGAATCTCCGTCAGATGAGTCCGTAATTCGTGTGCCAATCCCCGCGCGCTTAATCCAACTGCAGCGCTCTCCAGTAGCATTAGTGCTCGTTCGTTCCGATCTTCCAGCTCCTGGCGTAGGCGGATTAAATCAAACTCAGGAAATTTGCTTGTCGTCAGCTTTGACTTGACTTGATCGATGGCGCGGATGGCCGACGTTGCTATTTGTAGAGCGCGTCCAGTGAGCTTTCCTGAATCGATCTCGCCACTTTCGATTTTGTCGATTTCCTTCTGCAGCTCACCTGCAAGGTCGTCCGCTGCCCTTCTCGCCTCATGGGCAGAGCGAAGATTGTCCTCAACGACTTGAAGAGACCCTTCGGGTGTCTTTGCGACGCTCGCGTCCTTGGGAACGCGCGCCGTCTTTGCGTACTCATCCAGGGCTCTTCGGGCGCTTACAAGTGCATCGTTTGCGAAATTCCTGCAGGCGACTGCGATTTGCAGGAAGCCGCGATAAGCGGCATCTTCGACGAATCCTTCTCGATCAGATTTCTCGACCAGGCGATAGTTTTGCTCTCCGGTTAAAGCGAAATAGCCAACGGTATTGTCGACGCGCATATTGTAAGTGCTGCCCGAGGTCATGCCTGCGGACAAGTCGAGCCAGTCGCCTTGAGAGCGGACACGAAAGCCGTCGCGAAGAACGGATATTCCGGACATGCTCTTTATGAGGTTTTTGTCGATTGCGATCCCGGCTGCTGCGCTCCCATCCTGCTCCTCCAGATTGTCAAGATGGAAGAAGTAGAACGCGCCGTGAAACGGCCCCGGATCTTCGATTGTTGCCCCGCCGCTAGGCATTATGTTCGCCCACGCGAAGGTGCGTTTTAGTTCAACGAACCACGGTCCGAAGAGCGATACGTCTCGCCTATCGTATGCGCTTAATCTTCTGTCAGTTGGAAGGTGCTCGGCAAACGCCTTGCCTTGATCACTCTCGAAAATTAGCTGTGTTCGTTCTTCGAGCTTGCGAGTGCGCTTCGATGTAAACAAGCGTTTTCGAAAGCGAGCTTCCGCGGTTAGGCAGGGTAGCCCATCCTCACCCTTCTCCCATCTGAACTGAAATTCGGCGATGGCTTGCTTGAGGACTTCGTCGGTAATCGTAACAAGCGATTGTTCGACGTTATCTAGCGAAACTCTAACCGGAAAGGTTGAAGTTGCTTCGAACGGGGAAATTAGCTTGGCCAGGCTTCTCGTTAAGTCGAAAATGCGGTCCTTTCGTTTCCAGTCGGCCAAATCACGAAGGCCTAGCACGGACACACGCGTTCCTTTGAAGGCTTCGTCATTTTTCTTCTGGGCGACATAGACGGGTATTTCGTCGACTGTTCGGGCCGACTCACAATCGGTCCATCTAAATTGCACACTCGACAATGGCTCGTGGCTTGATGTGGCGGTTTCTATCAGAAGGATGTCGCCAAGTTTCATGGAGCCGAGTCTGCCGAGGCCTTTGTCTCCAAGCGGAGTTCGGCCAGCCTTCGTTTTTTGTTTTTTGTCCCCGCCGTTGCTTCGTTTGCTGGACTGACTGATCACCAGCCATGACGATTGGAGTTGGGCTGGTGTAAGGCCCTCGCCACGGTCCTCAATTGATATCCTGCCAGTATAGGCGAGCCGTCTTTGAATCAGCTTGTTGTCGGGAATTGAGAGGCCGTTCTCCAGCTCCTTGCCGCTTGAATCGCAAAGAGTAACTTGCACGGTGTCGAATGGACGATTGAACTCTCGAAGCCTGGACGCGGGTCCAGTTTCTGTCCTTGTGCTCTTTTCCGCAGTATCGATTTCAATGATGCAGCCTGGCGCATCGGCATCATAGGAGTTCTTCACGCACTCAAGGATTGCCTGCTCCACGTCGGTTACTAACTCACTTCCGAGCTGCACGAGCACGTGTGCCCCGACTTTTAACTGGGGTTCTGCGACCATCAATACATTCCGATTTGGGCGCGCTTGGCGCTTTCAATTTTAGATTCTCGGAAGTTATCGCGATTCTCCAATATCGTGGAGCCCTCCCCAGCGGCGTTCAATTTGGGGTAGTATCATGTCGCCTATCGTTACCAATGGGAATAGTTCTTTGGTAAGGAATAATGAGGGTCTGCACAAACAAAAACGGCCGGATCTTCCGATCCGGCCGTCTCGCAAAACTATTCCGGCTAAGCCTACGCCTCGCGACGCAAGCCCTCGCCCAATATGAAAATTCTCAGCTCGCCTTCTTCGCCGGCGCGGGGGTCGGGCCGACCTTCTTCTGGATGGCGCGCTTCAGCTCGAGGGCGCGCGGCGACAGCACGGCGGCCTTGGCCTTGAGCAGGAAGGGATCGAGGCCGCCATTGTGATCGACGCTCTTGATCGCGTTGGTGGAGACGCGCAGGCGCACGTTGCGGCCCAGCGCTTCGCTGATGAAGGTCACGTTGACCAGGTTCGGCAGGAAGCGGCGCTTGGTCTTGATGTTGGAGTGGCTGACCGTGTGGCCGACCTGGGGGCCCTTGGCCGTCAATTCGCAGCGGCGAGACATGGCAAAATCCTCAATCTTTCCCAACGATGTGCGGCCGCCATTCGGGGCGCCACGGGCAAATCTCTGTCCTTGCAGGGAGCGGGCGGACGTATAGGGGGGAAGCGGCGGGACGTCAAGGTTTTGGGGCGGGTTTCGTGCTCCAAGGTAGCCGTCATCGCCCGGCTCGCCGCCTTCGCTGAAGCTTCGGCGGGCCGAGCACCCGTGTGGGCCTCGGCGTAGCCTTGGCGGAGCCGGGACCGGGCGATCCAGTACTCCGCGCCGGTGCGGCTGACCAGAGGAGCCGCGGCGTACTGGATGCCCCGGTCAAGCCGGGGCATGACGCCGGTGGAGGTGGCGGGGTGAGGTGCGCTTTTCAGTCCCACCCCGATCACCAAAACGGCAATGATTATCGCGCCTTACCATCACATAAAGGGCGCATTCGCGCCCGAAAAGTCCGGTGGAGTTCCGGACGCCGACAGGCCCGGACGCATTGCTTGGCGCGGTATTTGGCTTAAGTAACAACCGTTCGCGCCCGATTGGATTGTTTCGTGCTCACAACGCCTCATCTTGCGCCCGGCCTGCGCTCAGCGGAGCGGCGCGCGAGGAATCCGCGCGCTGCCGGCCGCTGGGTCATGGCGGCCCTTGGCGGGCTGGTCTTGGCGTGGGCGGCGGAGCCCGCGGCGGCGCAGGGCAAGCTCGAGGCGCAATATGAGGCGACGCTGGCGGGCATTCCCGTCGGCAAGGGCGCCTGGAATATCGACATCCAGGACGACGTGTTCGCGGCCGCGGCCTCCGGCGGCACCTCGGGGCTTCTAAAATCCTTCGCGGGCGGGTCGGGCACCGGCGCCTCGCAAGGGCGCGTGGTCAACGGCGCGCTGGTCGCGACCGGCTACCAGGCCTCCACCACCACCTCGAAGAAGACCGAAGAGATCCGCATCACGCTCGACAAGGGCAATGTGAAGGATTTTGCCATCCTGCCGGAGCCGCCGGTCGATCCCGACCGCATCGTCGTCACCGATGCGCATCGCCGCGGCGTCTGGGACCCGATGACGGCCTCGCTGGTGCGCGTATCCGGCACCGGCGACGTGCTGTCGGCGGACGCCTGCCACGGCAGCGCCGCCGTGTTCGACGGCCGCATGCGCTATGAGCTCAAGCTCGATTTCAAGCGCATGGAGAACGTCAAGGCGGAGAAGGGCTATCACGGCCAGGTCGTGGTCTGCTCGCTGTATTTCGTGCCCATCGCCGGCTACATCCCCGACCGTCCCGTGATCAAATATCTCGCCGCCCAGCGCAACATCGAGGTCGCGTTCGCGCCGATCGCCGGCACGCGCATCCTGGTCCCGTTCTGGCTGAAAGTGCCGACCCCGCTCGGGCCGGCCATGCTGGAAGCAACCAGCTTCATCACCAGCGCCCAGCCGCCCAAGGTCGCGAAGACGCAGTAGGGCTGGGTGCCGTAGCCCTGCTGCCGTAGCCCGGATGGAGCGCAGCGTAATCCGGGGTTCTTTGCTTCGGCCCCCGCATTGCGCTCCGCTCCATGCGGGCTACGGACCTCCCTTTTGGTGAAAATAAACATCAATGATTTCAACAACATCCCTACTGTGCATGGGGTTGTTTTCGCGCATTTTGTTTGGAGGGGGTCGAGAACCGGGAATCCATTTGACTCCTCCCCGATTCTGATTCGACTCCGCGCCGTCCCCAGCTTTAACGAATCCGCCATCTCAACGTCGCTTGTGCGGCGGAGCAAAACTCCATCTAGTGCGAACCCACAAGCCTCCCGCGACATCTTGCGAGAACGGAACAGGACTCAAGGGGGAGTCAGCGATTCGGCCGCGATTCGTTCTCAACTCGTTCCGAAGCTTAAAGCCAACGGGAAAAGCGTCGCAAAGTGAGACAGTTGCGCGGGATCTGGGAAGGGGCGCCGCATTCTCCGCCGTCATGCCCCGGCTTGACCGGGGCATCCAGTACGCCGCGCCCTCTCGGTTTGATCTGCGCCGCCTCTGGAATACTGGATCGCCCGGTCGAGCCGGGCGAGGACAGCAGCGTGTGAGGCGAGCCCTTCGCGCCACCGCCCCAAAACAGCACTGACATTCGCCCCAATCGCCATTACCTAATCCCCCAGATGCCTTTTTCCTCCTCCCCCTTCGCTTCCGAGCGGCTTCCCGGCGCCGGCGTCACTGCGGTGCTCGGTCCCACCAACACCGGCAAGACCCATCTCGCCATCGAGCGGATGCTCGCGCATCCCTCCGGCATGATCGGGCTGCCGCTGCGCCTGCTCGCGCGCGAGGTCTACAACAAGATCGCAGCAAGGGTCGGCCCCGACGCCGTCGCGCTCGTGACCGGCGAGGAGAAGATCAAGCCGAAAGCGCCGCGCTACTGGGTCTCGACCGTCGAGGCGATGCCGCGGGATCTCGACGTCTCGTTCCTTGCCGTCGACGAGGTGCAGATCGCATCCGATCTGGAACGCGGCCACGTCTTCACCGATCGCATCCTCAATCGCCGCGGCCGCGACGAGACGCTGCTGCTCGGCGCTGCGACCATGCGCCCGATCATCGAGCGGCTGCTGCCGGGCGTCTCCATGATCACGCGGCCGCGCTTGTCGCAGCTGGAATTCGCGGGTGATCGCAAGATCACGCGGCAGCCGCGCCGCACCGCCATCGTCGCCTTCTCGGCCGACGAGGTCTACGCCATCGCCGAGCTGATCCGCCGCCAGCATGGCGGCGCCGCCGTGGTGCTGGGTTCGCTGTCGCCGCGCACCCGCAACGCGCAGGTCGCGATGTTCCAGAACGGCGAGGTCGATTACCTCGTCGCCACCGACGCCGTCGGCATGGGCCTCAATCTCGACGTCGACCACGTCGCCTTTGCCTCCGACCGCAAGTACGACGGCTACCAGTTCCGTCGCCTGACGCCGTCCGAATTCGCCCAGATCGCCGGCCGCGCCGGCCGCGCCACCCGCAACGGCACCTTCGGCACCACCGGCCGCTGCGCGCCGTTCGAGCCCGAGCTCGTCAATGCGCTGCAGAACCACACCTTCGATCCCGTGAAGGTTTTGCAATGGCGCAATTCGAAGCTGGATTTTGCGTCCCTCGGCGCGCTCCAGGTGTCGCTGAACCTGGCCCCCGGCCACGACGCGCTGACGCGTGCGCCGATCGCCGAGGACATGCGCGTGCTCGACCACGCCGCGCGCGACGCCGAAGTGCGCGATGTCGCGCATGGCAAGGATGCGGTGGAACGGCTGTGGGAGGCCTGCCAGGTCCCGGATTATCGAAAGCTGTCGCCGGCCGCCCATGCCGAGCTGGTGACGACGCTGTACGGCTTCCTGATGCGGAAGGGATGCATCCCCGACGCCTGGTTCAGGACCCAGATCGACCAGGCCGACCGCGTTGACGGCGATATCGACACGCTGTCGGCCCGGATCGCGCAGATTCGCACCTGGACCTTCGTCGCCAACCGCCCCGACTGGCTGAAAGACCCCGAACGCTGGCAGGGGATCGCCCGCGAGGTCGAAAATAAATTATCGGATGCGCTCCATGAACGCTTGACTGAGCGTTTCGTTGATCGCCGGACCAGTGTATTGATGCGCCGCCTGCGGGAGAACACGAGCTTGAATACGGAAATCGGCAAGACCGGCGAAGTCATCGTCGAAGGCCATGTCATCGGCCGCCTCGATGGCTTCACCTTTGCACCGGATGCGGCGGAAGCCGGCTCCGATGCGAAAGCGTTGCAGGCTGCAGCGCAGGCCGTGCTCGCCGGCGAGATCAACGCGCGCGCCGAAAAACTGGGCAATGCGCCGGACGAGCAGTTCGTGCTGACCTCGGAAGGCATCATCCGCTGGACCGGCGACGCCGTGGCGCGGCTGTCTGCCGCAGAGGAAGCGCTGCATCCGCGCATCCGCATCATCTCCGACGAACGCCTCACGGGCGCCCCCCGCGACAAGGTGCAGGCGCGGCTTGAGCTCTGGCTCAAGACGCATATCGAAAAGCTGCTCGGGCCGCTGTTCGAGCTCAGCAAGGCCGAGGACGTCACCGGCATCGCCCGCGGCATCGCCTATCAGCTCGTCGAGGCGCTCGGCGTGCTGGAGCGCCCGAAGATCGCCAACGAGCTGAAGGATCTCGACCAGCCCTCGCGCGCGACCTTGCGCAAATACGGCGTCCGCTTCGGCGCCTATCACCTCTATTTCCCCGGCCTGCTCAAGCCGGCCGGGCGTGCGCTGGCCGCGCTGCTCTGGGCGCTGAAGCAGGACAATGTCGATCCCTCCGCGCTGTCTGGCGCGCAGCATCTGGCAAGCTCGGGCCGCACCTCGTTCCCGGTCGACAAGCAGCTGCCGCGCGATGCCTATCGCGTGCTCGGCTACAAGCAGGCCGGCGAGCGCGCCGTGCGCGTCGATATCCTCGAGCGCCTGGCCGATCTGATCCGTCCGGCGCTGGCCTGGCGCGAGAACGCGTCTGGCGAAAAGCCCGCCGGGGCATTCGACGGCCGCAGCTTTGTGGTGACGCAGGCGATGACCTCGCTCACCGGCTCCGCCGGCGAAGACTTTGCCTCCGTGCTGCGTGCGCTCGGCTATCGCATGGACAAGCGCCCGCCGCTGCCGGCGAAGCCCGCCGCGGCTGTTGTCGAGACGCCTATTGCTGAGGCGCCTGTTGCTGAAGCCTCCAGCGAAGAGACGCCCGCAACCGAAACGCCGGTCGAGGACGCCGCAACCCCTGCGGATGCCGCGATCGAAGCCGCTGCCGAGCCTGTGACCGTCGAAGACGCGCCCGGGATGGAGCAGCACGACGAGCCCGCGCATGACGAGCCGGCGCTCGAAGCTTCCGTCACGCCGGAAGACGCTCCCGGCATCGCGCCACCTGCGGAAGAGCCTGTTGCCCCCGCTGAAGCTGTCGAAACCGCACCTGCCGAAACCGCGCCTGCAGAGACCGCTGCAACTGAAGCCGCTGCGTCGGCCGATGCGGCAGCGCCCGTGGAAGCCGCGGCGACGCCTGCCGAGCCCGAGCTCATCGAGGTCTGGCGTCCCGCGGGCCGTCACGATGATCGCAAGCCGCGCCACGAGCGCCATCGCAACCAGCGTCATCACCAGCCGCGTCCACAGGCGGGCGCTGAAGCCGGCGCTGCGCCTGCCGAAGGCGAAGCCCAGCCTGCCGCCGACGGCGAGAAGCGCGGTGAGCGCCATCGCCATGGCGGCGGTCATCGTCGAGATGGTGGCAGGGACTTCCGCAAGCCGCGAGAAGGTGGCGCCGAAGCTGCGCCGCGTCCCGAGGGCCGCGACGACAAGAACCGCCGCTTCGAGGGCAAGAATGGCGGCAGCAAGGACCGCGACAACAAGGACCGCAACAAGGGCAAGTTCGGCGGCGATCGCGACAAGGGCCGCGATAACCGTGGCCGTGACCGCGACAAGGGCCGCGACCGCCAGGGCGGACCGTCGCTGCGCCCCTACGCATCGAGCGCCACCCCGCGCGAGCGCGATCGTCCGGTCGATCCGAACTCGCCGTTCGCGAAGCTCGCTGCGCTGAAGGAGCAGCTGTCCGGGCGTAAGGAGTGAGCCCACGACCGAGCGGCAGCGCATCGACAAATGGCTGTGGCACGCGCGGGTGGTGAAGGCGCGCACCTCCGCGGCCGCGCTTGTCGAGTCCGGCCATGTTCGCGTCAACGGCGCACGCGAGAAATCGCCGGGGCATGCGATCAAGATCGGCGACGTGCTCACCATCGCGCTCGATCGCACCGTGCGCGTCTTGAAAGTCATCGCCTTCAACGAGCGCCGTGGCGATGCCGCCTCGGCCCGTGTGCTCTACGAAGAGCTCGGTGAAGGCCCGCCAAGTTCTCAGCGCAATTAATTGCGCTTCGAATTCATTTCTTGGTCGATCAAGCGCATAAAGCCGTCATGATCGGCCGTTCCTGAGCTTGCGGCGCCGGGCCATCCGCGCTACGCAAGCCGCGACTTTTAAAAGAGCTTTTCGGAGCGTTGGATGACTTACGTCGTCACTGAAGCGTGCATCAAGTGCAAGTACACCGACTGCGTCGAGGTCTGCCCGGTCGACTGTTTCTACGAGGGCGAGAACATGCTCGTCATCCATCCTGACGAGTGCATCGACTGCGGCGTGTGCGAGCCGGAATGCCCCGCCGATGCCATCAAGCCGGACACGGAACCGGGCCTGGAAAAGTGGCTCACGGTCAACGCCGACTACGCCAAGAGCTGGCCGAACATCACCCAGAAGAAAGAATCACCCGACGACGCCAAGGATTTCGACGGCATGGAGGGCAAGTTCGACAAGTATTTCTCGCCGAACCCCGGCTCCGGCGACTAATTCGGGCCAAACTTAACCCTATTAGCGGCCTTACCGCCGAAAACTAGGCCTTAACACCCCTAAATCATTGATTTTTGCGGGAAATGTGCTATATTGGGCACATTGAGCCGAACCCTGGTTAGCCCCGTCGGCCCCGTTGGGTTCCCGTGAAACCAAATGTCGAACAGGGGCGTGGCAGTTTCCGCGCGCAGGCTGTGTCACAGAAAACGCGTAAAAAGAGTACTTCAGCGAAGGCTTCCCATAAGGACGCCAAGAAAGTCGCCGCGGCCAGCCGTAGCGCATCCAAGGGTCGGACCGCGACGAAGGCGCCGGCTGCAAAGTCCTCGAAGAACAAAAGAAGCGCAATGCCTAACAAGACTGCCAAGCCGGCCGCGAAAGCGACCGTTGCCAAGCCTGTTGCCGCCAAGCCTGCCGCCAAGCCCGCTGTTGCCAAGGCTCCCGCTGCCAAGCCCGCCGCAAAGGCTCCTGTTGCTGCTGCTCCTGCCAAGGCCCCTGTTGCTGCCGCCAAGCCGGCCGTGAAGCCCGCGGCTGTTGCGCCGAAGGTCGAGGAAAAGAAGGTTGTGACCCAGCGTCAGGGCTTCAAGGCCAACGAATTCGTCGTCTATCCCGCTCACGGCGTCGGCCAAATTCTGGCCATCGAGGAGCAGGAGATTGCCGGCGCGAAGCTCGAGCTGTTCGTCATCAACTTCATCAAGGACAAGATGACGCTGCGCGTGCCGACCGCCAAGGTCGCCAATGTCGGCATGCGCAAGCTCTCCGACCCCGCGCTGGTGAAGCGTGCGCTCGAGACCCTCAAGGGCCGTGCCCGCGTCAAGCGCACCATGTGGTCGCGCCGCGCCCAGGAATACGAAGCGAAGATCAATTCGGGCGACATCGTCGCGATCGCGGAAGTCGTGCGCGACCTCTATCGCTCCGAGTCGCAGCCGGAGCAGTCCTACAGCGAACGCCAGCTCTATGAAGCAGCGCTCGACCGTCTCTCCCGCGAGATCGCGGTGGTGCAGCACTCGACCGAGACCGAAGCGGTCAAGGAGATCGAGGCCCAGCTCGCCAAGAGCCCGCGCCGCACTGGCGCCAAGTCCGAAGCCGCCGAAGGCGAGGCCGATGCGGACGCCGAGGGCGATAGCGACGAGACCGAGGGCGGCGCCACGGTCGCCGACGAGGCCGCGTAAGCGTCTCGCGCGTCGAACGCAACAGATCAAAGCCCGGCCTTACGGCCGGGCTTCTTGTTTTGGAGACGCTGACCGTCCCGGTTCGGGGACGTCAGCGGGCGGAATTGCTTTGAGCCTATGCGGTCCTGAACAGGATTAAACCCGCGATGCGCTTCCCGAAGCGCCGCGCCCGGTCTCGCGGTCGTCTCCGCGCGCGTCAGTCGCAACCGTCGACCACCAGGCGCCCAACGCATCGATCAACGGCACCAAGGTGTGGCCGGCGGCGGTCAGATCGTACTCGACCCTCAACGGGTATCCGTCGAATTCCGTGCGGTTCACGATACCGGCGTCCTCCAGCTTGCGAAGCTCGAGGGCGAGCATCCTGTGCGAGATGGTCGGATTGTCCCGACGCAAGTCGCTGAACCGTTTGGTGCCCTGTTTCAAATAGTAGATCAGAAGCGTAGGCCACCGGCCGCTCCAGGATCTGCATCACTTCCTCGATGGGACATCTCGAAACGAGGTCTTTCATCGGCGGACTCCAGGTTACAAAAATGTTCGCAATTTACTTGATGGAGCGAGCGACTAGGGTTCGGGACCGCTGCGCAGCGTGATCATCAGAAATCACGGAGAATAGATCGATGGATCCAATCCTACTCTACGGCTTCCCGATGGGAAGCTCCATGGGACTCGTTGCAGCTCTTGAATGGCTTGGCAGGCCATATCGCCTGTGTCGCGTCGACATGCTGGGCGAGATGCTGAGCCCGTCATACGCCAGGATCAATCCGCGACACGAGACGCCTGCACTTATAACGGACCAGGGCGATGTGCTGACGGAAACCATGGCGATCGCGGCTTGGCTCGAAGCCAGGGATACCGAACGGCGCATCAGCTTTGATCCGTTGTCGCCGCAAGCCGATCGCATGCACCAGCTGATGGCGTTCGTGAATACCGGCTTTACCGGCGCCTTCGCGCCGCTTTGGGTCGCAATGGAAGGCGTGGCGATGGACGACGCCATGCGTTCGGCCTTGCGGGAGTTCGGAAGGAGAAAGGTGATCGAACGCCACGACAAGCTCGAAGGCATGATCGAGCCGGCAAGGTTCCTGCTCGCCGACCGGCCGACCCTCGCGGACGCCTTGCTGGCAGGTGTGGCGCGCTGGCTCGACTTCCACGCTGTCGCGGACAGGAGCCGCTGGCCAAAGCTGGCCGCGCTGCGCCAACAACTCGAGGCCGATCCCGGGGTCATCTACGCCACCGCCGTGGAGAGCGGCAGCAATGATCCGGGAACAGGATCCTGCGCAGGCCACACCGCCCTGGCCGACGTCATCGCGCGATATGGCAAGCAAGCTTAACCAGTGGAGAGGAGGAGCGGCTTCGATCCGCTCCTCCTCACTTCACCGGCCGCTTCTCGAGCTTCCGCGCCAGCGTCCGCCGATGCATCCCGAGCCGCCTTGCGGCTTCCGAGATGTTGAAATCGGTTTCGATCAGGGTCTGGTGGATGCGTTCCCACTCCAGCGTCTTAATCGATGTCGGCCGGGCGTCGAGCGCGACCTCGGCATTGCCTGCGGCCTTGTTGAAGGCGGCCTCGATGTCGTCGGTGTTCGACGGCTTTGCCAGATAGTGGCATGCGCCGAGCTTGATGGCCTCGACGGCGGTGGAGATGCTGGCAAAGCCCGTCAGCACCACGATCAGCATCTCTGGATCGTGCGTGTGCAAGAGCTCCACGCAGGCCAGTCCCGAGGCGCCGCCGAGCTTGAGGTCGACGACGGCATAGCCAAACGATCGCTCCTCCAGGACTTTCCGCACGTCCTCGATCGAGGCGGCGAGCACGACCTCGTAGTCGCGGCGCTCGAACGAACGCTTCAGGGTGCGGGCGAAGCCGGCATCGTCCTCGACGACCACGAGCGAACGATCAGGCGTCAAAGCTGCCTCCGATCGCGAGCGTTGCGAGCGGCAGCGTGAGGCGGACCGTAGCGCCGCGCTTCCTGTGGTTCTCGGCGGTCACGCTGCCCCCTAACTTGCGCACCACGTTCACCACCAGGAACAGGCCGAGCCCGCCGCCGGCGCGGCCCTTGCTCGATTGATAGGGCTTTCCGAGCTGTGCCAGCATCTCCGGCGCAAAGCCGGGGCCGCGATCGCTGATCGACAGCACGAGATGATCGCCCTCGCGCCCGGCAACGAGCTCGACCCAGTCGCGCGAGACCTCGTAGGCGTTGTCGAGCACGTTGAAGATCACCTGCTTCAGCGCGACGTCCGAGACGATTGCGACGTCTTCGCCGAAAGTGTTGACGAAATACAACGTGCGCGCCGAGCGCGCGTCGCGCCACTCTTCCACGAGCGCGGTGACGAAAGCCGCCACCGTCGTCGGCGACGATCCCTCGCCGCGGGCTTCGCCCGCCGACACCAGAATGCCTGTCACGATCGACTTGCAGCGTTGCAGCGAGGTCTCCATCTCCTCGAGGTCCTCGGCCAGCTCCTGATCGGCGGCGAGGTCGGGCATGCGGCGCCAGTCGCCGAGGATGACCGAGAGCGAGGCGAGCGGCGTGCCGAGCTCGTGAGCCGCGCCGGAGGCGAGCAGGCCCATGCGCACGATATGATCCTGCTCGGCGGCATGCTGGCGCAGCGCCGCCAGATGCGCGTCGCGCTCGCGCAAATTCCTGTTGATGCGGGTGACGAACACCACCAGCAGCACGGCGTTGAGCACGAAGCCCAGCAGCATGCCGGCAACCGTGAGGGTGTAGGTCTCGCTCAGCGGGTTCGGCGGCAGATCGAGCTGTCGGTAGGCGACGGTCAGCCAGACGAAGCTCGCGCAGGTCAAGGCGACCAGCGACCAGGTCGAGCGGCCATCGAGCAGCACCGCGCCCAGCGTCACCTGGAGCAGGAACAGCGAGGTGAAGGGATTGGTGGCGCCGCCGCTGAGGTAAAGCTGCGCGGTCAGCGCGGCGACGTCCAGCATCAGGGCGACCAGCAACTCATTGTTGGTGATCGCGGCGCGATGGCGCACCCAGACCAGGCTGGAGATGTTGAGAAATATCAGGGCGCCGATTACCGCGCCCATGCGGGTGAGGGGCAGGGGAATGCCGAGCCACACATGCACGCCGCCGATGGTCACGATCTGGCCGACCACTGCGGTCCAGCGTAGCTGGATCAGCAGCGCCATGTTCTTGCGGTTGGTCTCGTCGTCGGTTGGCGCTGTGCCGATCAGCTCGCTGCGCGCGTCCGCCTGCGATTGCAGCGTGACGGCGCCATGCGTTCTTCCGTTGTCAGGTGGGCTCGCCGATCGTTCCAGCATCTGATCCCGTCCTGCGGGCGACAGCATCGAGGCCGCCGGCCGCTTCGTGGGCGAAGCCGCTCCAGGGCTCCTTGCGGCGGAACAGCCCGCCGCCGAATGTGACGAAAAGTTTGCCGGCCAGCATGAACGCCAGAGCAAACCACGTCAGCGCGTAGATCAGGTGGTTATTGGGAAAGCTGATCACGGTCAATCCGCCGATTGGGCCGCTGCCGGATTGTGATCGAGCGTCGGCATCGATGAAAAAGGGCGCGACGTGGTCGAGGCCGCGTGCCGTCGCAATCGCTGCGACATCCCGCGAGTACCAGCGATTGTGCTCCGGCACGTTATTTCTGAGGAATCCGCCTTTTGGCTCCGTCACGCGCAACAGGCCGGTGATCTCGACCTGGCCTTGCGGGTTGCCGTCCCAGCGCGTCGACGCATCGCGCCGGTCGGACGGCACGAAGCCGCGGTTGACCAGGACCAGCGTGCCGTCGTCGCGCCTGAGCGGTGTCAGCACCCAATAGCCCGGGCCTTCTTCGGTGACGGCCTGAGCCAGGGTCTCGCGGTCATGCAGGAACCGGCCGGAGACGCTGACGTGTCTGTATTCGTCGTTTGCGGCGGAGACGGTCGGCCATGCCGCCGGGGAGGGGATCGGCTGGGCCGGGGCATGAACGCGCTGCTCGACGCGATCGATCAGCGCCAGCTTCCAGGCGCGGCGCTCGATCTGCCAGCCGCCGAGCGCGATCAGAAGTGCAATGGCCGTGAGCGAGAGGACCGCGAGCCATGAGGGCGGGTGCGCAGCGTCGCGCCCGGTTGCCTTGCTGGCCACGGTCCCGGTCTCTGTCATTTCATTCCGGACATCTGGTGGATCGGCATCATGTTGCTGTTGAGGTGGTTCATCACCCACAGCGAACCCGACAGGGCGATCACCACCATGACGATGGTGAAGATCAGCGCCATCATGCTCCAGCCGTTCTCGGACGTCGTGTTCATGTGCAGGAAGTAGATCATGTGCACGACGATCTGCACGACCGCAAAGGCCATGATCACGAGCGCGGTGATCTGCTTGCTCGGAAGCGCGCCGCTCATCACCAGCCAGAACGGAATCGCGGTGAGCACGACCGAGAGCACGAAGCCGAGCATATAGGTCGAGAACGAGCCGTGGGCATTGGCGTGGCTGTCGCCGTGATGATGATCGTCCGCGTGGGCGGCGTGAGTATCGGTGTTCATCGCAGAACTCCCAGGAGATAGACGAAGGTGAAGACGCCGATCCAGACCACGTCCAGGAAGTGCCAGAACATCGACAGGCACATCAGGCGGCGGCGATTGGCCTCGATCAGGCCGAACTTCCAGACCTGCACCATCAGGGTCACCAGCCAGATCAGGCCACAGCTGACGTGCAGGCCATGGGTGCCGACCAGGGTGAAGAAGGCGGACAGGAAAGCACTACGCTGCGGCGTCGCGCCCTCATGGATCATGTGGGCGAACTCGGAGAGCTCGATGCCGATGAATGCGGCTCCGAACAGGCCGGTGATCGCCAGCCAGATCTGGGTCTGCGCGATCTTGTTCTGCTGCATCGTCAGCATGGCAAAACCATACGTGATCGACGACAGCAGTAGCATCGAGGTGTTGACCGCGACCAGCGGCAGCTCGAACAGATCCTTCGGCGCCGGGCCGGCGGCGTAATTGCCGCCGAGCACGCCGAAAGTGGCGAACAGGATCGCGAAGATGAGACAGTCGCTCATCAGATAGATCCAGAAGCCGAGCGAGGTGCTGTAGCCTTCCGGATGCGGGTGTTCGTCGGCGAGGTAGAAGACCGGCTCGCCGGTTTGCGTGGGATTGACAGCGACAGTCATTTACTTGGCTCCGGCGAGCAGCTTGGTGCGCGCGTCTTCGGCCCGGATGACGTCCTCGGCCGGAATATCGAAATCGCGGTGATAGTTGAAGGTGTGACCGATGCCGACGGCGAGCATCGCGATGAAGCTCGCGGCCGCCAGCCACCAGATGTACCAGATCAGGCCGAATCCCATCGCGGTGGCGAAGCCGGCGAGGATGATGCCGGTGCCGGTGCTGCTCGGCATGTGGATCGGCTTGAACCCGGTGAGCGGGCGCTGATAACCGCGCTTCTTCATGTCCCACCACGCGTCATTGTCGTGAACGACGGGGGTGAAGGCGAAGTTGTAGGCCGGCGGCGGCGAGGAGGTCGCCCATTCCAGCGTGCGCGCGTCCCAGGGATCGCCGGTGACGTCCTTGAGCTGCTCGCGCCTGAGGAAGCTGACGGCGAACTGCATCAGCATCGAGAGGATGCCAAGGAAGACCAGGAAGGCGCCAATGCCGGCGACGATGAACCAGATCTGCAGGCTCGGGTCGTCGAACACGCGGAGGCGGCGGGTCACGCCCATCAGGCCGAGCACATAGAGCGGCATGAAAGCGAGGTAGAAGCCCGTGACCCAGAACCAGAACGACAGCTTGCCCCAGAACGGGTCGAGCTTGAAGCCGAATGCCTTCGGGAACCAGTAGCCGATACCGGCGAACGCGCCGAACACGACGCCGCCGATGATCACGTTGTGGAAGTGCGCGATCAGGAACAGGCTGTTGTGCAGGACGAAGTCGGCCGGTGGCACCGCGAGCAGCACGCCGGTCATGCCGCCGAGCACGAAGGTCAGCATGAACGCGATCGTCCACATCATCGGCAACTCGAAGCGGATGCGGCCGCGATACATCGTGAACAGCCAGTTGAACATCTTCGCGCCCGTCGGGATCGAGATGATCATCGTGGTGATGCCGAAGAAGGAGTTGACGCTGGCGCCCGACCCCATCGTGAAGAAGTGGTGCAGCCAGACCAGGTAGGACAGGATGGTGATGACCACCGTGGCGTAGACCATCGAGGTGTAGCCGAACAGCCGCTTGCCCGAGAAGGTCGATGTCACTTCCGAGAAGATGCCGAAGGCGGGGAGAACCAGGATGTAGACCTCGGGATGACCCCAGATCCAGATCAGGTTCACGTACATCATCGGGCTGCCGCCGAAATCGTTCGTGAAGAAGTTGGTGCCGACGTAGCGATCGAGCGAGAGCAGCGCGAGCACGACGGTCAGAACCGGGAAGGAAGCGACGATCAGCACGTTGGTGCAGAGCGCGGTCCAGGTGAACACCGGCATCCGCATCATGGTCATGCCGGGGCACCGCAGCTTGACGATGGTGCAGATCAGGTTGATGCCGGACAGTGTCGTTCCGACGCCCGCGACCTGTAGCCCCCATATGTAATAGTCGACGCCGACATCCGGACTGTAGCCGATGTTCGACAGCGGCGGATAAGCGAGCCAGCCGGTGCGGGCGAATTCGCCGATGAACAGCGAGGCCATCACCAGCACCGCGCCGCCGACCGTCATCCAGAAGCTGAAATTGTTCAGGAACGGGAACGACACGTCGCGCGCGCCGATCTGGAGCGGCACGACGAAGTTCATCAGGCCGGTGACCAGCGGCATCGCCACGAAGAAGATCATGATCACGCCGTGGGCGGTGAATACCTGGTCGTAGTGATGGGCGTTGAGATAGCCCTCCGAGCCGCCGAAGGCGAGCGCCTGCTGCAACCGCATCATCAGCGCGTCGGCGAAGCCGCGCAGCAGCATCACGATGCCGAGGATCATGTACATGATGCCGATGCGCTTGTGGTCGACGCTGGTGAACCACTCGCTCCAGAGATAACCCCAGACGCGGAAATAGGTCAGGCCGGCGAGCATGATGAGGCCGCCGGTCGCCACCACGGCAAACGTGCCGACGACGATCGGCTCGTGCAGCGGCAGCGATTCGAAGGTGAGCCGGCCGAAGATGAGCTTGAGAAGATCAGGAGACATGCGGGATCTCTTTACAGAATCTGACTTCGGACGTTGTCCGAGGAAGAAGGACGAGGACTTCAGCGGCGTGAAACTCGGCCGCTTCAGGCCGGCGCCGAGCAACGGCGCGGTGTCAACAGGTGCCGTGATGGAAGCGGTGGTCCTGCCCTGCGGCGCATCGGGCGTGCAGGTGCCGGCGACGAAAGTCGGCTCCGGCCCAAGCGCGGTGCCGCGGCGCGCGTACTTGTCGTAGGCCAGCGGCAGGGTGTTGTTCAGACCCTCATGGCCGAGGCCCCCCTTGGCGTCGATCGCCATCATCTCGCTCTGGCACATCTTGCCGGTTTCGACGCACATGTTGAGGATCAGGCGGTAGAGATCGGAATCCACGGTACCGTAGCGCCGCACCGGCTCGTTCTGGCTGGGCTTTTCGAGCTGGAGATATTCGGCGCGGCCGAGCGAGCCGCCGCCGGACTTGGCGCTGGCGATCCAGGCGTCAAAGCCCTTGTCGTCGAGACCCTGGAAGTTGAAGTGCATGCCGGAGAAGCCGGCCCCGCTGTAGTTCGCCGAAAAGCCCCGGTAGGTGCCGGCGTGGTTCACGACGGCGTGGAGCTTGGTCTCCATGCCCGGCATTGCGTAGATCTGGCCGGCCAGCGCGGGGATGTAGAACGAGTTCATCACCGAGGACGCGGTGATGCGGAAGTTGATCGGACGATCGACCGGAGCTTCCAGATCGTTGACGGTGGCGATGCCGTAATCCGGATAGATAAAGAGCCACTTCCAGTCGAGCGCGACGACGTCGACCTCGAGCGGGGCCTTGGACTGGTCGACTGCGCGGTCGGCATGGATGCGGCCGAGCGTGCGATAGGGGTCGAGCAGGTGCGTGCCCATCCAGGTCAGCGCGCCAAGGCAAACAATGATCAGAAGCGGCGCCGACCAGATCACCAGCTCGAGGCTTGTCGAGTGGTCCCATTCCGGCTCGTAACGGGCGTCGGTGTTGGACTGGCGGTAGCGCCAGGCGAACAGCACCGTCAGCGCCATCACGGGCACGACAATCAGGAGCATTAGGACGGTGGAGATGATGACGAGGTCGCGCTGTTGCGCTGCGATATCGCCGGCCGGCGCCAGCACGACGTAGTTGCAGCCGCTGAGCGCAACCGCCAGGGGTAGCAGCGCCAGGATCTTGAAACGGGACACGGGCCGAGCCTTATGAGAATGAGTTTCTTTTGCGGGGCCAAGGGGTAGCTGCGGCGCAGCAATCCGGACATTGGACAATTTGTCCAATGTTGCAGTGCGGGATGTTGCGCCAGACAGGGCTAGATTGCATGGCACCTCGCCGGGCGGTCGGCTTTGGTTTTCAGGACGTTAAGGGCGCGCGAATGGCGATGGCACAGACCCCCGCAATGGCAGACCACTCGGGCGAGCACGGCCACGACCAGGCCAGTCCCGGCGAGATCGCCATCGGCGTCATCATCGGCCGCACCTCGGAATTCTTCGACTTCTTCGTTTTCGCGATCGCCTCGGTGATCGTGTTCCCGCGCCTGGTCTTCCCGTTCACGAGCGAACTGACCGGCACCCTCTATTCCTTCATGATCTTCGCGCTGGCCTTCATGGCGCGGCCGATCGGCACCGTCATTTTCATGACGGTCGACCGCGAGTACGGCAAGACGGCCAAGCTGATCTCGGCGCTGTTCCTGCTCGGCACCGCCACCGTCGCGATCGCGTTCCTGCCCGGCTATCACGAGATCGGCGCTGCCGCGATCTGGCTGCTGGCGCTGGCGCGCATCGCACAGGGTCTGGCCTGGGGCGGCGCCTGGGACGGCATGGCCTCGCTGCTGGCGCTGAACGCGCCGCCTTCGAAGCGCGGCTGGTACGCGATGGTGCCGCAGCTTGGCGCGCCGCTCGGTCTGATCGTGGCGAGCGGGCTGTTCGCCTATTTCGCCGGGAATCTGTCGGCCGACGATTTCTTCGATTGGGGCTGGCGCTATCCGTTCTTCGTCGCCTTTGCCATCAATGTCGTGGCGCTGTTCGCGCGCCTGCGCATGGTGACGACGGAAGAATATGCCTCGCTGTTCGAGACCCGCGAATTGCAGCCCTCGCGCATCTCCGAGACCGTGGCGCGCGAAGGCCAGAACATCATGCTCGGTGCGTTTGCGCCGCTGGCGAGCTTCGCGCTGTTCCACATGGTCACGGTGTTTCCGCTGTCCTGGGTGTTCCTGTTCACCCGCGAAAGCCCGGTGCGCTTCCTGATCATCGAGATCGTCGCCGCCGTGTTCGGCGTCGGCGCGATCGTGCTCTCCGGCGTCATCGCCGATCGCGTCGGCCGCAAGTCGCTGCTGATGGGATCGGCGATCGCGATCGCGATCTACAGCGGCTTTGCCCCGCAGCTGCTCGATGCCGGCGCGTTCGGCGAGACCATCTACATGGTGATCGGCTTCATCCTGCTCGGCCTCTCGTTCGGCCAGTCCTCGGGTGCGATCGCCTCGAACTTCAAGCAGGCGTATCGCTACACGGCCTCGGCGCTGACCTCCGACATGGCCTGGCTGTTCGGCGCAGGCTTTGCACCGCTGGTCGCTCTGTTGCTGGCGACCAATCTCGGCGTCATCGCCTCGGGTGCGTACCTGCTGTCAGGCGCGTTCTGGACCTTGCTCGCGCTCTGGCTCAGCGGCCAGCGCGAGGCCGGCGATATGGACGCGGGCGGTTAGGGCGTGAGCTGCAGCTACAAGCGAATGTCGTCCCGGCCTAGTGCGCAATTGCGCACGGGGGCCGGGACCCATACCGCGTGATCTATCGAACGCGGGTGTTCTTAATCCCGAACGACCAGCGCCCGCCAAATTGCTCCCTGGGGTTATGGGTCCCGGCCGACGCCGGGACGACAGCGGAGTTTGCGGAACCACCGCGCGTCAATCCGCCACGACCTTCACACGATCGCGCACCTTCACCTGCGCGTTGCGATCGAGCCCGTTGAGCACGCGAAAACGCTCGGCCGGGTGGTCGACGCCGGCCATGCGGTGGGAGAGCGATTCCACGGTGTCGCCAGGCTGTACGGTGATGACCTTGATGCGCAGCGGGCGCGCGGCCTGGATCTCGTCGAGCGTCAGGCGGCGGAATGAACCGACGGTCTCGCGCGCATTGCGCTCGCTCTCGGTCGACTTCTGCCGTGCCGCGAAGATGAAGCGGTAGATGTCGCTGCCGAAGCGCAGCGCATAGACCTTGAACTGCCACTGGTCGCCCTTGGCGGTGGCGGACGCAGCCGGAAAACCGTTGATGGTGATGTCCTCGGTGGAGGCCTTCTCGACGCCCTCCATCCAGCCGGAATTCAGGTAATCGCCCAGCGACTGTTCGGCCGGCACCCGCACGACGTCGAAGCGCATCGCCTGCGAGCCGCCGTCGCGCACGCCGATCACGGCCTGCGCGGTGTTGTCGAGCGTAAAATTGTCCGGCGCCTGGAAGGTGAAACCGAGCTTCGGATGCAGGAAGCGCCGGCCACGGACAAAACCTTCGCTGGGGTCTTCGCCGTAGACGAGATTGTCGATCGCGGCGAGATAGGTCTCGCGGTCGCGTTCGCCGCCCTCTGGCGCTGCGTATTGCCGCGCGATGGTCTGCGCGTTCTGCACGCGCTCGGGCGTTGCCGGATGCGACGAGGTGAAATCCTGCGCCCGCGGATCGAGCGAGGTCTTGCCGACCTTCAGCTCGGCATTGCGCTCCATCGCCGAGAGAAAGCGTGCAGCACCATAAGGATCGAAATGGGCCTTGGCGGAGATGCCGACGCCGACGCCGTCGGCCTCGAACTCCTGATTGCGCGAAAAGCTCGCCATGGTCAGCTTGGTCTTGGCGAGCGCCAGCGCGGTGAGATCGGGATCGTTGCTCATGTCGGTGACGACGCGGGTGACGATCGCGGCCTGGCGGGCCTGGTCCTCGCGCATCGCGGCGTGCTTGGACAGCACATGCGCCATCTCGTGGCTGAGCACGGAGGACAATTCCGACGTATCGCTCGCCAGCGCAAGAAGACCGCGCGTGACATAGAGCTGGCCGTTCGGCAGCGCGAAGGCGTTCACCGCGCCGGAATTGAGGATCGTGACCCTGTAACCCTGATCGGGGCGGTCGGACGCTGCGACCAGGCGGTCGACGGTCTTGGTGACGAGCGATTCGAGCCTGGGGTCGTCATATGTGCCGCCGTAGCTCGCCAGGATGCGCTCGTGCTCCTTTTCGGTGGCGGGGGTCTGCGCGACGGCCGGCTTCGGCTTGGGCATTGCGACGGTCGGGGGCGCCGCCGCGGTCTGGAACCGGCCCATATCGCCGCAACCGGCGAGGGCTGAACCCAGCACGAGGCATAGCGCAGCCGGCGCTGCCCGCAGGCGGCGGCGTTCACCTCGTCCGTGCCGTCCTAGCACCCCATTCACGTCGCTTAACCCGTGCCTGGCCCTTTTTAGGGCCTTACCCCTGTCGGCTCGTTTGCGCCCAGCAACTCGATTTGTCCCACGAGGCGTACATCGATACGCGGCCCCGTATTCCCCTCAGCCCAGCCCCGGACACGAATACGCTTATTTTCCAGAGACTTAGGGGCGATCCCGGCGCTTTCGAACGCGGGTATCATGCGCTTTGAAATAGCCATGGCAAAGCCGCGTGTCCAGTTTCGTCCGAAGTTGAGGTAGGTCATTGCCCCAGCTTGCCGGACCGACAGGACTTTGCCCTCGACCACCACAAAACGCCCGATCCCCGCCAAAATATCGTCCGGACTTTCCGCGTTTTTTATGGCCGACAGGTCAGCCCAGCTGCCCTTTTTTGGCGCCTTGCCTCGGCCTCCGCCGCCATCAGGGCGGCCGCGCAGTCCTTATCGGCGATCTCGGCGGAGACGATGGCGTCGCCCTCGGCGAGGAGCGTCGCCTGCACGGAGATGTCGCTCTCGCCGACAAAGACCAGCGCGCCCTGGCGGCCATAGCGGTCGGGCGTGTCGTCGGCGCTGCGCAAAATAACGTCGCGACCGACGAGCAGCGTCGTCAGCGCCTGCTTCGTGGTTGCGGTCGGCTCGATGCCGGTCAAGCGGATTTCCCGGCCGTCATCGAGACGCAGACTGCGCGCATCGATCGCGGTGACGCGGCCTTCGCCCTGGGACTCGAACTGGCACGGCGTGGCGGACGCACCGCGAGCCGCGACCAGAAGACATGCGACGATGAGATGAAGCAGTCGCGTCACGTTGCCCGGAAAGGTTGCGTTGCGCTCCAACCATAACTCAAGCGCGGTGGGGCGCGAAGACTGTTTGTTCATACTCCGTCATTGCGAGCGCAGGGAAGCAATCCAGAGTCCCTCCGAGGAAAGATCCTGGATTGCTTCGCTGCGCTCGCAATGACGGCGGAGGCACTCTTCCGCATCTCGTCATTCCGCTTTGCGGAAAGCGCGTGTTGATCGTTCATCTGCATCGTCCCGTGCGCTTGCTGCGCTGTCGCGCATGCGGCATGATTGCGGTAACAGCAATAACCAAGCCGCCATCAGAGTACGGCGCGATAAGGGAGGTCTTTTCGATGAAGCATGTTTTGTCGGGCATTTTTGCCGCTGCGTTGGCGCTGAGCGCGAGCGCCGTGCAGGCCCAGGACAAGCCGCCACTGAAGATCGGCGGCATCCTCGACATGTCGAGCCTTTATGCCGACATCACCGGCCCCGGCAGCGAGACCGCGGCCAAGATGGCCGTGGAGGACTTTGGCGGTGAGGTGCTCGGCCGCAAGATCCAGGTGCTGGCTGCCGACCATCAGAACAAGGCCGATCTCTCCGCCAATATCGCCCGCGACATGCTCGACAATCAGGGCGTCGAAATGATCTATGACGTCGCGGCCTCCGCGACCGCGCTCGCCGCCGGCGAGATCGCGAAAGCGCGCAACAAGATCATCATGTTCAACGGCCCGGGCTCGATCCGCCTCACCAACGAGGCCTGCGGTCCCTATACCATTCACTACGTGTTCGACACCTACGGTCAGGCCAATGTGACCGGCCTTGCGGCCGTGAAGTCGGGCCTCGACACTTGGTACTTCCTCACCGCCGACTACGCCTTCGGCCAGGATCTGGAAAAGGACACCAGCGCCGTCGTGACCAAGACCGGCGGCAAGGTGCTCGGCAGCGTGCGCCATCCGCTCAACACGTCGGATTTCTCGTCGTTCCTGCTCCAGGCCCAAGCCTCGAAAGCCAAGGTGATCGGGCTTGCGAATGCCGGCGGCGACACCGTCAACGCCATCAAGCAGGCGGCCGAGTTCGGCATCACCAAGGGCGGCCAGAAGGTCTCGCCGCTGCTCGCCTTCGTGACCGATATCGACTCCATCGGACTCGAGACCGCGCAGGGCCTGTTGCTGGCGGAAGCCTTCTACTGGGATCTCAACGATGACACCCGCGCGTTCTCGAAGCGCTTCCAGGAGCGTATGAAGCGGCCGCCGACCTCGGCGCAAGCTGGTGTCTATTCGTCCGTGACTCACTATCTGAAAGCGGTGAAGGCAGCCGGCACGACCGACGCTGCGACGGTGATGAAAGTGATGAAGGAGACGCCGATCAACGACTTCTTCGCCAAGAACGGCAAGATCCGCGAGGACGGCCGCATGCTGCACGACATGTACCTGTTCGAGGTCAAGAAGCCGTCGGAATCCAAGGGCCGCTGGGACGACTACAAGCTGCTCGCCACCGTGCCCGGCAGCGAGGCGTTCCAGTCGCTGGAGCAGTCGCGCTGCCCGTTGGTGAAGAAATAAACACCGTCATTGCGAGGAACGAAGCGACGAAGCAATCCAGACTGTCTCCGCGGAAACATCTCTGGATTGCTTCGCTTCGCTCGCAATGACGAGCGTCGATAGACCGAAGCAAACAACAACAAGGGAGACGTCCCATGAGCAACGACATGGTCCTGCAGAAGCTCGAAGGCGGGCTGCTCACCATCACCATGAACCGGCCCGAGCGCAAGAACGCGCTCAACCCGGACATGGTGGCCGGGCTGGTCGTGGCGGCACGGCGCGCGGCGGATGATCCGGAGGTGCGCGCGGTCTTGTTCAAGGGCGCGGGCGGCTCCTTCTGCGTCGGCGGCGACGTCAAGTCGATGGCGGAGGGCCGGGCGCCGCTGCCGTTCGAAGTCAAGATGGCGAACCTGCGCCGGGGCATGGAGGTATCGCGCATCCTGCACCAGATGCCAAAACCCGTGGTGGCGCAGCTCGATGGAGCTGCCGCCGGCGCGGGTCTGTCGATGGCGCTGTCGTGTGACCTCCGCGTCGCTTCCGAATCCTGCAAGATCACCACCGCCTTCGCAAAAGTCGGCTTCTCCGGCGATTACGGCGGCACCTATTTCCTCACCCAGCTGCTCGGCAGTGCGCGGGCGCGCGAGCTCTATCTGACCTCGCCGGTGCTGACCGCGAAGGAAGCACATGCGATCGGCATGGTGACCAAGGTTGTCCCCGACGCCGAGATCGATACGGCCGCGCACGAGCTCGCACTGTCGCTGGCGCAGGGCCCGTCGATCGCGCTTGGCTTCATCAAGCGCAACATCAACAATGCCGAGCATCTCGCGCTGGAGGATTGCTTCGACGGCGAGGCGATCCATCACACCCGCTGCAGCGATACCGAGGATCACAAGGAGGCCGCAAAGGCGTTCGTCGAGAAGCGCAAGCCGACCTTCAAGGGCGCATGACGATGGCGCCCTATATGCGGTTGCGGCAGATCTGCCTGGTCGCGCCGCAGCTCGCGCCCGTGATCGCGGATATCGCTGACATCATGGGCCTCGCTGTCTGCTACCGCGACGGCAACGTCGCGAAATACGGCCTGGAGAACGCGCTGCTGCCGGTCGACACGATCCTGCTGGAGGTGGTCGCGCCGTTCAAGGAGGGCACCACGGCCGGCCGCTTCATCGAGAAGAGCGGCGGCCGCGGCGGCTACATGGCGATCTTCTGCTGCAACGATCCCGACGAGCGCGGCCGTAACGCCAACGCTCTGGGCGTGCGCACCGCCAACGTGATCGACCACGCGCCCTATCACGGCGTGCAGCTCCATCCCCGCGACTGTCGCGCCGCCTTCATCGAGTTCAACCACACCGAAGGCAGCGACGACATTTTGGGGCCTTATCCGCCAGCGGGGCCAGACTGGCATAAATTCATCCGCAAGGACGTGACGCAGGCGTTGACGAGCGTGGAAATACAGAGCCCGGACCCGCAAGGGCTGGCCGAGCATTGGGGCAAGCTCATCGGCGTGGCGCCGAGTGGCGATGTCGAACTGAAGCTGACCAACGCGACCTTCCGGTTCGTGAAGGGCGCCAGCGAAATCATGAGCGCGCTGGAGTTTCAGGTGACAGATGTGGCCCAGGTGCTGCATGCCGCCAAGGCCAAGGGGCTCGCGGTGGCGGGCAATGAGTTTCTGCTGAGCGGCGTGACATTTCGGCTCGCTGCTTGACCACTTGCGCTAGTTCTCGTTGTGTCGTCATGGCCAGGCCTGTCTCGCCTGCGCGGCCGAAGCGGCTTCGGCCGCGCAGGCGAGACAGGCCCGGCCATGACGGGGGTAGCGCCAGACCGACAATTGGAATCTGCACATGCCGCATCCGCTCGACAGCTTCTTTGCACCCGCCAGCATCGCGCTGATCGGTGCTTCGCGCGATCACGAGAAGATTCCGGGGCGCCTGCTGTCGATGTTGCGCAAGAACGAGTATCCCGGAAAAATCTATCCGGTGAACCCGAACTACGCCGAGATCGACGGCCTCATTTGCTACAAATCGATCACCGACATCGGCGCGCCGGTCGATCTCGCAATCATCCTCATCCCCGCCCGCGCGGTGCTCGCCGCGCTCGAACAATGCGCCGCCGCCGGCGTGAAGAACGCTGTTATCATCTCCTCCGGCTTCGCCGAGGAGGGCGGGGAGAGCGCGGCGATGCAGGACGCGATCGCGGCGCTGGCGAGGCGCACCGGCATGCGGATTTCCGGTCCGAATGCCGAAGGCTTTTTCAGCCAGAAGCAGCGCGTGGCGGCGACGTTCAGTCCCGCCGTGGACGTCAAGCCGAGCGTGGTGCCGCTGGTCGCCACGACGAAGCGGATCGGCATCGTGGCGCAGAGCGGCGGCATCGGCTTTGCGTATTATCACCGCGCCAGTGCGCTCGGCATTGCCGTGAGCTATGTCGTCAGTGCCGGCAACGAATCCGATCTCGGGGCCGGCGAGTTTCTGGATTACATGGTGCAGGACGCTTCAACGGACGTGATCCTGCTGTTCATCGAAGGCATTCGCGACGTCGACAAGTTTCTCGCGGCAGCGCGGCGCGCCGCCGAACTGAAAAAGCCTGTCATCGTCACGAAGGTCGGCCGCTCCGGCGCCGGGATGCGCGCGGCCGCCTCGCACACCGCGAGCATGGCCGGATGGTCGGCGGCCTACGACGCGGTGTTCGCCAAATATGGCTTCATCGTCTCCAACGATCTCGACGAGGCGCTGACGATCGCAGCTGTGCTTGCGAGCAATCCGTTGCCGAAAGGCGATCGCGTCGCCGTGGTCACCGTCTCCGGCGGCGCCGGCATCTGGGGCGCCGATGCCGTGGCGCTGCAAGGCTTGCAGGTGCCGGAGCTCTCCGAAAAAGTCCAGGCGGAGATCAGCGCGCTGATGCCGTCCTACGGCACCGCGCGCAACCCGATCGACGTCACGGCGCAGGGCGTGACCTCGGGCGGCTTGCAAAAGAGCGTCGATGTGCTCACCGCGTCGGACGAGATCGACGCAATCCTGATCGTGCTGTCGCTGTCGAGCGACGTCCGGAAGCCCTTCAAGGAAGCCGAGCTGACGCCGGTGCTGGCCGCGCAGCACAAGCCGGTGGTGTTCTATTCCTACACGGTACCGTCCGATTTCGCGCGGCGCGAGCTTGCCAAATCCGGCGTCGTGGTGCTCTCCGGCCTCACTTATGTCGGCGTCGCGATGCGGCAGCTCGTCGATTATGCCACCTTCGAGCTGCAGAGGCCCGCGGACGGGGCGCAAGTCCCCGCGCGGGACATCTCAGCACAGCTGAAATCGCCTGCGCTCTCGGAAGCCGACAGCAAGACATTGCTCCGCGCCGCCGGCATCGCGCTGCCGGATGAAGTGCTGGTGAAGGACAAGGGCGAGCTCGATGATGCCGTCGCCCGCGTCGGCTTTCCGGTGGTGCTGAAGATCCAGTCGCCGGACATCGCGCACAAGAGCGAGGTCGGCGGCGTGCGCGTCAATATCACCACAAAGGGCGAAGCGTTTCTGGCGTTCGAGGCGCTGCTCAACAATGTGCGCCAGCACAGGCCTGAGGCGGCCATTCAGGGCGTGCTGGTCTGCCCGATGGCGAAGCAGGGTGTCGAGATCATCATCGGCACCATGACAGACGCGACGTTCGGGCCGATGGTGATGGTGGGCCTTGGCGGCATCACGACCGAATTGTTCCGCGACGTCGTCTACCGCCCGGCGCCGGTCAGCGCAGAAGAAGCCGGCACGATGCTGGCGCGCTTGAAAGCCGCGCCGCTGCTGACGGGATTTCGCGGGGCGGCGATGGCGGATGTTGCGGCGGTGTCGCAGTTGATCGCGGACATTTCCGTGCTTGCCGCGCAACATGCAGAGGAGATCGCGGAGATCGAGCTCAACCCGGTGCTGGTGCACGCGGAACGGCAGGGCGTGACGATCGTGGACGCGCTGGTGGTGGGGCGGAGATCATCCCTCTCCCCTTGTGGGAGAGGGTGGCTCGCCGCGAAGCGGCGAGACGGGTGAGGGTCTCTCTCCACAAGCGCAAGAGAATGGCTTGCGGAGACAACCCTCATCCGGCGCTTCGCGCCACCTTCTCCCATAAGGGGAGAAGGAAGAAAGGACCTACCGCCCCCTGAAATTCGCGACCCGCCGCTCTTCCGTGGCCTTCACGCCTTCCTTGAAGTCTTCCGTGGCGCGCAGTCGGGTCTGCTCCTCGAGCTCGTGATTGGTCGCGGCCATCACGCGATCGGCGAGGCCAGCGCGCATCGTGGCGCGGGTGGAGACGAGGCCGAGCGGGGAGCATTCGGCGATTTCACCGGCGAGCTTCAGTGCGGCCGCCTTGACCTGGTCCTGCGGCACCAGCTCGTTGGCGAGGCCCCATTTGAAGGCCTCTTCACCGGTGACGCGGCGGCTGGTGTAGAACATCAGCTCGGCGTTGTTCTTTCCGATCAGCTCGGGCAGCGTCACAGTCAGGCCGAAGCCGGGATGAAAGCCGAGCTTTGTAAAGTTCGCGGAGAAGCGCGCTTCGGGGCAGGTGACCCGGAAGTCCGCCGAGACCGCGAGGCCCAGTCCGCCGCCGATGGCGGCGCCCTGCACGGCCGCGACGATCGGCTTCTTGGCGCGGAAGATGCGCACGGCCTGGATGTAGAGATGATTGATCGCCCCGAGGCTGTCGGCCGGATCGCCCTTGGCCGTCTTATCGGCTTCGCGCGCCTCTTGCGCCTGTCGTGCCGGGTCCTGGAAATTGGCGCCGGCGCAAAACGCCTTGCCCTGGGCCGATAGCACCGAGGCGCAGATCTCGATGTCGCGATCGAACTCGTCGAGTGCGTCCGCGATCTGGTTGATCAGCGAAATGTCGAAGAAGTTGAGCGGCGGGCGGCGGATCTCGATGGTGCCGACGTGACCAACTGTTTCGACGCCGATATCTTTATAGGTGCTCATGATGTCCTCGAATGATTAGCGCAAGCCAAGCCCGCGGGCGATGATGCCGCGCAGCACCTCGGTGGTGCCGCCCTGGATGGTGAGTTTCGGTGCGGTCTTGATGGCGAAGTCGAGCTGCCGCTCCAGCGTCTCGCGGTTGGTCGCGGTCTCCTCGACGAAGGCGGCGAGATCGCGCACGCGGTGCGGCAGCTGCTGCTCCCACACCGTGCCGATGTCCTTGACGATGGAGGCTTCGACGACGGGCTCCTTGCCGGCTTGCAGCATGCCCGCGACCGAGACCGACATGCGCCGCATGGTGTGGAGCTGCGCCACCAGCCGGCCGATCCCTTCGGCACTGCGCGTATCCGGATTGGGACCAACGGCGCGAACCAGCTCGGTCAGCACGTAATAGGTCTCCAGAAAGCGCTCGGGGCCCGAACGCTCGTAGGCAAGCTCGCTCGTCGCCTGCTTCCAGGCGCCGTCGACTTCGCCGAGCACGTGATCGTCGGGCACGAAGAAGTCGGTGAACACGACCTCGTTGAACTCGTACTGGCCGGTGATCTGGCCGATCGGGTTCACCTGGATGCCCGGCTGCTTCATCTTGACCAGAAACTGGGTCAGGCCGTGACGTCGGTTTTCCTTGGTCGGCTGCGA
Organism: Bradyrhizobium lupini; assembly: GCF_040939785.1. Taxonomy (NCBI): domain Bacteria; kingdom Pseudomonadati; phylum Pseudomonadota; class Alphaproteobacteria; order Hyphomicrobiales; family Nitrobacteraceae; genus Bradyrhizobium; species Bradyrhizobium lupini. Next base: position 4,177,420 of record NZ_CP162553.1, read on the forward strand.
CGTCCGGAAGATCGCGATCATGTAGTCGGCGATATGCGCCGACGAGGTCCAGATCTTGGTGCCATTGATGAGATAGCCGCCGTCGGTCTTGGTCGCGCGGGTCTTCGCGGCAAACAGGTCCGAGCCGGAGTTCGGTTCGCTCATGCCGATCGCGAAGCAGATCTCGCCGCGGCAGATGCGCGGCAGGATGTCCATTTTGATGTGCTCAGGCGCGTATTTGATCAGCACCGGTCCGCTCTGGCGGTCGGCGACGAAGAAGCGCCGCGTCGGCGCGTTGGCGACGCGCATCTCCTCCGTCACCACGTAACGTTCGAGGAACGAGCGCTCCTGGCCGCCATATTTTTTCGGCCATGTCATGCCGAGCCAACCCTTGGCGCCGACCCGGCGGGAGAATTCCGGCGCGTCGGTGTCTTCGCGGTTGGGCTTGTGCGGATCGAAGGTACCGGCGGCGATTTCCTCCGCGAGGAAGGCGCGTACTTCCTTGCGCAATTGCTCGCATTTCTCGGGCAGGCGGATCGGATCGAAACGGAGGGCAGCGGTCATTGTTGTCTCGTCCCTGATCAGCGCGAAGCCACGAGCGGCCACAATTCGTCGGCGCCGCGGTTGGCAATGAGCTTGCCGAGCTCGACGGCCCAGTGGCTTTCCGAACCGAAATCGTCGCGCCAGGCAAGCGCCCGCAGCGAATAGCGGTGCAGGATGTGCTCCAGGGTGAAGCCGATCGCGCCATGGACCTGGTGCGCAATGGCGCCGCCCTTTTCCGCAGCTTCCGCGCAGCGGATCTTTGCGGAGGCGGCTTCGAGATAGACCGCGTCATCGAACGACTTTGCGTTGGCGATGGCGTCGGCCGCGGAAGTCGCAGCCGCAAGCGCAGCAGCCGACTCGCCGGCGAGGCGGGCGAGATTGTGCTGCACCGCCTGGAATTTGGAGATCTTCTTCTCGAAGGCGACGCGCTCGTTGGAATAGCGCACGGAGATGTCGAGCATCGATTCCAGCGCGCCCGCGATCTGAAGGCTGCGCGCGACGCCGCCCATCAGCATCATTGTGGTCTGGTCAAAGCCGCTCGGCGCGGGCTTGATGGTGAGGGGCTGGACCTTGTCGAGCGTGACGGTGTCGCTGTGGTCATAGCCGACATTGAGTCCGGTCTCGATCCGGCCCTTGCTCGCATCCACCAGCGCGACCGCGACTCCGTCCTTGCCGTGGGCCAGCACCGCGAAGTGCTTTGCCGCCTTTGCGAAGGGCACGCCGCGGGCGCGGCCGGAGAGCGCACCATCGGCATCGCGGGTGATGCGATCCTTGGGCGACGCCGGCAGCACCGTCATCTCCCCTCCGGGGAAGCGATCTTCGCCTGCGCCAGCAGCCAGCCGGCCAGCATGGTCTCGGCCAGGGGAACCGCGACTGCGAAACGGCCGGCCGCGTTCAGCAGCGCAAAGCCGTCGGCCAGACTCGCGCCGGAGCCGCCGAGATCGTCGGGCACCCAGGCCAGCGGCAGGCCGGCCTCGCTCAGCGCCTGCCACAGCGGCGCCTGCCACGAATCCTTCTTGTCGTTGTTGACGGTCTGCGGATCGGCGAGATCGGCGAAGATTTTCTCCGCGGTCTCGACGACGATATTGTCACTCTCCGCCACAGCGTTCCCCGTGTTTTGCCATTGGCGCATCCGGCCCCAGTGGGGCGGGCGCGCAGGTTCTTCTTGCGCCCGATGATCCAAAAAAGCCATGGCCCTGACAAGCGCTGATCGCAGGTCAACCTGCGGCGCGGGCATGGGCGATGAGCTAATTCCGCTTAGCGGAGTTTGCTCGATTTGCAGGGCGCGGCAAACTCGCTAAACAGAACGTCGATACTCAATCAAGGGGAAGGAAATCCGGATGGCAAAGGACAGTTTGTGCGCAATCGTGACGGGGTCCGCCTCCGGCCTGGGCGCTGCGACCGCGGAAATTCTCGCACGGAGCGGGGCGCGGCTCGTCATCAACTATTCCTCGAGCCAGAAGGAAGCGGAGGCGACCGCGGAGCATTGCCGCAAGGCGGGCTCACCGGAAGTTCTGGTCGCGCAGGGCGACGTCTCGAAGGATGACGATTGCCGCAAGATCGTCGCGGCAGCTGGCGGCTGGGGCCGGCTCGACGTGCTCGTCAACAATGCCGGCACCACCAAGCATGTCGTCCATGCCGATCTCGACGGATTGTCGGCGGAAGATTTCCAGCGCCTGTACGGCGTCAACACCATCGGCCCGTTCCAGATGGTGCGCGCGGCGCGCAGCCTGCTCGAGGCCGGCGCCAAAGCTTCTGGGCGGCCGTCCGCCGTGGTCAACATCTCCTCGGTCGCCGGCATCAGCGGCGTCGGATCGTCGATCGCATACGCCGCGAGCAAGGGCGCGCTCAACACCATGACGCTGTCGCTGTCGCGCGCGCTGGCGCCGCTGATCCGCGTCAACACGGTATGCCCGGGCTATATCGATACACCCTGGTTCACCAAGGGCCGCGGCGAGGCGGGCGCCAAGCAGGTGCGCGACAGCGTCGTGGCGAAGGTGCCGCTGAAGGTCGCGTCATCGGCGGAAGACATCGCGCAGCTCGTCTGTTTCCTGGCGATGCCGGCCTCCAGCAACATGACCGGCGAAGTCGTGCGCATGGATGCGGGGATGCATTTGGTGACGTGATCGCGCGGCACATTCTCTCCACGTCGTCGCCGGGCTTGACCCGGCCTCCGCTCTCTCCACGTCGTCGCCGGGCTTGACCCGGCCTCCGCTCTCTCCACGTCATGGCCGGGCTTGACCCGGCCATCCACGTGTCGCCGCGCGGATCAAAAGACGTGGATGCCCGGGTCAAGCCCGGGCATGACGATGAGGTGGCGGTGTGCCGCTTTCGGCGTTTTGAAGCGTCACCCCTTGATCACGCCGCTCGCCACCAGCCGGTGCCAGATGAACAGCACCACCACGGCGCCGATGGTGGCCATGATGAATCCTGCACCCTGGTCGGGACCGTAATGACCGATGGCCTGACCGATGAAGGTCGCGAGAAACGCGCCGGCGATGCCGAGGATGGTGGTGAGGATGAAGCCGCTCGGATTGTTCGGTCCCGGCGCCAGCCAACGCGCGATGAGGCCGGCGATGAAGCCGACGACGATGATCCACAACAAGCCACCCATGCTCATGTCCGTGCTCCCCTCGTTTGACTAAACCAATCAGACTCTGCCCGCGATCTCTTGCTCGGTCGGCAGCCGTCCGTCCGGCGTCAGATGGTCGACCACCTGCGGCAGATACTGGCTGAGGCCCGAGAGCAGCTCGTCACGCGACAGGCCGCTTTGGGCGGACAGGCTCTCGATCTGGTCGGCGCCGAGCGCATTGGCGAGATCGCCTGGAGCGATCGCCTTGTTCTCGCCCTTGCCGACCCAGGTATTGGCAGTATCGCCATGACCGCTGTGCTGAAGCTGGTTGAGGAGATCGCCGAGCCCGCCGCTGAGCACGCTGCCGGCCGCGCCGCCCGCGAGCAGGCCGCCAAGGCCGCCCTTCAACAGGTCGCCGAGGCCACCACCAGCGCCTGCATTCACCGGCGGGGGAGATGCGTCGGCGTCGGTGCCGGGGACGGCTGCGGCGCGCTGCCGCTCTGGTTGCCGCTCATATGCTTGAATGCCTTCCAGGCGAGCAGGCCAAGCAGCGCCATGGTCATGGGCGACATGCCGCCACTGGATGAGGATTGTGAACTCGGCGTGCTTGGCCCGCGCGGGCCGTTCTGCATGCCGTTGAGGACGTCGAGCAAACCCATGGCGTTCTCCCTTGGCGCTTTGTTGCCGGTAACAAGCCCCGTTCGAAAACATATGAGGCCGTCATGACGGTTACAAGGCGATTGCGCCGCAACTCCGGGAATGGGCAGCAGACACAGCCTCTGCTATCGAGGGCGGATCGTTGAGGGGGCAAGCCAAGATGATGACGGATCGACCGATCGTGGTGGCCGGCGCGGGCGCCATCGGATGTTTTGTCGGCGGCACCCTGGCGGCTGCCGGTCGCCGCGTCGCGTTCCTGGTGCGACCGCGGGTGAAGGCCGAGATCGAGCGGTTCGGTCTGCTTCTGACCGATTTCGACGGCTCCGAGAAGAAGCTCGATCCGGGCCAACTCGCGCTATCGGAAGATCCCGCGATCTTGCACAGCGCCGGCATCGTGCTGGTCACGGTGAAGAGCGCCGACACGGCAGCTGTCGCCAAGCAGATCGCGCAGCATGCGCCGCAGGACGCTGTCATCGTCTCGCTGCAAAACGGCGTCGGCAACGTCGCGGTGCTGCGCGATCGCCTCGGCGATCGCCGCGTGCTCGCCGGCATGGTGCCTTTCAACGTGGTCGGGATGGGCGAGGGCCGCTTCCACCGCTCGACCTCTGGCGACATTCATGTTGGCCAAGATGACACGAACGCGGCCGCAGCTCTGTCGGTGCCGGGGCTCACGATGCGCGCGAGCCGCGACATCACCGGCGTGCAATGGGGCAAGCTGATCATCAATTTGAACAACGCGCTCAGCGCCTTGTCCGACATGCCCCTCGCTGCGCAATTGGGGAACCGCGAATGGCGAAGGTTGTTCGCCGATCAGATGGCGGAGGGGCTGGCTGCAATGAGGGCCGCCGGCATCACACCGGTCTCGGCGACGCCGATCCCGTCGTCCTGGACGCCCGCCTTGCTGAGACTGCCTGATCCGATTTTCGACCTGATCCTGGGAAGGACCATGAAGATCGATCCCGAGGCGCGTTCCTCGATGTGGCAGGATTTGAAGCAGGGCCGCAAGACCGAGATCGACTATCTCCAGGGCGCGATCATCGCCCTCGCCGAACAGAACAGTGTCGACGTGCCGCTGTCGCGCCGCATTGTTGCGCTGATCAACGAGGCTGAGGCCGCGGGCAAGGGTCCGCCGCGGCTGACGCCGCAGCAGGTTCGCGGCGCTGCATGAGTTCACGCCGGCTGACGGGAGACGTGCGATGAAACGTTGTTTGACGATCGGGGTCGTGCTCGCCGCCTTATGTGCAGCTTCCACGTTTGCTCAGGCAAGGCCGCCGACCGTCACGAATTCGCCCGGCTATGACGCGCGCCTGAAGGAGAGTCGTTCGCAGTTGGGTAGTTCACCGACAACAACGGCGCCGGTGAATGCGCCGGTTGCTCAACCGAAGCGCAGCAAGAAGAAGCACACGAACTGAGGCTAGGAGACGGATCCCCGCCCAGTTCGTCATTGCGAGCGTAGCGAAGCAATCCAGACTGCCTCCGCGGAGAGATGCTGGATTGCTTCGCTGCGCTCGCAATGACGGCGACGCAGCTCAGCCCTTCTTCGCGGGCTTGCTCGGCGTCGGGCTGAACAGCTTCTTGATGTCGTTCAATCCATCCGACAGCCGCGGCCATTCGCAGGAGAACGAGCCCTTGGTGCAGGGTGTGCCCTTCGGCCGCGGCCGCGCGTCGCCGATGGCGGCCTGCTGGACTTTCGGCCGCTCGACCGGCACGGGCACGCGCTCGACCTCGGTTCGCAACGCGACCCGCTGGAGCTGCTGCACCTGTTGTTCCTGCTGCTCGCGCTGCTGGCGCGCGGTGGCCTGCGCGGCTTCATTGCTGCGGCGCTGATTGGCGAGATAGGCGGTGTAGGATTCGTCGATCTTCTTCTGCTCCTCCGGCGTCGGATTGGGCCCGGCGATGTCGAAGCTGCGGTCCTGGAGGAAATCGTAATAGGAATAGCCGCCGCCCGCCTTGCGCCGGCCGGCGAATTTGGCGTTGCAGTCGGCAAGCGCAGCCGTCTTCTCGGATTTGGTCGTAGCTTTCTCGGCGGCGTCGGCGCAGGCCTCGAAGTCAACAGGCGCGCGCTTCCACCATTGTGCCTGGGCATGCGACGGCGCCAGCAGGAAAAATCCTGCTGCAGCAACGACAAGCGCCGCACGACGCGATGCAACTACGTCCGACATTCTACGAGAGCATTCCTTGCAAAACTCAACCCGAACTGAGTCGGGCTGATTTTTGCCCCTTTATGGCCTGCTTGTCACCCATGGAACCCGGGAATTTCATGGCTGTGATGCTGACATTTTTTGCTTGACGTGGCGCAGGAGTCACAGCGTCACTTCATCCTGCGCTCGCCTCATCGGCGACGCCAAGAATACGAAGTGGAAACGCCTCATGCTGCTGCCCCTGTCCGATGTGCCGCGCTGGTACGCCGAACGCAAACCGCAAGGCACGATCGCCGTCCGTCACGGGCAGGATACGCTGACATGGGACGCGCTCGAACGCGGCGCCAACCGGCGCGCGCGGGCGTTCATGGCCAAGGGTGTCAAGCCCGGCGACTTTGTCGCGATCGGTTTGCCCAACTGCAATGCGTTTTTCGAGACCTCGTTTGCAGTGTGGAAATGCGGAGCGACGCCGACCTCGTTGTCATGGCGGCTGCCGCGCGGCGAAGCCGCCGCGGTGCTCGACATCCTGAAGCCGGCGCTGGTGGTCGGCGGCGAAGCCGACTGGAACGCGCCGAACCGTCTGCCCGCGGATTTCGTGCCGGAAGGGTTTTCGGACGAGCCGCTCACCGCACCGGTGGCGCGCTATTGGAAAGCCATGACCAGCGGCGGATCGACCGGCCGCCCGAAGGTGATCCTCGATCACCAGCCGGCGGTGATCGACACGGTCGCCGCGCCGCCGCTCAACATCCCCTTCGGGGTCTCGTTGCTCAATCCCGGTCCGCTCTATCACAATGCGCCGTTCATCGTGTCGCACTACGCGCTGTTCACCGGCGGCCAGCTCACCGGCCTCGTCAAGTTCGACGCCGAGGAGGCGCTGCGGCAAATTGCGCGCGAGCGCGTGCAATGGGTCAATTTCGTGCCGACCATGATGCACCGGATCTGGGCGCTCCCGGAGCACGTGCGCAACGCCTACGATGTGTCGAGCCTGCAAACCGTCTTCCACATGGCCGCTCCGATGCCACCCTGGCTGAAGGAGAACTGGATCGCCTGGCTCGGGCCTGAGCGGATCTGGGAGCTCTATGGCGGCACCGAGCGACAGGGCTCCTGCATCATCTCCGGCAAGGAATGGCTGACGCACCAGGGCTCGGTCGGCAAGATCGGCGAGACGGCGCGCTTGCGCATCATCGGCGAGGACGGCAACGACGTTGCGCCGGGTGAGACCGGCGAGATTTACTTCCTCAACAATGACGGCAATGACGCCACCTATCACTATCTCGGCGCCGAGCCGAAGCGCCGCGCCGACGGCTGGGAATCGCTGGGCGATATCGGCAGGCTGGATGCGGAAGGCTACCTTTATCTCGGTGACCGCCTCGCCGACATGGTGCTGCGCGGCGGCGCCAACATCTATCCCGCCGAGGTCGAAGCTGCCGTCTCCGCCTGTCCGGGCGTGCGCTCCTGCGTGGTGGTGGGATTGCCCGACCCGGAATTGGGCCAGCGCGTGCACGCCATCATCGAGCCGGAGAGCGATGCGGACGGCCAAGCCATCGCCGACGGAATGGCGGATTTCCTCAAAGACAGGCTCAGCCGCTACAAGCACCCGGAGAGCTTCGAGATCGTCACCGTCCCACCACGCGACGATTCCGGTAAAGTTCGCCGCACGCTGTTGCGCGACGAGCGCGCGGCGTGGATGAAGGAGGGGCGCGCGTTCCGGATTTGGCCGGCGAAGGCGCGGGCGGACGCCGATTAAGAGAATTCATGGGAAGGACCGAGATTATGACCATCACCATCGCCGCGAACGCTGTGCCGAAGCCGCCGGCCGCGATCATCGAGGGCTTTCGCGGTGCGCCGACCCCGGTCATTTCGGACAATCTCGGCCGGCTGCCGGGCGCCGTGGGGCTCAAACCCTATCATCGCGGTGCCAAGCTGGTGGGCACGGCCTTCACGGTCCGCACCCGTCCCGGTGACAATCTCGCCATCCACCGCGCGCTCGAGCTGGTGGGCCCCGGCGACGTCATCGTGGTCGATGGCGGCGGCGACGAGACCCGCGCGCTGGTCGGTGAGATCATGAAGAACATCGCGCAATGGCGCAAAGCCGAAGGCTACGTCATCGACGGCGCGATCCGCGACGTCGCGGCGTTCGCTGCCGATGACTTTCCCTGCTATGCCCGCGCGGTGATCCACCGCGGCCCTTACAAGAACGGCCCCGGCGAGATCAACGTGCCTGTTTCGATCGGCGGCAGCGTGATCTCGCCCGGCGACATCGTCGTCGGAGACGAGGACGGCGTGGTGTCGTTTGCCGCCGCCGGTGCCGCGGCGCTGCTCGACGCCGTGCGAGCCCAGGTCGCGCGCGAGGAGGAGACGCTGAAGGCGATCCGCGAGGGCCGTTATCAAGGCTCGTATGGCAAATCCTGATCAGCGAGAATGAAGAGGAGGGCGGCGTGAGCCAGCAGGACGAATTCCACAATCTCGACGATAACGGCGACGGGTTGTTTCGCGAGCTCGCGGCAGGGGTGACCACGCGCATCTTCTCCGGCGAGCAGGCGATGCTGTCGGTGGTGACGCTGGCGCCGCATGCGCAAGGCACGCTGCACCATCATCCCGAGGAGCAGTGGGGCGTGCTGCTCGACGGCTCCGCCATCCGCGTCCAGGGTGATGAGGAGATTGCCGTGAAGAAAGGCGACTTCTGGCGCACGCCGGGTAATGTGCCGCACACCATGCGCGCCGGCCCCGACGGCGCCCGCGTGCTGGACATCTTCAGTCCGCCGCGGCCAGAATACAGAAAAGCGGGATCCGGTTTCGGGACCACTTAAAGCGCCAAAGAGCAAAAGCCGGGCGCGAGAAAACAGGGGAGGGATACCATGACGATCACACGACGGACGCTGCTGGCAGCGCCGGCTATTCTCGCGATGACGCCGGCATTGGCGCAGGCTTCAAAAATCACACTGCTGGTGCCGTTTCCGCCGGGCGGATCCACCGATGCGATGGCGCGGCTGCTCCAGAGCCATCTGCAAACCAAGCTCAACCGCATCGTCATTGTCGAGAACAAGTCGGGCGCGGCAGGCGCGCTCGGCGCGGCGCAGGTCGCCAAGAGCCCGCCTGACGGCTCGACGTTCCTGGTCACCTTCGATTCCCATGCGGTGATCCCCTCCATCCTCGACAAGCCGCCCGTCGATGTCGAGCGCGAGCTAATGCCGGTGTTGCTGGTCGGCACCGCGCCTTACGTGATCGCTGCCGGTGCAGGCCGCCCCTACAAGAGCTTTGCCGACGTGGTGGCGGCCTGCAAGGCGACGCCCGGCGCGGTGAAATATGCCTCCGTCGGCATCGGCACGCTCGGCCATCTCGCCATGACCGTGCTCGGCAACAAGGCCGGCGTCGAGATCATGCACGTGCCCTATCGCGGCGGAGGCCCCGCAATGAACGACGTGCTCGGCGGCCATGTCGACCTGATCGCGGGATCTGCGGCGCTGGTCGCAGCCCAGCTCGGCACCAACATGCTGCGTCCGATCCTGCAGCTCGGCCGCGAGCGGCTGCCGGGCCTGCCGGATACGCCGACCGCGATCGAGGCGGGCTTTCCGGATTTCGAGACGCTGGCCTGGTGGGGCATCTTCGCGCCCACCGGCACGCCGCCGGACATCGTCGCAGGCCTCGCGACGGCGTCCAAGGAGATCCTGAGCGAGCCCGCGACCGCCGCCCAGCTCAAGGAAACGCAGCAGATGACGCTGCTGCTCGAGGACGCTCCCGCCTTCAAGACCTTCTTCGACAAGCAGGTCGCCATTTGGGGCAAGGTGGTCAAGGACAACAATATCCGGGCATGAGATGACCGGCAGCCCTCCGCATTGAGCAACGCGGAGGGCTTCCGATCCCCCTTCCGCTTTGATATGAAGCCCCGGTAACCCGCTCTGCGGGTTCCGCGGTCCCGTAGCTCAGCCGGATAGAGCGACGGTTTCCTAAACCGTAGGTCGGAAGTTCGAGTCTTCCCGGGATCGCCAGTTTTTCAGTGAGCAATCGTCGCGTTTGATACGCTCGTCGGCGCAAAAATTGCTAGAAGCGCGAAGCTTCCTCCTGGCCCGGGCTGACTGCCGCCCCGCCTCGCTGCCATATCCGGAGACGACAATGCCTTTCGATTTGATCCTGCGCGGCGGCCGTGTGGTCGACCCGTCCCAGAAGCTCGACGCCGTGACCGATGTCGCCTTTTCCGGCGGCAAGGTCGCGGCGATCGGCAGTGGGCTCAAGGCGGATCCGGGCACCGAGGTGCGCGACGTCTCTCGCTACATCGTGACGCCGGGACTGATCGATCTCCACACCCATGTCTATTGGGGCGGCACGTCGCTCGGCATCGACGCCGAGGAGTTCTGCCGTCTTTCCGGCGTCACCACCGCGGTCGATACCGGCAGTGCGGGGCCGGGCAATTTCGCGGGCTTCCGCAAGCATGTGATCGAGCCGAGCCAGGTTCGTATCCTCGCTTATCTGCATGTCTCGCATGCCGGCATTTTCGGCTTCTCGCACCGGATCATGGTCGGCGAGAGCGAGGAGCTGCGGCTGATGAATCCGATCGAGGCGGCCAAGGTGGCCGACGCCAACCGCGATCTCATCGTCGGCATCAAGGTGCGCGTGGGGCTGCATTCCTCGGGCACGTCGGGCGTCGTGCCGCTCGACATCGCGCTCGAGGTCGCGAACGAGGTCGGCATGCCCCTGATGGCGCATATCGATCATCCGCCGCCGAGCTACGAGGAGGTGCTGGCGCGCCTGCGCCCCGGCGACGTGCTCACCCATGCGTTCCGTCCCTTCCCCAACACGCCTGCGACCGCGCAGGGCACGGTGAAGCGGGCGGTGCTCGACGCCCGCGAGCGCGGCGTGCTGTTCGACATCGGCCACGGCAAGGGCTCGTTCGCATTCAAGACCGCGCGTGCGATGCTCGCCAACGGCTTCTATCCCGACACCATCTCGTCCGACATTCATCAGCTCTGCATCGACGGCCCGGCCTTCGATCAGGTGACGACCCTGTCGAAATTCCTGTGCATGGGCATGCCGCTGTCCGACGTCATCGCAACCTCGACCGTCAACGCCGCGATGGCGCTGCGGCGCCCCGAGCTCGGCAGCCTCAAGCCGGGCAGCGTCGGCGACGCCACGCTGATCTCGGTGAGGGAAGGCCAGTTCGACTATGAGGACGTCGTCGGCGAGCACCTGATCGGCGACCGCAAGATCGTCTCCGAAGGCGTCGTGATCGGCGGCCGGTGGTGGCATCCGAATTGAGCGGCAGGCCGTTCACGCCGGCTTGATTACAACGACCTCGCGATCAACAGCTTCATGATCTCGTTCGTCCCGCCATAGATCTTCTGGATGCGGGAATCGATGAAGATGCGCGAGATCGGATATTCCTGCATATAGCCGTAGCCGCCGAACAGCTGCAGGCATTCGTCGGCGGTCTCGACCTGCTTCTCCGAGCACCAATATTTCGCCATCGACGCCGTGACGGTGTCGAGGTCCTTGCGACCAGCCGCTCGATGCACCAGTCGACGAAGACGCGCGCGATCATCGCTTCGGTCTTGCGCTCGGCGAGCTTGAAGGCGGTGTTCTGGAAATCCATCAGCGGCTTGCCGAAGGCCTTGCGCTCCTTGGTGTAGTCGACGGTGAGTTTTATCGCGCGCTCCATAGCCGCGACCGCGCCGACCGCGAGCGCGAGGCGCTCCTGCGGCAATTGCTGCATCAGCTGCACGAAGCCCTGGCCTTCCTCGCCGCCGAGCAAATTGTCCGGCGGCACCGCGACGTTGTCGAAGAACAGCTCAGACGTGTCGGAGGCATGCAGGCCGATCTTGTCGAGGTTGCGCCCGCGCTTGTATCCATCCGCGCCTGAGGTTTCGACCACGATCAGCGAAATGCCCTTGGCGCCGACATCGCCGGTGCGCGCAACCACGATGACGAGGTCGGCAGCCTGGCCGTTGGTGATGAAGGTCTTCTGTCCGTTGATGACGTAGGAATTGCCCTGCTTCCTGGCGGTGGTCTTGACGGCCTGCAAATCCGAGCCGGTGCCGGGCTCGGTCATGGCGATGGCGCCGACCATCTCGCCTGAAGCCATCTTCGGCAGCCAGCGCTTCTTCTGCTCCTCCGAGCCGTAATTGAGGATGTAGTGCGCGACGATGGCGCTGTGCACGGAGACGCCGGTCGTCAGCTCCGGCACCGTGCTTTCGAGGTCGTCGAGCACGGCGGCATCATAGGCGAAGGTGGCGCCCAGGCCGCCATATTCCTCCGGCACGCTTGCCAGCAGCGCGCCCATCTCGCCGAGCCCGCGCCAGGCAAAGCGGTCGACCATCTTCTGCTCGCGCCATTTTTCGGCATGCGGGGCCAGATCCTTGGCAAGATACTTCCGGAACTGGTCGCGGAAGATTTCGAGCTCTTCGGTCATCCAGGAGGAGCGGTAGGACATGGTCAACTCGGTCAATGCGGCTTGCCGGCCTGGTTAGGCCAGCCTTTGGCGGCAATTATTGTGTTTTCAGGCTGTGCCGGTGACGCTACCAAGGCGGCCGGAGCAGCGTCTATCGGGATGGTTGATTGTGGCTGTCAAAATCCAAACCGTCAAAACCAAAGAGCTCAAGCTCGACATCGCGCGCATCGGCACGGTCTCCGCGATCCTGACGCAGCCGGACAAGGCGCGCGCCTGCTACGTCCTGGCGCATGGTGCCGGTGCAGGGATGCGGCATGCATCGATGGACAAGATTGCGGAGGGGCTCGCTGCTCGCGACATCGCGACCTTCCGCTTCAATTTTCCTTACATGGAAAACAAGCAGGGCCGTCCCGACCAGCCTGCGGTCGCCCACGCCACGATCCGCGTGGCAGTCGAGGAAGCCGCGCGGCTCTGCCCGGGTGTGATGCTCGTTGCGGGTGGAAAATCCTTCGGCGGGCGCATGACCTCGCAGGCGCAGTCCAAGGCTCCGCTGCCTGATGTCAAAGGGCTCGCCTTCCTCGGTTTTCCCCTGCACGCCGACAAGAAGCCGTCGACGGAGCGCGCCGAGCATCTCGCCCATGTCGAGATCCCGATGCTGTTCCTGCAAGGCACCCGCGACGGGCTCGCCGATCTCGGCCTCCTCAAGCCGGTCATCGCCGCTCTTGCCCCGAAGGCGACGCTGCATGAGATCGAAGGCGGCGATCACTCCTTCGCGGTGCTGAAAAAGTCCGGCCGCACCAATGAAGAGGCGCTGACAGAGGTGCTTGATACGCTCGCGGCCTGGATCGACAGCCTCGCCTGAAATCTCACGCCGAATATAGCCCCTTGTCGCGCGCCTTCTGGATCGCGAGCGCGGCGATCAAGTCGAGCGTCGGCGTCGACAGGCCGGCGGTGCGCGCGAAGGCTTGGGGCGCCTTTACCAGGACGTCGATCTCCATGGCGCGGCCGAGCTCGTAATCCTGCAGCAGCGACGGCTTGTGGTTGGGGGCGGGGCCGCTGCGTGATACGCGCTTGACCTCGGGGATAAAATGCTGAGCGATCTCGTTGGCCTCGTTCAGCATCCGCGGAATGACATCCGCAAAGGCGGGGTCATCGCGCACGCCGCGCGCGGTCTGGCCGGTGAGCAGGCACAGCACCGACAGTGACATGTTGGTCAGCAGCTTTGACCAGATCGCCTCGCGGATCTCGGCGACCGGCGGCGATTCCAGCCGTGCGTCGCTGAAGACACCGCGGAGCGTCGTGATGCGCTCGCAATTGCGGTCGTCACATTCGCCGATCAGCAGGCGGTTGCGGTCCGGCGTCAGGTTCTGCACCACGCCGGGCGCGATCACCTCGTTGGAGGAGAAGACTACGCCGCCGACGATCCGCTCTTTCGGAATGCAGGCGCGCAGGCGTCCGCCCCGGGTCGAGGAAGGAAATGTCCGGCGGGGTCGGGTGCCGCGGCGGCAGGCCGATCCGGTACCACCAGGGAATGCCGTTCTGCGCGAACACGATCGCGGTGTTGTCCTGCAGCAGCGGCTTGAGACTGGAGACCAGCCCGGTCAACGCGGTCGCCTTCAAGGTGCTGATCACGACGTCCTGCGGGCCGAGCTGGGCCGGATCGCCGGAGGCGTTCACCTTGGCGGAGACCTCGGAATCGCCGACGCGCAGCTTGAGGCCGTTGGCCCGGACCGCCTCCAGGTGCGCGCCCCGCATCACGCACGAGACCTCGTGGCCGGCGCGGGCCAACCGAACTGCAAGATGGCTGCCGACGGCGCCCGCGCCGAAAATGCAGATGCGCATGTGATGTCCGTCCCTGATCCCTTGATGCCGCCCCGCGGCAGCATGACACAAGCCGCCATGCGATGGACGCGGCTGCCCTACGCTCGAAAGATATGGATCAGGGCGCGGAGCCTCGGTCATAGTGCGCGCCAAACAAACGAGCGGAGGAACACCGATGACCGACAGCCCCGTCCTGTGGACCCTGGATGCGCGTGGGGTTGCGACCGTCACGTTGAACCGGCCGGAGGTTAACAATGCCTATGACGGCGCGTTGATCGCAGGCGTGCTCGCGGCCATGGACGATCTCGGCAGCAAGCCCAACCTTCGCGTCGTCGTGCTCAAGGGCAATGGCAAGCATTTCCAGGCTGGCGCCGACCTCAAATGGATCAACGGCGTGCGGCCGCAATCGAGCGAGGCGAACGAGGCCGCGTCGCGGGCGACGTTCGAGGCCGTGCAGCGGCTCAATACGCTGGCTATCCCGACGGTCGCGCTGGTGCAGGGCGGCTGCTTTGGCGGCGGCACCGGCGTGATCGCGGCCTGCGACGTCGTGATCGCGGCCGACAACGCCCTGTTCTCGATCACCGAAGTGCGCTGGGGCCTGACCGCGGCCATCATCATCCCGCAGCTCTGCGATGCCATTGGTGTACGGCAAGTCCGCCGCTACGCGCTGACAGGTGAACGTTTCGGCGCCGAGGACGCCCGTCGTATCGGCCTCGTCCACGAGGTGGTGCCGCTCGCCGATCTCGACGCCGCCGGCGCCAAGGTGGTCGAGCAGTTGCTTGCCAACGGATCGGAGGCGATGGCCGAGACCAAGCGGCTCGCGCTGGAAAGTTCGTTCGGCGGCATGGCGGTGGACGATGCGGCTTACAAGCGGCTCGTGCATCTGCATTCGCTGAAGCGACAGAGCGCGGAAGCCGCCGAGGGGCTGGCGTCGTTCGCGGAAAAGCGCGCCGCGAATTGGGCAGGTGCTAAAAGCTGAACGCGAGTAGCCCGGATTACGCTTCGCTCCATCCGGGCTACGGGCTTTTACAGCGACGTCGCGAGTGACCTTTTCAGCAAAGTGAGCAGCGCCTGTACCGCGGCGGCATTGCGCCGCCGTTCAGGGATCGCAGCCTTCACCCACAATTCCGGAATCGGAAACTCGCGCAGCACCGGCTTGAGCGCGCCGTCGCGCAAGGCGCCCGCGACGAGATAGTCCGATATCAACACAATGCCGTTGCCGGCGATGGCGCTGCGCGCCAGCACTTGGCCCTCGTTGCAGGACAGCAGCGGACTGACCTGGACGCTGATGCGGCCGCGCGGCCCGTCAAAGATCCATTCGGGGCCGGTCGGTAGAAAGCTGAGGCAGCGATGATCGACCAGATCACGCGGATGTTTTGGCGTGCCGTGTTTCTTCAAATAGGCAGGCGAGGCGCAGAGCAGCCGCTTCAGCGGGCACAAGGGTTCGTCGACGACACCGCCAAAGGAATGCGGGAAGGCGCCGATGGCGATGTCAAAGCCTTCGGTGACGGGATCGACCGGACGGTCGAACAGCACGATCTCGAGCTTGAGCCGCGGGTTCTGGGTCTGGAAGGCGGTGAAGACGTCCGCAAGCCGCGCGACCGTCAGCGAGGTCGGGGCCTTGATGCGCAGATGATCGACGAGATCGTGGCCCTTCTCGCCCATGCGCGACAGCAGATCGGCGGCGTCGGTGACGACGCCGCGGGCGCGATGCACGTAGCGCTGGCCGGCCTCGGTCAGCCGCAATTGCCGGGTCGAGCGATGAAACAGTGGCGTGCCGATCCGCGCCTCCAGCTGCGTGACGCGCTTGGCGACCACCGACGTCGAGACGCCGAGTTTTCGCGCGGCCGCGGAGAAGCCGGTGGCGTCGGCGGTCGCGAGGAACGCCTGAAGGTTTACCAGGATGTCCATCTTCGGCCTTTCGCGATTCGAGAAAGGTGATCGCCTATTTTGGCGGATTGTAGCTCGATCCGGGTTAATTCATAGTCCGGCCCAAGCAAAGGATTTCAGGGACAGGACGCGCCATGCAGGCCATGACGATCGAAGAACCGGCGCGCCAGGTGCCGCTTTACGGCGAATATGAAGTCGTCGTCCTCGGCGGCGGTCCGGCCGGCATCGTGGCGGCGGCCTCAAGCGCACGCGCGGGACGGAAGACGCTGCTGATCGAGCGGTACGGCTTCCTTGGCGGCATGGGCACCGCCGCAGGCGTCACCAATTTCTGCGGCCTGCACGGCAATGTCCACGGCGAGGCCCACCGGCTGGTGCAGGGCATGGCGTCGGAGTTGCTGGCGCGGATCGATCGCTTGAACGGCCTCAACGCGCCGCATCTGATTCTCGGCAAGGTCTTCGCCCAGGCCTACGACACCGCCGCCTACAAGATCGCGGCCGACCAACTGCTCGCCAGTCACAAGGTGCACATCCTTTTCCACGCGCTTGGTGCCGGTGTGGTGATGGGCGCTAACAGCCGCATCGATGCGCTGATGGTCGAGACCAAGGCCGGCCGGCAGGCGGTGCGATCGGAGATCTTCATCGATTGCTCCGGCGACGGCGATCTCGCGGTTTGGGCCGGCGCGCCGTTCGAATTCGGCGACGAGCACGGTCATCCGATGTATCCCTCGATGATGCTCCGTCTCAACAACATCGACCCGGAGAGGGCAGGCGAAGCCTGGCGGACCATTCCGCAATTGATGGAGCAGGCCACCGCCGCCGGCACCCACACATTCCCGCGCAAGAGCGCGATCGTGCGGCCGCAGAAGTCCGGCATCGAATGGCGGGTGAATTTTACGCAAGTGGCGCGCGAGGACGGCCATGCCATCAACGGCATCGAGCCTGATGATCTCACCCGCGGCGAGATCGAGGGCCGCAAGCAGGCGCTGGCTGCGTTCGAATTCCTGCGCACCGTGCCGGGCTTTGAAAAATCCTACATCGTCGACCTGCCGCCGCAGCTCGGCATCCGCGAAACCCGCCGCATCACGGGCGGCTATCAGCTCAGCGGCGAGGACGTGCTCGGCTGCGCTTCGTTCGAGGATTCCATCGGGGTCAATGGCTGGCCGATCGAGGCCCATGTCCCCGGCGACGTCGTCTTCACCTTCCCGCCGATCCCGGAATCGCGCGGCTATAACGAGCTGCCTTACCGGATGCTGGTGCCCGAAGGCGTCGATAATCTGCTGGTCGCCGGCCGCTGCGCCTCGATGACCCATGAGGGCCAATCGGCGGCCCGGGTCTCCGGTGCCTGTTTCGTGATGGGGGAGGCGGCCGGTTCCGCGGCAGCGCTGGCGCTCTCCGGAAACCGGATCCCGCGTGACATCCCCGTTGAAAAGCTGCAGGAAACGTTGAAACAACAGGGCGCCTTTATCGGACGGGACCAGCCCGTGCCTGAAGGCCTGTAACCGACTGCAAGATTTCGACGGCGGAGGAAACGAAATGATCGGGATTGTGCGGCTCGCGCTAGCTGGCCTGATGGCGATCACAGCAATGGGCACGGCCCGAGCCGAGGACGCGCTGAAGGCCAGGATCGGCGTGCTCAGGCTATCCTCCTCCGCGCCGGTGTTCATCGCGCAGGACAAGGGCTATTTCCGCGAGGCCGGCCTCGAGGTCGAGCTGAAATTCTTCGACGCGGCGCAGCCGATCGCGGTGGCGACGACCTCGGGCGACATCGATTTCGGCGTCACCGCCTTCACCGCAGGTCTTTACAATCTCGCCGGCAAGGGCGTGCTCAAGGTGATCGGCGGCATGAGCCGCGAGAAGGCTGGTTATCCCCTGATCGGCTATTTCGCCAGCAACAACGCCTATGCGAGCGGTCTGAAGACGCCGAAGGACCTCGCGGGCAAGCGCGTGGCGATGACGCAGGTTGGCTCCTCCTTTCACTATTCGCTCGGCCTGCTTGCCGACAAATACGGTTTCAAGCTCGCCGACGTGAAGATTGTGCCGCTGCAATCGCTGTCGAATGCGGCGGCCGCGCTGAAGGGCGAGACCGTGGATGCAGCGCTGCTGCCGATCTCCACCGCGCGAAAGCTGATGGACGACGGTGGTGCGAAGTTTCTCGGCTGGGTCGGCGACGAGACACCCTGGCAATTGGGCGCGGTGTTCGCCTCGCCGAAGACGCTGACCAACAAGGTGCTGGTGACGAAGCTGCTCGGCGCCTTGGCAAAGGCCGACCGCGAATATCACGACGTCATCCTCGCCGCGATGAAGGACGGTGTCGCGCCGATCAATGACAAGACAAAGCCGCTGCTGGAGATCATCGCCAAATATACGAACCTCCCGGTCGAGCAGGTGGTCGGCAACTGCGCCTATATCGATCCCGACGGCAAGCTGGATGTGAAGAACGTCGACAACCAGATCAAATGGCTCCAGGAGCAGGGTTTTGCCGACAAGGGCTTCGACGCGAATGCGATCATCGCCAAGGAATTCGTGAAGGCGGATTGAGAGTAGAACGCAGTCCATGGACCTGATCGCCAACCACATCACCCATCGCTTCGGCGATCTCGCCGTGCTCGACAACGTCTCGTTCACCGTCAGCGCGGGCGAGGTGGTGGCGATCGTGGGGCCGTCGGGCTGCGGCAAGAGCACGTTGCTGTCGATCCTCGGCGGGCTGTTGCTGCCGACCTCCGGCGCGCCCGAGCTGCGTGGATCGCCGCCGGCGGACAGCCTCAATCCGCTCACCTTCGTGTTCCAGGACTTTGCGCTGCTGCCCTGGGCGAATGTGGAGGAGAACGTCGAATTCCCGCTGCTGCACACCCAGCTCTCGGCCGTGCAGCGCCGCGCGCTGGTCGAGGACGCCTTGCGCCGCACCGGCCTGACCGATTTTCGCAAAACCTATCCAAAGCAGCTTTCCGGCGGCATGCGCCAGCGCGTCGGCATTTCGCGCGCGCTCGCGGTCAGGCCGGCCATTCTCCTGATGGACGAGCCATTGTCGGCGTTGGATCCGCAGACCCGCGAACTGCTGATGGAGGATTTCGTCCGGCTGCTCGCCGATGGCGGCATGGGCGCCGTGTATGTCACGCATAATCTCGAAGAGGCGGCGAGGCTTGCCGACCGCATCGTGGTGCTGTCGCGGCGCCCTGGCCGTATTCGCGAGGTCGTGAGCGTGCCGATGACGCGCACTGAGCGCGGTGACATTGCAGCCCGTGAAAAGCTGCTCGCGCTTCAGAACCAGATCTGGTCGCTGATCCGCAACGAGGCGATCGATGCCGAGCGCGAGGTCCAGCATGCTTGATCGCGCTCCGGCGGGAACATCGACGAAGGATGAAGCGGTCCGGCGCGTCCGCTTTCGCGGCGCCGGCTTCGTGCCGGCGAGCAGCCGTTTCGGCGGCTGGATCGCGCTCGCGCTGGTCATTGCGATCTGGCAGGCCGCCGGCAGCACCGGCCTGGTCAATCCGCTATTCCTGCCACCGCCATCGGCGATCGCGCGGGCGATCTACCAGCTCGCGATCTCGGGTGCGCTGTGGCAGCACCTTTCCGCGTCGCTCCTGCGCATCGGTGTCGGCTGGCTGCTCGGCACGGCAGCCGGTGTCGCCGTTGGCTTTGCCATCGGCCTGTCGCGTCTGGCGCGCAGCGTCGGCATCACCTTCATCTCGGCGCTGTTCCCGATCCCGAAGATCGCGCTGCTGCCGCTGTTGATCCTCTGGCTCGGCATCGGTGAAGAGCCGAAGATCGCGACCATTGCGCTCGGGGTGTTCTTCTCGACCGCGATCTCGGTCTATAGCGGCGTCGACGCGGTGCCGCGCAACCTCATCCGCATGGCGCAGAGCTTCAACGTGCCGTTCGCCACCATCGTGCGCAAGGTGGTCTGGCCGGGCGCGCTGCCCGCGATCCTCGCCGGCTTCCGTATCACCTCGTCGGTGGCGCTGCTGCTCGTCGTCAGCGCCGAGATGATCGGCGCGCAGTACGGCATCGGCGCGTTCGTGCTGCAGGCTGGCAATTTGATGCAGACGGATCAGCTGCTCGCGGGCGTGGTGATTTTGTCGGTGTTTGGGTTGATGGTGGGGAGGGTGATCAACTGGCTGGAGACGCGGCTGTTGCACTGGCGGTGAGGTTTACTCCGTCATTGCGAGCGCAGCGAAGCAATCCAGACTGTCGCCGCGGAAAGATTCTGGATTGCTTCGCTGCGCTCGCAATGACGATGCTACCAGCAGCGTACCTCACGCATTCCCGCGATCCTCCCGGAACAAATCCAGCTTCTGCTGCACGGGGCGATCCGAGAAGCTGAACAGCACCGCATCCATATCAGCCTCGTGCGTGACCCATTGCCAGCTCGGCACCACGAACAAATCGCGCGGGCCCCATTCGAACGTCGCATCCCCGATGCGGGTACGGCCGTGGCCCTCGATCGGACAGAACACCGTCGCGTCCGTCGCGCGATAGCGCGCGGTCTTGAAGCCCTTCGGCAGCAGCTGGATGAACGTGCCGATGGTCGGCATCGCGAAGTCGCCGGTCTCGGGGTTGCTGAATTTCAGCTTCAGCCCGTGACAGGCATCCCACTCCTGGCTCGCGCGAGCCTTCTCCAGTGCCTCGCGCGTGTAGGCATAGGGATAGCTGAAGATCGGGGAAGTCTTCGAGCTCCGCTTCACGTCGACCGGCAGCAGATTGTGGCCGTAGCGTGCAAAGCTGTCGCCGGCCGGCCTTGTAATCTTCTGCTGATCCTCGTTGGAGCCTTCCGCGAAAGAGCAGTCGAAGAACTGCACCAGCGGAATGTCGAGACCGTCGAGCCAGAACATCGGCTGGTCGGTCTCGTTGGAATGATCGTGCCAGGTCATCGACGGCGTGATGATGAAGTCGCCGGGCTCCATCGCGGTGCGCTCGCCGTCCACGGCGGTGTGGGCGCCCTTGCCTTCGAGCACGAAGCGCAGTGCCGATTGGCTGTGCCGGTGCGCGGGCGCGACGTCGCCGGGCACCACCATCTGCACGCCGGCATAGAGCGACGTGGTGATTTTCGACTGTCCGCGCAGGCCGGGGTTTTCCAGAACCAGCACGCGCCGCTCGGCCTCTTTCGCCGTGATCAGCTTGCCGGCTTCGGTCATGTAGTCGCGGATGATGTCGAACTTCCACAGATGCGGCCGGCAGGCGCTCTTCGGCTCCGGCGTGATCAAATCGCTCATGACCGTCCAGAGCGCGGTGAGATTCTCGCCGTCGATCTTCTTGTAGAACGCCTCGCGTTCCGGCGTCTTGGTCACGGCTTCCATGGTGCGGCTCCCGTCGCTTTGTTGATTGACAGTATACTTACGATCTGGGTAGCGTCAACGTGCGAACAAGAACGAAACGGGAGGGTTCCGATGAAGCTGCACGGCTATTTCCGCTCCAGCGCCGCCTACCGGGTACGCATCGCGCTGAACCTCAAAGGCCGCGGTGCCGAGCACCTGCCGCATCATCTTCGCAAGGGCGAGCAATGTGCGCCAGCCTATCTCGCCATCAATCCGCAAGGCCTGGTGCCGGCGCTGGAGAACGATGCGGGCGCAGTGCTGACCCAATCGGTCGCCATCATCGAATGGCTCGACGAGACCCATCCCAACCCGCCCCTGTTGCCGAGGGATGCGTTGCAGCGCGCCAAGGTGAGGGCGTTCGCGCTGGCGATCGCCTGCGACACTCACCCCGTGCAGAACTTGAAGGTGCTGGCGCGGCTGCGCGAGCTCGGCCTTGCCGAGGAGAAGGTTCAGGACTGGGCGGCCTGGGTCAACCGCGAGGGGCTCGCGGCGTGCGAGACGCTGATCAGAAACGAGCCGGGCCCGTTCTGCTTCGGGGATGTGCCGACGCTCGCCGATCTCTGTCTTGTGCCGCAGCTCGCCAATGCGCGCCGCTTCGGCGTCGACGTCTCCGCCTATCCGCGCCTGCTTGAAGCGGAAGCTGCGGCCAAGGCCCTGCCGGCGTTCGTCAACGCCGCGCCGGAGAAGCAGCCCGATGCCGAGTAAGCCTGCCCCTCCAATCACGATAGACGCGGTCTATGCGGCGCCGGGCTATCTGTTCCGGCGCATGCAGCAGATCGCGGTCTCGATCTTCATGGAGGAGTGCAAGGCGTTCGACCTCACGCCGGTGCAATACGCGGCGCTGATCGCGATCCACACCCACCCCGGCATCGACGCGACGCGGCTGTCCGCGGTGATCGCCTTCGATCGCTCCACGCTCGGCAGCGTGATCGAGCGGCTTCAGGCCAAGGATTTCGTCGAGCGCAGGCCGGCGCCGGAAGACAAGCGGATCAAGCTGCTCTATTTGACCAAATCAGGCGCGGCGATCCTGCGCGACATCATTCCCGCCGTCGAACGCGCCCAGGCGCGGATGCTCGAGCCGCTCAAGCCAGCGGACCGTAAGGCGCTTATGGGGCTCCTGGCGCAGCTCGTCGATCTCAACAACGAGGCGTCGCGGGTGCCGCTCCGGGCGGAGGACGCGATGGAGCATCTGGGGAAGGCACCTTAATCCTGGTTGTCATCGCCCGCCTTCGCGGGCGATGGCAGCGGTGGCTCACATCCTCAGCAACGCCTGCCGGTCGATCT